>CAVWGE010000006.1:0-45970 GCA_963754385.1 uncultured Chloroflexia bacterium | reverse complement strand
TAGAAACTTTGCCTCGTGAACAGATTCAAAAATTACAGTTCAAAAAATTTCACAACATATTCAAATGGGCATACGAGCACTCTAAATTTTATTACAAGCTATACAGTGATGCCGGCATAGAGCCCGGCGACATCAGAACATTCGAGGATATAAGAAAGGTGCCCAAGGTAGAGAAATCCATGTTGAGGGCTATTCAAGGGAAAGAGCCATACCCCTATGGCGATATTTTATGTGTACCTCTGGAGCAAGTCACCGAATATCACCAGACCACCGGCACAACGGGGCAGCCGGTATTTCAGGCCGATACCTGGCAGGACTGGGAGTGGTGCGCTGAATCCTGGGCTTATATATTATATGCCCAAGGCTACCGCAGCCGTGACCGCGTCTTTCTACCCTTTGGTTACAGCACCGCCATTGCTTTCTGGCAAGCCCACTATGCCCTGGAAAAAATAGGCTGCGAGGTAATCCCCGGCGGCGTGTTAAACACCGAGGCACGCATACTCAAGATGCAGGAACTCAGAGCCACTGCCCTGATGGCGACCCCAACCTATGTGCTGGGCATGGCTGATGTTGCCAGAAGGAAGCTTGGCATAGACCCGGCTAAGGATTTGCACATAAAGAAAATAACCGTTGCCGGTGAACCCGGAGGTAGCATTCCGGCAACTAAGAAAAGAATGGAGGAGGCTTGGGGAGCCAAGGTCTATGACCATGTAGGCGCTACCGAGATAGGTGCCTGGAGCTTCGAATGTACCTACCAGTCCGGTCTACATGTTAACGATGCTTTGTTCCTGGTTGAGATAGAAGACACCGATACCGGTGAGCTTATTACCGAGCCCGGCAGAAAGGGTAAAATGGTCATCACTGCCTTCGACCGCATAGCTCAACCATGCATCAGGTTCGATTCTAAGGATATTATTGAATGGAGCCCTGATAAATGCCAGTGCGGGCGCACCTTCAGGCTGATTAAGGGAGGAGTTATCGGCCGGGCCGATGACATTACTAAGGTGAAGGGGGTCCTGCTGGCTCCTACTTCCATCGAGGAAGTGGTCAGAAGCATCCCGGAGCTCGGCGATGAATATGAAGTGCTGGTAGCCAAGAAAGGCGACATAGACGATATCACGCTAAAAGTAGAGCTGCTCCCGGGGCAAGAGAGCAAAACCGATTTAGTTAAAACTAAATTGACTGACCAGCTCAGGCTGAAGACGAATTTAGGGTATAACCTGGAGTTTCATGAATATAATACCTTACCCAGATATGATGTTAAGAGCAAGAGGTTTAAGGACCTGCGACACAAGGAGTAGTAGGATGGGACAAGAATACGATATAAAAGGAATGGCAGAAAAGATTCAAGCTATTAAAAAAGCGGCAACCGAACTAAAGCGCATCTCGGGCGATATTCAAGCCGTAGACAGAAACGCTGACCGTATCCTGGCAAGTGTTAAGATGCTGGAAATAAATATCAGCGACATAGCAAATATCATTTGAAAAACATCAAGATTTCTTGATACCATCAGATATATCTTTCTATGTTAGATAGGAGGAATAAAGCATGGCAGGCTATCAAAATCGCATTCTAAGAGTGGATTTGACAAAGCGCACCTTCTCTGAGGAATCACTAAGTAAGGAGCTTATCCATAGCTTTGTTGGCGGGCGCGGCTTTGGTGTCAAACTCCTGTATGATGAGCTAAAACCGGGTACTGACCCTCTGGGTGAAGACAGCGAGCTGATATTCGTCTCCGGACCTCTCGCCGGAACAAACGCTCAGTCCTTCGGCCGCTACAAGGTTTTTTTCAAGTCACCTCTTACCGGGACTTACTTTAAGTCCAGCAGCGGTGGTCACCTGGCGTCAGAAATGAAGTTCGCTGGCTTTGATGCCATCATCGTCAAGGGAATCGCTGACACGCCGGTCTTTCTCTGGGTTCATGACGGGCAGTATGAACTGCGAGATGCCAGGTACCTTTGGGGGCTTGATTGTGACGACACTCACACCCTGATTCGCGAAGAACTGAGTGACCCGAATATCCGGGTCGCTTGTATTGGTCCGGCCGGCGAGCGGGGGGTGAAATATGCCGGCATATTCAGCGACCGACGCGCCTGCGGCCGGGGTGGTGGCGGCGCCGTTATGGGTAGTAAAAACCTCAAGGCCATCGCCACCCGGGGCAACCAACGGCTCGAGCTAGCCGACCGAGATGCCTTTGCCGCCGCGGTAAAAGAGCAAATAAAGGGTTACCGGACTAATCGCGAGTTCGCAACCTTTTCCGAATCGGGAACACAGAATTCCGAGTTTACCAACGTCATAGGCATTTTCCCCACCAAGAACTTCCGGGAGGGCGTATTACCAAACTGGGAACAGCTAGAGCGCACCGAATACAATAAGTTGCGCGTGCGCAAGACAAGGTGTTACAGCTGCATGCTTCATTGCGGGAGCATCACCAAGATGGGGACAGGTAACTATGCTGGAGCATGGTCTGAAGGACCGGAGTACGAGACTATCTGGGCTTTTACCGGGTCTGTGGCGCTGGCCGATATCGGCTTGACCATCGCTGCCGATAAGCTGTGCGACGACCTGGGACTGGATACCATCTCCACCGGCAGCGCCATCGGCTTTGCCTATGAACTGTATGAGCGAGGCCTCATTACCAAGAAGGACACCGGCGGTCTGGAGCTTACTTACGGTAATAATGAGCCGGTTATGCAGCTAATCAGACAGATTGCCTATCGGCAGGGCCTGGGCGATATACTGGCTGAGGGCACCCGCGAGGCAGCCCGCCGCATCGGCCATGGTGCCGAGCAATATGCGATACAAGTAAAAGGGCTGGAACTGCCTGCCTATGACCCCCGTGGCGCCAAGTCCCACGGCCTCAACCTGATGACGTCAAACATCGGGGCGGACCACAATACAGGTTATGCTCCTCAAGAAATATTCGGTGCCCCTTTCCCCAGGGAGGTCGACCGTTTTGCCGTAGAGGGAAAGGGCGAATTAACCAAGTGGAATCAGGACTTAACTGCACTCTTCGAAACAGGCATTCTATGCAGCTTTGCGCCATCAATGGGCATGCTTAGTGAGGAGGTGTACGGCAGGCTCCTCTCGGCAGCGACCGGAGTTGCCGATTTCGCAGACACAGCCTACCTGTGGCAGGTGGGAGAGAGGATATTCAACCTGGAACGGATGTTTAATGTGCGAGAGGGGTTTGGTATTAAAGACGATGTTTTCCCCAAGCGGCTCACCGAGGAACCAATGCCTGCCGGACCATCAGCGGGCCAGGTCTTCGAAGCTGAACCCCTGCTGACAGACTATTATCAGGTACGTGGATGGGATGTCAAGACCGGTATTCCCACCAAGACGAAGCTAAACGAGCTGGGACTTGGCTTTACCATAGGTAAACAGAAACAGTGAATGTTGAAGTACTCTTTTTCGGCGAGCTTAGGGAGCTAGCTGCCGTTCGCCAGACGACTTTTGTCATGAGCGATGGCGCCAGGCTCGTTGATTTGATTAAGCATCTGGGTGAGGAATATGGCGATGCCTTTCGCCGTGAGGTAAGCGACATCCGGCATCTGCAAATCCTGATAAACGGTCAACGGCACACTTTTTTAGGTGGCATGGAGGCACCCCTAAAGGATGGGGATACGGTGGTTCTTCTACCACCTATTTTCGGTGGTTGATGTGACAGCCAAAATGAACCTCAGACAAAGATTCGCTAGAGCTTCAGTAATTTCTTGGCATTCCCCCCGAGTACTTTCTCCATGTCCTGAGGTGGTATATCCATAGCCTTGACGCCGACCAGATTATCTCTGATATAAGCCTCACCCGCCTCAGCGCCGAACGGATAGTCGGAGCCATACATCAAACGGTCAGGCCCAAAAAAAGCATAACCACAGGGATAAGCGGCAACTGCTCCATCTACGGCTGTATCGCCATAAAAATTGCCCCAGTATTGAGAAATGTGCCGCGGCAGCTTATCTCTCAGATGCCCATTATAGGCTGATTCGATTCTCCGCACGAAATAAGGAATCATGGCTCCCATATGATGGATAACTACCTTCAAGGAAGGGTAACGGTCAATCACGCCGCCAAAAATAAGTCTCCATACAGCCTGAGTGGTATCGAAAGGCCATCCGAACACATGCATCATTCGCCACGCTGTATCCATATCGACCAGCGGGTAAGATTCCCAGTGAGCGGGGTGGATAAGAAGAGGCAAATCATGCTCTACCAATTTCTCATAAAGCCGAAAATACTCAGGGGAATCGAGCCCTTTGCCGTTCTGATTCGATGAAACGGTTACTCCACGGCAGTCGAGCTCACTTATCGAACGGTCGAGCTCTTTCATGGCGCTGCCCATGTCAAGAAGGGAAAAGATACAGATGTTCACAAATCTGCCAGGGTATGCCTTGCAAAGGGCATAATTGTCGTCGTTTGAAAGTCTGCATATTTCAGCCGCATTCTCGGGACCGAAGCCCATCAGTACCGGCGTTGTTTGGCTGAGGGCTTGTACATCGATACCATACTTTTCCATAAGGCTCAGACGAACTTCGGGGTCCGCGTTTTGGACAGGGCGGTAATATTGCTTACCTTTACCGAAATATTTACCTTTTTCTATCAGTTTTCCAACCAATGCCGAAATGTGATGAGAGTATATATCGATAATCATTTTCATCCCCTTTCATTTCCTTTTTATTCAGCTTTTCACACAATATGTCTGCATCGAACCGACCTGCTTTTCGCAAGGAGAATAAAATATTCAGTGCTCGAATGTCAATAGAGCCTGCCCGCTTATGGTAATATCGGCAAAGGCACACTAAAGTGATTAGTTGTATAATGAGAAGAGTTACAGATTAAACCACCGGAAGGAGAGGCAGTAATGGTTGTAGAACACGTACCGGGCAGAAATGCGGGTCAAGTGATGCTGTATGCCCTGAGCACGTGCGTATGGTGTAAGAAAACAAGGCAACTGTTAGATGACCTGGGCGTGGAATACAATTACGAATATATCGACCTTTTGGAAGGCAAGGAAAAAGATAGTGCTATCGAGACTGTGAAGCGGTGGAATCCGGCATGCACATTCCCAACCGTGGTAATAAACGACAAATGCGTTGTCGGCTTCGATGAAACTAAAATACGGGAGCTTTTAAAGTGACAACCGCTCAGACGCCGGTAACTCAGGGCGAAATCGACAGCAGGTATAACAAGCTGAAAACCGAGGGGGAAGGCAGCGGCTATTTTCTTAACCCCGATATCGAAGTCACCAAAGAGCTGGTAAAAGGCTTGCTGATAAACGAAAAAAGGTACGGTTACATGGCTTGTCCCTGCCGGCTGGCTTCCGGAGACAAAGCGCAGGACCTGGACATTATATGCCCCTGTGACTACAGAGATGCTGACGTGAGCGAATACGACACCTGCTACTGCAGTCTTTATGTTTCTCAGCCGGTCGTTAAAGGTGAGAAAAGCATCGGGCCGATACCTGAACGGCGGCCAAAAGACAGGGTAAGAAAGAAACCCGAAAGCAATGTGCAGAAGGGTCTGTCGGCATTTCCTCTGCCTGTATGGAGGTGCCGGGTATGCGGTTACTTATGCGCCAGAGACGGCCCGCCTGAGCTGTGCCCCATATGCAAGGCTAAGAAAGAGCGCTTCGAGCGTTTTATCTAATCCCCCGCCCGCCGTATCAACTTTTACCCGCCAGGAATTTTATTATTTCCTCGATATCCGGCACCTGAGAGATGGGATAGGTCTTGGCAAATATGACCTTCAGGTTCTCATCGACTATAATGTTGGCTCTCTCCGAAAACCCATCCTTCTCCCTGAATATATCGTACAGCTTTGCCACCTCGCCATGAGGCCAGAAGTCGGAAAGCAGCCTGGTCTTCTCGATGGCAAGCTCCTTAGCCCAGGCTTTTTTCGTGGGTACGGCATCAACGCTCAAGCCAAGCGCTATGGTGTTCAGCTTTTCGAACCGTTCATAGTTCGCTTCCAGTGATTTCATCTGCTCGGCACAAACTCTGGTCCAGGCTAACGGATGAAACGAGAGCAGCACCTTTTTGCCTTTAAGCTCCGATAGCTGTACCTGTTTGCCGTCCTGGTCTTTCAATATAAAATCAGGCGTTTTACTTCCTACCGCAATCATAATAAACAACCCCCCTTTTGGTGCATGCAGTCTTACTGGCTGCCGGTTTCCATGGGATGACCGCCCGCCTTCCAGGCATTGTATCCGCCCTTCAACACCTTCACATTACCGAAGCCTTTATCTATCAACGCGAATGCCGCACGGGCACTCGTCTTCTCGTCCGGTCAGCCGCAATAAAGAATAATCTCCTTATCAGCAGGTGGCGTCCAGCCCCCTGCAAGTATCGTATCCATAGGAACGGAAATGGCACCTTTAATATGGTCCACTTCATATTGGTCGGCATGGCGAGTGTCAACGATAAGTATATTGCTATTGTCCGCCATCTTCTGCAGCAATTCGTCTATCGTAATTCGTGGTATTCTCTCCAGTAGGCTGGCCGATGGCTCGGTTGAAGACGGGGCGTTAACCTGGGGTACAGCTTCAGGTGCTGTTTGATTATCAGAGACTGTAGTTGATGCACAAGCCGTGAAGGCAAGGGGAATTATTACCGCAATCAAGGCTAGCAACGGCAGGCAAAGCCGTAATATCTTACTTCTAATCATCGTCCCTCCAATCCTGAAAGATGTCCCCTTCTGAAACTACTATACTACAAACTTCCATTACCATAAACCCTGAAACGTACCACAAGTTGTAATCTTACAACAACGGCAGCACTTAGTATGTAACTTTAGTCATGTCTTGTTGCAATCGAACGCAGGAGCGATTGACCCAGAGAGAAAATTACAAGAATCCCCGTGGCGGAGCGACACCATTTCCTGTACAAAACGATGGATTGTGCAATTTGCCATGTGACGATAAATGAAATATGTCTTCGTGTTTATTGCTGTCTCAAACCAACCGTAGTGTCAATAGATATGTGGTTTCTCTAAGGCTTGCAAACTTGGGTATTATGCGTCGCGTGTCGATTCAGTAAATTGAGCACGCTCAATCCCAATTGCTGCGAGATCAGCAAAGGCTTCCAAAAGCCTGAGCTGTTCGGAGGTCAGTTGTTTGGTGGTCCCAGCTAACCAAACTCCCATCACTCCTATTGCTCCTCTTGTAGCATTTAGTGGCAGATACAGTGCTTTAGCATCAGGAATTGTATCTGTACCATACCCAGCGGCTTGCTGATGCTGAAAAGACCAAATCGCTATTGCGGCATCTTTTTCATTAATGGTGAATTTGAGTTCCTGAGCATATGGCTTGAGGTTGCCTTTATTTTGAGGGTCAGGCAGAAATATGACTACGTCTCCACCAAACGCCTGCTTCACATGGTTTATGATGACACTTAATATAGCCTCTAACCCAGACTTGATGGCTATGTCTCGACTGAGAGCATATAAGGTAGCTGTCTCGACTTCGCGACGTCGTCCTGCTTCAATCTGTCTGCGAACTCGTACTGCTAGATAGCTGATGACCACACCGACTGCAAGCAATGCGATAAAGACGAAAAAGTATTCCACGTCCTCTACTGCAAATGTGAGAATGGGAGGAATAAAAAAGAAATCGAAGGCCAGCACGCCAAGTATGGAGACAAAAATAGATGGGCCAAATCCAAAGTAAACAGCCGAGATGACAACGCTGAGCAGATAAAGCATGAGTAGAGTGGTTGGGGCGAAAAAGGGACGTACCAGTTCACCAATTAAAGTGGCTCCAACGACCAGCGCCAATCCCTTTAGATAGCCCCACCACCACTGCGATGGCTTTGTGGTCGATATTCTCTCTTGCTTCATTGGCTCTGCCTTGCTGCTAACGACATAGACATCAATATTCTCGCTTTGACGAATAAGCCGGTCTACCACTGACCCGCGCAGCAATTGCAGCCATCGGCTATGTCGTGGTCTACCAACGATTACTTTAGTAATATTGTGCGCATTTACATATTCTATCACTGTCGTTGCTACCGACTGTCCTTGTAGTTTCAGCACCTTAGCGCCAAGTCGCTCCGCCAGTCGCAGTGCAGCGGCTAATCTGTCTTGCTGCGCCGGCGATAGCCGAATACTATCCGGTGTCTCAACGTATACGGCAAACCATTCTGCATCCAATTGTGAAGCCAAGATACGACCATTGCGTACTAAGCGGTTGCCTAGAGAATCCGGACCTATGCATACCAGAAGTTGTTCAGCAGCCGGCCAAGGCCCGCGAATGGCATGTGTCTGCATATAGGCCTGCATTTGCTTATCCACATGTTCGGCAGCAACCCGCATGGTCACCTCACGCAGCGCCGTAAGATTGCCTTTACGGAAAAAATCTGCTATAGCGTGCGCTATCTGCTCAGTCACATAGACCTTGCCCTGCTTCAGGCGTTCCAGTAGCTCATCAGGAGGCAGGTCAACCAATTTAATCTCTGTTGCCCTGTCAACTATTGTGTCGGGGAGGGTTTCGCGAACCCAGACACCAGTGATTTGCGCCACTGTATTTCTCATACTCTCTACATGCTGTATATTAAGCGTGGTATAAACGTCAATTCCAGCCTCCAACAATTCCTCTACATCCTGATAATGCTTAGGGTGACGTGAGCCATGAGCATTTGTGTGGGCGAGTTCGTCTACCAGCACCAGTTGTGGTCGGCGTGCCAGTACGGCGTCAATGTCCATTTCCGAGAGTTTAATGCCGTGGTACTCTATCTGCTTGCGTGGGATAATCTCGAGCCCTTTCAGCAATGCTTCCGTCTCAGCTCGTCCATGCGTCTCCGCATAGGCGACAACCAGGTCTACCTCGTTCTTCCGGCGTTGAGCGGCCTCGAGCATAGCATAGGTTTTGCCTACCCCAGCGGCATAGCCGAGGAAGATGGTTAGTTTTCCTCGTTTCTTCTGCTGTTCCTCGGCTTCAATACGTGCTAACAATTCATCGGGGCTAGGGCGCTTCTCAGGCATTTGAATTTTCTCTCTAAATCAATCTTATACTTTATTGTGCGCTAAATCTATTCTATCTATTTCATTTCATCCAGCGCCTGATTAAGCAGTAAGACATTGACCCTGGGCTCGCCCAAAATACCAAATTGGCGACCTTGAGTGAAACGGCTCACCAACGCCAGGACTTGAGTCTCGCTCAAACCGCGCTGGCGAGCTACACGCGGAACCTGGTAGAGCGTTGCTGCAACACTGATGTGGGGGTCAAGTCCGCTGGCTGAGTAAGTTACTAAATCTACTGGTATGGGCTGATTGTTCCCTGGATCAGCAGCCTTCAATGCGTCGATCCGTTTTTGAACTCCGTCTAGTAAGGCTGGGTTCAGTGGACCGTAGTTTGAGCCTGAGGAGGCTGCGGCATTGTATGGAAACGGCTCGGTTGCTGAGAGGCGACCCCAAAAATAACTAGGGTTGTCAAATGGCTGGCCTATCAACTCAGAGCCGAGGTACTTGCCATCTTTCTCGATCAGACTACCGTTAGCCTGGTGATGGAAAGCGACTTGAGCAATACCGGTCACTACCAAAGGGTAAATTACTCCGGTAAACACAGTCAACAGAGCCAGAACTATTACGGCGCTACGAAGTTGTTGACCCATAAATACTATCTCCTGTACGTGTCTATACCAATCTCAAAGCTACCAATAGCATGTCAATCAATTTTATGCCGATAAATGGCAAGATTAATCCTCCTATTCCATAAAATAGTAGATTATTACGGAGGAGTCTAGCTGCACCGACTGGACGGTATGGTACACCCCGTAAAGCTAGCGGGATTAAAGCGACTATAATCAGCGCATTGAAAATCACCGCTGACAAAACAGCGCTTTCTGGTGTGGCTAAACGCATTAAGTTCAATGCCAGCAACGAAGGGTATGTGCTGGCAAATGCTGCCGGAATAATGGCGAAATACTTGGATACATCGTTGGCGATACTGAATGTGGTCAAGGCCCCGCGAGTCATAAGCAGCTGCTTGCCTATCTCTACCACTTCAATCAATTTGGTAGGATTGCTATCGAGGTCAATCATGTTGGCGGCTTCACGAGCCGGTTGTGTTCCAGTGTTCATTGCCATAGCTACGTCAGCCTGTGCCAGTGCTGGAGCATCATTGGTGCCATCGCCGGTCATAGCCACCAGCCGGCCGCCGGCCTGGTGCTTACGTATCAACTCAAGCTTGGCTTCAGGAGTGGCCTGTGCCAGAAAGTCATCCACCCCTGCCTCAGCGGCGATGGCGGCTGCCGTCAGTGGGTTATCGCCAGTAATCATCACTGTTTTGATGCCCATCTTCCTCATGTGTACAAAACGTTCCTTAATGCCACCTTTGACGATATCTTTGAGATGGGTCACGCCTAGGGCTTCGCCGTTGCGTGCTACCACTAGCGGCGTACCACCCGCACGAGCAATATCATCAACCAGTGTCTTCAGTTCCGTCGGCACTGTCTTATCCTGCTTTTCGATATAAGCTATGATTGCATCAGCAGCGCCCTTGCGGATGCTCAGTCCATCAATATCCACCCCACTCATACGTGTCTGTGCCGAAAATGGAATGAAGCGCATGCTGCCTGTGGCGTCGTCACCTTTGCTGCCGCGCAGACCATATTTCTCCTTCGCCAGCAGTACTATGCTACGACCCTCTGGCGTCTCGTCGACCAGCGAAGCCAGTTGTGCCGCCTCTGCCAGCTCACGGTCGCTGATCCCGCTAACAGGTATGAACTCTACTGCCTGACGGTTGCCTAAAGTGATTGTACCGGTCTTGTCCAACAGCAGCACATCCACATCACCGGCCGCTTCCACAGCACGACCGGACAATGCGATTACGTTGCGCCTAATAAGGCGGTCCACTCCGGCAATTCCGATAGCTGGCAGCAAACCTCCAATTGTAGTCGGAATAAGGCAAACCAGTAGTGCAACTAGCACGGTCAGAGTAATCGGTATGCCCTGCTGATTCACTTGAACACTGTACAGGGAGAATGGCAGCAATGTGGCACAGACAACTAGAAAGATGATAGTGAATGCCGCCAAGAGGATATTAAGGGCGATCTCGTTAGGCGTTTTCTGGCGCTTTGCCCCCTCTACCAGGCTAATCATATGGTCAAGGAAGCCTTCACCGGGATTGGCTGTAACACGCACTACCAACCAATCTGATAATAAGCGTGTCCCGCCGGTGACGGCACTTCGGTCTCCTCCCGATTCACGGATAACTGGTGCGCTTTCACCTGTGACAGCGCTCTCATCTACTAATGCTACGCCTTCAATCGCTTCGCCGTCGATTGGAATAATATCGCCAGCCTCTACTAAAAATACATCGTCTCGATGCAAAGCAGTGGAAGCAACAACATCATACTGGGCCCCGTGTTTTGGCCGCCTGAGCTTTTTAGCCTCCGTTTCTCGCCGCGTACGTCGCAATGCTTCTGCTTGCGCCTTGCCACGTCCCTCAGCAATAGCTTCAGAGTAGTTGGCGAAGAGCACGGTAAGCCAAAGAAACAACGTTATGGCACCAATAAAGCTAGCTCCTGCCTCTCCATGCCCAAAAAGCGCCTGAACCCACAAGATGGTAGTGAGCACACTGCCTACCTCTACCACGAACATGACCGGGTTGCGCAGCATCCAACGTGGGTCAAGTTTACGAAAGGCATCGATGAATGCGCGGCGATAGAGTTGCCATCTGGCATGAGACTGCCTTTTCGGAGATATTGCTTCCTTTTCCGGCGGCTGCGTTTGAAACTCGGATGAGTGATTAGTCGACATAGTTCATCATCTTATCGTAAGGTATTCGGCTAATGGCCCTAAAGCCAAGGCAGGCAGAAAGCTGAGGGCGCCTACTATTATGACTACCACAATCAGCCAGACAATAAAGAGAGGCGTGTGAGTGGGTAGTGTACCGGAACTTGGAGGTACTTTCTTTTTATTCACCAACGAACCGGCAATCGCCAGTGCCGGAATCGCCGTCCAGTAACGGGCGAAGAGCATGGCAAAGCCCAAGGCGGTGTTGTAGAAGGCGGAGTTGGCGCTAAGACCGGCGAAGGCACTACCGTTGTTGTTGCCGGCTGAAGAGAAGGCGTACAGTATCTCACTGAAGCCATGCGCCCCAGGGTTATAAACCGCCGCTTTACCTGCTGAGGTGACTACAGCGACCGCCGTGCCGAACAACACGATTACTACTGGAATAAGAACCATCAGTGAAGCCATCTTCATCTCGTAGGCTTCGATCTTCTTCCCCAGGTATTCAGGAGTACGTCCAATCATTAAACCAGCTACGAACACTGCGATTATGACGAAGGCCAACATGCCGTATAGCCCGGAGCCGACTCCGCCATAAACTACCTCACCTAGCTGCATGAGCCACATTGGCACCAGACCACCTAGCGGTGTAAACGAGTCGTGCATGGCATTCACTGACCCATTTGAAGCAGCAGTGGTGGCAGTGGCCCACAGCGCTGAGTTGGTAATCCCAAAGCGGATTTCTTTACCCTCCATGTTGCCACCAGACTGGAGTACACTAGGCACTTGGTCAACTCCTAATTTACTTATGTCTGGACTACCACCTTGTTCTGCCCACACAGCAATACCAAGCATGGCTACAAATATGACTGTCATAGCCACGAGTATTGCCCAGCCTTGACGGGTATCCCCTATCATCTTGCCAAAGGTGTAGCACAATGCTGCCGGTATAAGCAGAATGGATAACATTTCTAGGAAATTAGAGAATGGAGTGGGGTTTTCAAAGGGATGTGCCGAGTTAACATTGAAAAAACCACCACCATTTGTTCCCAGTTGCTTAATAGCGATCTGAGAAGCAGCTGGTCCCACAGCCACAACTTGCTCATTTATAGCTTGGCCACTGGAGTCATGAGTTGATTGCAGGAGGGATACATTCTCATATCCGTTGAATGTCTGCACTACACCCTGTGACACTAGAACCAGTGCCAAGACGATTGATAGAGGCAATAGTATATAAAGAATACTTCGGGTAGTATCCACCCAGAAACTACCAATGGCCTTGGCCGATTGCCGGGCGAAGGAACGTATCAGTGCGATTAGCACCGCCATGCCTGTAGCCGCTGATATAAAGTTCTGAGCTGTCAGTCCGAGCATTTGAGTCAGATAGCTCATGGTGGTCTCCCCACTATAGCTCTGCCAGTTCGTGTTGGTAACAAAACTGACCGCAGTGTTGAAGGCCAAACCAGGCGGGACTGCGCTCAAACTCTGGGGATTTAAGGGCAGGATGGACTGTAGGCGCTGTAACAAATACAACAGCAGCAAACCTAAAAAACTAAATAGCAACATGGCGATGGCATATCTCTTCCAATCCATCTCTTCGTCAGCGTGTATCCTTGCAAGACGATAGATAAATCGCTCAATGGGTTTTAGCACAGGGTCGAGAAACGTGCGTTCGCCCTGATAGACGTGTGCCATGTAGGCACCTAGCGGCTTGACGAGCAACAGTAGGACAAGCAGGTATAGTCCGAGTTGGAGCAAGATAGAGACTGTCATCCGAACCACTCTGGCTTCAGGAGCGCCAAAATGAGGTAGATTAATAGGCCCAGGCAAATGATGCCCGAGATAATATAGAAAGCACCCATATTACGATTTCACAGGCGTCGAAAGATTGCTATCAGTCCTAGACTGACTAGAAAGAATACCACAGTCAGGGTGAGGAAAAGCAGATCATTCATAAATTATCTGCCAATTTAGTATGCCCAGGTGAATCACCGATTCCTGATTGAAATCATATACCTCAGAGAGTTTGAATGTCAAAATAGCAGGATAAGAGCGGGCCTTTCTCGACAGTTTCGATTTTTCTCTTAGAAGAAGGCGCTTATTCCAGTTCCGCAACAGTTACTTGGCTCCCATTCGGGAACCTGAACAATCTGACGAAGTGTTCAGCTCTCTTTGACCTCGTCATCAATCCACTTCAAGTAACTTTCGCTGCTGCCGATGATGGGCAGGGCGATTATCTCGGGGACTTCATAGCTGTGAACACTTTTAACCATTTGGATGATTTCGGAGAGCAGCGAGGCTCTGGTCTTGATGATGAGAAGGCTTTCCCGGGCTGAATCGAGCTTGCCCTGCCACCAGAACGATGACTCTACCCCGGGCACGATGTTTACGCAGGCAGCTTTTCTCCTGGTAAGCAGATGCTCAGCTATTTTGTGAGCTTCTGCCTCGGTGCCGGTGGTAACAAAGATGACTACCTTGCCGGTCTGTTTCATGCACTCCTGCCCACTGCCAGCATCCTGTCCACAGCCTTCTTTGCCTTAAGCCGTATCTTCTCCGGTACCTTAACCACCGGTGCCATCTCCTCCAGAGACCACAGGACTTTCTCCAGTGTGATTAGCTTCATGTTGGGGCATACAGCCTGCTCCGAGACAGGTATAAAGCTCTTCCCCGGATTCTCTTTTTTGAGCCGGTAGATTATGCCTATCTCCGTGCCCACAATCATTTGCCGGACATCTTCCCTTTTAGCAAACTGTATCATGCCGCTGGTGCTCAACACCTCATCAGCCAGGGCTATCACCCCCGGCGTGCATTCGGGGTGAACTACCACTTTAGCTTGGGGATATTCGTGTTTGAGTTTGGCGATATGCTCAGGCAGTATCCGGACATGTGTGGGGCAAAAGCCAGGCCAGAGAATCATCTTTCTGCCGGTCTTCGTGGAGACATAGTGCCCCAGGTACTGGTCGGGGACAAAAAGTATTTCGTCCGCAGCCAGGCTTTGTACGATACCAACTGCATTAGCAGAGGTGCAGCAAATATCCGACTCAGTCTTAACCGCAGCCGGGGAATTGACGTAGCAGACCACCGTAGCCTTTAGATGCTCCTTCTTTTTGGCACGTAGCTGCGGGGCAGTTATCATGTTAGCCATAGGACAGCCGGCATGCATATCCGGAAGCAGGACTGTCTTGTCAGGACAGAGGATGGAGGCTGTCTCCGCCATAAAATGGACGCCGCAGAAGACTATGACGCCGGCATCGGTCTTAGCTGCCTTCTGGCTGAGGTCCAGGGAATCACCGACGAAGTCGGCTATGTCCTGAATCTCGCCCAGTTGATAGTTATGGACGAGTATAACGGCATTTCTTTTTTTCTTTAAGCTCAGGATTTTCTCAGCCAGCTCCGGCTCTCTATCCATGGCTCACTAGCCTCCAGTCATTAGAGTAAATGTTCATCCTGTTTCCCCTGACAAAGCCGATAAGTGTGACGCCTAAATCATTGGCTAATTTCACCCCCAGGTCAGTGGGTGCAGATTTAGAGATAAGCAGAGGGATATTTCTTTTAGCCACTTTAAGCAGTATCTCCGAGGAAACCCTGCCGCTGGTGACTATTATGCGGTCGCACGTCGGTATATCTCTCAAGATACATTCGCCGAAGATTTTATCAATGGCATTATGCCTGCCTATGTCTTCGCTGAAAACCAGAATATTTTCGGCATCACATAAGGCAGCGCTGTGGACGCCGCCGGTTGTCCTGAAAATCTGAGAGCGGTGCTGAAATTCACTTACCAGCTCGAAGACCTCAAGAGCCGATATTCTGGTCTGAGACTCTACTTTTATCTGTCCGCCAGCGTCGGCGACGCTGTAAAAAGAAGCGCCTCTGCCGCAGCCCGATGTGATGAGCCGCTTGAACAGGAGCTCACCAGCTTGCTTGTTCTCCTCTTCAGTCTCCACGCGGACCACACCTCTCCGGTCGTCAACCGTTATCTTTTTGATATCGTCTTTGCCCTTGAGCAACCCCTCGGAGGAAAGGAAGCCGACAGCCAGATAATCGAGATTTTTGGGGGAACAGAGCAAAATGACCAGCTCCCGGTTATTCAAGACGATGGTGAGAGGAAATTCCCTGACAACCACATCATCGGCGCTGCTCTTACCTGCCTCGGTGAGCCGCAATATGGGGACCTTCTCCACCTCGCTCACCATCTTACCCCACCTCTATCTTGTCTCCTGACCTGACGGTCCCGCCTCGAATCACCTTGGTAAACACGCCCTCCTCAGGCATTACGCACTTGCCCACCTGCTGGAAGATAGCACAACCGGCATGGCACTCCTTGCCGATTTGAGTGACCTCCAGTATAACCTGCTCGCCGACTGACATCCTCGTGCCGACAGGTATCGATACCAGGTCTATTCCCTCGGTGGTCAAATTCTCGGCGAAATCTCCGGGCTTTAGCTCCAAACCCAGGGCTCGCAACTTGTCAATGCTTTCCACGGCGAGCAAACTCACCTGCCGGTGCGTGCAGCAATCGGCATGAGCATCGCCGACAAGGCCGAAGTCCTCCTTCAGAAGCCCCTCTTTTACGTCTTCCTTCTTTATTCCCTTTTTCTCGCTTTTGCAGACGGCAATAATTCTAGCCATGTCATTACCTACCGTTTAACCCGGCGAAATGTGAGTATGGCAGCTACAGAGCTGGTTACAGATATCTTTTGGCTTATAGCTCTTTGCTTAGCACCTTTTCCTTGAGCGTCTCCCATTGTTCCCTGGTGAGGACGCAAAGGTTATCCTTCTCGCCTATTTCCACCTGTGTCTCTGTTATTTTTACCACCGGGCAACAAGAACCTTCTTTACACAATGTTACAATTTTCATTTTTGCCTCCTTCTGTTTAAAATTTCTCGTTGGCTCTAGCCTCGATACAGATATTCACTATATTATAGCTTTATTGGCTCAGTTGGTCGAATGAATGGAATGATTTGAGCAACCGATTCAACGGCTATTTGGAGCTTTTCATAAGCGGGGACATAGCCCTGAGCTTGGAAACAATCCCGGGGAGCACGTTTAGAACCTGGTCTATGTCTTCTTCAGTAGTCCACTTTCCTGAAGTGAATCTCAGGGAACTATGCGCCTGTAAATGCGGCAGCCCCATTGCCACCAGAACATGTGATGGCTCGAGGTCTACTGAACTGCAAGCTGAACCTGTGGAAGCACAGATTCCAGCCAGGTCCAAATTCAACAGCATTGACTCGCCTTCGGCATAATCAACGCTGACATTTACATTGTTAGGCAGCCTAATCACGGGATGACCATTCAATCTGGTATGCTCGATGCTCGTAAGAATGCCTTCAATTAGCCGGTCACGAAGTACAGTCAGCTTTTGGGCTTCTTCGAGCATTTCCTGCTGTGCGATTTCCGCCGCTTTGCCAAAGCCGACAATGGCGGGCACGTTCTCAGTGCTGGCCCGCTTTCCTCTCTCCTGGCTACCTCCATGTATAAAGGAGCTTATCCTGGTACCTTTTTTAATATACAGCGCGCCGATGCCCTTGGGACCGTAGAGCTTATGTGCCGACATGGACAGAAGTTCAACATTCAACTTATTCACATCTACGGGGATATGCCCCACTGCTTGCACGGCATCGGTGTGCAAGTAAACCTCCGCCTCCCTGGCGATATTTCCTATCTCGGCTATAGGTTCTATGGTGCCGACCTCATTGCTGGCATGCATAATTGAAATTAGGATAGTCTTAGCTGTGATTGCCTTCTTGACACCGCCTGGGTCAGCCATACCATAACCATCTACGGGAAGATAGGTGACCGAGAATCCCTGCTTTTCCAGAAACTTACAGGTCTCCAGCACGGCATGATGTTCGATTGAGCTGGTAATAATGTGATTACCCTTGCTCTGATTTGCCAATGCCACACCCTTTAAGGCAAGGTTATCCGCCTCCGTTCCGCTGCCGGTAAAAACAATCTCCTCACCTTTAGCGCCGATAAGAGCTGCAACCTGATTCCGCACTTTCTCGATGGCGTCCCTGGCTTCCTGACCAAGCGAATGTATGCTGGAAGGATTGCCGAAGGCATCTGTGAAATAGGGCAACATCGCCTTCAACACCTCAGGATGTGTCGGCGTGGTAGCAGCGTAATCCAGATATATTCTCTTCATCTTTCAACCCTCAGCGATATCAACAACTGTCGGAACCATCCTGGTACAATTTTAAATTCCCGGCACAGGAAAATCAAAGCTCCTGAAAAAGCCAGGTGGATATATAACGCTCGCCGGTATCGGGTAAAATCACCACAATCAATTTCCCCTTATTTTCCGGCCTCCGGGCAACCTGCAGAGCTGCCCAGACGGCGGCGCCGGAGGATATGCCTGCCAGTATACCCTCTTCTACGGCTAATCTCCTGGCCGTCACACCGGCATCATCATTGGTTACCTTAATGATTTCATCGACCAGGTCCAGCCTCATAATATCCGGAATAAAGCCAGCGCCGATGCCCTGTATTTTATGCGGGCCAGGCTTGCCGCCGGAAAGAACCGGTGAACCGGCCGGCTCAACGGCAATAGCTTTAAACCGAGGTTTTTTCTTCTTTATAACCTCGGCCACGCCGGTAATGGTGCCTCCGGTGCCGACGCCGGTGACCAAAATATCTATCTTGCCATCCGTATCTCTCCAGAGCTCCTCAGCCGTGGTCTCGCGGTGAATTTTAGGATTAGCCGGATTCTTGAATTGCTGCGGCATAAAGTAATTTTTGTTTTCTGCCACCAGTTGTTCGGCTTTCCGCACTGCTCCGGACATCCCTTCGGCTCCAGGCGTTAGCACCAGCTCAGCGCCGAATATAGAAAGAATATGCCGGCGCTCCACTGACATCGTTTCCGGCATGGTGAGTATCAAGCGGTAACCGCGCGATGCGCAGACAAAGGCTAAAGCAATACCGGTGTTGCCGCTGGTGGGCTCGACAATCACAGTGTCCTTTCCTATCAAGCCTGCCTCTTCAGCGGCTCTAATCATGGACACGGCGACGCGGTCTTTCACACTGCTGCAGGGGTTGAAGAACTCTAGCTTGGCGACAACTTCTGCCCTGGCACCTGCTGCTATCTTGTTCAGCCTGACCAGAGGTGTGTTGCCGATAAGCTCCGTGATGTCATTGGCTATCTTCGCCATCAACTCAACTCCTGGCTTTTTTCAATGAACCGTGACTCGAAGTTTTTCGAGCTATTTCACCGTCTCTCAACTGGATTACATTATGAGCTATTTTTGCCAGCTCCGAATTGTGAGTGACCACAATCAGAGTTAGTCCCTGGCTATTCAGGTTCTGAAAAAGCTCAAAAATTCTAAGAGAAGTGGCTGAATCCAAATTGCCGGTGGGCTCATCGGCCAGAATAATCTTCGGCTCATTGATAAGAGCCCTGCCGATAGCCACCCTCTGCATCTCCCCACCACTGAGCTGCCCGGGCAAATGCTCAGCTCTGGCTTTAAGCCCAACGAGCCCGATTACCTCGTCTATCTGGCTCTTATAACCGTTTTTCCTGCTAAAGAGTAGGGGTAGCTCTATATTTTCGCGTACGGTTAAAGTAGGCAGCAGAAAGAACTGCTGAAAAACAAAGCCTATATTTTCGCGGCGCAATTTCACCAGGTCTCTCTCCTTAAGACCCTTGACCTCGATACCATTCAATCTGAGGCTGCCCCGTGTTGGCGTGTCAAGGCAGCCCAGTAGATTCAACAGCGTGGTCTTACCCGAACCGGAAGGGCCTACGATAGCTGCAAACTCACCCTTCGTTATAGCGAAACTAACTTCCTTAAGTGCATGTATCTCTTCACTACCTCGATGGTATATCTTGGTCAACCCTTTTGCTGAAATAACTTCTTCTTTCATTCCAGATTACTCCGAATAGCCTCCATAGGCGTTAAGCGCGATGACCTAATCGCCGGGTACATCCCACAGACAAATCCGATGACGACCGAGAATAACAAACACAAGCCTATTAATCCCGGCTCCGGAGCCATGAGCCTGCCAGCCGGCGAATAAGGGATTATTCCTTTGACAAAAGCTTCTATTAAGCTGGAACCCAACATTGCCAGCAGCAGGCCGATGATTCCGCCGATTACAGTGATGAACAGCGTCTCGATGAGCACCAGCCTGCCTATATCCAGCCCGGAAGCTCCTATTGCCTTCATCATTCCGAACTCCCTTGTCCTCTCATTAACCGACATAAGAAGCGTATTGATTATGCCGACGGCGCTGATGATGATAGCTACGATAATGACTGAAGTAATGAGCGTACGCGCTGAGCCGACCAGATTCATAATGGTGCCCATTACCTGCGTCATGGTAACAACCTGAATGTCAGGAATATTCTCCAGCTCCTTTGAGATTTCCGAAATCCTGGAGATATCGTTTATCCTGATAGCTATGGTTGTTATCTGGTCGGGCTTGTCAAAAATCCTTTGCGCCACCGGTAGAGGCAAGAAATGGAACTCATCATCCTGCGTGTCTGTCCTTTCCAGGATACCGACAATGGTAAAAGGTATCCCATCCGGACCGAAAGGCAAAACATCGCCAACCTTCAATTTCTCCTTTTCCGCCAGATTCCGTCCGATAACCATTACGTTGTCTTCGGTGTCAGAGAAGAATCTACCCTCCACTTTCCACCAGGGCTTGAGACGGCTCACATCATCCATCATGACGCCGTACACGACATGCGGCTGCCCATCCTTGTAGAACTGTTGAAGCAGCATAGGACTGGCAACTTCTATGCCATCGATTTTCTTCACCTCTTCTACATCCGAATTAGACAGATACTTAGGTATAACGCCGCCGTGGATGATGAGCGAAGCCGCTTCATAGGGGCATCCTTTCGGCACTGCCAGCATATGAATGCCCAGGCTGTCGAGCTCACCGCTCAGTTGCTTCTCGTAGCCCGAGTTAAAAGAAAGCAGGCTGAATAAAACGGCGATGGCGATGGCAACTCCCAGTATGGTCAAAATCGTTCTGCCGCGCCGGCGTAGCAAGTTCTTTATGGCTAGGGTAACAAAATTCAAGGCAATAGCCTCCTTACCTAAAACTCAACCTTAGTGCCGATTAGATATGTGTCACTGCCCTTCCTGACCACCTGACCGTAAACGGTGGCAAATGCCCCTCTTTTCTGAGGAATCACCAGGTTGCTGGGAGCCAGGTCAACGTATATTGTCCCAGTGCCGTCGTTCAAGGTGAACCAGCAACCGGCGGGGCACTCGGATACAATCTTGCCTTCCACTATTACTGCCTGCCCCCCGTAACCTTCGGGGCTTTCCAGAATATCACTTATCTTTAGAATTTTTGGGCTTTCCTCTTCAGGCGCCTGGGGAATCTCCGTTTCAGGTGTCGCCGGATTTTCCACAACTGGAGTGTTACCTGCTACACCGGTGTTTCCCGGTTGGGTATCGGGCAGATTGCTTGCCTGGGCACAACCTATAACGGTTAAAACAAGTCCGATGAGTAAAAAAGATATTAAGATTTTTCTGTTCAACTTAGGTCCTCCTGTTCATTTGCTTTTGCGGAATTATGGCTCTTATTAATTCAAATATCATACATTACCATGATTGAAGAGCTACTTTTTAGTTCTTGGGCATCTTGAGTTTATCCTCCTCCTAACATTATGAAACGCGGGGCTTCATAGAGCTCTACTTCCCGGTAGCCTTTCTTAGCCTTAAACGATACGAGCTCAACCAGCTTATTCCAGCTGGTAATTTGAACGCCACCAATCATTCTCATCATCTCCGGATTGCTCCAGTCCCATGTTTTGGCTTCATCAAGGTCGCAAACTCTGGTGGCTCCATTCTCCATATCTATAACCTTCAGCTTAACTTTGGACTTAATTCCTGGCAGAAGGCCAACACCAGCCCACGGCTCTATTTGCTTAAATATAGTCAGGAGGTCAATCGGATACCGGGCAACGCTAGATTTAGTGCGTTGCTCTGACTCACCGATGTAGCCCCGATATTTATCACAGAAACACAAGTAATAATGTCTGCCCCGGTAAAGCGGACATTCGTCACACAATTTATGGTTAAATGGACAAAGCATATTTATCTTCGCCATTCCAATTCTCCTCTTACATACACGCCTTGTTCAAACTAGCATCCTGTAACTTATATGTAATACATCTTCTCCGCAGACTGCTCTTTCCCTTTTTGACGCTCGACCAGGTTCTGCAATGTTATAGACTCCAAAACCCCGTCCATCGCCTTTTTCAGCTCAGTCCAGATATCTCGGGTGACGCAAAGCTCAGAGCGAGGGCAGGCCTTAGAGTCGCTAACACAGTCGACAGCAGCAATCGAACCTTCAAGCAGCCCGATCACTTCGCTAAGCCTTATCTCCTGAGGCGACCTGGCAAGACAGACTCCGCCGCGAGGGCCCCGGGTGCTTCTTATCATCCCTGCTGCTATTAGAGGGGCAATCAAATGCTCCAAATACAGAAGCGAAATCTGCTGCCGCCGGGCAATATCCTTTAACGGAACAGGCTCTTTCCCCCCCTGAAGTGCCAAATCCAAAAGCACCCTGGTTCCATACCGACCTCTGGCAGACAGTTTCATAACTTTACCTTACCTACCCTCACTTTGCCTTATCTAACCTTACCTTGCCTTATCTAACCTTACTTGACTATGTTGACTATTATGGTCAACATAGTGTACAACAGGCAGCAAAGGTTGTCAAACCTTTGTACCTCACCCAATCGACGAATCCCAACCTGCCCCGTGACTGCTAACCCTCGCTGTTGAATAGCCAAAACTCGAACGCATTTAAGCCATATCTTCTCAAAACTGAATTTGCATCTGCCGCTTTGTTTGCATTATTATACTGGCGTAGCGGGATTGAGATGGACGCTGGTGCCCTTATAAAGAAAGCTAAAGAATACCTGTCTCCGGAAAAAGTGGCTTTAATCGAGGCAGCGTATGACTTTGCCTTAAACGCCCATAAAGGGCAGGTGCGGAAGTCCGGCGGCCCGTATCTGGACCACCCGTTACAGACCGCCATGATGCTAGCTGACCTCCAGCTTGACGCCGCCACTTTAGCCGCAGCCTTACTCCACGACGTGCCCGAAGATTGTGGAGTGCCCTTGTCCAAAATCGAGGCCAAATTTGGCCCGGAAGTAAGCAAGCTCGTCGATGGCACCACCAAACTGGGCAAATTATCCTTACGTCGGGGCGAAGCCGGTAAACGAGAATCTCAAGCTCAAAACCTGCGAAAGATGCTGATTGCTATGGCAGAGGACTTGAGAGTGGTATTTATAAAACTAGCCGATAGACTACACAATATGCACACCTTAGGAGCCTTATCACCAGAGAAACGGCGCAGCATTGCCCAAGAGACACTGGAGATATATGCACCCCTTGCCCACCGCCTGGGTATCTGGCAAGTAAAGTGGCAATTAGAGGACTTATCCTTCCGTTATCTGGAGCCACGCCAATACCACAAAGTGGCTCGCTTGTTAGCTACCCGCCGGACACAACGAGAAGCTTTTATAAATGAGATTACCGAAATACTAAAGCAAGAACTGGATAAAGCTGGGATAAAGACGGAAATCGTCGGCAGACCGAAGCACATCTACAGCATTTACAATAAACTGAACCGATATGCAGCTCAAGGCAGAGATTTCGATGACATTCACGACCTGTTTGCTGTCCGGGTACTGGTAGATACAATCCCGGATTGCTATAAAGCGCTAGGAGCCATCCACAATCTGTGGCATCCTATTCCTGAAGAGTTTAACGATTTCATCGCTAATCCTAAAGACAACGGTTATCAGTCATTGCACACCACTGTGCTATGTCAGGGCACAACTCCACTGGAAATACAAATTCGGACCTATGATATGCACCGAACCGCTGGTTTCGGAGTAGCCGCTCACTGGCGCTATAAAGAAGGTACCAGTCAGGATACACACTTTGAGGACAAGATAGCCTGGCTGCGCCAGTTAATTGAGTGGCAAGGCGAGCTTGGCAGCGAGGAATTCCTCGAATCTCTGAAAACAGAGGTCTTTATTGCCCAGGTCTTTGTTTACACACCCAAAGGCGAAATAAAAGCTTTGCCCAAGGGCGCCACACCACTCGATTTCGCCTATCGCATCCATACCGAGTTAGGACATCGCTGCATAGGCGCCAAGGTAAACGGCAGGCTGGTGCCCCTGAACTACGAACTTAAAAATAGTGAAATCATAGAAATTATGACTGCTAAGGCCGGCAAAGCCCCCAGCCTTGACTGGCTCAACCCCGACTTAGGATTTATCAAGACTTCACATGCCCGAGAAAAAATCCGACAATGGTTTAAGAAACAGGAACGAACACAGAACATAGAACGCGGCAGGCAGATTCTGGAAAGAGAGCTCAAGCGGCTGGATATAGCCATAACCAACATTGAAGAAACTGCACGATTGTTCAATTATGAAGGTGCTGATGATTTTCTGGCAGCTATTGGCTATGGTGGCATCACTCCACATCAGTTGGCTCTCAAGCTGGCTATCGAACCGGAAGAAATCCCTGCCGTAACCAAAACCGTACGCGCTGAAAAAATGACCACAGCAGGAATTCAGGTTCTAGGCGTGGGTGACTTACTTACTCAATTAGCCCGTTGCTGCAATCCCTTGCCTGGCGACCACATTATAGGTTATATTACTCGGAGCCAGGGGATTACCGTACATCGCAAAGACTGCATAAATGTTATCAATGTCGAAGACAAGAAACGACTCATCGAGGTGAGCTGGGGCGAGATACATGATGTTTACCCCGTGGATATACAGATAGACGCCTGGGATAGAGTAGGCTTGCTTCGGGATATCACTACTGTTGTCGCTGAGGTCAAAGTAAATATATCCAGCATGAACGCTACATATCACAATGAGATTACTTCGATATTCGCTACTCTTGAAATCACCAATATGGCTCAGTTAACTCAAGTATTCTCCAGAATCCAGGGTGTACGTGGTGTTATAAGCGCTACAAGAATCAGCCAAGCTAAAGCCAGCCTTAGTTCTTAATGAAAACCTACCAGAAAAAGGATGAGGCAAGATTGCAACGCTGAAATCATATAAAATATAAAGAAAAAAGGAGACAGGATTGCCCAAAAGTAAATCAGCAGAAAAAGCAGCACGCGCAGCAGGAAGAAAGCAACTACGAAACAAGTCGGTTAGAAGTGCCACCAAGACCCATTTGGCCAGGGCAGAGAAGCTTATTTCAAGCAACGAGCTTGAGCCAGCACAACAAGCTGTGTTAGCTGCCACAAGTGCCCTCGACAGAGCTGCCAAAAAGGGGGTCATCCACCCTAATACGGCCGCCAGGCGTAAGTCACGGTTGATGAAGAAGTTTAATCAAGCCAAGCTTTCCAGCCCTGCCGAACAGAAGGCAACCAGTGCCAAGCAGCCTAAAGAGTAATTTGATTAGCTGCGCCAACATTCGCCATGACTCGTAAAGCGCTATCACCAAAACAGAAACGTATACTCAACTTTACTCGAAAATTCCTTGACTCCAGAGGCTACCCGCCCACAGTCAGGGATATTGTCACTGGCTGCAAGATAAGCTCCACATCGGTGGTCGCCTACAACCTGGCTAGGCTGGAGTCAGCCGGCTACATTCGCCGTCACGCGGATATATCACGCGGCATCGAACTTTTGACCAATCAACGAAGCCATCGTCATAATGTCACCGTACCGGTAATAGGCGAAATAGCCGCCGGTGAGCCAATCCCTGTCCCTGACTCAGAGACCTGGGACACAGTTGCCTCTGAAGAATTAGAGGTTACTGAGGATTTGACGCGTGGTAAACAGAGAATCTATGCTCTTAGGGTGAAAGGTAATTCAATGATTGACGCCCTGATAAAGGACGGCGACATCGTTTTGATGGAATACGTGAACAACGCTAAAAATGGCGATATGGTAGCCGCCTGGCTCAAAGCTGAAAGGGAAGTTACCCTGAAAAGATTGTTCAGAGAGGCTAACCGTATTCGCCTCGAACCGGCAAATACCCAAATGCAACCGATTTATACCACTCTTGATAATATAGAAATCCAGGGTAAGGTTATTACTGTGATTCGCCGGCTAGCCTGACTGAAGTCTTCGGTTTGACTTTGAGTACAAAATTAGTGTAAAAAGTAAGATAGATGCTGATTTATCAGTTTCAGACCGTTGGACGAGACCTCTGTGCCCGAGGTCTGGTGTCCTCTCACAGTGGCAATCTCAGCATTAGATTGGGAGAACGCCTATGCATCACTCATCGGAGCAGCATGCTAGGCTGTCTTGAAGAACGTGACCTCGTAGAAACCAAAATCAATAAAAATGACCGCTTCACGCCCTTAGCCTCAACAGAACTGGCAGTCCATCGTGCCATTTATAAACGCACGTCTGCCTCGGCTATAATACATGCCCATCCTGCTCACGCGGTCACCCTCTCTTTCTCCGAGAAAGAAATCATCCCTTGTGATGTCGAAGGAAGTTTATTACTGTCAAGAGTGCCGGTCCTAGGTGGAGAAACGACTGTAAAGCCCGGGGGGTGTGCTGAAGAGATAGCTGAGGCGCTCACAACACATAAAATCGTATTAGTGCGTGGCCATGGAAGTTTTGCTGCCGGTCAACTGCTTGAAGAGGCCTACCACTACACTACAACTTTGGAAGAAAGCTGCCGTCTTCTCTACCTGCTGAAAGCTCTGCGAATAAAGCCCCCTCAGCCATCCCAACCTGCACAAAGACATAAATCTGGCGATAAAACCAGAAGATAACCGACGATTTCAGTCAGATAGGCGATACGA
Organism: uncultured Chloroflexia bacterium; assembly: GCA_963754385.1. Classification (GTDB taxonomy): domain Bacteria; phylum Chloroflexota; class Dehalococcoidia; order GIF9; family UBA5629; genus 9FT-COMBO-48-23. The sequence continues at coordinate 19,475 of CAVWGE010000006.1, read as the reverse complement.
TTTGGCCCACCTTCGAGGTTAACCCTGCTTGGTCTTTACCAGCTTGGAATATGCCGGCGTGCACCAATTGAGATACTTCGGATTTTTGCCCTTTATCACATCAAAATAGAGGCGCTGCAACTCCTTGGTTATCTTGCCTATTTTCCCATTCCCCACCGGGCGGTGGTCAATTTCAATGACCGGACTTACGTGAGCAGCAGTGCCGGTAAAAAACACCTCATCAGCGAGGTAAAGCTCGGTGCGATCCACCGATGTTTCCACAGTTTCTATACCCAGCTCGTTTCGGGCTAGCTTAATTAACGTGTCCCGAGTAACGCCCATCAGGATATTATCGGAGCTCGGCGGTGTTACCAGTTTACCTTCCAGGACAAAGAAGATATTCTCACCGCTGCCTTCGGAAACGTGACCATCGTGGTTCAGCAAAATGGCCTCATCGAAGCCTTGCTCGTTAGCTTCGGTCTTAGCTAGAGCGCTGTTCACGTAGATGCCGGTAATCTTCCCCCTCGCTGGAATCATGGTATCATCAACGCGCCGCCATGAAGAGGTGCAGCAGCGAACCCCTTTCTCAGCATCAAGATAAGCAGGCAAAGTGACAACGACGATGAGGAAATCGTCCTCCAAATCATGTAACCGGACGCCGATAGCTTCTGAGCTTTTATAAGCCAGGGGGCGGATATAGACATCTTCGCGGTAGCCGCTCTTTTCCACCAGCTTCACTGTTAACTGGCACATCTCGTCAGCCGAATAAGGGAGGTTTATCTTCAAAATGCGACAGCCTTTAAGTATCCTCTCGTAATGGTCTTTGATACGGAACAAAAACAGTTCCTCCTGCTCATCATTCCAGTTGCCGCGAATGCCTTCGAAACAAGCAGTACCATAATGCAGAGCATGGGTTAGAACACCAATCTTAGCTTCGCCGAGTGGCACGAATTGTTTTCTAAAAAAAGCATACGGAGGCATCTCTACCCTCCTTTTTCTCCAGATTTCAATATGGAAAAGTTGGGTTTAATTATAGTCTTGCCCCCTGATAAAAACAACTCTACCGGGAGAGCGATGGTGTTTCCAGTATGTAATCACCTTCACGGCTAGCAAATATATCTCTAAGCAACAAGGTGCGTCCGGTTTGTATGGAGGTAAAGCCGTATTTATTACGAATACGGTCAATAGCCTTATCTAAATGACTCAGCCGTTGCGGCCTGGAATCAAGTAAATTAAGTTGCTTGCCATAACCGATTAAGTTCGATACTCCAACACCAACAAGTCGAACCAGTTTCCGCTTTCTAGCCAGAGCTTGCTCAAGCAACCCACCCGCTCCAGCAAAGATAACTTCATCAGCATCTGTAGCTTCTTTCGAACTAATGCGACGGGTAATGGTCTCAAAGTCAGCATATCTCAATTTTAAGGTTATAGTTCTGGCATGTTTGCCCTCTTGGCGCAGCTCAGCGCCGACTCGCTCACATAGATAACGCAGGATAGCTAGAAGAAAGGCGCGGTCCAAGGTATCTTCAGCAAAAGTGGCCTCCCGGCTAATAGATTTAGCCTCGCCGGGTGGTTCCACTTCCCGGTTATCTATGCCATTGGCATAATACTGAATCATCACTCCAGCAGCACCCAAACGAATCTTGATTGCTTCAGGTGGCAAGGACGCCAATTGACCAATAGTCCTTATTCCTATCGCCTTCAACGCCTGCTCTGTTCTTTTACCAACACCGGGTAAGCTGGCTACAGGCAATGGTGCTAAGAATTCCTTTTCTTTTCCCGCAGCCACTTCAACCAGGCCATCTGGCTTACCTAAGTCAGAAGCAATCTTAGCCACCACCTTACAACTGGCCATGCCCACCGAAGCAATAAGTCTAAGCTCCTTCTTGACACGCTCTTTTATGCGCAGCGCCAGATGATGTGGGGTACCATGAGCTTCACAGCCAGTAATATCAAGATAAGCCTCGTCCAGTCCTGCTGGCTCCAGGCAAGGCGAAAAATCAGCCAGAATCTCCATAAATCTTTCCGATGCATCGCGATAGGCAGGAAAGCTACCCTGAAGAAAAATAGCCTTAGGGCATAGACGATAAGCTTGAGCCAGAGGCATGCCAGCCCGAATGCCAAAGGCACGGGCTTCGTACGAAGCTGAGGCCACCACGCCACGGCGGTCAGGCCTGCCGCCAACTATTACAGGCTTGTTACGTAGCTCTGGAGCCAGGGTTTGCTCCACAGAAACAAAGAAAGCATCCAGGTCAATATGCAAAATATGACGAATCATGTTCAACAACGATTATAGACTAGAGGTGGAAAGCTGACAAGGAGAACCTCAATTCAAAAAAATCAGTGCGAGGCCGGAGCCTCGCACTACGTTGCTAGAATAGACCAAGTACTTAAGCTTTTACACGAACTTGGGAGATGGTGCTTTCTTGGGGTCAATCCCAAGTTCCTTAAGCCCTTTATTCCTCAATGTTTCCAAGAGCGATTTTAGTTTCTGTCGCTCGGCTTCAGAAAGGGAAGACATTATCTTCTGAACAGACTTCCTTTTCAGAGCCTGTTTGTAAGCTTGCTGCCCTTTCTCAGTTATGGTGACTCTTACCAAATTCTTTCTCTCCATGTCCTTGGCTCTCTTCACGAGCCCGGCCTTTGCCATCCTACCTATAATCCCAGAAACCGAGTGAGGACGCCGGAATATCATCCGTGATATCTGCGCCGGGGTTACCTTGTCACCGATAGCCTTAATAACAAACAGAACCTCAGCCTGTGTAGCTGGAAGCCCATATTGCTGTAGTTCTGCTTCCCTGGCATTAAATATTATGTCACTCACCTGATGCAGCAACACCCATAAGTTATAGTCCCGGTTCACGTCTGAAACTTCTGACATGCTATTCTCCTTCTCGAAACTTGAAAATCCTAATGCACCGATATGGCCACTACTCTCACCAGTGAATTAGCTCTGCGATGAAAATTTTACTTAACTAGAAAATTCTAGCACAACAATCTGCAAAATACAAAAACAGCCTTTAGACCTCATTATCAGTGCCAGCTCTATTCCCCGACTGACCTCTTGAGACAAAAGCCTTCATTTGGCGCTCGAAGTTTCCCCGCTCCAGAAGGACCTGCCTCTGGCACTTAAGGCACTTTACCCGAATATCAGCACCCAGCCTCACCACCTGCCATTCATCACCTCCACAAGGATGTTTTTTCCGTAAGCGAACTACGTCGCCGAGCTCTATTTCCATATCTCTCAGCGGGCAACTTGGCCAACTAACTCATTGATATTATGGCGCAGCTCCTGTGCTTTATGCCGGGCAGCTTGAGCAAAATCTTTTCCCTGAGAAGCATAAAGGATCTGCCGTGAGACAGCGATAATGGCATTTTCCCCCTGAGCATCAATTCCATATTTGACCGTAGATGCCAGGTCACCACCCTGCGCCCCGATGCCCGGGATAAGAATCGGCATTTCCGGACATAACTGCCGAATCGCTTTTAGCTCCTCAGCGTACGTGGCACCGACAACCAAGCCGATATTGCCATGCACATTCCACTCCTTAGCTTTGTGAGCTACTACTTCATATAGCGGTTTACCACGAGCATCAACCAGGCTCTGAAAATCCAACGCCCCCGGGTTAGACGTCCGGCACAGGATAAAAACACCCCTCTCATTATATTCGATGAACGGCTCGACTGAGTCGAAACCGAGGTATGGGCTTACCGTAGCTGCATCAAAGCCGAAGGTCACGAAAAGGGCTTTAGCATAGGCTCTAGCCGTGTTGCCAATATCTCCTCGCTTACCGTCGCCGATTATCGGGATATGGTCTGGTATATACTCAATGGTCTTCTGTAAAACTTCAAGCCCGCCGATACCTGAAGCTTCATAGAAAGCGAGGTTAGGCTTATAAGCACATACCAGGTCGGCGGTATTATCAATAATAGCCTTATTGAACTCTAGAAAACCCGCTTTCGGCATCGATTCAGGGTCAGGGTCAAGCCCAACACAAAGCAGACTTTTATTTCTTCGGCTTGCTGCCAGAAGCTTATCGGTAAAATTCATGTTGTACCTAAACTGAATTATAACTTAAAGAAGGCAAGGTATCCAAGCCACTGCAGTCACCATGTTGCAACCCGAGATATCTGGTGGCTTGGACTTCCAGCAACAAAGCGACGGAGAGTTCAGCATGAGGCAGATGTATCCTTACCAGGTTGAGGATAAATCTACTTTCCGTGTAAAATACATTATAGAAGAGATTCAAATCCTGCTCAGCAGTAATTCGCGTGGCATTATGACTATACAGTTCGAGAGACCTAATATTATCCGCCCTCCGAGTGAATGGAAAAGCTATTTTCTACCTCTGACCAGCGGCTGCTCCAACAATACTTGCACCTTCTGCAATTTCTATGGTGCCAGACTTCAGATGAGAGAGTTGAATGATGTAAAGAGAGAGATAGATGCGCTAGCCACTTATCTCAGAAAAGATATCTGTCTTCCCGGTGTGCCCCAGATAGTATATGAGATAGCTCGCTCATGGGATGGCAAAAAAGTATTTCTTCAGGATGGCGATGCTCTCGTCTATCCACTCCCCAGGTTGAGAGAAGCCCTTCGCTATTTGAATGAAAGGTTCCCTGACCTTGAGAGAATCGCCTCATATGCTACTCCTCAAGATATTCTGCGAAGAAGCCAGGACCAGCTTAGAGAGCTCAAGGAACTCAAGCTATCGATATTTTACATGGGTGTTGAAAGCGGCGATGATAAAGTGCTACAGAAGATATGCAAGGGAGTAAACCATCACGAGTTGGTCGAGGCGGGAAGGAAAGTAAAGGAAGCCGGCATAACCCTCTCGGTAACAGTAATTCTAGGGCTTGGTGGGGTTGAAGGAAGTGAAAAGCATGCGCTGGAGACGGCTAAAATTCTCACCGAGATCGACCCAGACTATGCCGGTGCCCTGACCCTGACGATGGTTCCCGGCACTCCTCTTTATGAGCAATGGAAACAGGGAGAATTCCATCTTGTTTCCCCCACCCGGTCTCTGGAAGAGCTAAAGATAATTATAGAGAATTCCAACTTTACCGATTGCTTTTTCAGCTCTATGCACGCCTCGAACTATTTTTCGGTCCGGGGGCAGTTGCCGCGAGACAAGAAAAGAATGCTTAGGGAAATAGAAGAGGTCTTGGCAGCAAGGGACCCCTCTTTACTTCGGCCCGAATTTCTCAGAGGAATGTAGAGCTGCTATCCTCCCATTGATGCGCCACGTAATCAGAAGTCAGGACCTTAACACATTTTGGCTGATTGTTTAACGTATCCCAATAGAAGTTATGATAAAATATTTTAGTGGAAAATGATTTAGATAAAATAGAATTCCGTGTCCTCATAAAAGATGGAGTCAATTATTATTACATTCTAAAGGTAGAACACCGTGACTCAGAAACGTTTTGTTTCTTTCCTGATGCAGGATTTCATTTCACGGAACATAAAAGTGGTGAAGCCCATATCCAGACTGAAAAAAACGAGGAAAGACCTGCAAAAGGAATCCCAATTGCTACTACTACTGGTTCAGCAGGACAACCGTACGGTAGCGGCTTCAGACATGAGACTCCAGAAGATTTAGGTGTCGCTTATTCTATTACCGACCTTTTCGTTCCCCTTGATTCTCTAGACTCAGAATTCCAGAAGTACAATCGGAGTATTGAAGGGTGTTTCATAATCGATAAAGCTCTATTCCCAGAGGATATGAGTTTAGTACATATCGGACTCTGGTATGTCCCTTCCAGAAATAAAGCTAGCTTCGAGTTTAACAACAAGGATATTCCTGAATATTTATTGTATAAAGTAATCCAATGTGAACCTCAGATATGAATTTTTGCCAAGCCTTTCGCTTAAAATCCAAGACCACATTCTATAATCACTTAAAAAGTCTGGTAGCCGCTGCACTGAATTCACAGATTTGGGATACACAATCTGACGGATTGTGTAGTTACTAATGAGCAAACAGATGCAACCTTGTGCTCCGAAACATCGCCTGGTATATAATTAACCCCCAAATGAACTATCGACAGGCCGAAGACTATATCTTAAGCTTCACCGACTACGAGAAAATTCCGGGCATCGCCTACACATCGGCTAACTACGACCTGAGGCGGATGGAAAAGCTGCTTCTGCCGCTGGGCAATCCCCACCTCGGAACAAGAACTGTGCACATAGCCGGCACCAAGGGTAAGGGAAGCACCGCAGCCATGATTTCTCAAGTGCTCATTGCCGCTGGCTATAAGACGGGACTATTCACCTCACCACATCTCCATACCTTGAGAGAGCGCATCACGACTAACGGCACTATGATTCCCGAGGCCGATTTTGCTGCTTTGGTAACAAAACTCAAGCCAATTGTTGAGAAGGTAAACAAGGAAGCTACCTATGGTGAACTGACCACATTCGAGATATTGACGGCCGTCGTCTTTGCTTATTTCAAGAACAGCCAGTCAGATTTCCAGGTGCTTGAGGTGGGACTGGGAGGCAGGCTTGATGCCACCAATGTAGCCAAAGCTGATATCTGCGTCATTACCTCAATTAGCCTCGACCACACCGAGATTCTAGGCGATACCGTTGCCAAGATAGCTGCCGAGAAAGCAGGCATAATCAAGCCCGGATGCATAGTCGTCAGCTCTCCACAAGTTAGCGAAGCGGCCAAGGTAATCAGGCGGGTCTGCCAGCAACAAGGCGCCAGATTAATTCAAGTCGGCAAAGACATCACCTGGCAAAAAACAGGCGGTGACTTACATCTACAAACCTTGGCAGTTAAAGGCAAAACCGGAAATTATGACCTGACCATTCCTCTGCTCGGCGACCACCAACTAGAGAACGCAGCCACGGCTCTAGCCACTTTAGAAGCTTTAGTTTACCTGGGCGCAAAGATTTCAGCCCCGGATATTGCCCAGGGATTCAGTCAAGTAAGCTGGCCTGGCAGGCTTCAGATTTTGAGCCGCGAGCCGATGGTGGTCGTTGATGGCGCTCACAACGGTTATTCAATGAGGAAGTTAGTAGAAGCTATAAAGAATTATTTCAACTGCAATAGGTGCTTTGTTATCTTTGGCACCTCATGCGATAAAGATATTACCGGGATGGCACGGGAACTCAAAGCTCTTGCCGACACTATTATCATTACCAGTTCTTCCCATCCCCGGGCAGCTTCTACCTCGACACTGGCCCAGGAGTTCACCAAGCTGGACATTAAAGTGGATGTAACTGAAAGCGTTTCTAAGGCTTTATCTAAGGCTCTGGCCGTAGCCCAAAAGACAGACCTTATCCTGATTACAGGTTCCCTATTCGTTGTAGCCGAGGCAATAGATTACGTCGTAAAGACAGGAGCAGCAGACTTCAGCCATTGAGGTCGGCAGCAGGAGGAGCAACTGCCTCTTTAGGTAATACGCCTGCAAAAAGCCGCTGTAATGCCATGGTATGGCTACAAGTTTCCCATTGAGAAAAGAACTGACAGGTGCAGTGCCACTTATTACCTTTATAGCTCACGGTATAATTGTTATGCTCGCCGCGAAAATCTACGGAGAATTCTGAAAGTGTAACACGGTCGGGCTCTTCAGCATAGCGTTTAGCTTTTTCAACTTTTCCAATGAGACTGGACTGCATCTAAACACCTCCACAATAAGTATATAACCAGGCTTTGAAAAAGTCCATGACGTTGAACTGTTTGTCCATCCGGATTGAGCTAATTCGTCTTGCTTTCAGCCGCAATCACAGGCTACAATACATGAATTCTAGAAGGCAACAAGATGCAGGACGAGATTGCTAATTCTTTAAGGGGGCACAAAGCCGATTATATCGAGGTTCGGCTTGAGGAGAGCAAGGCAACGCGTATTATTTACCGCGGCAATAGGTTGGAGGAGATAGGCAGAACATCCAGCTTGGGGGGAAACGTACGGGCTCTCGTCAAAGGCGGCTGGGGCTTCGTCAGCTTCAATAATGTCAACAAGCTGCGAGACAAGGTAGAGTTAGCCGTAAAGCAGGCAAGGATTGTCGGCAAGGAAGACAGCAAATTCAGCCCAGCGAAGTCGGTGACCGACGTGGTAACTGCCGAAACCAGAAAGAATCCGATGACTGTCCAATTGGCTTCGAAAAAACAACTGCTCGATGAGTATAATGACATCATTTTGAGCACGCCTAAGATTCAAACATCGAACATCGGCTATAATGACGGCCAAAGGAAGATAACCTTTGCCAATTCGGAAGGCACTTATATAGAACAAACAAAAGTGGACATCAGCCTGCGTCTGGCAGCTATAGCATCAGAAAACGGTCAAGTCCAGCAGATTGGTCTGAGTCTAGGCAGCCAGGGCGACTTTTCAGCTATAGAGGGATTACAAGAGCAGGTAAAGCAAATGGCACAGCGGGCAGTGAGGCTTCTTTCAGCACCTCAAGCCAAAGGCGGCGAATATACTGTAGTCCTGGACCCCGTTCTGGCTGGTGTATTTGCCCACGAAGCCTTCGGACATTTGTCCGAGGCAGACCATGTTTACGAAAACAAGCGACTGCAAGACATAATGGTACTTGGTCGAAAATTCAGCAGCGAGCACCTGAATATTGTTGATGGCGCTGCTGTTCCCGGACTGCGAGGCAGCTACAAATACGACGATGAAGGTATCCCGGCAACAAAGACATATCTCATCAGAGAAGGTATCCTCGAAAACAGGCTGCACTCTCGCGAAACGGCTGCCAAGATGGGAGAAAAACCAACGGGCAATGCCCGGGCAATTAACTATCTTTTCCCGCCCATAGTCAGAATGACCAATACCTATATTGAACCCGGAACCCTGTCTTTTGGAGATATTACCAGCGACATCAGAGAAGGTATCTATGTCAAGGACTGGTACGGAGGTACAACCAGCCTGGAGATGTTCACTTTCTCCGCTGCCGAAGCTTATATGATTCGCAACAGCAAAATAGCAGAATTACTTCGCCCGGTAGTGCTCAGCGGCAATGTATTCGTCACTCTTGGCAACATAGATGCCATCGGCAATGATTTGCAGATGAATCAGGGTGGTGGCTGCGGCAAAGGCGGACAGTCACCTCTACCTGTTTCCAATGGCAGCCCGCATATAAGAATCCGCCGCTGTCTGGTCGGGGGTAGTTAATGGAAGACATCCTGTCACAGACCAAAAAAGTAGCTGAACAGGCTGAGGTGTTTCAAATATCCTCTAAAATGACTCCTATCCATTTCGAAGCTAATCGGCTAAAGCAAATTCAGGACAAGGAAAACATCCGGACTGCTCTAAGACTCATCAAAGGCGGAAAGGTCGGTTTCGCTCAGGTTAGTGGCTCTATTGAGCCAAGTACGCTGGTTGAAATGGCAGTGGAAACATGTCAATTTGGCATGCCAGCCAAATTCAACTTTCCCAACCCGAAGGTTTATCCCAAGATAGATACCTTTGATTCACAGATAGACGCGGTAACTATCGATGATATGGTCGAGCTCGGAGAACAAATCATAGCCAAAATAAGACAACATACTTCAGAAATTTTGTGCGAAGCGTCCATAGCTAAGGGAATTGTTTCAGTCCATATCATTAACTCCGAAGGCGGCGAAGCCAGCTACAATAAGAGCTTCTTCAACCTGAGCCTTGAAGGTATCCTTATTAAGGACGAGGATATGCTCTTCGTCGGTGATAGCCATAGTTCGTGTCATCCAATTCTTGATTTCGGACCGATAGCTGAAGAGGTAATCAAGCAGCTGGAGTTCGCCAAGAGGAATGTCGGTATAGCAACCAAATCAATGCCGGTGATTTTCACACCACATGGTGTAGTTAGCTCCCTAATTGCCCCTTTAGTATCTGCTTTCAATGGCAAATTGATTTTTGACGGAGCTTCACCACTGAAGGACAAACTTGGGGAGCAAGTTTTTGACAAAAGTTTCTCCTTGTGGGATGATTCTACCTTGCCATACCAGATAGCCAGCTATCCTTGTGACGATGAGGGTGTGCCGAGCCAACGAACACCATTTGTTGATAATGGAGTCGTGTCACACTTCTTCTACGACTTGCAGACAGCAGCTTTGGCTAATACACAAAGCACCGGCAATGGCAGCCGCCACGGTGGTTTGCCGACACCCTCACCGAGCTCATTAGTTATAAGTGAAGGCGACGCTTCCTTCTGGGACATGGTAGGGGATATAAAAGAGGGCTTGGTAGTGGAGTTGATGATAGGTGCTGAGCAGGGAAACATATTAAACGGGGACTTTAGCGGCAATGTTTTGCTGGGCTATAAGATAGAAAACGGGGAAATAACAGGCAGAGTAAAAGACACCATGGTCGCCGGCAATGTGTATCGGGCTCTAAAACAGCTTGAAGCAATAGGGAATGACACAAGGTGGGTCGAAGGTTTTCTATTGACCCCCTCCCTACACTGCTCCAGCTTGTCAGTAGCCTCAAAGGCAGGGTAAAAATCAGAATTTCAACTGGATAAAGCATCATGAGAGGTACAGTTAAGCTATATAAAGAACCACGCCTTAAAGCATGTGACCTGATTGCAGCCTGGCCCGGGATTGGGAACGTGGCACTTATAGTCGCCAAGTATATTAAGGACAAACTAGACGCCGAGGAGATTGGAGAAATCGAGCCCTTCGATTTCTTCGACCCTATCGGCATTATGGTCAAAGGTAACATAATAGAAGCGCCTCAATTCCCGGAAAGCAAATTCTATCACTGGCACAATCCCACCTCCGGCAGAGACCTAATCCTGTTTATCAGCGATGAGCAACCTAGCTTCAAAGGCTACGAGTTGGCTAGCTGTGTCCTGGATGTTAGTAAAAAACTCAAAGTCAAAAGGGTATATACCTGTGCTGCAGCCATTGCCCGAATTCACCATGCTGAAAAACCAAAGGTCTGGGGGGCTGCCACAAACCAAAAACTCCTCGAGCTATTAAGAAAATACGACGTCATTCTTCGTGGCGACATTCAAATTGCCGGACTTAATGGCTTGTTTCTGGGTGTAGCCAAAGAGATGGGAGTCGAAGGTATCTGCCTGTTAGGCGAGGTACCTATGTACACTACCCGAATACCCAATCCAAAAGCCTCTCTGGCAGTAGCTGATATACTGACAAAGATGCTAGACATTAACATCAATCTATCCGAACTTGCCAAACTGGCCAAAGAATCAGACGAGGAGATGACGAAACTAGCCGCCGAAGCTATGGGTGAGTTTATTGACCGTTACACCAAACCTGTGTGGCCACCGGAAGAAGAGGAGGAGGAGGAATTGGAAGACGAGAACGGAGACGAAGAGGAAAACGAATAGATGGTAGCGGAATCATCTCCCCGAATACAGCATATCACGGAAATATTTGATTCAAGCAAGCCTGTAGCTAGCTCTAAACTGGTCTATTTGTCCAACCTCAGTAGTGAAGAGCTCAAGTTCCTGAAAGAAATCTGGACAAATGCAGATGCAGCGCGACGGCATCAGGTCATCTCTCAGCTTGTTCATCTCAGCGAGGTTGACTTTAGGCTTGATTTCAGTGGCGTCTTCGTTTTTTGTCTCAGCGACCCGGATGAAACTCTTAGAATCCAAGCCATGACTGGTTTAGACGGAGAAGAAAATTACCTTTTCATCACCCCGTTACTGCGGGCTCTGAAAGAAGATAATTCTGCTAAAGTGCGGGCGGCAGCAGCCACAGCCCTGGGCAAATTCGCCCTTCTGGGCGAACTAGGCAAACTCCCAACTCACTACAAAAACAAGATATACACTGCCTTGTTAGAGGTCTTGGACAACAAGGTAGAAGCTGCCGAAATGAGACGTCGAGCTTTAGAGGCTGTTTCCCCGTTCAATTTGCCGCGAGTTAAAGAACTTATAGAGCAAGCCTATCGTACCGATGATGTCAAGCTTAAATCTAGCGCAATATATGCCATGGGGCGCAATTGCGATTCCGCATGGCTGACTACTTTAATGACTGAGTTAAACAGCAATGAAGCTGAGATACGTTATGAGGCTGCTAATGCCTGCGGCGAACTCGGTGCCGAAGAGGCTGTGCCTCAGCTACTAAAGTTGATTAAAGACGAAGACTACCAGGTTCGAGAGGCAGCTATAAAGGCATTAGGTCAAATAGGCGGCGAGCAAGCCAAACAAGCCTTGAACAAGCTGGCGAAAAATCCTCAACCCAGAATCCGTCAGGCAGTCAAATCAGCCTTGGAGGAGATACACTTTTGCGAAGACCCTCCTTTTTTTCAGTCTCAACCAAGCCACCACTGTTAATTGGCAGCAAAGCCAGACTACGTCCAAAACGCTTAGAAGATGCTGCCAATGACTACATCTGGCGGCGAGATGTTGAGCTATGCCGTCTCGATGCTGCTACTCCTATATTATGTTCTTTTGAAGAATTCTTAGAAAACTATATTAAGGAACTATATCGCCCAAGTCTAAGCTACCGTTTCGCTATCGAAACTCTAGGCGGCAGACACATCGGCAATTTTAGCTACTTTAATATAGATGAAGCCAAAAAGGAGGCAGAGATGGGCATCATGATTGGTGACCGGGCTTATTGGGACCGTGGTTACGGGTCTGATGCCATACTTACCTCACTTAATCACATTTTTTCGCAAACCAACTTGAAAAGGATACACCTCAAGACCTTAAGTTGGAACATTAAGGCACAGAAATGTTTTCAAAAATGCGGTTTCACCCCCTGCGGATATCTCAATCACGGAGACCGCTACTTCCTTCTCATGGAGACTCACAGCACGGCTAAATCGAAAGGGGAATAGAAGTGAAAACCTGTATCACAACCTTAACAGACAACAATGGGTTTCTTGTCGGTAATGATTCTTTTTGTAATGGCTATCTGGCGGCGGATGTGCTTGGGTAAGGTGAATAAAGACTGGTGAGTCAGACCATCATATGATTTTGGCTTCCTCAGCAATCGAGCCGCAATTCCACGGTCTACATCCTCACATGATCGTTCAGCGGGACTGATACTTTGTGACGCTGAAGCGAACCCCCACATGTCAACGAAAGAAGGAACATAAACTTGATACGAACAGACTATAGCAAAAACACTTTTCAAAGTGTTGATGATTGCGGTGAAATTTTGTAAGTTAGTCCAGCCAGAAGCTCCAGACTGGACAGACATGATGCCACCTGAGTTCAGCCTTTCTTTAACCAGCTGATAAAACTCCTGAGTATATAATAAACAAGCTGGCCCCTCTTTCAGGGGCTCAACCAGGTCGATTATGACAACATCGAACCTATCATCGGTCTCCTGTAAATATCCTCGGGCGTCTGCGAAACAAAGCTCTAAACGAGAGTCATCAAAAGAGCCCTGATGAAATAAAGGAAGATAACGGCGGCAGATGTCTATAACCTGCCTGTCAATATCCACCATGACTACCCTTTTTACCGTCTTATGAGCCAGCACCTCGCGCAGGGTAGCCCCCTCGCCACCACCGGCAATAAAGACTGTCTCAGGACATGCGTGACTGAGCATCGCCGGATGAACCAGGGCTTCGTGATAGATGAATTCATCCCGCTCACTGGACTGAATCTTACCATCCAGTACGAGACAAACGCCGAAGCTCCTAGTATCAACAATCTCTATTGACTGGAATTCGGTTCGTCCTGAATATATTACCTTTTTAACCCTATGGAGCTGGGCAAGGTCAGGACTGACCTCGTCACATAGCCATTTACGTTTGTCAGGGTTATCTGGGTCATTCATTTCAGCTCACAGCCAACTCGATTATTTTGCAAGATGCCCCTCTTCAACTCAATATAAGAGGGATCCTTCGCCCCCAGCTTTTCCACAAGTGGTTTGATAGCTAGCTCAGGCTTAACAGAATCCCCGCAAGTAAATATGTCTACAGCGGCATAGCCATATTCCGGCCAGGTATGAATGCATAGGTGAGATTCAGAGATAACTAACACGCCGCTTATACCGTGGGGGCTAAATTCATAGAAACACTCGTTAACTACGGTAGCTCCAATTTGCTCAGCGGCATCATGAAGACAACGCTTAAGAAAATCTAAGTCATTAAGCACCTCCAGGTTACAATTTTTCAGTTCTAGTAGTAAGTGTCTTCCGAGAGCATTCAAATCACCGTCCCTCCTTTAGATTTTTACTTTATGAAGTTCTCACCTCCAATCTACTGGATAATAAACTGCAGCAAAGTGTAATTGTATATTTTGCAAAAATGATTTTCAAGACCCTATATAGCTATTGACAAAAGCGTTTTGACCCTGTAAAATCGTTTGGTAAAGGGTGGTCGAACCTTTTAAAAGCAAAACTCAGAATGGAGGTGACAATTTGAGAATCGTCGGTATTTTGTTTGCTACGGTATTAGCAGTATCTCTGGTACTAGTGCCGGCCACCGTACTGGCACCGGCCACCGTACTGGCACAAGATGGGCCCAGCTGTGACACAGCCGGTTGTGCTCCCGGAGGCGGGACCGGTGGAGTCGCTAACTGCGAATGGGACCCATATCCCAAATGGTGGACTAACCCAGCTTCACACGACCTTTACCTGAATCACTGGGGCAGAACTCCAATCCAAGCTATGTCACGCTTGGCAGGCTTGTGCGGTCCGGATACTCTGTGCACCCAGCTAGGCACAAGCTGTCCCGGAACCGGAGCCAGCCCGCTGTACGGAAATCCCAATTCATGCTGGCCTGGCGGATGTCCTTCTTGCCGTGATACGGAGGCATGCTGCCTAGCTTGTTGCAGCAGCGGAGCGACATGCGCAGAGTGCGCGTCTCCACAATCTTGTGACATAATAGGTGCCGGTGCGTGTCCCATTAGCGGCGGCACACCTTGCGCGTGTAATGACACACCGGTGTTCAAGAGTGAGTTGCCACATTGCGCTGGCTGCTGGGGAGTCAGTCTTGCCTTTGCCAGCAAGAGTTGGTCTGCTGCTACCATCGGCCCTCAGGCAAGTTTGAACGACCAACACCTAAACCATTTCGGAACCAGTGCCTGCTATGGTGGCAACCACGGTGGCGACTGGGGACTCAGCGGGTGCCCGCACACCGAATGCTGCACGCTGACCTGGTGTCTGCAGGATAACTGCTTCACCAGCGGGAATTGCCACTAAGAAGACTATATAAAGAACATCTTTCTGAGAAATTATTTCTGAGGCATCAAAGGTTTAGACTTTGAAACCCTGGCCGAGGATGGGTTAATCTTCGGTCAGGGTTTCTATTCCTTATATACAACGTTCTATACCATGACCTTTATAAACCAAACACAGCTAACGCCTCGACTCAAATCTGCGTGGCTTTTCTACCTGCCAACTTCAGTCTAGGCCTCACCGTTGTTTGCTACCATGGGCAAAAGGAGATACTTTGTCTGAAGAGACTGGGCTCACCACAGTCTACATAGCCAACGGACAACCAGAGGCGGAAATCGTGAAGGGGCGACTCGAGAATGAAGGTATACCAGCTATGCTCCGCTATGAAAGCGCCGGGGTTGTTTACGGTCTCACTATCAATGGGCTAGGTCAGGTACAGGTACAGGTGCCATCTTCTCTGGCTCAACACGCCAGAGAGATTTTAGCCGTTGAGGGAAACGAGGGACATTAGGCTTTCAGGCCAAGCTCTGAATTGAGAGCTTCGAAGTCGAAATAGCAATCTAAAACCTCGCCAAACATATTTAGCTTTCGAGGGCTGCGAAAGCTAGCTTTGGTTAGAGCCTCCTCAATGCCGGCTATGGTTGCAGTAGTGTCCTGCTTTACCAATATTATAGGCACATGCTTCTCCTCAGCTTGAGAAACAACAGCCGGCAAAGGCTTCACATTATTGGTAATAATTAAACACTTGGTTGGAGTTTCCAAAGCAGCTAGCTGCATATCAGGACGTTCGCCACGAATCACTGCCGCCTTGTCCGTCTTACGAGCAAAATACTCAACCCCAGAGTCAAGTGTCATAGCCCCCAGCATTATATTCTCCACTATATCGTCAATGGCCTCTGGGGAAGTCAAAACCTCACCATCAAGGATTTTAGCCAGTTCGCCGATGCTTACACCAAGCAAACTCCGAACCTCAGGAAGTATACCTAAAACTTTAATTCCAGCCTCGCTAAATAAGGCAGTCAACCCTTGTTTCACAGCTTCTATTTTGGGCTTGGGTACAAAGTTAATAATAACTCCCAGCAGCCGCTGCCCCAGCTTTTTGCATATCTGCAAAATCTTCGATACATCTAAAGTCGAGGAATAATGGAGCACAATAATCACCCTAGCTTCCAGGGCCTCGGCAATCGTGTAGCAGGCCAGAGCGGCGACTTTATCTACATCCAAATTGCCAAGTCCCTCCATAATGACGATGCCTTTACCCCGTGATACCTTACGATATTCCTGCTTAAGCTTCTGTGTAAAGTCTGCTGCCTCGTCGGTCAAGCTTTGCCATAACTCACGCTGGGACAAGCGAATAGGACAAAGTTGCTCGCTGGATTCTGCCAAGCCAAAGGCTTCCCTAATAAAAGCTGCGTCTTCATAACCATCGGCGTTGCTGGTTCCAGAAAGCTGGACTGGCACAAAAAAGCCTACATTTATCCCTCGGTCAAGTAACTTTCTGCCAATTCCGGCACACAAAGCTGTTTTTCCGACGGTTTTCATAGACGTTATATATAAAGCTGCCACGTTCCCTCCTAAAGATGAACTTTGTAATTATATTACCTTGCGTTGCTCTTTACAACCAAGCTAAAGCAGCCTATAATATAGGACGAACCTTAACGCAAACTGAGGGTTCCCAAACTCTCAGTTTTTTTACTAGCTTTCGATACGGGAGACATCACATGGGTCAAAAGAAAATCCTTATTACCCAAGAGGGCTTAGCTAAACTACAATCTGAGCTGGAACACCTGCTTTCGGTACGAAGGCAGGAAGTAGCCAGCAAAATTAAGCGCGCTCGAGAGATGGGAGGCACTGAGAACAACGCTGAATATGAAGATGCCAAGAATGAGCAGGCTTTTGTTGAGGGCAGAATACTTACGCTGGAGAATATCGTCAATAAAGCTACAGTTATAGAGTCGCCAGCTTTGCCAGGTGTAGTGGAGGTAGGCGATAAGATACTTATCCAAAACCAGGACGGTAAGATAGAGCAATTTACCATTGTAGGTAGCGCTGAAGCTAATCCAGTTGAGGGCAAGATTTCTAACGAATCACCTGTAGGGAAAGCCCTGCTGGGTAAAAAAATCGGCGACGAAATTGAGGTGGCAACCCCGGCTGGGATAATTAGGCTCCTGATAATGGACGTAACTTGATTATCTGCCCAGAAGCTACACACAAAAAATCTTCGAATTTTCCTAAGATCCCGGGGGTATCACCGAATTGAAGAGATGGTGAGCGCAAAAGAGCAGCGAATCTTTCAAAGGGTGTTAAATATCAATGGCAAGATTAGAGCACATTGCTCAACAGCGCCTTGAAAAACTAGAACGGATTCGAGGTCAAGGAATAGATCCGTATCCCCATTCATATCACCGCAGCCACACCACCCAAGAAGCAGCGGCCCTTTATGAGCAAATAGAATCAAGCCCGCAGACTATCCTGAATCCAGAATTGAGCCTCGCTGGCCGCACTACAGCCATTCGATTCATGGGGAAGATTGCCTTCTTCGATATTCGCGATGGTTCGGGCAAAATACAACTTCATTTTAGCCATGACCTCCTTGGTAAGAAAAATTATGAGCTTCTTCACGAAATCGATATCGGCGATTTCATCGGTGCCAAAGGTAGGCTTTTTCGAACCAAGACCGGCGAAATCACCCTGGAGGTAAATGACTTCACTCTATTAGCCAAATCTATCCAACCATTGCCTGAGAAATGGCACGGGCTGGTTGATGTTGAGAAGCGTTACCGGCAACGATATCTAGACTTAATCTCCAATGCAGAAGTTGAGCCTATTTTCAAGCTGCGGAGCCAGATTATTTTAGCCCTTAGACGCTTTCTAAACGAGCAGGGATTTATTGAGGTGGAAACACCGGTATTACAGCCAGTGGCAGGCGGGGCTCTCGCCCGACGCTTCAAAACCCACCATCAAGCCCTAGACCAGGATTTATACCTTCGCATTGCCCTGGAGCTTTATCTCAAACGGCTAATAATAGGCGGCTTCGATAAAGTTTACGAGCTCGGTCGCGTATTTCGAAACGAAGGCACATCCACAAGACATAACCCTGAATTTACCATGGTAGAAACCTATCAAGCCTATGCCGATTACAATGATATGATGAAGCTGGTTGAAGATATGGTACGCTATATTGCCAGGGAAGTCGCGGACAAGACTGAAGTTAAATTCGGTGAAGAACTTATCAACCTCGAACCTCCGTGGCGAAGAATCTACCTGCGTGAAGCCATCAAAGAGCGTTGTGGCATCGACTTCGAAGACTACTCCGACGCTAAGTCATTGCGGATAAGGATGGAAAAATTAGGACTGGAAGTCGACCCCCACAAAGACAGAGGCAGGCTGGTAGATGAGCTTATCACCACATTTGTTGAGCCTAGCCTGATGCAGCCCACCTTTCTTGTAGATTATCCGGTAGAGATGTCGCCTCTGGCTAAGAGAAAACGAGACAATGACCGATTGGTGGAGCGCTTTGAGGCTTTTATCGGTGGCATGGAAATTGCCAATGCCTTTACCGAACTCAACGACCCTCTAGAGCAAAGGAAACGCTTCGAACAACAGAAGGAGATGCAGTCTAATGAATTAGTGAGGGCGAAATCGGGTGACAAGGAGCCGGAAGCCGAGGTCATTGACGAGGATTTTCTCCTAGCCCTGGAATATGGTATGCCACCCACAGGCGGCTTGGGAATTGGCATCGACCGCTTGGTAATGCTGTTTGCTGACAAACAATCCATTCGTGAAATTATCCTTTTCCCCCAACTGAAGACAAAACAGCAAGAAGACTGATTTATAATGCTCGACATCAAGTTAATCCGCGATAATCCCGACTTAATCCGTCAAGCTTTAGAAAAGCGGGGCGAGGGCGCTCCGCTTGACCAGATTCTAAGCCTCGATGAACGACGCCGCCAGCTTCTCCACGAAATGGAAACGCTCCGAGCCGAGCGTAATGAAGTAAGCAAACAATTGGGCAAGACGGCAGACAAGCCACCTCAGCTCATTGCCGATATGCGCCAACTTGGGGAAAAGATTACTTCCCTGGAGAAAGAAATAGGTCAGGCTGAGGCTGAGCTGGAAGACCATTTGCTGCGGTTGCCTAACATCCCGGCGGCTGATGTACCTGTTGGCAAAGACTCAGATGATAATATAATAGTGCGCTCTTGGGGTGAACCGGCAGGCTTTTCCTTCACGCCGCTACCACATTGGGAACTGGGCGAAAAGCTAGACATTATCGATTTCCAGCGAGGTGTTAAGCTTTCCGGCAGCCGCTTTTATGTCCTTAAAAGTAAAGGGGCTCAGCTCCAAAGAGCGCTAATCTCTTTCATGCTCGACCTTCATACAAAGGAGCACGGCTATACCGAAATCTATCCGCCTTTCATGGTAAAACGTGAATGCATGTTTGGCTCA
>CAVWGE010000005.1:0-375774 GCA_963754385.1 uncultured Chloroflexia bacterium | reverse complement strand
AAGCCTCACCAGCGCTCCCCTCGGTTAGATTGGAGCATCGGCTTCAATCGTGCCTGGAGCAGATGCTCCAGGCATACCCCTCCACCTGTCATTCTGAGCCCTTCACCTGTCATTCTGAGCGAAGCGAAGAATCTACCCTTATCTAGAGACCCTTCGCTGCCGCTCAGGGTGACAATCAAAATGAGGTTGCCAAATACAATTCGTTTTCCTATACTAGGATGGTTTTGGAGGGGTGGCCGAGTGGACTATGGCGACGGTCTTGAAAACCGTTTTCGCGCAAGCGAACGTGGGTTCGAATCCCACCCCCTCCGCCGGAGCCATCATAGCTTACAGCCCCGCTGAAATCGGGCTCACCGTGAAGAAAGCGCTGGGAGAATAATCATGGACCGAATGGAAAGGTATCTTAAACCCACAGCTACAATCGACAGTGACAATCCGTCGATAAAAGAAAGGGCACATAATATAGTCAGGGGCAAACGTGAAATTACAGACAAAGCTAAAAGCCTTTTCTATTGGGTAAGGGATGAGATTAAATACAACCCATTCCTGGCTATGGAGGCTCTGGAAAATTTCCGGGCAAGCAGGACGTTAGAAAGGGGACAGGGATTTTGCATTGAAAAGGCGGCTGTCCTGGCTGCCTTTGCTCGAGCCGTGGGCATCCCGGCTCGCCTGCACTTTGCTGATATTCGGAATTATCTTGTTTCCGATAAATTGCTCAAGGTTATGAATACGAATTTGTTTAGCTACCACGGTTACACCGAGCTGTACATCAACGGGAAATGGGTCAAGGCAACCCCGGCTTTCGACCTGAAAATGTGTCAGAAAAACAGGATTATCCCGGTAGAATTCGACGGTCAAAATGACGCTATACTCAACACCCACAATTTGGATGGAAAACTGCACATTGAATATGTCAAGGACCACGGATATCGTGAAGATGTCCCTGTGGATGAGATAATTGCCGTCTGGGAGAAAGATTATGGGCTGGAGGCTCAGCAGGAGCGACTGAACCGCCTCATCGAGTCAGGAAAGGCAAAGGGAAAAGTACAATGCTAACTCAATGACACAAAACAGGTAACATGAAAGAATAATGCACCTCCGGAAACTATGGTGTACAGTTTAGATTGAACAACCAAATATATAAAAAGGAGGTGCTGAATGAAGTATATTGGTTTGGACTGTCACAAGCAATACGATTTCGCCACATTGATTGACTCGGAGACAGGAGAAATAAGGTCGAAAAAATTGGCTCACAGAAAGGAGGTGTTTAAAGCGTTTATTGGTGGCAAAAGTGATAGCAAGATGGTGATAGAGTCATGCTGGAATTGGTCCAAGACCTATGAGCTGGCCAAGGATCTGGTTGATGAGGTCATACTGGCCCATCCTCTTAAGATAAAGGCTATTGCCTCCGCAAAAATTAAGACCGATGCTATTGACTCTCGAACGCTGGCTCAACTATTAAAGGCTGATCTTATTCCCCAGGCTCATTTAAGGGAAGCAGACAACCGGATCAAACAAAAAGTAATCAGACACAGGGCGTTCATGGTGGCAATGCGGACCAGGGTAAAAAATAAAGTGAACGATCTGGTAAGCAACCGCCTGCTATCACCGACTCTTGAAGAATCAAAGCCTAAGAATCTGTTCTCAAAGAGAGGAAAAGGTGAAAACGGCGTGGCATGGCTTAAATCATTGGAATGGTCCGTAGAGGAAGATAAAAGAATATTTGAATCAGCTATGAGACTTATAGAGCACCTTAGCCATGAGATATCAGCTAGTAACCAGATGGTTGAGGAGATATACAAGAAAGACAAGGATGCCCAGCTGCTTTCCACCATTCCCGGAATAGGGAAAACCCTCTCGGTACTCATCAGCACCGAGATAGATGGCATTGGTTGCTTTAAATCAGCATCCAGGTTATCTTCTTATGCCGGTCTGGTACCTTCTACTCATTCTTCAGGAGGAAAGACATACCATGGGAAGATGATCTTGGAAGGAAATCGGTGGTTAAGGTGGGCATTGATTGAGGCTGTAGTGCCAGCATCTTATGCTGATGCTGGAATAAAACAACGGTTGGAAGCCCTCAGGAAAATTAAGAATGCAAATGTAGCCAAGACGATAATGGCCAGGTGGCTAATGAAAGTGGTGTACCATGTGCTTAAAGAAGGTAGACCTTATGTACCATCTGAGCTAATTGATTCAAGCCGGAGCCGCCTTTCAATTGCCTTAGCGAGCTCTTAGGAGCCGCGCTCCTGAAACAGGTTAAGGGGCTCCGGATCTGACGTTACAGTGTGCACCTAAAATGGTGGCACGAATAGGAGGCTGAGCAAGGTCTTAACCGGGTAGGATATTGAGAATATTTGAATGAGCAAATAACAAGACTTGCATTATTCTTTCATAGGAGGCTTTCGTGACCTTAAATCCTCGTTGTACTTTTTCCGGCCTGTGTTCTGGACAGATAATGCATTGAGCCTTTAGACTATAAACATGGCACAAGGAACTTGGCATCAATCAGCCATGGTAGAGAAACGTGAAACTAGTATTAATGGGCAGACCATCACATATACAGTCAAGCGAAGCCTCAGGGCAAAGCGTATCCGGCTCGAGGTGAGACCACAAACGGGACTTACGGTAATTGTTCCTCATTATTACAAGATTAGGCAACTCCCCAGGCTTTTGAAATCAAAGGAACGATGGATCTCAAATAACTTGGCAAGATACAGCCATTTCCAATCGCCTTCTGTAGGGAAGGAACTCAAGAGTGGTGATACCATCCCGTATCTTGGCAGAGACTTGGAGCTGGTCAAGTGGGAAAACCACAGCGGCGCTGGTGGTGTAACGCTAGAGGGAGATACACTGGCAGTAAGCTCCGAATTATTCAAAAACGGTATTTTGGAGTTGGCTTTGGAACAGTGGTATCGGACAGAGGCTGCTAAGCTGATAAGCGAGAGAATAGATAAACTGAGCTCCCAGATGGGCATTAGTTACAAACGAATTGTCATACGAGGTCAAAAGACCCGTTGGGGTAGTTGCTCTCATAAGAAAAACATTAGCTTTAACTGGAAACTAATAATGGCGCCAGAGCCTGTGATCGACTATGTCATCATTCATGAACTTATCCATCTAAAAGAAATGAACCATTCAAAGAGGTTCTGGGAACTGGTAGCTCAATACTGTCCTAGATGGCGAGAGCATAAGAATTGGCTCAAGCAACATGAGGCAGACCTTACTGCCAGACTCTGCGCCTAGGAACAGTCTTGATTGCACATTTCGATATATCGTTGAATAAACACCTAGCCCAAATTCCGCCTATCATTAGCCACCGCTATGCAATTTCCAACACCTTGCCAGCAGTTCGGCGTTGTGCATTGCCTTGATGTGGCTTCTCTATTTATCCGGCTTTCACTTGGGGACCGACGCAGCTAGCTAATGATTCGCCAGCTCAACTACTGTGACCCCGACTCCCCCCTCACCCCAGTCACCAAACCGGAAGGACTTAACCAGAGGATGTTCTGCCAGCGTCTCGTGTACTGCTTGACGCAGCACTCCCGTTCCCTTGCCATGAATAATGCGCACCGAAGGCAAACCGGCTATAAAGGCGGAATTAAGGTAACGGTCAAGCTTGGGCAAGGCCTCGTCTATCGTGAGCCGCCTTATTCGCAACTCCGAATCCACTGCCATCAGGTTAACCTTTCAAACTGTAGGCGCAGGATATCCTTCGTGTTTTCAGTGACCTTAGCCCTGTCATCTATTCTCCAGCCGACTACCCACAATATCTGCTCAGGTGAGCAAATCAATGGCACCCGGTCTCTCCAGGAACCGGGAATCCTGGAATCAACCATAAAGTCCTGGAGCTTTTTGGTCTGACTCATGCCTAAGGGTTGAAAACGGTCACCCGGCCTACGTTGCCGCACTGTCAATTCCTTTCCAACCCTATTCAAATCGAAGCTGGCAGCAAGACCATCCTCGTCGCTAACCACCTGTCCAATTATATCTGCTCTAACCCGCCAGCCAGGTAAATCAGTTTCGCCGGGAATTTTAATACTGGATATACCTTTAAGAGGAGGCAACGGGCATATCGAAGCCTGGGCCGAGGCCAAAACCAGACGGCCATATTCTATAGATAGAGTCAAGCCATCCGGCAGGCACAGCTTTTTACCCGCCGGTTTAGACAGGAAACCCACCATCGCCTCAATATGGTCAGCCTCAACATCCTTAAGATTACCTCTAAGTTGCCTGACTGCACGCCTGAAGATTTGCCTCTGCATAGCGCGCGGCAAAGCAACCATCTGGCTCATATCCAGATAGATCATGTCATCTTCCTCACTGGCTAACTTCTTCCACAGCAGTGAGGCTTGTTTCTCAATAAAAGAGACATCATCGCCGGCAATATCCGCCAGCCTGAGCAAAGCTTTGTCAATGCCGGGGTTATAGCTTCTGAGCACAGGCAGCAACTCAAGACGGACACGGTTTCTAAGGAAAGAAGGCGATACGTTGGATGAATCGCTCCGCGGAGCCAGGTTATATCGCTGGCAGTAGTCCAGCGTTTCCTGCCGGCTAAGCTCAAGCAAGGGACGTACTACTTCAAGCTGGCCACTGTTTTCGCCGTATGGCAATACAGAGCTAGGCTGCAAGCCGCACAGTCCGGCTGTGCCTGCCCCACGCAGCAAATGCATCAGGATGGTCTCAATATGGTCGTCACGGGTATGCCCAACCACCACCTTAGAGGCACCTATAGCCCTGGCCACTTCAGCCAGGAAGCTATAGCGCACCTCCCGGGCAGCTTCCTCCAATGAGATACCTTTCTGGTCACGATATGCTGCCACATCCCGGCGCTCAATCGTTGCCAGCACATCCAGCCTGCGTGCCAAATCAGAAACATAACCGGCATCAGAATCAGATTCGGCACCTCGAAGCTGGTGATTGAGATGAGCTACATGCAGTTCCACACCCAGCTCTTTTCGCCACTGCACCAGGATATGGAGCAAACACACCGAGTCTCCTCCACCGGACACCGCCACCACCAGCCTGTCACCGGCTGAAAAAAGATTATGCTCCTGGATAAAGTCCCTGACTCTTTGCCCCAGAGTCTTGTCTTTCCTAGCCAAACCTAAACCTCTCTCAGATGGCAGGTATCACCCAGTGACACGAGACGAGGCTGCCTATCTTCCAAGTCAATTATACTGATACTGCCAGTCTGCACTCTAATCCGCTCTAAGCGGGTCAGCGGCCATCCCAGGGCCTTACAGATAGTGGCTACAATTGCAAAGTAATGACTCACCACCACTACTGCTTCCTGCTGATGCCTCCCGTTTATAGATTGAATGGTCGACCACATCCTGTCTGCCAAATCAGCTACGCTCTCACCTCCGGGCAACTTTTCCAAGCCCTGTCCCTGCCGCCACCGGAGCAAAAACTGGCTGAAATTAGCACCAATCTCGGTTATAGACACACCTTCCAGCTCACCAACCTCCATCTCCCGTAAATCAGGCTCAACCTGCACCGCCAACCGATGGTGACTGGCAATGGCTATGGCGGTATCTAAAGCACGCTTTAATGGGCTGGAATAAATGGCGTCGATTTTCGCTTCCTTTAAAGCCAACGCCAACCTTTCCACCTGCTTTCTGCCCAGCTCATTTAACTCAACGTCACTGCTGCCGCCCTGAATCCTTCGTTCTTGATTCCAAGCGGTCTCACCATGCCTAACCAGAATCAGTCTAATCGCTTACCTCCTTAAGAGATTTTCATATTGTAGCGGCGAGCCAAACCAACCCGCTTAGTATACGGTGGATGGTCATAAAATAAAAACTCCACCCAGCGGCTGGGGTCAGCCACAGCCAGATTTTGGTCGGTGAGCTTGGTCATTGCTGTGATGAAAGCCCCCGGGTCAGCCGTCATCTCCAGGGCGGCTTCGTCAGCCGATGTTTCTATGTAGCGACTGTAGACATTAACAAATGGCGTTACTATCAGGCCAAAAGCTGCCAGAGACAGAAATAGAAGAGGAAAAGCCGCTACATCGGCAATCCCTTGAAAATCCAACGGTATAAGACTGGCTTTTAAAACCAGGTCAGCCAGGTAGAAGGATAGCAAAACCATGGCAGCTTGAACAGCGATAAGCTTGGGAATGTCCCGATGTAGGTGATGGCCTAATTCATGCGCCAATATTACTTCGATCTCCTCCGAAGTGTATTGCTGGAGCAGAGTATCACTGAGAATAATACTTCTCGTCTTGCCCAAACCGGCTAACATAGCATTAGCTGTAGTGCCTTTACTGCTCAAATCCATGGTGAACACACCAGCAATCTGGGCATGTGCCCGCTTTGCCAGATTCATCAATCTTTGCCTAAGCTCCACATCGCCAAGTGGCTCTAACTTAAAGAAAATAGGCAGGAGTAAAGTCGGCGTCAGCCGTGTTAGGAGCAAGATGAGCAGAAATAGCAACATACTAGCCCACAGCCACCAGAAGTCTGAGAAGCGGTCTAATAACCAGCAAACGACAATAACGATTCCCAGACCTAACAGAACGCCCAAAGCTGAGGCTTTGGCCCTATCCGCTAGCCAGGCACCGAGCTTTTGATTCGACAAACCGTAGCGCCGCGGCAGGATAAAGCCTTGATAGTAAGTCAAGGGCATCATGATTATACCCAGGCCAACCACTAAAATCACAAAATACAAAGCCGATGCCCAGGGTTGAGGAAAAGACAAAAAATAGCTCACTCTGGCTGAGACACCGCCGAAAACAAGTACTAACAGCAGAGTACCGACTACTGCCAGCTCGACAAAGGACAGCCGTCTCATAAGCCTGGCGTATCTCTTAGCCAGTTCTTGACGCTTAATATCCAGATGGGACTCTGTTAACCGCATTACTTAACCAGATTCTCTTCAGCTCAGAATCAGCTTGGTGCGATGTATAGATTCAGGATGTCGAGATAGACCCAGAGCCTTTGTCACTTGCTCCGGCCTGCCAGCGCCCTTTTCGTCACAGCGCAATCTCATCCCCAAAACACACAAAGAATCGCGGCAATCAATAAGCCACAGGTCATCCACCAGGGCACGCAAATCATAATGCCGGGCTCCTGTATCTCTGAAATGATGCCACGGTAGTTCCTTGGCTGAAAGGAAAGATTGTAAAGCTGACTCCACTTCTTCGCACCCCTGCTCAACCACCACCTCAACTCTATATTCTATGAATCTAACCTGAGATTGAAGTGACGGAGCTTCCAGCCCGACTGGCCAAGCCTCCAGCAAATCGATCCCGCAAGGTAATTGCTCGCCTGTCTGAGCCATAAAAGATTGCGGAGGTACCCATCGGGACAACAATACATCCATCAGCTCAGCCTGGCTGGTCACACCTACCGATAGAGGCGCTGCCAGAGCAATCTGCGGATGAGGAGAAAAACCTTCCGAATAAGCTAGCGGGAGCCCAGCCCGACGTAAAGCCCTCTCCCAAAGCCTCATCAAATCCAAGTGCGAAAGGAACTTAAGTTCTTCACCGCGGCTAAACTTCAGGCGCAGGCGCTGCATCCTTTTCCTTGGTTATCTGAATCTTCTCTATCTTCCGCCCCCGCATTTCAACTATAGCTATTTTCAGGTCCTTATATTTTAAGTGCTCACCCTGCTTTGGAATGCGCCCTAAATGGCTGAGAATGAATCCAGCTACAGTCTCATAGTCACCAGCAGGCAAGCCTAAATCCAATTCCTCATTAACTTCTTCCACCCTGACACCGCCATCGACCTCACAAGTATGGGCATCGATAGCTACGAAGTCCTTTTCCTTGTCAGCCAGCTCATCGCCAATAACACCCATTATCTCCTGAGTCAACTGCTCTAAAGCGGCTATGCCAGCGACGCCACCGTACTCGTCAACAACTGCTACCATATGGTAATTGTTGTCCCTCATCTCGGCTAGGAGCTCGCCAAGACGCTTGGTCTCAGGCACAAAATGCACCGGGCGAACTAATTCATCAACTGAGCTATCGTCAGTCAGTGATTTATTAGCCTGAGCCATTAGCACGTCCTTAATTGATAAAACGCCGACCACGTTATCCGTAGTTCCCTTATAAACGGGAAAACGCGAGAAGGGATATTTGCGGTAAATATCAAGAAAGGCGGCTAAACTCGTCCCCTGCTTCAGCCAGGTAACCTCTGTCCGCGGCTGCATTACCTCACTAACCGGCCGGTCAGCGAACTCAAAGGCATTATGAAGCATCTCAGCTTCCTCCTCCTCCCAAACCCCTTCGGCCTCACCAACGGTAATGGCAGTGCGGAATTCCTCCTCGCTAATCGTTGGCCTCGGTTTCGTCCCTTCCTCAGCCAGATTGGTAAATCTTATGCCAATATGATTCAGGACATAGACAAATGGATAAAGTATTATCGAGATAAATTCTATCGGTCTGGCATAAAGCAGAGCTATTCGTTCCCCATGGCGAGCGCTCAAGCTTTTTGGAATAAATTCAACAAGAACTAAGGTCAGTATTGTAATAACAATCGTGGCTATAGCTGCTCCTAAGTTCTCACCCCACAGTGATACAGCCATCACCGTTCCCAACGTAGCCACCGCCGTCTCAAAGAAATTGATGCCCAGAAGGACGGTAGCCAGAAACTTCTCCGGCTGCTCCAAAATCTTAGCCACGACCTTAGCTCTGGGGTGATTGATATGTACGAGGTGCTTGAGACGAAGCCTTTGCATACCGATAAAAGCCGTCTCAGCGCTACAAAAGAAGGCCGCCACTATCAGGGATATCAGAAACAATATTAAATATAAACTGTTAATGCTTTCCATACGCAACCCAGCCGATTATCCGACCAGGCAATTCAATACCATGATAGCATCGAGCTTTCGCAGTGTCAAAGAATTAGCAGCCGTTACCCATCTTGCATATCCATCTTGCAAGCAGTATCATCACCGTAAACACAGAAATGGGCCAGATAGAGCTTGTCCCGGACCTTTCTCACTGCATCGAAACTGTAGCCAGAAGAGAGTATGATAATCTGGTGAGCGGTTATTTGCAGGCCGGCAAAGGTGATAGTGAATTCAAGGAAAAGATAGAGCTTATTTGGAACTTTTTGGAGTCAGCCGATTTCAGGGAACTGCGTAGGCAGAGCGAAGGCTATCTGTTAAAAGGGCAGAAAATTAAGCTCATTTTGTACCGGGAGCGTGGAAAGGCTAAGTACAAGATGACTTGCTGTTAGGTCACGTGCCCCTTTTCTCATAATCGGGGCACCAGACGGCGTTAGGTCGTTCCGCATTATGGCAGGCACTCCGCCAGTCCCACTTACAGCTACCGCAGAGCAAGATGTGCATACCCAGCATCCTCTTGATACGGATTTTAGCCCTGTCCAGCCAGCTCGGCCTTAGTTTCTTGCTCTTAGAAGACACCTCAATCCCGTCCAATGATTGTTCAAATGTAGAAAAACTCCAGGCGCGCTATTCTTTACCTGAATGCATAGATTATACTATCTTTGATGTCTATACTACCACCAGCGAGGGACTGTGAATACCACTTTGCAAATAGTGACTGGTTTAGCTACCATAATGTATGGAAAGCAGAAGGTCGCTAGGAAATTGCTTATCTCGAAAGTCTGAGAACGAGGAACGTTGTGGCATCCCCAAACGAGAAGGCTATACGGACTGTTTGCGGCTTTTGCCATAATAATTGTGGCCTAATCGCTTATGTTAGTAACGGTGTACTACGGCGTATAAAGGCCGACCCCGACCACCCAGCCAACAGGGGTGATATATGTCCAAAAGGCGCCGCAGCACCAAAGGTAGTCCATTCACCTCACCGCCTGAAGCATCCCCTGCGCAGGACAAGTAGCGGCTTCCAGCAAATCTCGTGGCAGGAAGCTTTAGACATAACAGCAACGAAACTTCTGGAAATCAGAGAGAAATATGGTGGCGAAACCCTGATACGGTGCAACGGCGCTCCGGTAACACAGACAGCGTGGGATGCTTTTGTCCAGTTTATGGCTGCCTATGGTTCGACGAATTTAACTGGTTCCGGGCATGTCTGCCATATACCACGCGACATTGCTTTCGGTACTGTTTATGGGGGCATGGCTTGGCCGGATTACAAAAATACCAGGTGGATGGTGATATGGGGCTCCAATCCGTCTGATTCCAGAGACTATAGGGGTGCACACGGCAGATTTACCCGTTTGATTACTGAAGCCAAACGCCGTGGGGCTAAGCTCATCGTTATTGACCCCAGGCGCACTAACCTGGCTAATATCGCCGATAAGTGGCTCGCCATTGAACCGGGTAGAGACGATGCCTTAGCCCTGTCTATGCTCAATGTGATTATCAAAGAGGGGCTATACGACAAGGAGTTTGTGACACAATGGACGATAGGCTTTGAAAAGTTAGCTGCACATGTGGAGAGGTTTACACCAGAATGGGCACAAGGCATTACCAAGCTGCGGGCAAGCGATATTCACGAAGTTGCCACGACATATGCGACTACGAAACCTGCCATCATCCTGGCAGGCAACGGTCTTGACCAGTATCCCAATGTCGTGCAAACAATACGGGCTATCGGCATCCTCTGCGCCATTACTGGCAATATGGACGTAGAAGGGGGAAACGTCTTCCTACCTAAACCTCCTATGTCTCCTCTTGTCAGCCACCCCCCGGAGATAAAGCGCTTGAGCGCCGACAGATACCCACTGTATCCCTGGGTACCGTTTCCAGGTTTTGTCGATGCTATTTTGAGTGGAGAACCATATACTCCGAAGGCAATGATTGTCTATCATGCAAACCCGGCATTAATCAACGCTGACAGCACCAAGACCAAGCAGGCGTTGGAGAAACTCGAATTTCTGGTCGTCTGTGATATTTTCAAGTCAGCGACTGCCGAAATGGCTGATATAATTTTGCCCGAAGCTTCTGAGTTCGAGCAGTATGGCTTTCAGTGCTATGCCAGCGTCGAGGGCGGCTTTGTGGCGCTGAGACCAAAGGTCATAGAGCCAATAGGTGAGTCTCGTCCCGCATTCGAAATAGAATACGAACTGGCAACAAGAATGGGGCTGAATACAGCCTATCCCTGGACTAACGCCGAGGAGTGGATCAACCACAGGCTTAAGGCTAGCAAGATTACTCTGGACGACTTGAAGAAACAACCAATTATTTATGCCACACCGCCATTAGAGTACCGGAAATACCTCAAACATGGCTTCGATACTCCTTCAGGTAAAGTCGAGATTTATTCGCAAAAGCTAAAAGACCATGGCTACCCACCATTGCCTGAATTCAAGGATTTGGACGCCTCGCTTGCCGGTGAGACTACTTCATCAGATAATTACCCATTAATAGGCACGACTCGAAGGCCAGGGGTATATGTCCATACACGCTTCCGCAACATACCCGCGTTACAAAGGTTAGAGCCGGAACCTTTAGCAAGACTACATCCCAAGGAAGCTCAAAACCGTAAAATTACGGATGGTGACCTTGTGGCCGTCCAGTCGCCGAATGGAATGATTAAGGTCAAAGCAAAAGTAACCGATGAGGTATCACCTGGAGTGGTAATAATTGATTTCGGCTGGGGCAATCCTGGAGACCAAGGACCCAATGTCAATATTCTGACCAGCGATAAAGACCGTGACCCTATTTCCTGCTCAACACCCAACCGGAGATTTCGCTGCCAGGTCACCAGAGTATAGGAGATACCTATTGAATATTAACAAGAAACACTCATATTTATATAGCTATATAGCATGTTATACTATTAAACCAAAAAGGAGGTTGACATGAGTTCAATCCAACAAGACTTATCCATATTTAACAAATTCAATTTTGAGAGGCCGCCCGTAGGAGTTAAGTTCTTAGCCACAAAGCCGGATGGAATCAAGAGGCTGGATAAGGTTTTAGCTCTATGTGAGATGCTTAGGGAAGCACAAGAAAGAAGCCCCTTTTACGCTACAAAAGAGGATTTCGAGTGTGTAGGACCACTACTATTGGGTATGGTGGAGCCTGACCCGATTTTTGAGAGCGGGCTGGTAGGACCCGAGTTAGGAATCTTTAAGGAGGCACGTGCCAACAAAAGAATCTATCAATATATTCCGAGAATGACGAAGGGGATCGTTAACTATGTCGCTTTTTCCCCCTTAGGCAAGCTGTCGTTCGAGCCAGACGTATTAGTTGTTACTGCTAACCCGAGTCAAGCAGAAATTTTACTGAGAGCAAGCAGCTATACGACCGGGAAAATGTGGTCCAGTAAGGGAACGCCAGTGATGGGGTGCGCTTGGCTATTTATTCATCCATACTTGAGCGGAGAGTTGAATTTTACCGTCACCGGTCTTGGTTCAGGCATGAAAACGAGGAAGGTATTACCAGAAGGTCTGATACTTATATCCATCCCCTGGGACTTGCTCCCCAGTATAGTAGAAAATCTGCAGGGTATGGAATGGGTTATCCCACAATTCAAAGAGACGAGAGACGAACATAACGAAACATTTAAGAGAATAGCTGAAACACTGAAGCAGGAATTTGCAAAAAAGTGAGTTTAGGACATGAAGCACAGGGTGTAAGTAATCGCGAAATAGCCTAATATCGACTCAGAAGGTTAACTGAATATATACATGAACCATCGCAGACATGCTAATGACCCGGAAAGAAGAAAATGGCAGAACCCGGAGGTCATTTTGGCTAACATCGGCTTAAAGGCTGGCCTCATATTTATGGACATCGGCTGTGGAGGCGGCTTTTTTGCTCTGCCTGCGGCAAGAGTAGTTGGTGAAAGTGGAAAGGTCTACGGGATAGACACAAATGCCGGGTCTATCAGCGAACTGAGAGAGCTAGCCAGCAGAGAAGGTTTGAATAACCTAGAGCTGACAGTAGGCAAAGCCGAAGACATGGTGCTATGTGAGTCATGCGCTGACATTATATTCTTTGGAATAGTTCTCCACGACTTTGATGACCCGGCTAAGGTTTTGAAGAATGCTAAGAAAATGCTCAATCCTGCCGGACGCCTTATTAATTTGGACTGGAAGAAAATAAGCACGCAACTGGGCCCACCATTGCAAAGAAGATTCAGTGAAGAAAAATCAGCCCAACTTATAGAAGCAGCTGGTTTCGAGGTGTTAAGCATCAAGGACATCGGTCCCTACCATTATATGATCCTTGCCAAACCTTCCTAAGTTAGGCAGTTAATCACCAGGTTGCAGGTTGGAATCCTGTCTCAAAAAGCCGTTCGGATACTTAGTCGCACCATTGGTCTGACCACCTATTCAGCATTGCTAAGAAGGGCTATAATAGTCATTGTGAGCACTGCTGTTTGGGGAGGTGACTATGTACAAGGGACTTGAAACCGACATTGCTCCGGACTTTTTGCTAACCGATACTCAAGGCAAAAAAATACGTCTTTCCGATTACAAGGGAAAGAAACACATTGTCCTCGTCTTTAATCGAGGTCTCGGCTGACCACACTGCCGCCATCATATGGCGCAGTTGCGTCAGGACTACCAGAAATTTGTTAAGAACAATACTGAAGTTATCGTCGTCGCTCCAGACAATGCCCGGGCGCTCAAGGACTTTTGGCACAAAGAACATATCCCGTTCGTCGGCCTACCAGACCCAGGTCACAAGATAGCCGACCTGTACAATCAAGAAGTCAATGCCCTAAAGTTCGGACGCATGCCAGCGCTTTTCGTCATCGATAAACAAGGCATTATTCACTTCAAGCACTATAGCGGTTCCATGAGCGACATCGTACCAGATGAGCAACTACTCTCACTATTAAATACGATCAACAAGGAGGAGAGGTAGGCTGGCAATAAACTTTGGGACGCTTTTGCTTGCGGCTATGTTACTGAATTGAAGAGTCCGTCTGGTTGTTCATTCCAATGGCATACGCAACACCATCTTAGCCAGGTCCCAGCAATGTTCATACAAATGAAGCCCTTTACTAAAGGCGATCAGACAACCGTCATCCACCCCAATCTGCTCAGCCATATACTCTTTTAATAGTTGCAAGCCACCCAAGTTTGTAGGGAATCCACCCCACAGGTCCCAGCTCCTAAAATAAACAACGAAATTAAGGCGGCCGTCCTGAACACGAGTGTCCAATACCCTTAGACATGGAGGGTCCTTCAGGTAAATACTATTGCGGTTGCCAATCGTCATACACATCTGATTGGTATCAACCCCCTGCTTATAGCGCTTGATTACCTCATCGATTTGTTCAGCCAGGTCCTCCCCGTAAGTGTATTCTTCGTTCTTCTGTTTGGTGGCAGTCATCAAATATGACATATACTCTTCAATAACCTCATCTGTAGTAGGCGCCGGCACCCCCATGGGTACATCAGGTCTCAATGGTCTCACCCCGGGATTACTAATTATGATGGCGACGAGAGGTATTTCTTTCCGATGAGTGCCCTCAAAACTACCTTGCTGTATGCGATATGTCCTTCCTTCAACCAGAGCCTTTTCAAGACACTGAAACCAGGCATCTCCAATAGTGCATGCCTCGACCACTGTTAAGTCCATATCGTGCTTCCGCTCATCCATGGTTTGTTATTTAGAGATAAGTATATCAATATCGGAGTATTTGAGTTCAGCAATTAGATCGAATCGCAGAGTTATTCCCTTTGCTCAGCACCACTGGCAAAAAGCAATTCTCTGCGTACTTCTATAGAGCAGAGTAGCACGAAGGTGGATAGCTGTCAATGTCCGGGCACGATGCAAACTGCTGTGGCAGGCCAGTTCATTTACACACTTTATCGTTTAATTCAGACGGCTTGACATCCGCCATTTAAATAATGTATAATCATTGCAAATGATTTGCATTAGCATTTCCGCCTATAAAAGAAAAATACTGAATAGAAGCAAGTTCGGTGCTAAAAGATGGTTAATGTAATCAAACAAAAGGGTAGTGCTCGCAAGATACTGGACCGTTCGAGCCAGAGGGTGACAGCTCAGCGTGCCCTGGTGCTTGAGCTGCTCCGCCAGAGCAGCGGACATGTCGATGCCGATGAGCTGTATCGCCGGGCACGAAAGAAGAACCCTCGTATTAGTCTGTCCACAGTCTACAGAAACTTGCAGCTTTTTAAGAAGCTGGGGCTGATAGAAGAGCATCACTTCGATGAGGAGCACCATCATTACGAGGTTAAGTCAGGGGCAGAACATCAGCATCTTTTATGTATAAATTGCGGCAAAGTCGTGGAATTTGCCTGTCCTGTGAGCCGGAAACTTAGAAAGGACATCGGCAAACAGTATGATTTCGACATCACCGGAGTTGAAGTCCGCATGACAGGCTTGTGCTCAAGATGCCGCAACAAGGAAAGTAAAACAATACCAGATAGGAGTTAACATACGTTCATGTCTCAGAAGATACAAATAACTTTAGCTCAGATGGAAGCCGGGCAGACCGGCACGGTAATTCAAATTCTAGGCGGTCGGGGCTTGATTCGGCGCCTCGAAGCCATAGGCATCAGACCGGGGAAAAAGGCGACTAAAATAAACTCCGCGCTCTTCCGCGGGCCAGTCACTCTCAGGGTGGACCAGACACAGGCGGCCATCGGTTTCGGCATGGCCAATAAGATATTGGTCGAAATCAATACATCCACGTAAAGCTCTCCGCAGGTAACAATGAAGATTCTACTCATGGGCAACCCTAATGTGGGTAAGAGTGTGCTCTTTTCCCGACTTACCGGCACGCGCACTATCGCTTCAAATTATCCCGGCACCACCGTAGGGTTCACCAAAGGCTATCTGAAACTGAGTGAGGAGCAGGTTGAGATTATCGATGTCCCCGGTACCTATACTCTTGAACCGACCAGTAAGGCAGAAGAAGTAGCTGCCAAAATGCTGGAGGAGGGGGAATTAGTTATCGATGTCGTTGATGCCACCAATTTGGAGAGAAATCTAAATCTAACCCTGCAACTACTGGAAAGGCCGGTGCCGGTAATAGTCGCGCTTAATATGTGGGATGATACTCACCACCGGGGAATAAATATAGATGTCGCCAAGCTAGAAGAGCTGCTGGGTGTCCCGGTCGTCCCCACGGTAGGTGTAACCGGGCAGGGAATACGTGACTTGGTCAGACGTCTTCCAGAGGCAGCGACCCCCCAAACCACCTATGCTAGCAGCGATGAAAAGTGGGCAAAAATCGGCGATATCGTGAGCCAGGTGCAATCGCTGAGCCACCGCCACCACACCTGGCGCGATGTTTTGGAAGATGTCAACAATCATCCGGCAGGTGGGGCTGTTTTCGCCCTGCTGGTCCTGGCTGCCACATTCTTTGTCATCCGCTTTACCGGCGAGGGCATTATCAATTATGTGACCGACCCTCTCTTCAACTGGCTGTGGACGCCGTTGCTGATGAAATTGAGTCTAGTTTTGGGGTCAGGAGGTTTCTGGAACGACATCCTGGTAGGCAGACTTATCAATGGGGAGATTGACTATCTTCAGTCCATGGGTTTGCTCAGCACAGGACTTTATATCGAGTTCGGAGTGGTTATACCGTACATAGTTGCTTTCTATTTCGTGCTGGGAATATTGGAGGATGTCGGCTACCTGCCTCGCCTGGCGGTATTGATGGACACATTACTGCACAGGTTGGGATTACACGGTTATGCCATAATCCCTACCATCCTCGGCTTCGGATGTAATGTACCAGCAATTATGGCAACCCGAATCCTGGAAAGCCGGAGGGAGCGGTTCATTGCCGCTACTCTAATCTCTATCGCTGTCCCCTGTGCAGCATTGCAAGCTATGATAATAGGACTGGTAGGACAGCAAGGCATGCAGTACGTAGCTATTGTATATGGCAGCTTATTCATATCCTGGGTTATCGTAGGGCTTATACTTAATCATACCGTGAAGGGATTCAGCCCGGAACTTATTATGGAGATTCCGCCCTACCGCTTTCCACCGTGGCGAGTTACTGGGGAGAAACTCTGGCTGCGGGTCTACAGCTTTATCAAAGAAGCCCTGCCCATAGTGCTCGGAGCCGTACTGGTGGTAAACATCCTTTACATGCTTAAGGTTTTTGATTTCATAGCTAACATAGCTGCTCCGGTCTTGACCGGGCTACTGGGGCTGCCCAAGGAGACGGTTGTTGCCCTAGCTATCGGCTTTCTGCGTAAAGACGTAGCCGTAGGTATGCTCGCCCCTTTGGGTTTAACCGCCAAGCAACTGGTAATAAGCACTACCTTTCTGGCCATGTCCTTCCCCTGTGTGGCTACCTTCGTGATACTGGCTCGAGAGCTAGGTGTCAGAGACATGCTCAAAGCTACCGGTATAATGATAGCGGCAGCGCTTATCGTGGGCGGCCTGCTAAACCTTATTCTATAAAACACGCAATTACTTATCTGCAATCCGTCACACTTTTTACATCAACTAATGTAGCCACGAGGCTAAAGCCTCGCCCCTACTACATTCTTACCAGTCAGCAGGCAGTGATGGCTTGACACAGGGCTTATAATCTATAATATTAACCATGCGGCCGGAAAAGGAGAAGGCCATGATTGCGGACTGGTTCAAGACTCACAGATATTTCGAAGCTACCAAGCAAAAGCGAACTCATGCCCCTCTCTACGAATTCCCAATCAAAGGCGGAATAGTCAGACGAGGGTTGAGAAGACCAACTTCCAAGATATCTTTTAAGATAGCCAGGCCACTAGTCGAAGGTGCACTTAGAATTTTTATCCACTTAGAGATAGAAGACAAGGAAAACCTGCCGGCAAAAGGACCTATTATCGCTGTCTTCAATCACCTCAACCTGATAGACCCACCCCTGCACATAATCAGCATTCTGCCTCGCGATAGCATCATTATGGCCAAGGAGGAGCTGTTTTTCTACTGGCCCATCCCCATTTTTCGCATCTTAATGGATGCTGCCGAAGCCTATCCTGTGCGCCGTCGTGGAACTCCTGAAGAAAGGCTGATGGCAATGAAATATGCAGAAGAAGTGCTGGCAAAAGATCTCGTGTTCGGCATATACCCAGAAGGCACGCGGAGCAAGGCCGGCTGCCTGAAAGAAGCTTACCACGGTTGTGCCCTCATAGCCTTAAGAACCGGTGTTCCCCTTATCCCTGTTTCCATCCGCGGAACGGAGAAGCTGAAGGGAATCGGCTGGCTTACTCGACCCAAGGTAACCATCACTTTCGGCAAGCCTTTCGCACTTCCGCCTGTCCAAGGTAAGCCGAATGGGAAACAGCTAAAAGAGCTCACCGAATACATAATGGGGAAAGTCGCTGCCATCCTGCCTCCGGAATACCGGGGTATATACAAACCATCTTGAGCTGCCTGCCGGAACCGAAATATATGGCAAAAGTAGAAGTTAAAAAAGCTCGCGAGTTCGGCTTGTGCTTCGGTGTCAGGCGAGCCATTAAAATAATCGATAAGGCGGTCAAGGAACAACAAGAAATAGTAACTCTAGGGCCGATAGTGCATAACCGGCTGGTTGTCGCCAAGCTGGCTGATAGCGGAGTCAAGGTCGTAAATAAGCTAGACCAGGTTCAAGACAGAGTCATCGCTATTACTTCGCACGGTGTCCCAGCACAATTGCTGTCACAAATTCAAGCCAAAAAGCTTCGGGTAATCGATACCACCTGCCCCATAGTCCGCAGCGCCCAGAAAGCAGCCAGGAAACTGGCTCAGGCTGGCTTGCGCGTCATTATCTTCGGCGAAGCCAACCATCCTGAAGTTAAGGGCCTGCTCGGCTGGGCAGGCAATAATGCTGTTGCCACCCTGAATGGAAAGGAGATAGCCAGCCTGGAACTGCCTCGTCGGTTGGGCGTAATCTCGCAGACCACACAGAGCTCCACCAAGTTCGTTGAATTCATCAATGAGGTCATCAGTGCCGTTTTTCCTGATGTCCAGGAATTGCGCATTATAAATACCCTTTGTCAGGAAACACGAAAACGGCAGGAAGCTGCTATCGAACTAGCTGAAAAAAGTGACCTGATGATAGTAGTCGGCGGACACAACAGTGCCAACACACAGCGTCTTGCCGAGGTATGCTCGCCTATGGTCGAAACTCATCTAATAGAGACTGCCGCTGAAATAGAAAAGGACTGGCTTTCCGGAAAGCGGCATATTGGTGTAACCGCCGGTGCTTCCACACCGGATGAATCTATTGAGGAAGTAGTGCGTAAGTTAGAATCCCTCGCCAGCAACGATTAGAATCTTAACCCAGCTTGTCATCCAGTTTTCGGCCGCCGAGTAGATGAAAGTGGAGGTGGGGCACAAGCTGGCCGCCATCAGCACCACAGCTTACCGACAACCGATAACCTTTTTCCGAAATGCCCTCTTTCTCAGCCAGCTCCTTAGCCAGCAATATGAGCCGACCCATTAACGCTTGCTGCTTGCCGGTGAGCTCCGCCATTGAGGCGATATGAGATTTAGGTATGATGAGAATATGCGTAGGTGCCTGGGGATGGATATCCCGAAAAGCTATAAACTCTTTATCCCGGTAAACAATATCAGCGGGTATTTCGCCGGCAATAATCCGGCAAAAAACACATTCCATGAGTTTAAGTTTTTACTTTGATACGCGGATTGACAGGCAGGTAACCGTTCTCTTTATACCCGGTATAGGGTGGATCTTCTCAGTGACCAGGCTGCCAATGGCATTAAAGTCATCATGTTCAATAACAGCGATAACATCGTAAGGGCCGGTTACCAGGTCAACTGATTTTATCTCCTTAACCTTTTGGGCATGGAGAGCTGTCACCACATCCTTGGTCCTGCCTACTTCCGTCTCGATTAGCACAAAAGCCTTGGCTGGCACATTCTCACCCCCCTTGTCTAAAATTTTAGCCTATTATACTAGATTGACGCAACTCCTCGATTTGCGATTTATTATAGCTCAATTCACGCAATATCTCTTCAGTATGTTCGCCGAAGATAGGCGCCAGGCTCCTCACCTTGCCCGGAGTCTCGGATAGCTTAACGGCAATGCCCGGGTGCTTCACCTTCCCCAAAGTCGGATGGTCTATCTCTAAAACCATCTGGCGGTGAAGAATCTGTGGGTCTTTGAACACTTCATCAAGGGTATAAACTTTACCCACCGGCACATCTTTATCAACGAGAAAGTCGAACCACTCGTCCCTTGTCCTGGTCAAAAAGACCTGCTTGAGGTAGGAAAGGATTTCCTCCCATTTCTCGCCTTCGGGTTTGTGGAGAAAATGTTCCGGCGAAATGCAGTAAGAAATATACTCTTCCTTGCCCAAAGCACGACATAGATTCTCCCAAAACCATGGTTCGACACAGCCGATGCTGACATATTTGCCATCCTTAGCTTCATAAACGCCATAATAGGGATAAGCACCATGAAGCCAGGTTTCACCTCTATCGAACATAATGCCTCTAAAAAAGTAATTGCTGATAAACCAGGTCAGAAGGGTTATTACCCCATCCGCATAGGCTATATCCACGTATTGCCCTCTACCTGTTTCGCCTCTAGCCACCAGAGCCGCCAGTATGCCTATAACTCCATGCAAAGAGGCGCCGGCGAAGTCAGCCAGTAAGTTCAGGGGGACAACCGGCGGACGGTCCGGATAACCAATGAGATTAAGAGCACCGGTTATCGATATATAGTTTATATCGTGTCCAGAGCGATTGCTATACGGGCCATCCTGCCCATAGCCGCTGAGGGAGCAATAGATAATCCTGTGATTAATCGACTTTAACTTTTCATAGTCCACTCCCAAACGCTTGACCACGCCCGGTCTGAAACCTTCGACAACAACATCGGCTGCCTGCGCCAACTGGTAGAATATATCACGGCCCTTGTCAGACTTGAGGTTCAGCCCCATACTCCTCTTATTGCGGCTTAACGCATCAAAAGCAGCTTCCCTTCTCCCCTCCTCCCCCATCGGCGATAGCCCTATTCCAGCGCCACGCCCGCCAACACCAGGCAGTGCCTCGATTTTAATCACATCAGCTCCCAGGTCACCCAAAATCATAGTACACAGACCACCGGGTGCCAGATGAGTGAGATCCAAAACCTTGATTCCCTCCAAAGCTAACATATTACCTCCGTCCCGAATTAACGAATGTCTGGATTTCAATTAATATTACTTTTTGACACAATCACAGTCAAGGGAGGGTCATTTACTTGTCACTGTCAGCCGTCTCTTTTCTGTCATTGCGAGTCCCAATGCAATCGGGACTGCATGCTTGACTTTCGCCATGCCGTCGCTTATCGTAGAGCTGTGGTGCCGATTCGGGAGTCATA
The DNA here is from genome assembly GCA_963754385.1 of uncultured Chloroflexia bacterium. GTDB lineage: Bacteria > Chloroflexota > Dehalococcoidia > GIF9 > UBA5629 > 9FT-COMBO-48-23. Next base: position 354,598 of record CAVWGE010000005.1, on the reverse strand, counting down.
GCCTGAAATGAGCGGGCGAGATAGTTTCATCCTGGAACTTATTTACTTTGCCGCAGGTTGTGCGGCACTAGGGGTAGTAATAACCTTTATCGTCATTTATGCCTGCCAGTATTTTGGCATAGATATATACAAGAACTTGTGGGTACTTCTAATACCTCTTATTTTATCAATTGTCCTGAATATCACCTTTATTGAACTGTATCGTAAGTTCAAGAAGAAATAACCCGATACACTATCTATTTATATCCTGGCGCATCTCGTCTATGAGCCTTATTGCCTCTTTAGCCTTTTGAATCAGGTCAGGGTCTTTCGACAGCTCCATGGCTTTATTGTAGCTGGCAATAGCCAGAGCCCATTCTTCTTCCTCAGTAGAGGGACTGTTTGAATTGGCGGAGGGCAGCGCCTGTGCCGTGACCAGCTCTATTACTTTACTATAGTCGGCTATAACGGGGTCCCAGTTTGCCTTCATACCGCCGGCCCAGCTTTTGTTGAACCGCGACCAGTCGAGTTGCGGGTCTAGAGCTATTGCCGCCTCGTAATCGGCGATAGCATGTGCCCACTGTGCCTCTTTGGCATGAGCAAAACCAACGTTGCAATATGCCTCCGCCGGGTCTGGGTCTTGTACCATTGCTTCCGGCAGGTCAAGGATGACTGCCAGCTCCCATTGCGGCTGCTTAACATACAACCAGCCCCGGCCTTTAAATGCCATCGCCAGGTCAACGTGGCTTTCGAAAAGAACGAACAAATAGTTATACGATTCGAAAAGCCACTGCGCCTTATTGATGTAAGCCCAACCGCGACCGTTATATGCCCTGACCAGGCTGGGGTCGAGCCCAACAGCCTTGCTAAAATCCGAAATGGCTCCATCCCATGCCCAGTTGCCCAACTGCGCCCAGCCTCGACTGTAATATGCCGCTGTATATCCGGGTCCAGCTCTATAGCCTTTGAATAATCGGCGGCTGCCATGAGGCTTTTACCCTTGAAATAATATGCTTGACCGCGAGCCAGGTAGGCATTGGCAAGGTTAGGGTCTAACTCTATAGCCGCAGTGTACTCGCTGATTGCCTCGTCATAACGTCCCTGCTGGGTAAACTCATCGCCCTTCTGAACTAACTGCGCTGCTTGGTCTCCGACAATCGGTGTCGGTGACTGGAGGCAGGCTGCAAGCAGCGACACAATCGCACAGGCAACTATAATTCCAATGGACTTATTTCTCATACTTCATCGGCTCCCGGCATAGCTTTATTCAGATTAATCGGAACATTATACGCCGGGCAGGTCTATAATCCTATTCGAAGGGGAATTTCTTTCCTTTTTCCTTCCCCATGGTCTGCAACATTTCCCTTTGATTGGCGAAAATGGCGGGAGCTTCCTCAGGCGATTTTCTAACCAAGGAAATCGAGCCTGTGGGACACGTGGATACACAAAGCCCGCAGCCGATGCACCTCTTCCTGTCGATAACGGTAAGGTCGTTTTCAACTTGTATGGCATGCATCTGACATCGCTCCACGCAGGTACCGCAGGTAGTACAGGTGTCGTAATCCTTTGTGGCATAGTAGCTCGACCTGGCCACGAATCCGAGGTTATCGTATTTTGCGGTAAGGGCTAAAGCCTTACAGCAGCAGCCGCAGCAGTTGCATATAAAATCCTTGTTCCCGGCGTGGTTCCAGGAGCAGTGAATCAGACCGTCCTCCTCGGCTTTCTGAAGTATCTGTCTTGCCTCATCTTTTGAAATCTCGCGGCCGAGTCCGTTTTCGATGTAGAAAGCTGCTGCCGGCCCAAAAGACATACAGACCTCCAGGAGCTTGTCGCACCCGTTTCCAAGCATTCTGCTTTCTTTCCGGCAGATGCATTCAGCCACAGCAAACCGGGTGTTCGAGTCGATAATCTGTGATACCTGTTCATACGGCTGAATCTCGGTGCCCCCTTGTATCTCTTTCTCAACAGGAATGACGCGGAACATACATGTTTTTCTGTCTCGCCACGAAGGTACCATTCCCTCATGGTAAAACCTCTCGTACAATTCGATGTTTTTCGGGGTCAGATTATTCAACTGGAATTCAAAAATCCCGACTACCCAGGGTATCAGGAAATAGTAAAGCTCGTTGTTAGGCGCCTTAAAACGCAGTATCAATCCCCTTTTCGCCATCTCGTAGAGGGTTTCGCCTAATTCAGCTTCATCCTTTCCCACCCTCTCTGCTATAGCCGATAACTTTTCCGGGCGGGGTCGCAAGTGCAGCATTATCTCCGCCTCCTCCGGAGTGAACAGATGCTGCAGCACTTCCAGCTCCACACCGCTTTCAGTCTTAGGGAACCCCTGGGGAAACATATCCAGCCTCTCACGAAGCCTCTCATAAACGTCAGCCATTTCAGTCTCCTTTAGGTGTCATTTCCTGTATTCCGCAAGCAATTGATAACCCACCCTTATTATTGTATCATCTTCTAGAATAGTGTTGCTGGAATTATCGCCACAGGGGAAAATCCAACGCATCCACTATAATCACGATATACGAAGTATGACCAAATAACGGACTCGAATAAGTGGAGGAAACGGTGGAAGCAGCCAGCAAGGGGATAGAACTCATCAAGAAGTCATCTAAGGAAAAGCTCTATTGATGAGAGGCACAATAGCTTTGCTAAAAGCATCACTGAAGGAGTTCGGTGCTGATAACGGCACCCTTCTGGCAGCTTCCGTTTCGTACAATTTGCTTTTTTCAATATTTCCGTTAGCTCTTGCTGCAGTATACATAGCAGGGTCTTTTGCTGCATCGCCGAATGTGCAAGAGCAGATCATTCGAGGCATCGGCTATCTGCTCCCTGTGTCTCGGCAGTTGATCATGAGCACGATATCCCATGTTTCCGCAGCCCGCGGCGCGATCGGCGCAGTGGCTTTGATTGCGCTGGTATGGGGCGGCCTATCCTTTTTCAATTCAGTAAGAGTATCTTTGAATACAGTCTGGGGCATCCGCAGCCCTCATCGTATTTTCAAAGCTCAGCTTATCAACCTGATAATGATGATCGGTGCTGCCATTCTGCTGTTTTTATCAGTCCTCATAACTGCCATGTTCAGCATCATACATGAACCAGGCATGCAAGTAAAAGGAGCCGAATTTATACATAGCACCTTAGCCATGCGTATATTGGCAAACATCTTAGCTACTGGGTTTGCCTTTTTGGTGTTCCTATTAATCTACAGGTTCATCCCCAGTATGCGACCAAAATGGAAAGATATATGGATAGGTGCTCTGGCGGCTGCTGTTTTCTTTGAAATTACAAAGGTCATATTTATATGGTATATAAGGGTTTTCAGCCCGTATGACATTGTCTATGGTTCAATAGGTGGTCTTATCGCTTTTCTAATGTGGACTTATTTATCGGCGCTGGTTTTCCTTTTCATCGCCAAGATAACTCATGTGAACCTTGAAATGCGAACCAGGTCCACTATTTCTGCTCCCTAGCTTTTAATTTTTGATTTAATTACTTGCAGATTCCCGCGCATAAGAAGCGCTTCCTTCTGCAGGGTAAGCCTGTTTTTCTTCAATATCTGTTTTAATCCACCTTGAGCCAGGTAGTCTCTGAAACATATGCGATTCTCTCTTCCGGCAAGGAACTCCACAGCCCTGATGAGATAAGCAAAGATGTTTTTGGGCAACGGGACCTGGAAGTCGATGAACATCAAAATGCCTTCCTTTTTCACCACCCGTTTCATCTCGGAAACGGCTCTATTTCGCTCGTCTCTTTCCATCTCGTGCAGCCCCAGTGAAATGGAAGCGCCATCGAAGTAACCGTCCCGGAACGGCAGCTCGGTAGCGCTGGCTACACGGAAGGTGCTGTGTTTGAAACCCCGTCTTTTCCTGTTCTTTTCCGCCAGCTCAATCATGCTGAGGTCCTGGTCTACGCCGGTAGCAATGGCGCCCTTTTGCACGTAGTGGAACACCTGCTCGCCTGTCCCGCAGCAGATATCCAGCACCCTGTCGCCCGCCTTGATGCCGGAAAGCCCGGCGACACAAATCCTGACGTCTTTCAATATGGGGTCAATCAGTGTCGAATAGTTAAATAGAAACACAGTTATAACAGGTCGTGGCTATTATAATTTTCACCATTGATTAATCTTTTGAAAGGTCAGCTCCGGGTTCGTTCTTGCTCCCATCACTAAACCTTTAGCTTCTCCAACTACTATGTCATATTCATTATTTGCCATTGCTGTCAGAGCTGCCCTGGCAACTTCAGATGGTGGCATACCTCTATATTCGTCTCCTTCTTCAACAGTCCCTTTGCCTAATTCAGTATCCACTGCCGGCGGTACTATTTCAAATACTTTTATGGAAGTATCCCGTAGTTGATATCTGAGGGATACGGTGAACGAATGAACTGCAGCTTTAGTAGCGCAATAAACAGGCATGGATGCTATAGGCACAAAACCTAAGCCAGAGGAAACATTGATAATAGCTGACTCGTTCTTCTTTAGAAGCAACGGGATAAAATATGCAGACAAGTGAATAGGGGCAATCAAATTGGTCTCGACCTCATTTTCATCACTGAACAAATCTTGAGTCCCTTTCTTGAGATTTACCATCCTTTGAATTCCGGCATTATTTATTAATACATTAAGGTCTCTAAAATTACCTTTGACCCAGTTGAATAATGATTCGCGTTCTTTTTCTCTGGATACATCACATACTCTAACCTGTATTTGTGGCAGCTTATCCCTGGCTTCTTTCAGCTTACCTTCCCTTCTTCCACAGATAATTACCTTATTGCCAGCACTTACCAGGGTTTCAGCCAGTGAGAAACCGATTCCTGTTGCTCCGCCGGTAATTAAGATTGTATTATTTTTAGTTTCCACTATTTTCCCCTCTATTTAAGAATTTGATTTCCATAATTTATATTAACTTTTTTGAGAGTCCTACGTTCCGTGAGTTGACGGCTGATCTGCCTCGGATTATTGTACCACTTCTCAAGTTAGTGTTGCCTGGTGCTGGACTCGTCCAGCACATTAGTGACATCCTATGTTTTCTGTCATCGCGAGGAGCATGAGCGACGTGGCGATCTCAGCCTGCGCCCTGTCATTCTGAGCCCTTCGTTAATGTCATTCTGAAGGAGCGAAGTGACTGAAGAATCTCACTCAGGGTAAACTCCGCGAAGAATCTCATGTTATATCCATCACAGAGATTGCCACGCCCTTCACCGGAAGGGCTCGCAATGACACGGGTGACAGTCCCAATAGTGGGAATATCCCACTTGACAGATAATCCCACTCATGGTACACTATCGCTGCCATGTCTACGATAATAAGGGATACAGGCTTCGAAAAGATAGCTGACAGCGTAAAACCGGACGCTAAAAGGCGGGTAGTTCTGCAAAAGGTTCGAATACAGGAAGGCGTCAGCTATCACATATACAGCAACAGCATCGGGCAAATTTTACTGGACCCGCAGGTAACCATACCTGCTTCAGAGATATGGCTATTCAATAACCCGAAGGCTCTCGCCTCGGTCAGGCGGGGACTTTCCGATGCTGCACAGGGCAGGGTGTCAAAAGTTGACCTTGACGCCCTATAAGGTCAAGCGCTTTTGTTTGAATTACAATGGACAGCGGAGGCAAGTAAGACCTACAAGCTGCTTAAAAGTACTGCCTCCCAGAAAAAACGTTACCAGGCTGTCAAAAAGACCATCAAGTTCCTAGCGATGAATCCTCGGCATAATAGCCTCCAGACCCATGAATATATCAGTTTTAAAGGTCCTAACGGAGAGAAGGTTTTTGAGGCGTATGCCGAGCAGAGCACACCCGCAGCCTATAGAGTCTTCTGGTATTATGGCCCTTCCAAAGGCATAATCACAATTTTTGCCATTACCTCTCACCCTTAGCCACAGCCTGGCGACACATGCCCTGGTGCCTATGTCTTTCAGTATTGGGGCAACGATGGTGAAATAGTTGAACAGGAGCACGGTTACAGATTATATCACTTAATAAATTGGAGTTTATAACATGGTCGATAATGGAGCCAAGTCAAAATCTACTAAAATTATCTCATTTTTTGCTTGAGTTGTACTAGATAATATAAACCATTATTTGCAAGTTTCTTTTGTTCCGTTACGAAATTTATTGCAGTCTCAAAACTTACTATTCCGAAACTTAAGAAAAAAGCCAGTTGTAAGGGTATCATTTGGAAAACAGTTCCAATAAAAGGCACATACGCAGCTGGGTTTTTCAACGCATCGGCCAATTGCAGCAAGAGTTTTGTTCTTGAATGTTTGATTTTACGCTCTAGGTCATTAATAGATGGAACTATCTGATACTTAGTTATTTCATCTAGAAGGTAAATAAGATCTTTTTCACGGTGTTCTGCCAACACATTATAAGTTATCGTTCCCAATTCTTCACGAAATCTCTCCAATTCATTCCGAAGCTGGTATCTAAATTCGAGAACATCCTCGAAGGAAAAACTACCAATATCTAAGAGCGTGAGCCTAATGATATTAAACGTAATATGAGGGGATATGTTATTAGTTCTTCGTAAAAATTCACCGAAATCCTTATAAGATTTACTATTACAAGCATATTTAAGGAAAGATCCCAATATTGGACTACTACTAACCGCTACATTCCCAGAAGACATTATAGCAAGCATGTCCGTAAATAAAAGGGCATAATATTTATTAATGAAGTCCATATCGAATTTGCTACCAATTCGTAAATCGCTAACATATTTCTTATGTACACTTTCCACTTCGTCATCTGAAAATGAATAAGCAATAGAATATTTTTCCCCCTTCCCGTCTTCCTTTATCTTACGTTTAGTAATCAGTAGATCCGGTTTCTTGGACACTAAGCTATATACGTTATCTTCTATTTCAAATAACTTTTCCCTACCCAACATATCTTCAAGGAAATCCTCATTCTGTATCTTGAGTATCTTTTCATGGATTAATGTCTTTACTGATTTTTCGAATTCTTTATCTATGAAAGGTGTTACTTCGGTTATAATTCCTATATCCCCAGGGCTAATTTTTTTCTTTTTTTTATCTTCAGGTTCAACAGAATATATAACATCATAAATAACCTCAATTTCATCACAATAAAGGGCAAGAATCTTCAAAGTATTAATCGCATCTGAGGTAAATGGAGAAACAAAATAAACCTTGTACATGTGACTGTTATCTCAATTAATATGGGATTTAATACGACTCCCAATATTTTTCCTGACTCCTTTGATTCTTCCACCAAGAAGCAATTATTTGTGCTAACCATATCACGTGGCCCACAATAAGAAAAATGAATATTAGTATAAGGACGGTATCATTATAATTAAGATTACCGCCTCGCATAATTTCAATAATACTTAGTATTACACCAAAAATGAGCAAGGCTATTATGGAAATGAAAAATTGAAAAAGTTTTTTAGATGTTTGCGTCGCCATGTTTCCCAAAGATAACCAGTTAAGACCTATCACTATATCTCTAATATATTTATCATTTTTAGCAAATATTTTCATCCATACCAAATCGGTTGATAAAAAAGTTCCAGTATTCATTAAAGTTGAGTAACTTTTATCAACATATTCCTGAAATTTCTTCTCGAGGCCTTGAGATTCTAACCAACCTTTCCATCCTGGAGTTATTTGGTTTAAACGATTGACAAGGTCGGATGTGGCTCCGGCCCATTCATGTAAGAGGATTTGATGAGTAGTTGAAGCTCGTCCAAGATTTTGCAACATCTCAACAGCGTTCATATTTAGATCGGAAGTCGCATTCCTAAAATCACTGAAACCTTTTTGCCTGCTGTTAATACCTTGATTATAAACCCAAGACATAATAGCTACTGAGACAGCAGTTAGCATGCCTAGTGCAGCCAAATACTGCCCAAAGAGTCCGGTAATTAAATTATTTAAAAAACACTGAAATGGTATTTGTACGTTAAATATCGGGATTAATATAATAAGGACAAGTCCGATAAAGATACCTATTGCCCAGATGATTATCCAAGGGTTCAGAAGTATTTTATTCATTTGATTATTATAATTACCGGAGTACTGGCTTGTGGCTAATGCTCGAAGTCGCCAGAAAAATTGTATTCAGGTTCGATAACGCAAATAGCGTAATGTTCTAAGAGCGAGCGCTTCTTCCAGGGCTGCTTTCTTTGTTTTTCATCGAGTACGACCAAGTGCCTTACAGTGCAGTTAGCGGATAAGTATTTCTGGGCTTCACTTGAGTCGGCGCAATGCTTTTCATCAATTAGCCGCTTCTGAATCGGTTGGCTGCTAAATCCAAACAGCCTATTTTGATGATGGGCATGCTGCCGGATTCTTTTCTGTATATCCAGAGCTTTACCGGCATAGATGTATTTCTTTTGCTTTCTATCGTAGACTAGATAGACTCCCGGTTTGTCGGGAAGATGCAGGCAAGCCCGGTCATAGTCTAACTCCTCTGAGTTGAGCAACTTACCGAGCAGGTGAATGACCTCATCATTTGGTTTTAAGGTCAGACTTTCCTTAGTTATCATCATGCCTTTAGCCCAGGCATCCAGCCCATCACTATAGCCGCCTATTCGCGTGCCATGACAATTAGTCGTGTGTCCCCAACAGCAGGGGTAAATACGGGCAAAGTCCTGCCCGCGTTGTTTGACTGCAATGAACCTGGGGTCCTGGTCTTCCGGAGTCCTTTTACGCCGGGAAGCCAGCGCCATAAACTTGTGACCGTCTGGCGTTACCAGCTGCTGTTCGCCGGCATCATCCAGGCGTTGCCAGACAATATCAAACCTGCTCTGTAGTAACTTCTGACTTTGATGCCGCACACTCATTGCATTAGCCTCCGACTGAACTGCCCCAGGCTATTGTACCACTTCTCACGTGTGAGCAGTATAGTTTCCGGGGAGGGACGGCTCTAGATAATGCCAATGAGCTTTATTGGGGACAAGGGTTCGGACGTCCCTGGTTCGATTTACAGGTGAGGTTTGACAACGGAGAATGGCTAAAAGAGTTTAAATACCTTTCGTAGCAGCCAGATAATTAGGAGAATAACTGCAATGATAAGTGCGACATGGATCAGCCAGCCCAAAGTGGGAAAAACCAAGAAACCCAGCAACCACAAAGCTAAGAGAATAATGCCAATAATTAATAAGATATTCATAGTGACCCCCCTTATCTTTGGATAAGTTAGAGTTTGCTGCTATGATAGCTACCTTCTCTGTTTATTGTGATCACCAACTACTAGAAGAAGAATGCAAATATCGCCAGCAGTCCCACTATAATCAAATATATGCCAATGAGGTAATTTAAGATTTTGGGGAAAATCATGACAATAATACCGAAAATGAGAGTAATTATACCCCATACTAAACCAGATACCAGCAAACTAAATGGCATGTGATTTTACCTCCTCTCTAAAGAAGTACTAACTCGCCCACAACTTCAAATATTACTTCTTACGCAAAGTGTTACTTTTTGCCCACAACAGCCAGAATGGCCAAAACACCAACCACAATTAAGTAAATGCCAACAATCCATGCCAGTAAACTAGGCCACACAAGAATCAAGATGCCAACTACTATGGATAATATGCCCATTACCCAACCACTCACTTTAAACATAATGCACCTCCTCTTATGCGATTATATGTCTTTTTGTCGTGTCTGTCAATCGCTGTTATTAAAATGACCTGCCCCCAAAACATTGCACCACTCCTTATATTATGAGCAATATAGTTTCAGGGGAGGGGCGGCTTTAGATAATGCCAACTTTATACGTTTTTCTATAGTAATATACGGATAATCCAGAGAGGTATTGCAGGAGATGGCGTTACTTATTGCGTGTGGGCTGCCCTATGGGGCAAACGGAGACGCAGATGCCACACAGGCGCATGTCCTGGTTAATTCTTTCGAGAGAAAGGCGATTGGCAGTTTCTCTGCACTTAGAGGCGCTATAGAACTCGTCGCGGTCAACATGGATATTCCAGAGCTTGCCATTGGCGGCTTTTGCCGGGCAGGCTTCCACACACAGGCTACATTTGCCGCACCTGCTTTCGTCGATAGGAGAATTCAAGGGTTCTAGCCTGTAGTCCACCAGTATAGAGGCCAGCCTCAACCTCGGCCCGAATTCTTCCGAGATGAACAGGTCTGTCTTGCCGATCCAGCCTAGCCCCGCCCGGGTGGCGACCATTTTATGAGAGAGGGTGCGTCTCAGCGTTTGAGCATAATCGTCAGCGCTGTCAACCTCGCTCTGAGTCGGATTGATGGCAAGGCTCTTAATACCCAGCGCCCTTAAATCCTCCGCCAGCTCTTTCACCAGGCCAGATAAGTACTTGTTGGTATCAACATACAGGTTGTAGTAATCCACGTTCGGTCCGTTAATAACAGCATCGATAATGCCATCGTCCAGCTTTTTCCCGACCACTATCCCATAGTCGTATCCCTTGAAACGCCGGTGGAGCAAGCCGGTTAAGTCGGCGAATCCCCATATATGCTCGCCGTCGTCAGGTACTTCTCTCAGGATTAAATTTTCTATTCGCATTCAATTTAAGACCTGTTTAGCAGCCCTTCCAGGAAATGCCAGATTTCCGAGAGATGCGTGAGGATAAAGATTACAAGTATTATGCCTAAAATAGTCAGTGCGCAGCCGAGCCATCTCATGCCTTTTGCTCTTGTCCTTTCTTAATCGTCAGTCCCGTGCCCTGCCCCACGTTATTGTACCACTTCTTAAGTTATGAGCAGCATGGTTTCGGGGGAGGGCGTCTCTAGATAATACCGATGAGTTTTGCCATACCAAGTGCGAGAATCAGGTAGCAGCCGTTGCTTGCCAGCGTCACCACCACAAAGGCTCCAAGCGCTTTTCCCCGGCTGACATCGAGATGACGGGCATGCTCAAGCATGAAAGCCAGTATGCTGACGCCTCCAAAAAGCAGGAATAGAACGGTGAGGGATTGAATTGCCAGCCCAAGAGTGAATAGTAAAAAGAGTATTATCCCCGGAATTACGATTAAGGCAAGATTGATGCCCGGGTATATCAGGCTGTAATACCAGCGGAGGCGGTTCTCGGGGTCGTTTCCTTGAGATTGCCACGCCCCGATTGCATCGGGGCTCGCAATGACACCGGGGACATTACCCAATGTTACACATAAAAGTATCACCTATCTTTTTGAATGAGCTCAAATTGGTTTGCTTAACACAATAGCCCCTTTAAGAGAGCCGTCAAATATTGTAATATTCACGCTGATAAAGAGAAGGCTGTAATATTACATCAGATATTAGCTATACGTTTAGGTCGTACTGATAAGGGGATTTATAGGAAGACATGGAAAGAATTTTAGGTCTTTTTGCACAAACAGAAATCTTCATCTTCGTGTTTATGGAAATCATCACCAGGCTAAAGCCCATTCAACGGGTCATAGCTAAAAAGTCCGATTGGCGTGATATAACCATTTTCATTGTCATATTTGGAGGCTTTTCCATATTCGGCACCTATGTCGGCATACCATTAGCTTCAGGCGCCATAGTTAATATAAGGGATTTTGCACCCATGATTGCCGGGGTGGCAGCCGGGCCGATAATTGGTTTAGCCGTGGGACTGATTGGTGGAGTACACCGCTTGCTTCTCGGTGGATTTACTTGTATTCCTTGCGGGCTGGCAACAGTTTTGGCCGGTTCAATTGGCGGTGCCATACACTACTTTAACAAGGGCAAGCTAATCGGGATATTGCCAGCTGTTCTACTGGCTGTATTCGTTGAATTATTACACGGCGGATTGACATTGCTAATAGCCAGACCTTTTGCTGAGGCGCTTGAGGTAGTCAAAATTGCTATCCCCGCCATGATGGTAGCTAACGCAATGGGTATGGCTATCGCCATTATAATCTTGGACCATACTAAAGAGCTGAGAGAAAGTATAGTCTCGACCCGCAAGAGTGCAGACAAGTAAGTGCGTGGTCGATTTCATTCCCACATTGACAACTGCTGACAATCGCAATATTCTTCAGAGAAGACAACAGCCAGGGAGTAAGCAGATGAGAAAGTTAGGCATGATTTGCTTTATCCTTATGATGACTTTGCCTCTGTTTGCCACGTCCTGTGTGACCAGAGAAGTTCCGACGGTAGAAACGTATTACGAGACTGAATACAGGACTGAGACCTATACGGAAACCGTAGATGCCGTGGTAGAGTCCAAGCAGGGTAAAGAGTATCTCAGTCCCAAAATAAAATGGTATACCAACCTGATTTCCTCTGGGTTTGAAGGTTCAGGCGGTACCTACTACTATGGCTATCAACTTGACGCATCAGGGCATTCCAACGCCAAGGTGGAAATCCGCATTTCACCAGGTGCACAACAACAAAAGGGGCTGGTACGGGTTTACGACCTTACCGGCATAGGCCAAATTCCTCCGCGCCCAACCTCTTTCAAAGACTGGTACAAGGGACTATACCCGGATGAACTGAACTGGTTAAGTAAGTTTAATTACACGCTCAGCACGGCACGTCTGCTTGGCGAAGTGCGCACCGGCGTGGGAATGGACGACTATATTGTATTTGATGCTGATGGGATAAGGGAATTCGGTATATTCGCCACCATCTGGCATGCATATTCCATAAGCAGCGTTCGTCTGACCTGGGTCGATGAAGTAATCGGCAAAACGACGGTCACCAGGGAAAGACAGGTCCCGTACCAGGTCCCCTACCAGGTTGAGAAGCAGAGAACGGTCACAAAAACACAAAAAGTACCTGTTTGGGAAGTCATACTGGGGAGATAGCGGTCTCTAGCCTGCGCGCTTTCGGTTTGCCAAGCTGTCCTAGCACCGGAGGCGACCCGTAAGCCCTTTGTTGCCACTGAGCAACCGGAATCAGCATCCCTTCCACCTGCTGTTTGAGAGGTCCTTCTCGGAAAGATAGAGCTTGCCGTCTTCAGTGCTCTGAATGACTTCAGCCTTCCTCAATACTTGTAAAGCAGTCATTTTATAGTCTTGCCCGCTGAATACAGCCTGTGCCATACTCTTAGGTTTAAGCCCCAACTCCTCAATTGTCTTGGCATTCTTAATTCCAACTGCTTTGCTCTGCCGGAAAAGACGTATTACAGACGGGATAGCTATCCTGAGGCGTAACTGCGGCAAGACAAACATTACAAATAGCAGCATAACCACCAGTACGACTATAATAGTTGTATCGCTCATGCTTGCCCTCCATTTTGATTCGTCACAGTTTTCTGCTCCCGGCTCCTACCTGCTACTTTTTGATAACCTCTATTTCCCTCCCTAGATAATCGGCAAAATCTACGGTCACGTTGTTAACCGTTGGGTCATCGTCAGTTTGAATATCAAAGCTAAAGACATACCCGGGCAAGGCGCTACCACGATACACATATATTTCATATTTTACAAGAGTGTCGCCGTTCCAACAGTTCATAGTACATATCACAGCCCGCAAGATTGCCTGGCTCTTGTTTTGTAATGTACATTTGACAAACAGATACTCCTTTCCTGGGATGACGCTTGAGCCGAAGCTAATGCTGTCATTTCTTCTTCCCCATTCGAGGGATTGCAGCTCCAGCGAATACTCCGATTTGGGTACCGCTGTGGCAAAACTATAATCTGCTGACGAGGCTTCATTGCCCGCCTTGTCTTTCGACTTTACCTGATAGTGGTAGTAGGTATTGGCCTCTAGGCCGCTTAAAGTTATGCTATGGGCGGTGGTCAGCTCATCCGAAGAGGCAGTTAAATCGTATTCTGTGGTCTTGCCATACTCAACCTGGCTGCTGCCTGGTTCGTTCGTTGTCCAGGTGATGACAGCTCCCGTCTCGGTTTCAGACGAAGCCGAGACATTCTTGATTACAGGAGGCGTGGTATCGGTAGGCGGCGGTGGTGGAGGATTGACATAAATGACTACGGACTTACTGACAGTACCGCCGGCGTTTGTGGCGGTTAAAGTGTAAGCGATGGTTTTAGCTGGTGACAGCTCCACTGACCCGGTAGCATCAACTTCCCCTATACCCTGGTCTATAGTCACACTGGCAGCATCTTTGATGTCCCATTTTAAGGTTGTTGACTGGCCGAGATTGATTTCTGACGGAGTAGCACTGAAAAGAATAATAGCTGGCGGCCCCGGCCGGCAGGAAATGAATGAGTAAACTGACAGGAGCGCCAGGCAGGCGAGCAAAACGATATACCATCTGGGCTTAGTTTTCATGCCTGCCATACGCAAACTCCAATTTGCTTGAGATTATACACCCAACCAAGGCAAAATAGAACGTTCCCCCCTTCCATACCTTACTGCTCTTCGGGACCTTGCGGGCTGAATTGTCAGTCGGCTAGCTCGATTGCCACCTGTTCGGCCTGCTGTATATTATTTATCAGCTCAGCATGTAATTGAATATACTTATCGGATTTGGTCATAAACTTATCAAGATATTTCTGTTTTATCTCTTCGTCAGAAGAATTGAGATACAACCACAGTTGCGGGAATGTATAATCGGAGAAAATAGTCCTATCCCTTGAGGCTGAATACTCAGCTCCTTGTAAGGCTGACTGTAGTTGACTACACAGCTCCTGCCACTGAGCTAGTGTAAGTTTTTCAGCCTCGGGCATGTTTTTTTGTGACTCATTATAAGGACTATTTGAACAGACCTCTTTGGCAAGCTTCAAACAGCCAGCACATTGTATCGAATAGATCCTGGCTGTTTGTGGGGATGGTAATCGTTCAACTAGAGGAACCCAGCGTTCCATAAGCTCTCCGCTAGCTGAGCTTTTCTCAACTATGGGCAGGCTTCCCACCGGGCATATTCCCTTCGGCGGGCATAATATACCGATTTTGGAAAATTCATCCCAGTTGAAATCTTCTAACTCCGAAGCGATGACCTGCGCTTGCTCAATGTAATTCTTCAGCTTGTCACAGGGGTCAGCGAATTGTTGCTCCGGCTGCCCCTCACGTTGACCGCAAGCCATAACTGGCAGAAGAACCAGGGCTACAGATATAATGGCATACCATTTTAGTTGCATCTTCATAGCTATAATTCACCATTCTGATTATACACCACCCAGTTGTCCCTGAAACCTTTGAGTGCCATGGAGATTAAGCACCGAGACCTAAACCAACACCTGCTCCGATTCGTTCTATATTTAGAAACCAGCAGGAGGAGTAACACGTGACCATGAACAAAGAGCTAATCACTATAATTGGTAGTTTCCTGTTCGTCTGCTTGCTCTTCTTTTTCTATGCCTGGTATTTAATTTAGTGTGTGCCATTTCTAGCTAGAGTTTAGGATTTGCACTTGGGGATGCTGGTAAGGTCAAAGCCTCGCAGGTGGCATTCGTACATTTAAGGTTCTTAAAGCGGAGCAGGAATAAACGAATGCCGGATATGTCTAAGCCCTAAGAAGTCTGCCCTTCGCCTTCTCTTGTCCATTCCCGCATCAGTTTCTTTATTTGTTCGGCGAGCCTGGGATTGGAGCGAAGCCTGTTAATGAATACAGGGCAACCTTCAAGAAGGGAGTTTTCGGCAGCGGCTGCCAGGCCGGATAGCAGTTGCTGCATGCCATGTTGTTCTGCCCCCGGAGTGATGGCTCCGGGCATAGAGGACTCAAGCTGTTTTCTTAAGTCATCCTCCGTCAACCGCATGGGCAAGACGCAGCTTTTATACCAGGGGCAGGCTTTACATTGAACTAATGCCTGGGCTTCATCCAGTATGTCGCTCATAGGAACATCGGCTCTCTTCCAATTTCATTTGGTATGAGGTTCACTTCCATACTAATTCATTGGTACTATCGTAGAAATACCAGCCACGGTCATATTCTGAGTTTATTGGACAGGCCTTGCTTATACTCCATATTCCGTTACCCAGGTACTCAGTGGTATAAACCGGCTCAGCCTCCTCATACTGAGGAGAAGCGCAACCTCACCCGTGTGACGGCTCGGCAGGTAGCAGCTTTTGGCATTGAGAACTGAAGCCCTTAGCTATCGTTGTTACCTCGTCAGCAGTATGACGAGGTGCATCATTTGCCAGAGCACAACCCCCGAACGAAAGCAAAAGAAAGGCGGCGACTAGTAAGCTAACGTATTTCATTCTAATCTCCAAGCTTGTTTTAAAGCTACCCACCTGTATTGATTATACAACTTGTGGCGGTAAAACGGAACAAAAACTGAAAAACTGGCTACTGTCTGAATGAGGCTGAATGAAGGCGGCTGCAATTATTCTGGGGGTTTTATGGTGGTGAATGTCTTGTCAGGTGATACCGTTTCAAGTCCGGCCGCGTTTGTTGACTTGACTCTATAATGGTAGGTAACCTCCTGCTCCAGACTAGCCCCAGACAAAGTTACAGAATGGTCAACAACTCCAAGTGACTGACCTGTAGACGGGTCATCCGCAGGTTGGGCTGGAAAAACGTCGGTATAAGCATCTATGTTTTTACCATACTCGACCTGGCTGCTGGATGGCTCATCAGTTACCCAGGTGATGATTATACCCCCTACATTGACAGTTGACTTAGCCTCTGAGATTACTGGCGCTGTGGTATCTACTGTAGAACCAGCACCACCGGTGGATATGTTGAGTAAGCCCAGCAGTTTGTCGCCAAATTGCCAGTAGACAATACCACCGAGACCAAGCAAGAGAACAATTAGCAGTATCACCAGAAACGGTCTTCTCGATGATGATTGGCTACTTTGTGCCGGCGGTGCCCAGGCTGGTTGTTGCCCCCATCCTGGCTGCTGTGGCTGACCCCATCCCGGTTGTTGCGGCATTCCGCCTGGCTGCTGTCCCCATCCGGGTTGCTGTGGCGGCATCCCGCCCGGTTGCTGTCCCCATCCCGGCTGCTGGGGCATGCCTCCACCTAAGGTAGCCCCACAGTTCGGACAAAATCTGGTTCCAGGACTAACTGTGATTCTGCACTGAGGGCAAGCCAGGCTTATCTGCGCACCACAGCCACCGCAAAACCGCTGCCCGGGCGCAACTGGCGAGCCACAATTAGGACACCTTTGCTGCATACTTCAGTTCTCTACCTTTTTCCTATTCTGCCCCGAACCTTAGCCGCTTGTCTGTTTCCGGTGCCACATATATTATTCTGATTATACATCTGATGGTTCAGAGAAAGCAATAGTCAAATCAGTCCATTTTCCGAAATTATATGACGAGCAGCATTTATCTTCAAGCTGGTTGTTCGTCGCCTTATCCAAGCTGCCAGACTAATCACCTGATGTAAGGCTATTCTTAGTCGGTATTATATAGCTTTTTCTAGATACCTCCTGCCCTTTACGATTATACAGAGCAGCTATATCAGGTATCTCGTTGTTCCATATATCACCCGGGAAGTAGTAAAAGCAAAAACCTCCCGATTCATAATGGGCTTCGCCGGTATAAACCCGAATGCTCTTACGCGGCTCTATTACACACGGGCGTGGGGGATAGCAGTTTTTAAGGCAATCCTCAGAATTGCCGTACCATTCACAGGAACACGGTAGGGAGGTTGGAAAGATAAACGCAGGTCCCCCCTTCGTTAGATTCTTCAGCACCCAACCAGCTATGTTCTGCGGAGAATCGCTCAGGTTTTTGATTTCTACATATTCGTCGGCCTCAACTATTCTTGGGGGGCTTGTCTCCTCGTTGTCAGAGTAGTCCACGCCTTCGTAATTAGAGTAGTTCATGCCTTCGTAATTAGAGTAGTTCATGCCTTTGTAATTGATTTTAGTTATTCGGAAGGGAGAGGTGAACTTTTGTTTGGCGTAGTCTTCCACCGTTATAGTCCAATTGCTCAAATTGGCAGCAATAACTTTCAAATAATAGTCACAGCCACCATCATAGATGTAAACAGTATCGCCAGAGGTGCCTTGCGAATATGAAATCCTCTTTGTAAGCATGCCTGGTTTGTCCTGCGGGTAGACAAGTATGTCGAAGACGACGTATTCAGGGTATTGAATATCTGCCGTCCAAATGATACGCCATTCCGTACCGGATATATGAAATGGGGATGTGGTCTCACTCTCTCTGCCGGTGAGGGTTTGAACGGTGCTCCATTCCGTTTCATTTGTTGTCTCTTCAGGCGGAGACGCCTCCGCCGGCGCTTGATTTTCAATATTGGCGGGCGGCTGTGGTGTTGCAGGTGTTAGCGGACTTTCTGCAGACTGAGCACAAGCAACCATGATTGAGCAAGCCAATAAGGAGGCTATGCCTGTGAGAAAGACCTTCTTGAACATCACCTTGCCCCAACGTATTTCGCTATTCACTTGCTACCTCATTCATTTCCATGGGGACAACATAGCTTTTTCTGGAGACCTCATTGCCTCGGGCATCGTACAATACAGCGACGTCAGGCTTTTCATTACTCCAAATATCGCCTACGCCCCAATTAAAACTGAACCATATTTTCCCGGGATTCTCACAATATGGGGCTTTTGAATCTCCACCGAATTCCAGCCATGCTCCACATTCAGGGTAGATTTCATCTGTATAAACTCGGATGATTTGTCCTGGACCAAAAACGAAATATGGTGGAAAAGTGAACGAGGGATACCCTTTGGTTATGTTTTTCAGTACCCAGCCGCCCATTTTCACAGAGGTTTCGCTTAGATTTTTAACGACCACATATTCATCTGGTTCAATCCTTTTGTAGCAAAGACAGTTTTCTGGGTCCGGTAAATACACCGTCCCCTTGTAGCGAATATAAGTTATTTCTATAGGAGAAGAGGTTGCCGCTATAGCCTCGCTGACCGGCGGTGGTTCCTCTGGTGTCTGATTTTCACTAACTGCTGGCGGCTGTGCCGGTGGTGGTTCAGGTGGTGTTGGCGGCGGACCTGGATTCGACTGAGCGCAAGCCATAGCCAAGCTAAGTGTTAAGAAAATCAGCACTGTAAATGAGATTAAGTATCTAATAGCTCCGTTTTTCATAACGGCTTGTTATCTGTGTTCGTAGAGTCACCTTCATTCCACGTTGCTATTATAAATAGTATACGTTAGAGTGCTGTCAAACATCAATAAGTAAGTTAGGTAGATAGCTATAACTTTAGTCCTTAAGATTGCATCTTGCTGGCAGGCTAGCTACAGTCTTGCGGTGCAAATGGACACAAGCTTTGACGGAAGTAACTCAGTGATAGAGCCCTTGCCTTCCAGGTGACCTACTCATGGAGCCAGTTATTCTCCGATGACCCTAATCTGAGATGGGGCTCTGAGGACTATCTCCGGTATGCCCGACCCTTCAGGATATTCCTCGAGCAGACCGGTGATTTGAACGTGTTTATCCAGGAAGTAGCTTTCAGGATTGGGCGGAAACTCTTTTATGAACTTTTCCCTGTCGCGACCCCAGATTATACATTTGAAATAGCTTTGATAAGGCTTATGAAAATCGAGGAAGGTAGGCTGGCTTTTCGTGTCTGCCGCATAATGTGTCCCAACGATTGTCCCTTCGACCACTTTATGCTGGCCGATATAACTGCCTGCTTCTTCCCAGCTTATAACCCCGCTGCCCGCTTTTATGTATTCGACTTTTGTCTCTACGTCACTTCCGCCCGGACCCATTACTGCCAGCGAAACGGTGTAGTCCCCGGCTATCGCATAATTATGACCAGGTTCTGATTCATTGCTGAACTGTCCATCACCGAAGTCCCAATGCCAGCGAGTAACATCACCCGTGGATAAATCATTGAAGGTAACTTTCAAAGGAGCTATCCCCTCTTCCGGACTGGCGGCAAAATCTGCCGTCGGAGGCGATATAAAGGCAGGCTCTGACTCTAGAGCGCAGCCCGCCATAAACGAAAGCAAAACCAGGACTAACAGAAGAAGCTTATGCATCGTCTGAATTTTAGCCTTAATACTGCTGAAGCTCAACTATTTGTTAAGCAGATACGGATTTTGTGTATGTTTTTCTTAATACGGCTATAGTTAGCGGCGCAGAGCTGGTAACCGTGGAGCAAAATTCTCAGGTCGGTGAAAGATTCTGGCAAAGCAAAGGGCTATGTTTACAAAGCTGGCTTTTAGGGCTAAAATAGATACGATTTCGGGCGGTTAGCTCAGCGGTTAGAGCGCTTGCTTCACACGCAAGAGGTCACTGGTTCAAACCCAGTACTGCCCATGCCGAAGTGGCGGAATGGCAGACGCGCTACGTTCAGGGCGTAGTGTCCTTAAGGACATGTGGGTTCAAATCCCACCTTCGGCACCATGCGCCTGTAGCTCAGCGGATAGAGCGCAGCCCTGCGGAGGCTGAGGTCGTGGGTTCAAATCTCACCAGGCGTACCATATTGGGCGATTAGCTCAGTGGTTAGAGCACCTGCTTTACACGCAGGGGGTCAGTGGTTCAAATCCACTATCGCCCACCATTTATTGTAGCCACGACTCATGCAGGTGCTCAATAGGTGCCAAGTATAGTATAATCCTCCTCAAAAGCAGTTGAACACAGGAGGGTAGCAGATGAGAGCACTGCTGAAAATATTCCACATAGCGCTCTGTGTATTCCTGTTGACCGGCGTGATTGCCTGTTCGGCTGGGCAGGAAGTCGAGTCGAGATTCAAGTACGAGTCCGATGCCGCCTTACGTACGCTGCTGGAAGCAGTACCAGCCTATCCTGAAACGAGCTTCGTCGTTTTCAGCGATCCACACATATACGACCCTACGCTGGGAACCGAGGGGAAGGCATTCGAAGACTACCTGGTTAATGACCGGAAGCTTCTTAGAGAAAGTACGGAAATCATGGAGGCGGCTGTTGCCGCAATAGAAAAGGAGAAAGCCAGTTTTGTCTTGGTGGCGGGCGACCTGACGAAAGACGGTGAGCGCGTCTCGCATGAGCTGGTAGCAGGTTATCTGCGCCAGCTGGAAGCCAGTGGGAAACAGGTGTACGTGGTGCCGGGCAACCACGATATCATGAATGGCCACTCATTTAAATACATCGGCGATAAGGCCGAACGCGTGCCTAATATAACGCCGGCAGAGTTCGTGCAGACATATGGTGAATTCGGATACGAAGAAGCGCTCTACCGTGACCCCGCTTCGCTCAGTTATGTAGCCGAGCCGCAAGCCGGACTGTGGCTGCTTGCCCTCGATTCTTGTCGCTATGCAGAAAACATAGAGAATGAAGAGCCCATCACCGATGGCAAATTCAGCGCTGCTACCTTACAATGGGTTGAAGAGATGCTAGAGAAAGCCGCCAGAGAAAAGAAGGCGGTTATTGTGATGCTTCATCACGGCATCGTCGAGCATTACGTCGGACAGGAAAAGAATTACGGCGAATACGTACTAGATGATTTCCCTGCAGTCTCGAAGTTGCTGGCGATGTACAACGCGCGCCTCGTCTTTACCGGCCATTACCATGCGCAGGATATAACCGTGGCACGCTGGCCGGAAACAAATAAGTTCGTCTTCGATATTGAAACCGGCTCTCTGGTCACCTATCCTGCACCTTACCGTATCGTAAACATAGACGCCGCGCAAAAAGCTGCGGTGCAAACCAAACATATAGAATCAATACGCTCACATCCTGCTGATTTTCAAGAGTATGCCAGAGCGTACGTGCAGAGTGGCATAGAGGGCATCGCCACCCACGCTATAATGGGTTACAAGGTTGACCGCACTGAAGCGGAAAACCTCGCCAAGCAGGTTGCTCAGGCTTTCCTAGCTCATTACGCCGGTGACGAGAATCTTCCACCGGGCCAGGAGGCCCTACAAAGTAAAGGGCTGAGTATACCTGGCTGGGTCGTGGTTACTTTCCGCAAGGGCTTGGTTATCGGTCTGTGGAATGACCTAGAACCACCTGATAACAACATTACTATCGACCTGAAAACAGGCAGTTGGCAATAAGAGCACCTGTCTTACACACAGGAGGTCAGTGGTTCAAACCCACTATCGCCCACCACTCAATATATCTTCACCACAAATTAGCTTCAAAGGATGGGACAAATGAGCCAAAAAGATGCCAAGAAAGCGAATTACGGCAACTGGGTTTCAAAGTGGTTGCTCTATATGCCGGCGGCAACGGCGTTATTTTTCTTAGGACTATCCGTGGTGTCCCATTTATTCATTATAGCAGCCGTATTTTTCCTCATAATTTTTGCCTATTTTGCTTATGCCTATTTTAAGTTCTCACCCGCCGGCGGAGATTTACAGACAAAGATCCGTGATTTGGTGCTGGACTACCTGAAATGGCATGGGAAGGGGAAGGCACTAGATATCGGTTGTGGAAATGCGGCTACTGTGATTAAACTGGCTAAGAAATACCCGCAAGCCCTGGTTACCGGGATTGATTACTGGGGAGGGAAATGGGGATATTCAAAAGAGGCCTGCGAGAGGAATGCGGAGATTGAAGATGTGGCAGCACAGACGGCTTTCAGGAAGGCCAGCGCTTCATCATTACCTTTCGAAGACAATTATTTTGATGCAGTTGTCAGTAATTTCGTCTTCCACGAAGTAAAGGACTCCCGGAATAAAAGGGAGGTTATCAGGGAGGCATTAAGGGTGGTGAAAAAAGATGGAGTTTTCGCTTTTCAGGATTTATTTCTTGTCAAAGGAATATATGGTGAAATCGACGATTTACTTGCAACCATCCGTAGCTGGGGTATCCAAGACGTAAAATTTGCCGACACCAGCGGCGCCGGCTTTATTCCCGCACTATTAAAACTCCCCTTTATGGTCGGGGCCATCGGAATTATCTACGGAACGAAATAGCCAATTGCTGCAAAATAAGTATAGCTTATCAATGGTCCTAATCGATTCGCTTGAACATTTTCTTGGGCGCTCCGCAGATGGGACATTTATCAGGAGCCTCGCCCTCGACCGTATTGCCACAGACCTGGCAGACGTAGACGGATTTCTCAGTCATAGCCTGGCCCTTTTCCAGCATGGTGAGGGCACTCTGATATAGCCTGTGATGAATCTGCTCAACTTTGTTTGCCAGGTCGAAGCTGCCCTTAGCTTTCTTATCACCTTCAGCCTCAGCCTGTTTTATGAAGGTGGGATACATCTCGGTGAACTCGTAATTCTCGCCGCCGATCGCATCTTGAAGGTTGTCCCTGGTCGACTTTACGCCCTGCATAACCTTCAGATGGTTACGGGCGTGGACTGTCTCGGCGTCTGACGCGGCGCGGAACAGCCTGGCTATTTGCTCGTACCCCTCCTCTTCGGCTTTCTCAGCGAAATACAGATACTTTCGGCTGGCCTGGCTCTCACCGGCAAAAGCAGCTTGCAAGTTTTCACTGGTTTTGTCCACAACCCACCTCCTAACAGGTTAATCAGCTATATTTTAATTGAAATCATAAAGTGTTACATTTGCTTCTTGAACTGTGGGGGAAGCTGTTAGCTAATTACTAAAAAGTTAACTTAGACCGGCAGGTGCCCGAATTTATACGCATCCTGTTGGCTTGGGTACTCCTGCCCACTTACATGCGGAGTTCGCAGGTCCCTGCGGAAAAAGTTCATAGAGTCGACTCAGGTTGAAACCTGTTTCCTTGATAAGCCTTCTTATCATCGGACAAATACCGTTTTCGAGGTAATAACCTCTCAGGTATTTAATTGCCGTCCAGTGGTCTGCGGTTACTTCGTTTACACCTTCTAATGCCGCATAGGCTCTAGCAACATCTTCGGCCCATCTTGCGGTTTCCTGCATAAAGCCATTCTCATCAACCTCATACATTTCGCCGGCTAGTTCCATTTGTGCCATAAAAATCAACCTCCTATTGGACAGTCATTATCTTTCATGCCACCACTCTACCAAAATGCCGGAAGCAAGGGGCAGTTTCCGACCAAAGTATTTAAAGGTGTTTATCTGACCGCCAAACCCAGATAGTACGGCCAAACCACCAGAGCAAGTATAATCTTCCACCAGACCAGATTGGCATAAGCAATAGTAAATAACCAGCCAGCAAACCAAATAAAGCCCCCAAAGCCGGCTACACCATGACCATTATTAAATTTACTTTCTTGCGACATGTTCTTGCACCCCTTTATAAAGGCTTGACTTAATAGTATATCACAAAGAATAATCAAAGCAACGCTGCTAGTATAGTCCCTTTAATGTTCTTCCCATGTAATGAAAGGCTTCTTAATATCAACCATGGCATTGACAATTAATTCAGCAAGACCGCCGCAAATAATGCCCGAGTTTTCCAGCGCCCCGTAGTACTCTAACATATCCCGGAATTGCAGCTTGCAGTTTAAGCAAGGTGCACATAGGTATTTCTTTACCTCCGGACCGGGCTGGTCACTAAAGGCATCAAGAATTTGTTTGAATTTCATCCTGCCGGCAACGAAAACCTTCCAATCGGTGAAGTTGACATCGGACATCACGCTTAAGCCACCGCCACCACCGCAACAATAATTGTCTATTCCATGAGGCGTCATCTCACGGAACTGGGGGCAGAGATAGCGCAGAATTCGGCGCTGTGGCTCAACTACGCCCAGGTTTCTCACCAGATTGCAGGGGTCGTGAAGCGTCACCGGGAAATCGTTCTTTGACGGGTCAAACTTAATCTTACCGCTGAAAACGATGTTTTCCAGGAAAGTCATCACATTCTCCCGTGGTATATTCAGGTCTCCGATAAGCACCCTGTCGGCTACCGTCATCAGGGCTTTGTGCTGGTGTCCGCACTCCCCCATGACTATCTTTTTTACCTTAAGCTTTCTGGCAATCTGGGCATGCCTGGTAGCGACCCTAGCCAGCTGGACATCGTCATAGAACACGCCATAGTTGATACCGTCGTATCCCGGTATCTCCGATGAGAGCGTCCAGTTGAGTCCGGCGGCATTGCACAAGATGGTAAATGAGATCGGGCTCTCGGGGAAGGAGATAATGTCACCGGCACTGTGAATTAATAGAATATCAGCCCCTTCCTTGTCCCATGGCGTCGAGACTTCGATACCGGTGGACTCGGTAAACTCCTCGTCCAGAAACTTCAAGTTGTCTATGGCGACATTCGGCCTCAGTCCGGTGGCGGAGCCGACCTCGAGCTGTAGTACAGTGCCCTTCTCGTGAAGCTCCTTCGGCGCCCAGCCCAATTCCTGGCTGAAGAGCTTGCGCAACTCACGGCTGATAAGAGCGTTATCAACACCCATGGGACAGGACTGGGCACAGCGACGGCAGAGATTACAACGATAGCTGAGTTCATACAGCCTGGTTATTGTTGTCCAGTTGAGCTCAATATCACCCCCGGTGAGCTTTGCCCTCAGCTTGCCGCCGGGCTTGATGTATTTATTAACCAGACGCCGGAAGATCTCCGAGCGATAGGTGGGACGATAGAGGTCATTCTTGCCGCTGGCAAGATAAATCGGACAGGCATCACTGCATGTCTGGCACTGGGCACAATAATCTAGGGAAAGAAGCAGCGGCTGCAGAAATGTCCAGTTGTTCTCTTTACTCAGGAGCTTTTTCAAACCCGAGACAAACTGCTCCACATACTTCTTCTCTTCCTCTTTGTTCTTCGGCTTGGGCAGAGCCGCATAGGAAACAACACCGTCAAGATTGCAGACCAGTCTTTCTCTCTGGTCTTCGGTGAGTTGCTTGAACCCGCGTACTTCCTCTACCTTATCATAGGGTGACGGTAATGGTATCAGCTCATCAATATTAATATCGATGAGTTGGGTATCTCCACCCTTGGAGATATCGGTTAATTTAAGCTTCTTTTTCATCACCCGTCTTCTTCGTGGTAATATCTACCCAGTTTTTCTTGCCGTCGGCTTCTATATGGGCAGCCAACCAGCTAACCGGCTGAGCCAGAAGACCGCGCAGCTCTCTTTTCATCTTCTCATCTTGTGGGGCATCATTCCATCGTATCTCATGATAGGTGAAGTACTTGGCGATAAAGTGAATCATGTCTGTCCAGGGGAGATACAGAACGAACAATAACGATATAACTACATGCAGCGATACTGATAAGGTAAGTGTTACGCCGGCATCAAGGGTAATCAGACCTTTTATAAAGAGGCTCATTTCCGATGCGAAATCCGGCGAAGAGAACCAGGCATAAGCGCCGCTGATAAAGACCGCACCCAGAAGCAGGAGATTAAAATACGTTGCGAAGGTATTGAACGGCCTGAGATTGGAATCAAGGGCACGTTTAAGGATTAGACCGATAGCACCCAGGCTCCCGAGCAAATAACCCCCCAATGCAAAAACGGAGGCAACCCCCAGAGAAACATTCAGGACATACAATGGTACTTCAGCAATAATGAACACGGCGTTTATCACGCTTAAGAAAAGCATCACCACAATCAGGTAGATGCCCATGTGAAATGCAAAGCTCAAGGGCCATAACTGGCGGTTATGCCGCCAAATACCCCTCAGCAGAAAGATTTCTATCACCATATATACTATTGGCGCGATGCGGGACCGGTGTTGCGGCTTATTCCACCACTCATACTCCTCGAGATAGGAACCCCCATATCGGCCCTTCCCCTTTTCATGCGGTATCGGTGCCAGTTCCCATCTCAGGTGGACCGGCAACCTGACTATGGCTAACGTACGATACGTGACCACAATCAGAAAAATGCCAATCACACCAAAGGCGAAGATATGCCAAACAATACCAGACATACAAACTCCCTAGAACAGAGTAATAGAATAAACTCGCCTCCCACAGTTGGCTTCGCTGCATGGAACAACCACTGGAAAACTTTGCCTCTGGGAAGGGGGCGAAACGTGAAATGCCTATTGCGTCACTTCATGCTATCGATGATAATCTCAGCGGCAAGCCTGACACCTAAGCCCGGAGGCAGGCCACATTTCTCAAAACCCTTCTCGTTGGTGAAGGCCACCATGGCCTGTTCGCTTTCCCCCGGATTTAACCTATGCCCAAGTATCACCGTCTCGATGATGTCAGCACAATACATATGACCTATTTTGCCCTCGAATGAGGCCATAAATTTCTGGGAAATCATTATAGTATTATTCATGGCTTCATAATTCAGCCGGTCATCACCGCCAAAATAAAGCCCAAAGGTAATCAGACTCCCGGTTATGCCCCCGCATATCTCGCCGGTCCCACCGATACCGGGAAATGGGGTCAAGGCCTTAATAACCTCCATATTGCCCAGGCCGAATTCTTCCATCAGGGCAAGCGCTGTGCCCTGGGCGCAATTCTTGGTAATGAAGTTGTATTCCTCGGCCCGCAGTTGAACTCGAGCTAGGATTTGCGCCTTGTTGGCCAACATCTCTTTGGGGTTAAGTATCTTCTTGGGAATCCCCTCGGCAGACAGCTTTCTAATTCTGGCCTCAAGAGCCGGTATATCCCAGGCTCTCGCTGCCAGTTCGTCTACCTTTTCCTTCAAAGCTGCATAGTCTGGCATAAGTTAATTACCTCCTTGTTCAACCATTTTGGCATATAAGTATATCACTATTCGGACTCGCCTTAAATATAAAGGTTAAAGTGCTATTCTAGCCACTGATTTTTATGTATCAACCTGTAATTGTAAAACATTTTCAACAGCTAATAAAATTGCTCATTACCAGAGCATCTACGACGGTTAAAATGCCACACATATTCAGCCAAATATAGCTGTAAGAGCAGACCTGCAAGCCTGTACGTTCTTATTTAGAGGGACCCGAAAGCTTTGTTGGCTGCTTCAACGGTAGCCTGAATGTCTTTATCGGTGTGAGCTGAGGAGACAAAGGCAGCTTCGAACTGGGAAGGGGGCAAATATATACCTTGAAGCAACATCTGATGGAAGAATTTGGCATAAATCTTGGTGTCTGCCTTTGTGGCAGTTTCATAGTCCGTAACGATATCTTTGGTAAAGAAAATGGTGAACATCGAGCCTAGCCGAGGCAGTTGTATATCTACCCTGGCTTTGCCTGCCGCTTCAATGACGCCTTTTGCTAGATGGGACGACTTCCACTCAAGCTCATCGTAAACTTTAGACTCCTTCAATATGCTGAGTGTTTCAACACCGGCGGTCATGGCTAGCGGATTTCCGGCAAGCGTCCCGGCCTGGTACACCACCCCTGAAGGTGCCACCATTTTCATAATGTCTCTTCGACCGCCGTAGGCCCCTATAGGGAAACCACCACCTATAATCTTTCCCAGGCAGGTCAAGTCGGGAGATATATTATAAAGGCTCTGGGCACCGCCGTAAGCCACCCGGAAGCCTGTTATAACTTCATCGAAGATGAGCAGCGCCCCGAATTGGCGAGTCAAGCTGCGTAGGTGTTCCAGAAACCCAGGCTTCGGCAATACAACACCCATATTGCCGGCTACCGGCTCAACTATCACGGCAGCGATATCAGGAGCGAAGTCCTTGAAAAGCTGCCCCACCTTCTCCTTATTGTTATAAGGGGCGACCAAGGTATCGGAGGTCAGGGCTGCGGACACACCGGGAGAGCTGGGTATGCCCAGAGTTGCCATTCCCGACCCCGCCTTAGCCAGCAGCCCGTCAGAATGACCGTGATAGCAGCCGGCGAATTTCACCACCTTGTTCCTGCCGGTAAAGGCTCGAACCAGCCTGATGGCACTCATCGCGGCTTCTGTGCCCGAGTTAACAAATCGCACCATCTCGATAGATGGCATAGCTTCGCAGACCATCCTCGCCAGGGTCGTTTCCAGCTCGGTCGGACAGCCAAAACTTGAGCCGCGTTCCACTGCTTTTTTGACGGCTCTTACTATGCGGGGGTGAGCATGTCCCAGTATTAGCGGCCCCCAGGAACAAACGTAATCTATGAATTCACTGCCATCCTCATCATACAGCCTGGAGCCCTGGCCTCGCTTGATAAAAAGCGGCGTACCCCCAACCGCTTTAAAGGCGCGCACCGGACTATCTACGCCTCCGGGCAAATATCGTTGGGCTTCTTCAAAAAGCTGCTCAGAGCGGCTAAAATGCTTCATATCAGGACTCTCAGTTAATTCACAGCCAGCGGGCTGCCTCCTTACTATCTCCGCATGTCATTCTGAACAAAGCGAAGAATCTCCGTGTCAGTTTTACACAGACGAAAGCCAGCGGGCTGCCTCCTTGGCATAGTAGGTTATGATTATGTCAGCCCCGGCTCTCTTGATAGCGGTGAGTATTTCCATGACTATTCCTTTCTCATCAAGCCAGCCTTGCTGGGCGGCTGCTTTCACCATAGCATACTCGCCGCTGACGCTGTAAGCAGCTAACGAATGATTGAAGGTATCACGTGCCTTCCGTATCACATCCAAACAGGGCAGTGCTGGCTTGACCATGACGATATCTGCCCCCTCAACGATATCCTGCTCTATTTCACGCATAGCCTCCCGCCAGTTAGGTGGATCCATCTGATAAGAGCGGCGGTCGCCGAACTGCGGCGCTGACTCGGCGGCTTCACGGAAGGGCCCGTAAAAGTAAGAGGCATATTTTGCGGCATAGGCCAGAATAGGTATATTCTGAAACCCGCCCCCGTCCAGCTCCTGTCGAATTGCCTTAACTCTGCCATCCATCATGTCTGAGGGAGCTACTATATCGGCGCCAGCTTGAGCATGAGATAAAGCTGTTTTAGCAAGTAGTTTTAGAGTTTTATCATTGTCGACATAGCCATCCACGACAACGCCACAGTGGCCGTGGCTGGTGTATTCGCAGAGACAGACGTCGGTTATAACCAGTAACTCGGGGGTCGCCTTTTTGATAGTGCGTATCGCCTGCTGGATGACTCCCTTTGGATGATAGGCTGAGGAGCCGGCTTTGTCTTTCTTTTGGGGTATGCCGAAGAGTATTATTGCCGGAATGCCAAGCTTGGCGATTTCCTCAACTTCTTTAGACAACATGTCGTTGGAGAGACGGTATAGTCCGGACATTGAGCTTATTTCTTGCTTTATCTTGTTGCCTTCGATGACAAAGAGAGGATATATCAGGTCTCCGACATCAACCTTGCTCTCTCGAACCAGTGCCCGCAGGGCTTCACTGCGGCGGAGACGCCTCAAACGCAGCTGTGGGAAACTACTCATTTTCTTTCCCCCTTTACTATGTAATAACACTCAAGAGCTGCCACCAGCCCCGGTACAGTGTGCTCCGTGGCAACTATGTCAGCCTTCAGCCCCTTGTCAGCCAGAGCCGCGGCCGTGTTCGGGCCGATACAAGCTAGCCTGGCTTGTTTTATAACCTCCCATCTTTGCCCCAGTATAGCCAGGAGACTATTTACTGTCGAGGCACTGGTGAAAGTGATTATATCGATTTCACCTCTCAGAAGCATCTGTTTTGCTTGCGAATTCGACTTGGTAGCGGTGGTTGTCCTATAGGCGGTTATCTGTTGAACTTCAGCTCCAAGCTTGGCGAGCCCGTCGGAAAGCTCATTACCGGCTATATCGGCTCGGGGTAGAAGAACCCTGCACTCAGCGATGTCCCTCTTTTTAAGTCCGGCAAGGAAACCCTGACTGGTATATATCTCCGGAAGATAATCTGGCCGGATGCCCTTTCCCTCAAGCGCTCTAGCCGTAACCGGGCCGATAGCACCAATTTTAGTATCAGCAAGCCAACGCGAATCCAGGTTCAAGGTGTATAGTCTTTTCCAGAACATCTCCACGGCATTGACACTGGTAAAGATTATCCAGCCATAGCTCTTCAGGCTCATGATGGCTTGGTCGAGTTTCTTCCAGCTGCGTGGTGGACTGATTCTTATAACCGGCATGTGGACAGGAGTAACTCCGTGTTCCAGAAGAAGCTGGCTTAATTCTCTAGCCTGCTCTTCAGCTCTGGTCACCAGAACTCGTTTGCCGAAAAGAGGCAGGCTATCGAACCAGCGGAGTTGCTCACGGAGCCTGACCACCTCACCGATAACTATCACTGCCGGCGGCTCGAAGTTCTCTTGTTTGGCTTTAGTGACGATATCTGCAAGCGTGCCGACTATCGTCTGCTGCTGCGGGCTGGTGCCCTGACTTATAACTGCCACCGAAGTAGATCGCGGCTTGCCGTTCTGTATAAGTTGTCTAACTATCTGTGCCAGATTCGCCATCCCCATCAGAAAGACCAAGGTATCACTGCCTGTGCTTATCCTATCCCAGGCAATGCTTGACTCGCCTTTCTCAGAATCTTCATGGCCGGTGACGATGGTAAAGGAGGAAGCCAGGCGGCGATGAGTCACGGGGATACCGGCATAGGCTGGGACAGCATAGGCTGATGATACACCGGGCACTATCTCAAAAGGAATATGGTTGGCAGCCAGAACTTCAGCCTCCTCGCCACCTCGCCCGAGGACAAAGGGGTCGCCCCCCTTAAGCCTGACCACTGTCTTGCCCTCTCTGGCTTTGCCCACCATCAATAGATTTATCTCCTTCTGCTCCATGACATGACGACCACGCCCCTTGCCTGCATATATTTTTTCAGCCACAGCCGGAGCCTCCTCAAGCAGGCTATCACCGATCAGCCGGTCATAGATGACGACATCAGCTTTCCTGAGATATTCCAGCCCTTTTACAGTGATAAGGCGAGGGTCGCCTGGGCCAGCGCCCACCAGATATACTCTACCACGTTTCACTTCAGCTTGACCTCGGCTGGAATTCTAGCACCTTGATTTTTAAGCATTTCTACAATTCCTTTAGCCTATACCAGGCTATTCTACCACACCGTCCTCTGCGCTCACAGACCATTTACAAGTTTATAGGTTTCACTGCTGTAACTTTTTATGCTAAAGTGTATAGCCACGGGAACTGAGAGTGAAGAATTCCTTTACCCTTATAACACTCTACATAGTAGCTTTCGTCGGATTTGCCGGTTTCAGTTTTATGTATCCGGTGATACCGCTCTATGCTACTGAGCTCGGCGCTACAGTATCCCAGGTCGGGCTGATAGTAGCCACCATCTCCTATGTTACTGCTTTCTTTCTGATTCCCTTCGGTATGCTTTCCGATAAGTTTGGTCGGCGCAACCTTCTGGTCGGCGGCCTGGCTGTCTTTACGCTGGCTCCATTACTTTATCCTTTGGCTAACAATCCTGAGCAGCTTATTTGGGTCAGGGCAATCCATGGCTTGGCGGCAGCAGCTTTTCTGCCGACAGCTATTGCACTGGTAATTGATTTAGCCCCGGAGGCTAATCGAGGTGAAGCCATTGGCTGGTATACAGCATCACTTCAACTGGGACTGATGGCGGGACCGATAACCGGTGGCTTCCTGACAGGTCACTTTGGCTTCAATGCCGCCTTTTATGGTTGTAGCGCCCTCTCACTGGTAGGCTTGGTCCTGGCTTTTTCCCGACTTCGTGCTATTGCCCACCGACCAGCGGTCACTCCAGGCAGAGCCAGTTCATCATGGCGCTGGCTAGGACAGCCACTGGCGATTGCAGTCATGTTGGCCACACTGCTGGTTGCTGTCGGCTCAGGTACGATTGGCAGCTATATTCCGCTTTACGGCATAGGCTTTGGCATTACCGAGGCCGGTGCCGGAGCTATCATTACTGCCCTTTATGCCAGCTCAGCCATTCTGCGAGCTCCAGTCGGCAGATTAGCCGATAGGATTGACCCGAGGATTTTACTTATCAGCGGTGTCGCGCTGAGCGCTATAGCTGTGTCCCTTTTTTCCTTCTTCCACGGGCTATCACAGTTCATCATTATAGGCATTATCTTCGGCATCGGCATGGGAATAACCCAGCCAGCAAGTCTGGTGATGTCAGCCGATTTTTCTTCAGTAAGCGGCAGAGCGCTATCAATGGCTATACCTACTTGTTTCTTTCAGATAGGCTTGGCTGCCGGGCCTACCGCTATGGGGTATGTAGCCCAGATTAGTGGTTTCAAGGTTATGTTCCTGGCCTGTGCCGCTACCCTAGCCATCGGTTTGCTCATTATGCTCGGCTTGATGCGCGCCCAAAAGGTACAGCAATGAAGATTGTTTTACATATATGCTGTGGAGTTTGCGCCGCTGGTGCCACGGAAGTTCTGATAAACGAAGGGCATCAGGTTCTCGGTTTTTTCCATAATCCAAACATTCACCCGGCGGAGGAGTACCAGAGAAGGCTGGAAACTGCCCGCAGGGTTGCTCAGGAGCTACATTTCCCGTTGGAGGTGCCAGTCTATGAGCCGGAGGAATGGCTCAAACAGACCAATTCTTTGAGAGATGAGCCCGAAGGTGGGAAGAGATGCCAAATCTGTTACAGGCTGCGGCTGGAGAAGACCTATGACCACATGGTTGACTGTGGAGCCGATGCTTTCACCACTACCCTGACAATTAGTCCCCAAAAGTCGGCTCAGGTAATCAACAGTATAGGTCAGGAAATCGGCAGCGACAAGTTTCTAATGAGGGATTTCAAGAAAAAAGAGGGTTTCAAGCGGGCGGTAGAATTAGCCAAACGGTGGCAGCTTTACCGGCAGGACTATTGCGGCTGCATTTATAGTATGAGACAAGAAAAAGGTTAGCTGAGATTAAAGTTTAGACACGCAAACCAAATATGCGTCTGTAAGATTAGGGCGAGGCTTTAGCCTCGCCCCTGATGCTTCCATTAGAGGAGGCACTTATTGCTTCGTGCCGTACAGTGTATAGAAACCTTTGCCGGTTTTCCTGCCTAGATACCCGATTTCCACCATTCTCTTCATCAACCGTGCTGGCTTATATCTTTCCCACCCTGTCTGCTGATAGATGCCCTCGAGCAAATCTACAGCCACATCTATACCAACAAGGTCGTTCAGCTCGAATGGACCCATAGGCCAATTGAAAGATAACTTGATGATCTTATCTATATCTTCCATGGAGGCCAAACCCTCTTCCAGCATTTTAGCTCCCTCGTTAAGCACCAGCGTGATTATCCTGTTGCTTACAAAAGCAGGTGAGTCTTTGACCACTACTGTTTCCTTGCCTATAGACTTGCCGAAATCGAGGCTAACTTTTAGGGTCTCCTCTGAGGTGAGCAAAGACCTGACCACTTCTAATCCTCTCATCACCGGCACCGGGCTGAAGAAGTGCATACCGATGACTTTATCCGGACGTTTAGTCGCTGATGCCAGCAGACTTATAGGTATGCCTGAGGTGTTGGATGACAGAATAGTCTGCTTCGGGCATACCTCTTCCAACTGCTGGTACACGGGCAATTTGATATCGACTCTTTCGAAAACTGCCTCGATGACATAGTCTGCGTCCTTGGCTGCCTGTTTTAAGTCTATCGAAGTGCGGATATTTGCCAGGGCTTTATCCATATCGGCTTGGCTGATTTTGCCCTTCTCCGCAAATTTACCCAGGCTGGTTTTTATGGCGCCCATTCCCCTGTCGACGAACTCCTGCTTCACATCAACCATCGTTGTTTCGTAACCTGCTTGAGCCACTACCTGAGTTATACCGTTGCCCATCGTCCCCGAGCCGATAACGCATACTTTCTTTATAGCCATACCATTCTCCTCTAAAGAAAAATTTCGCTTGATTTTATCATGAAGCTCTGTCCTCTTACAACTCTAGCAAAAAGGGTGGCGCAATTATTTGGTGTCAGGCGAGAGAGACACGGTCTTTGCCGATACCACACCTAAAGGATTATAATATCACTTCGTGCAATAAGCCGAGATTCATGGCTAAGCAAGCAGAAGATTAGACTGTATATGAAAATACTGCGCCAAATCAAATATAAGCCTGCCAAGGTTGTCGGCGGTTACACAGACCGGATACTCAGGGTAAACCTGGACACGCAGGAAATCACCATTCAGGAACTACCGCCTGATTTTAAGAACAAATACGTCGGCGGGCGTGGCTATGCACTTAAACTGATTTGGGACGGCACAACACGGGAAACCCACTATGATAGCCCGGAGAATATCCTGGTAATGGCAAGCGGGCCGCTCGGTAATGAGCCCGCTTTCCCGGGGACAGGCAAATTCATAGTCGGCACTATTTCGCCGCTGACAGATACGTTTATCGATTCGAATATCGGTGGCCACTTCGGGCCGCTCTTGAAACTTGCCGGCTTTGACGCCGTGGCTGTTTCCGGCATATCCAGGAAAGATGTGGTCATTTTGGTTGACGGCGATGCGCAAACCATCAGTATTGCCGCTGCGCCTGCCTATGACAGAGAAATCGATGATGGCGCCCTTTCATTTGGCGATAGTCTGCTTAAAGACGTCAATGGTGGAGAGTACAGCGATTCCCTTGCTGCCGTAACCGCGGGGAAAGGCGCCTGTAATGCCAGGTTCGGGATTGTCAATAGTCTGTTCTTTGACATAAGGCGGAAGCGTATCCGCTCAAAACAGGCCGGCAGGGGTGGCACCGGAACCGTAATGCGATACAAGGGACTGCGAGGCATTGTGGCACGCTCCAGCCTGTCAAAGGCAAATGGTAACAACGCCATAGATAAGGAAGGTGTGCGCCGGGCAGGTTCACAGTTAAAGGCAGTTATCTCGAAATGCGACCCTCAACAGCTACACATGTCCACATGGGGAACTACAGGTCTATCCGAGTATATGGACAAATTCCATATTTTCCCTATCAATAACTATCAGTATGGGCAGAGCCCTGAGTCTTCTAAGCTCTTCGCCAATGTCTTCCTTGATAAGTACTTCAGTAAGAAGATACCCGATGGGTGTTACTATGGATGCAATCTTGCCTGTGCTAAGGGTGCTGAAAATGTTCAGCTTACACGGGGCCCAAAGGCAGGGCTAGTGGTCAGCATCGACGGACCTGAGTATGAAACCGTCGGCGCGGTCTCTTCTATGGGTATTTTCGACCCCCATTTTGTTATGGAATACAGCTGGTACTGCGACGAATACGGCATCGATACCATTTCTACAGGCGTGACAATCAGTTTTTTCATGGAATGTTTCCAGCGCGGATTTTTGAGCGCTGATGACGTCGGTTATGAGTTGACTTTCGGTAACATAAATACTGCGGATAGGCTGTTGCATGAAATAGCCAGTGGAGAAGGTTTCGGCAAGATTGCCGGCCAGGGTGTTGCTAGAGGCAAGAAATGGGTGGCACAGAAGTATGCTGCCCGAAACGGCACTTCTGAAGATGCTGCCATGGCTGAACTCAACAAGTTCGGCATGGAAGTTAAAGGCCTTGAGTTCTCTATGTACATAACCAAAGAGTCACTCGCCCAGCAGGGTGGGTATGGCCTGGCTCTCAAAGGACCGCAACATGACGAGGCGTGGCTGATATTCATTGACCAGGTACATAAGGAACTGCCAACCTTAGAGCACAAGGCGAACGCGCTTAAGTGGTTTCCCCTCATTCGCACCTGGTTTAATGCCACCGGGCTTTGCAAACTCCCGTGGATAGACGTACGAAACCCGGAGGCAGCCAAAACTGCTGAGCCGGCAAAGAATCTTCCCACGCTAGCCTATTACGTAGCCTATCTCAATGCCACAACAGGAAGCAATAAAAAGCTCGAGGACATCTTGGATGATTCAGAAAGGCTGTATATACTTCAAAAACTAATCAATCTGCGTCAGGGAAAAGGGACTCGGATTAGCGACCAGATACCACTTAGGGCAATGGGCCCTGTCTATTTCAACGAATATGAAGCCCGAGCTGAGTATTATGATGAATGGCTGCAGCAACAGCTCGGTGATAATAAAGTCCCTTCGAGTCCGGAGCAAAGGCATAAGCTTCTCATGGAGAAAAGGATTGAAGCCTATCAGCAGCTCTGCGATATCGTCTACGAAAAGAAAGGCTTCACATCCCAAGGGATACCGAAGCGTGAAACGGTGGAAAAATTCGGTCTCATGGACGAGCAGGCAAGGCAGCTACTCAGCGAATTAGGCTTGTAAGCAAGAAAGATGGTAGTCTCAATTAAGTTCCACGGGATGCAGCGCGTTGTAACCAATACAGATAGCATAGATATGCCCATAACGGTAAAGACGAGGGTGAATGACGCCCTTGAATACGTCAGACAACAGTATCCCGCTCTCCATTTGGAAAAAGATACGGTCATTGTAGCCGTCAACCTTGAAGTAGCCTCTCTGGACAGAATTTTAAGAGACAATGACACTGTCTCATTTCTGCCTAATATAGCCGGCGGCTGACACTTGACATGCCCCAAGAATGGTTGCCCAGGATTTGGTGACATAAGCACAACCACCAAAACAGGCTAGCATTCAATTAAATACTACTTTTAAATTTCTATTTCCAAGTATTTCCTGTACGTTTTTGGCTTCTTCTTTAAGCCCTTACACTCTTCGACTATCTTATCCATTGAAAGCAGAACATTCTGCTTCTGCTGTTGTAATATCTTCTTAATTGTTATCATTTCTTGGTCGATTATTTTAAGATAGGACGATAGGTATTCTTCGGATATAACGTCTATATGATAGGTAATTACCTCATTGTTATAGAACGAAAAGAAGTAAGGATTGAATTGCATATGCTCGCGTTTCTTCAAATTTAGCTTTTGCTCAAGATGAGCAGCATATATGTCCCCTTGAAAAATCACCACCGGATAGTAGAAACTAAGGTCCATAAACTCATTCCCGGTTTCCTCATCTACGAAAAATTGGCTCATGTTCTTGAAATCTTCGTCAATCTCATATTCAAGGGCTTTACTTAGAGTTCTGAAAGTCTCATA
Organism: uncultured Chloroflexia bacterium; assembly: GCA_963754385.1. GTDB lineage: Bacteria > Chloroflexota > Dehalococcoidia > GIF9 > UBA5629 > 9FT-COMBO-48-23. Next base: position 317,247 of record CAVWGE010000005.1, on the reverse strand, counting down.
TAGATCTTCGCTGTGGGAGGCCATCCAAGAAGATTTGTCCTTCTTCATTTCAAATGTACAACATTGAGTGGCAACTGGCACTTCAGGCCTGCAATAATGGTGGAAACTCTCGACTTTCGTAAACTCTTGAACGGAGATATATTCACCATGTTGCCATATTTTTGAAGGCATACCAGACACTCTGACTTCGTCTTCTGATGGCACGAATATTTCTTTCTGTTCAACAAAGAATGCGATCGGTTGCTGATTGTTCTTGCATTCACAAACTAAAGTTGGGAATATTCCATGCGACCCTGTTCTATAAACTGCGATATCTTTTGCAGCAAAAACATCATACTCGCGAGTTTTGCCGGTCTCTGGGTCAATAAACCGTCGGTTTGGTTTAACATTGTAGCCTGCCTTGACCAGCGAAGTTGCAACACGTTGCTCTAGAAGATAGCCGGATCTTAAAATTGCCTCTTTCATCTGTTCCCTTGATATACTGTTATGAGTCGTCGATATTATCATTGTCGTACCTGCTATTTTGCCTATATTATATACAATTATTTTACTACTTCTCTATTGAACATGCGTACAACTTTCCCATTCGGAGAAGTTGCTGTAGTTCACCCCATTTTGATGTAGTATAATGAACAAGAATGGGAAATAGGAACATGATAAATATAATAACCCGAAGCATAGCATATTTCCTTGCAGGTAGCTTTGTTATTGGTACTATTCTCTCAAAGCAACCAGCTGGTGGCCCGATACTACCACTTGATTGGCTTTCAGTTGTGGTTGGTTCTATTCTAGTTCTAGCTGGATTCCTAATTGTACTATCTACCTTCCCGCCTAAGCGTGTTGAAGACTTTATAAAAAGAGGTGAGCCATATTTACTTCCAATACTCTTTGGCATTACATTGACTGAGGTTGTTAAAATATTATTTGATTTTCACGCGATTAAACCCCTTTTTATAACTACCTCTATTTTTCTAATTTTTGTTCTCATTGCAATTATATTTACATCTAGATCGGTATTTCAAAACGTGTACTCACTACTAGGCTTAAGCTTAACATTCAATGCACTAGCTGTTATTCTTCTTTTAACAGGAGCTGAAATAATTCAAGTTGTCATTATTCTTGTCTTTAGTTTGATATTACTGTTGTTAATTGTAATAAAACTTGACCGGCAAGAAAAAAACAGGATACGTGGTGGTTAAATGAGAGATAAATCGTTAGACAGGAGGGATTTAGAGCCATAGATTAATAACGACAGTGAACGATAATCTGCCACATGTATGATTTTTTTCAACCTGTTTACACTCCGACTGAATTTGTGGTTATTTGGTGATAAGCAAACAAGCTCCGACGATGTCGGAGCTTGTTTTATTCGAACGAAGCGACGTTCATAGTACAAAAGTATAAATCAAAAGAGTACTGATGGGGGTTCACTGTATAAGAAAAGTATATTATGCTATAGATAGATAACTTAAGAAGTATAAATAGGCCGACAAAAAAGAAAGGCTTAAATGCAAGCTGAATCATTTCTTACGGAAGCAGCTGGCACCGTGGAAGGCGATGCAAAACTCAAGCAGGTGAAGGTAGTGGTGTTCACCGAGACCTGCATACTTACCGGACATACCTATTGCATGAAGCATCAACGCCTTTTGGATGTCCTTAATCAGGACTTCATGTCAAATTCGCTGCCCATCGGAAAGGAGTTCATGCCACTTACTGAAGTCGAGGTGTCATTTCCAAGTCGAAAAAAGGAAATCATGGCATCTATCTATGTCAGAAAGGTTAGCATACTTTTTGTCGGTGAAAAGAGTGAACATCAACCTGAGGCGCCAGAAACTGAAGACAGAGCGAAAAACTACCCGGGCAAGGCAAAGAGCCCCATTGAAGCGGAGATACATATGCCATTATATACGCTAACGGGCCATATGCATGCTCCAGCGTCGCAAAAAATGTTAGATGCCGTTGAGAGAGCCGACAAGTTCATACCAGTGACAAATGTGCAAATACATTCGGCACTGGATAATACTGCATTAGCTTTTGATTTTGTCGCTGTCAACCGGGACAAAATAATCTATGTTGGTGAATATTTAGAGCCGCCTAAAGCCCCTTCGGCAGCGAAGGAACCTGTAACGCCGGCCAATAAGCCAAATTAGTTACCGCCTTCTTCACTATCCTGTGTCCATCTCTACACATTGTGAAATTTGTTACCTCAATCGCACAGTCTTGACACTTGCATACATCTAGGCGTCTCGCGACTCCACTGTTAAGGTTGAGCACATGATAACGAAATTGTTATACTAAGCACCAGCAGCCCTGCTCAGACAGGGGCAGTAAAACCATAGCATCAACTCTCATTGATGCATATCCTAAGGAGGCTAGTGTGAGTGCAGAGCAAGAGAAGATTTTTGATTATGTAGTAATAGGCTCAGGGTTTGGGGGTAGCGTATCTGCTCTTCGACTGTCAGAGAAGAGTTACAGTGTCTTGGTGTTGGAGCGCGGAAAACGCTACCATGACGAGGACTTCCCACCTACCAACTGGATTATATGGAAATATCTTTGGTTTCCTTCATTGCGCTGTTTTGGTATTCTCCAAATGACAGTGTTAAAGGAGGGAATTGTTCTTCACGGTTCAGGAGTCGGAGGAGGTAGCTTAGGCTATGCCAACGTGCTCGAGATGCCAGACGACGCATCGTTCTCAAACCCGTCATGGCGGAAGTTAATCGACTGGAAAAAAGTATTGGCTCCGCACTACGAAACTGCCCGACGTATGCTAGGCGTTACTACTAACCCGCGGCTTTGGGAAGCTGACCAAGCTTTAAAAGAAATAGCTGCGTCAATGGGAAGGGCTGATACCTTTAGACCGACAAATGTTGGTGTCTTCTTTGGTCCTGAGGACGAAGAAGTACCTGACCCTTATTTCGGCGGCGAGGGTCCTCCACGCCGTGGTTGCTCCCATTGTGGAGGCTGCATGGTCGGCTGCCGATACAATGGCAAGAACAGCCTGGTTAAGAACTACCTATATTTCGCTGAACGCAAAGGGGCAGAGATCAGACCCGAATCTGAAGTAACCGATATTCGCCTTCTGCCATCTAGCCAGACAGATGGCCCTCGCTTCGAGGTGACTTACCAGCGTTCAACAGCCTGGTTTGTCAAGACCAAGCACCGAGTATATGCACGCAATGTAATTTTATCAGCCGGCGTACTGGGAACTTTGAAATTACTGCTACGCTGTCGTGATGTAACTAAGTCCCTTCCTAACATCTCTCCACGCTTAGGTTACACGGTGCGGACAAACAGTGAAGCCCTGCTGGGCGTGATGAGTCTTACTAAAGATGTGGATTATTCAAAGGGCATTGCCATTACTTCAATCTTCAGTGCAGACGAGGTGACCCACATCGAACCCGTGCGCTACCCTAACGGCTCGTCTTTTATGCGAATTATGGCTGGCCCATTGATTGAGAAAAGTGAAAAAGCAGCCATACGCCTCCTCAAATCAATATGGGATGTTATAAGCCACCCACGGCAATATCTACTCAGCCACATACTCCCTGGGTGGGCTCACCGAACCACGATTCTGCTGGTCATGCAGACTACCGATAACCGACTCCGCCTTCGCCTTGGGCGAAGCTTCCTTACCCTGTTCCGTCGAGGTCTGATTTCAGCACCTGATACGGACCAACCTGTCCCGCCCAGAATCAGCATGGCACACAAGATAACACGCGACTTTGCCGATAAGACAAACGGGATACCGGCTGGCTCCATTAGCGAGAGCTTGCTTAACATGGAAACCACGGCGCATATATTGGGTGGATGCTTGTTTGGAAGAAACGCCCGAGAAGGAGTCATTGGCCTGGATTGTCAGGTTCATAATTACCCCGGCCTCTACGTTATCGATGGGTCAATCATGCCCGCCAACCCCGGTGTTAATCCCAGCCTGACTATAACAGCTCTGGCAGAATATGCAATGAGCTTGGTCCCGCCCAAGCCTTGACATCATTTGTTAATAAGTCCTAGAATCCCTAGAAAGGTGGCACAGTATGTATGGAGCGCACGGCAAAATCTTAAGGGTCAACTTGTCTGAGAGCAGAATTTCCCAAGAGGAGATTCCCCAAGACCTCTTCGATAAATTCTTAACAGGTGCCGGATTGGCAACACACTACCTTTATCACGAGGTTCCCAAGGGTGCAGAGCCACTAGGACCTGAAAATGAGCTTATCCTTATGACTGGAGCGTTAACAGGAACCACTGCTCCCAGTACCGGTAGGTTTAATTGGGTTTTCAAATCTCCATTAACCAATATTTGGGCGCAATCAAATTCAGCTGGCTTCTGGGGTGTTGATTTCAAGAAAACTGGCTTCGATGGAATCATTTTCCAGGGTGTCTCATCGAGGCCTGTCTATCTTGTTGTAACAGAGGAAAATGCTGAACTAAGAGATGCAGCTCATTTATGGGGCAAGGGTGTTTTTGAAACCACCGAACTGATAAAGAAAGAACTCGGTGAAAAGTATAATGTTGATTGCATTGGCATAGCCGGCGAAAACCTGGTCAGATACGCGAGCATAATGAACGACTTGCACCGGGCAGCGGGAAGATGCGGCGGTGGGGCAGTAATGGGTTCCAAGAGACTTAAGGCTATCGCTGTGCTGGGGAAGAAGCCAGTTAAAATAGCCAATCCAAGTGCCTTTGCTGAAGTGGCAAAGAAACAGTTCGAATTACTTGACCAATCCATGTTCAAAGTAACATTGGAAACATTTGGAACAAACGCCGTTATTGATTTGGTAAATGTAAGAGGTGGATTCCCAACAAAAAACTGGCAAACCTGTGTCTTCCCACAGATAGAAGAAATAAATGCACAGGCTCTTAGCGAGAAGGTTCTTTCGTCGCCATTGGGGTGCTTCGCCTGTCCTCTCAAATGTGGAAGGGGTAGCGAGATCAGAAGAGGCAAATATAAGGGTGCCAAGGGGGAAGGCCCGGAATATGAAACCGTGGGAACACTAGGTGGCCAGTGCCAAGTCACTGATATGGAGGCAATCACAAAGGGGCATTACCTATGCAACGATTACGGCCTTGACACAATTTCTACAGGGGCTACGATAGCTTTCGCTATGGAATGTTATGAGAAAGGTATCTTAACTAAATCGGACACGGATGGATTGGAGCTCGATTTTGGCAATGCTGATGTCGTGATTCAGTTAATACACAAAATAGCTAAAAGGGAGGGCATTGGCAACCTTCTGGCGGAAGGGACAAGAAGAATGGCACAAAAGCTGGACAAGGGATGCGAGAGATTTGCTATACATGTAAAGGGTTTGGAGCTTCCCGCTTACGATTCCAGAGCTGTTCAAATAACAGGTTTAGCCTATGCCGTAGCAAACAGGGGTGGTGACCACATTACTGCCTATATTCAAGGCCCTGCTTTTCTTGATATTCCCTTCCTGGTCATACCGGATAGTAGAATCAATGACGTTTTGGTTGCGGACCCAGAAGAAGTTCATGTCCTGGTAGAACTTGAAAATGTCATGGCTGCTCTTGATACACTCGGCGCATGCAAATTCATGGGATTCTGCGTTTCTTCCGAAGAATGGGTCAAGTTGGTTGAACACTGCCTGGGTAGAGAATGCACGTATGATGATTTAGTGAAGATTGGGGAGCGGGCTTATAATTTGGCACGAGTTTTTAATGTGAGAGAGGGAATAACCAGAGCAGATGACACTTTACCTCCCAGACTGCTGGAGGAACCATTACCGGAGGGACCAGCCGCAGGTAAGGTTAATGAGAATCTACCTGCGATGTTGGACAAATACTATGAGCTGCGTGGCTGGGACAAAGCCACTGGTAAGCCCACTCCTGAGAAGCTCAAGGAACTTGGTTTAGAAGAATATGTCACTGACATCTGGGGAGGTCAAAAGGGATAGGCAATGCCGGATAAGATAAAGGGAAGCGATAAACCATGGCTGAAGAACTATAAGCTAGGACCATATCCCTTAAAAAGGACCTTAGAGCCGTATCCTAAGACACCGGTATACCAATTTTTGGATGATTCCGCAGCTGCATACCCCGGGCAGATTGCCGTGGAGTACCTGGGGAAGAAAATAAGATACAGTGAGCTGAAGCAGTATGTTGATAGTTTCTCAAATGCTTTAGCTAGTCTGGGGGTATGTAAAGGTGATAGAGTGGCAACAGTTCTCCCGAATTGTCCGCAATTCATAATCACCGATTTTGCCGTATCAAAAGCCGGCGCTGTACTTGTCCCCTGTAGTACGCTACACAAGGTTCGTGACCTTCAATACGAGATGGGCGAATCTGGGGCAGAGACAGTAGTTTGCTCTGATGAAGCCTTCAGTTTCATTGATTCGATCAAGGCTAAAACAAAGCTCAAAAATGTAATAATTACCTCGCCAATGGATTATGCTGCTGAGCCAGAAGTGAAACCGACGCCTGGCACCTATCAGTTCAAAGACTTGATAGCGCGACATGAGCCTAATGCTCCCCAAATTAATATAAACCCGTTGGAAGACCTGGCCTATCTTTCCTTCACCGGCGGAGCTACAGGCATTCCCAAAGGGGTGATGATAACTCACTACAACAGGGCCTGTAACATAAGACAGGCTCTATGGTTGTTAGAACCACTATGGCCAGGGGTTAAAGGAAAAGCTGCCTCTGAAATAGTCATCCCATTATTTCACGCCTATGGACATTTAGGTATGCAGGTCAGCATTGCTCTGGGCTTGCGAATTTTATTAGTCTCAGACCCGAGAGATAGCGAGCAGGCCATAAGACTGCTTAAAGAGAATCGCCCGATGCTAGTTTACGTTGTCCCTACTCACCTCATGCGAATAGCGGAAAAAAAGGTAGGAAGGTTGCCTGTAATGTTCATGTCAGGCGCCGCTCCGCTCCCTCAAGGGATTTTTGAGGCAATCAAGAGGGATATAATGATGCCTGTATCGGAAGGCTATGGCCTAACCGAGTGTGGACCGCTAACGCACGCGAACTTATCAACCTTTTCCAAAATCACCGGTTTCGTCGCTAAGGAGACATTAGGCATTGGGCTGCCGGTTCCTGATACAGAGGTCGAAATAGTGAACCCGGAGACGGGTGAAGAACTGGGCGTGGGGGAAAGCGGCGAAATACTTATTCGTGGCCCGCAGACCATGAAGGGCTATTGGCCTACCCCTGGCAGCGGACTTGATAACGGCTGGCTGCATACTGGCGACATTGGGAAAATGGATGAGAATGGGTACTTCGTCTTAGAAGATAGGATAAAGGATATGGCGAACATTTCAGGATATAAGGTCTACACAACAGAAGTTGATGAGGTTCTATTTGGATATCCTGGCGTGGCCATGGCTGCAGCAGTAGGAATTCCCGACCCCGAGCGTCCGGGAAGTGAGAGAATAAAGGCATTCATCAAACCAAAGGAGGAACACAAGGGCAAGCTGAATGCAGATGACATCATAGAATATTGCAAGGAAAGGCTCCCTGCTATTGCGGTCCCCAAGTATGTAGAGTTTAGGGATGAGCTACCATTGACTGTGACGGAGAAGATATTTAAAAGAGCATTGAGAGAGGAAGAAATTGAAAGGATGAAAGAACGGAAAGTAATCGAATAGCGAATTTGCTAGGAGGGAAAAATGATACCATATCCAACACCTGAATGGGTAGTAGCAATGGGGGAAAACTATAGAGCAAACTCCGAAAACCAGAATAAGATTTTCAAAGGCATGACCATATTCCTTACGTTTCGTGTTGAGGCAGACCCGAAGTTTGGATTAGACAAGGATATCTATTTCAGCACTCATCTTGTAAATGCTGTTTTACAGGACGACAGCACTCTTATAAGCAAGGAGGATGCTGAGAAGAAATCGGACTTCATTCTCAGTGCCTCGCCTACGCAATGGAAAAAGGTAATAAGAAAACAGGAGGGATTCCTGAGTAGTTTCATGACTGGGAAGATAAGACTGAATAAAGGCGAGGCCTCAAAGGTTATAGCCTTAGCTTCAAAGAGTCCGGCAGTAGTTGATTTGTTTCACAAAACACAAACTGAATGGCCCGATGAAATGTCCCCACAGCGATTTGAGAGCTACAAGTCACAGGTGAGTGAATTCAGGAAGCGTTTAAAGGTTTAACTACGCTGAGTCTATGTCATTCTTCGCGACGCTCAGAATGACAACATACGGAGGGGCCGGAATGACAATTCCCCCCGTCATCGCGAGAGTCATAGCCCCGTGGCGATCTCAGTATTGGTAGACGTGATTTGCTATGTGGAGATTGCCACGCCCCGATGCAATCGGGGCTCGCAATGACAAAGGTGGAACTGGTGGCAGCGGGTGGATTTGAACCGCCGACCAAGGGCTTATGAGGGCCAGCCTCGGATATAGATTATTTGTTTCTAATTTATGTACCTTTTAGAGCATTAGAGTAAATTTAAAAGTTACAGCCCAATACTGCTAAGGTCGTTGTAAGATGCCGACACATCAATCCAATTATTAGTACCGCCCGGCTGAATAGAGAATTGGCTACTCTTCTCCTGAATTTGGAATTTTTGTCCTGTTCTTGTTTCGGTTGCTCCCTTCAGAAGCTCGTATAATTTGGAGAATGGAAAACAGAGATAGCGGTCAGATACGCCCAGCATTAATACTACCCCACCTTTCTGGCTAGCCTTGTATTTAAGACCATCTGGTGAAATACCGAACCAGTATTTACCAGTAGCTTCGTGACATACACTGAATTTAATCCAAATCTCAACACTATCCCCTCCTCTTGATGCTCCATAGATATTGGTTCGGCCATGTCTATGTTCAACGGACCAACCACTTTGCTCTAATTTAGATAAAAACTCTGTAGTTACTGCAGCTTCGCTTTGGCTCTTTAAATGAAGCTTTTCAGGTGTTCCCCCTACGTTCATTGAAGATAGTAGTCTAGATACTGCTCCAACCTGGTCTACGACCTTGGTACGTTCTAATTGTGAGGTAGCAATCTTCTTTTCAAGCTCGCTTAATTGAGTCTCTAGCTCAGATTTCCATTTGATTAGCATTGATTTGTCCATCAACCCCTCCTTTGCATAACTATATAGCATTACTATGTAGCATAACTATATGGTAACACTATTGTGTAACGTTGTCAAGAGCAAAAAACATTAATAAGTGAGGAATTTGTCATTAATCAAAGACCAATCCTACAAGACGTGCCTAAAACGAAGATTAAGGAAGAATTCAAAGTAAGAAAGCCAGTTGCTGGCTATTGGAAATCAGAAAAAGACAAGATTGATGAAGCAGAGAATGAAATATTCAAAGCACTCTCAATTGAGACCGGCATACCTGTACCATAATCAGCCGAATAAACTTGAAATTAAATCAGAAGTGGCAGCGGGTGGATTTGAACCGCCGACCAAGGGCTTATGAGTCCCCTGCTCTGCCACTGAGCTACGCTGCCACGGCCTAAAAGTTAACATACTCGTCTTGTGAGTGTCAATTTCTGCCTTCCGTGAAAGGCGGCTGGCAACCACATTCGTCACTGTGAGATAATATTGATAAACTTGGCGAATAAAAGACTCTATCCGGAGGTGAACGAAATGTTAAAACACATTTCCAAGGGGCTGGCTACACTGCTGATTCTAATTTTGATGACAGTATTTACCGCAGCACCTGTTCTTGCCTTCGATGGTCGCACTGGAGACACCGTGAATGTTCCCCAGGATGAGGTGGTTGATGGTGACCTCTATGTAATGGGTAGAAATATTGTCATTGACGGCACGGTAAACGGCGACATCTTCGCTGCCGGTCAAACAATCACCGTCAATGGCACCGTAAACGGCGGCGTCACGCTTGCCGGTCAGACGCTAACTGTAAACGGTCAGGTTGCCAATGGCGCTCGACTGGCAGGCCAGACTATCAACGTAAGCAGCAGCATAGGCCGCGACCTCGTTGCCGCCGGAGCCATTCTTAACGTCGGCAGCATAGCCAAAATCGCCGATGACCTTGTCTTCGGTGTTGGAACCTCATACCTCAGCGGGCACGTTAATGGCAATGTGAAAGGCGGAGCCAGCGAAGTTACCATTACCAATGAAGTGGGCGGGAACGTTAAACTGGAAGTCGACAAGCTGACAATAACATCTACCGCCAATATTCAGGGCAACCTGATGTATACCAGCGAGAATGAAGCCAGTATTCAGTCCGGAGCCCGAGTAGGCGGCACAACTACCCATAAGGTGCCCGAAAAGCCTGCGCCGGCTCCTTTCACCGGTATACAGGGCAAGCTGCTTGGTTTCCTCATGATACTGGTGGTGGGGATTATCGTTATCCTGCTCGCTTCGGGGAGGATATCAGCAATGGCTGACTCTATCCGAACCAAGCCGTGGCCGAGCCTGGGCTGGGGAACGCTGGTCCTTTTTGCCATCCCAATAGCCGCCCTGATAGTCATCGTCACAATCATCGGTTTGCCCATAGGGCTGATTGCATTGGTGCTCTACGGAATAGCCGTCTATCTGAGCCAGATTCCGGTTGGCTTTCTCATCGGACGCCTCATCATAAGACGAAATGGCGAAATCGAGCCCAGAGGTCTGATGATAGGAGCGCTAGCCCTTGGACTTGCCATTCTGCTGGTGCTGGGGCTTATCCCCTACGTCGGCGGACTGGTCATACTGCTTACCATAATATTCGGCCTTGGGTCTCTGGTGGTATCGGTGGCAAGGTCTCGAGCTAGAGCCTGAAGCTTCGGATGGTGCCTCTCCCAGCCCCCAGCGGTTCACGCCCTGAAGTGCTGGCATAAAGCTACGTGGGCACGGTAGGCTTCAACTTGCCGCTGCTGCTCAGTTTTGCTCCACCCCAGAAGACGCCCCATCTCTTTTGCCACCGTCTCGGCAGCATCCAGACCCTGGCATGCACCCAGACCGACAGCACTGCGGCGGAGCAGAAAGTCGCTAACCGTTAGTGCTCCCTCTTCTTTCGCACTGTGCTCTACCTGCGCCAGTATATCCGGGCAGTGAGGACAGAGAGACTGCCCGCCTCGCTTGTCACGTCGCACCAACTCTAAGACCTGTAAGAAACGGACCCCGTAGAGGTCGGCAAGATGCCTTACTGTCTCAACAGATAGACCGCTTTCTTTAGCCATCTTCGCCACTTTTTCCTGAGGCACAGCCGGTGCTCCGGGCAGAGGCACTTCTGCGGTGGTACACGTTGCTTTCAATCCGAGCTTACGACAAACCATGTCCACTACGTCCCCGGCCACAGCGCGGTAGGCGGTTATCTTGCCTCCCAGCACCGAGATTAATCCCTCTATGCCGTCCCTTTGTTTGTGGTCGAGCACCTTGTGCTCGCGCGTAATGTCCGATGGCTTTTCACCGCCGATGTAAGCCAGGGAACGTAGACCAGCGGTGGTGTATAAGATATCCTGGCTCCGTAATTTTGGAAAGACCTGGCGGGTTCCTTGCAGCAGATAAGCTACATCCCTTTCCTCAGCACAAACAGAATCGAGGTCCCCGGAATAGTCGGTATCGGTGGTACCTATGAGAGTGTAGTCCAGCCAGGGCATGACGAAGAAAAGACGACGGTCTACGGGGGAAAAGAGAACCAGAGCCTTTTGTGAGAGCTTTGGGGTGAGCAGATGTATGCCCTTGGTCCGGCGTACAATGCTGGCCGGGCCGCCGTGGAGTAGGTCTCTTACGCAGTCAACCCAATGCCCGGCGGCATTGACCACCAGCCGCGCCTTCACTCTACAGGTCTCGCCTGACAGGCAATCCAGCACTTCTATGCCGCACACATCAGTGCCATCTCTGAGGAAGCCGGTAAGCTGAGCATGGTTTATGACGGTGGCACCGTGCTCTGCAGCGGAGAGCACGTTCTCTATGCCCAGCCGCTCCGTAAACGGCGCCTGGCAATCGTAGTAGAGTATGGCACCTGTAAGGTCTTTCAAATTCTCAAGCTCGGGCTCCATCTCCAGAGCCTCACGGCGCAAGAGATGCTGGTGGGAGGGCATAGACTTGCCCGAAGCCATCACATCATACATCCGCACGCCTGCGCTCAGAGCTATTTGGTAGTAAAGGCTGGTTATAGGTATGATGAAGGGGAAGGGATGCACCAGGTGGGGTGCAATTTTCAATAAAACTTCTCTCTCGTGCAGGTCCTGCCACACCAGATGAAACTCCAGCATTCGCAGATATCGCAGTCCTCCGTGAATCAAGCGCGAGGAACGAGACGTTGTACCATAGCCAAAGTCTTCCTTCTCAATGAGCAAAGCCTTTATACCGCGGAGAGATGCGTCCCGGGCAATGCCGGTGCCTATAATACCGCCGCCTATTACAATCAGGTCGAATTTTTCCCTGGCAAGTGCGTCAAATTTTCTTTTCACATTTAGCTTCTCCAACATCAAGATTGCGCATCTTCACCCTCACCTTATTCCTCTCCCCTCGAGGGAGAGGTTAGGTGAGGGGGTTTCCAACCTCAACTTTCAACCCAACCCCGGGCGCGTTCCACTGCCCGTTTCCAGCCGGCATAGAGTGTTTCGCGCTGGTCAGCGGACATCTTCGGCTCGTAAGTCTCAGCGGCATGCCACAAATTAGCAAGCTGGGCTGTATCGCTCCATAATCCCACGGCCAGGCCCGCCAGGTAGGCAACTCCCATGGCTGTGATTTCAGTCACCGCCGCCCGCTGGATAGGCACCCCCAAAATGTCCGCCTGAAATTGCATCAGTAGTGAATTAGCCGTGCCTCCACCATCCACACGAAGCAGCGGCACCTTAAGGCCGGCTTCGGCTCCCATAGCCTCCACCACATCCCGAACCTGATAGGCGATGGCCTCAAGCGTGGCTCTCGCCAGATGCCCTCCGGTGGCGCCCCGAGTAAGTCCGACGATGGTACCTCGAGCATACATATCCCAGTAAGGAGCACCCAGCCCGACAAAGGCGGGAACAAAATAAACCCCACCGTTATCGGGAACCGAGCGGGCTAATGTCTCACTCTCAGCAGAGTTGGATATTATCGCCAGCCCATCCCGCAACCACTGAACTGCGGCACCGGTAATGAAGATGCTCCCCTCCATAGCATAGGCGACCTTACCCCCAAGTCCCCAGGCCACGGTCGTCACCAAGCCTTTCTGTGAGGGCACCGGCCTGTCGCCGGTATTGAGCAGAATGAACGAACCGGTTCCGTAGGTATTCTTGGCCATGCCGACATCATAGCATGCCTGGCCGAATAGGGCTGCCTGCTGGTCGCCGGCTATGCCGCCCAGAGACACCCGCGAATCCCCGATAAGACCGGCGTCAACCTCTCCATAAATGTAACTGGAAGGCATCACTTTAGGCAAAACCGCTTCCGGTATATCTAAGACAGCAAGCAGCTCCTTGTCCCATTGAAGCGTGTGGATGTTGAATAGCATGGTTCGAGAGGCGTTGCTGTAGTCGGTAATATGGACGGCGCCACCGGTGAGATTCCACACCAGCCAGCTATCTATAGTTCCGAACAGGAGGTCACCTTGCTGGGCGCGGCGTTGACCGTCGGGTATGTTATCCAGAATCCAGCGAAGCTTGGTGGCAGAGAAATAAGCGTCAACGAGCAATCCGGTCTTGTCTTTGATAGGCTGGCCCATGTCCTTTTGTTTAAGCTCTTCACATATCGGGGCGGTGCGGCGGCATTGCCAGACCACGGCGTTGCTTACAGGTTCTCCTGTATGGCGGTCCCATACCACAGTAGTCTCCCGCTGGTTGGTGATGCCCATGCCCTTCACCTGAGAGGCAGCCACACCCGCCTTTTGCAACGCCTCTTGAGCCACGTCTAAAGAGGTGCGGAAAATTTCTCTGCGGGTCATGCTCCACCCATCCAGGTTTGGGGTAAATCTGGCGTATTTCCCGGTCGGCGCTGGAGACAACCTGTCCGGCCTCATTAACGAGGAGAGCAGCACTGCCCGTAGTCCCTTGGTCTATGACTAGAATATAGCCTATGCCGGGCATAAAGAACCCTCAAAGGAAGAGCTGAATATCGTGCGTAGGATACCATATAGGCGGACAAACCGACAACCACTCTTTCTTGCAGGCTTGCGGCTATCATAGGAATGAAAGACGAGGACCAGGCCACAGCACAATGTAGGTATAGACCTTCAGGGATTCTATCTCTTCCTACCGGCCCACTGGACAGCAGTTTATACACTCAAAGCAGGTGTACATTAAGGTCACACTCTGTGCTTGATAAATATTCCAATACTCAGGGTCACGCAGCATTGACTTCTGCTGCTCCAACGGAGCTTCCAACAGCTTCTGCATGTATCGGACATGTGCAGCCATTCCCCATCTTTGCTGCTTGCTAAGGCACTTAAAAGCGTCCTTTAGAGTATGTGTCTGAAGCGCCTGCCCCGGACAGGATTGCACGCACAGGTCACAATCATCGCACAACCGTTCCTCTATAGGCTGATCCGCCATCAGTGGTGCGTCCGTAACCACAGCCCCCAATCTCACCCTCGGCCCCCACTTATGTGTAAGTAGCAACCGGCTCTTGCCTATCACCCCCAAGCCAGCGCCCACAGCAGCATGCCGTAGAGAAATATCACCCAACAGCCCCTTGGTTTCACTGCTCATCTCAATAGGCGACGCCGGTACTATCATAGCCGCACGGTGCCCACGCTCTTCCAAGAGCCTGCCCAGTCTGAGCTCTAGTATTTCCTCTTCCTTATACGTTGCGTGTGTAGATATCATGGCAGGAAATAGGCTCGGGCTTTCAATCGACCCACGCAACATAGGAAGGGCGAAAACAACCACGCTTCGGGCTTCCGGCATCACCTTCTGTACCGGTAACGGCGGAGTGCATGGTGGAATAGATTCAATGGCTGCTACTCCAACCAATGCTGCCCCATTAGCCATCGCCACCGCCTTGACTTCCTCAGTGAATTGCTGCACTAAAAATGGGGTACTCATGCTATGCCGTACTCCAAAAAAAGGAAATGGGCGCTAATTACATCACAGGTGTTTGGTCAACCAAGCTTCTACGTCGGCCATGACCTTTTTGTGTTCGGGCTCATTGAAGATTTCGTGGTAGAAACCTTCGTAAAGCTTCAGTGTTTTGTCTTTCGAGCCTACCCGCTCATACAGCAACTTGCTGCTTGCAGGGTTGGCCAACTGGTCGGCGGTTCCTTGCATAATCAGGATTGGCAGCTTTATCTTGGACATTTCCTCAGGCAGCGTCTTCCACATCCTGGCCAGCTCAGCACCTGTCCGGGCAGGTATCTTGCCACGGAACACCAACGGGTCATTCACATAGGCATCCACAACAGCTTTATCACGGCTGATGGTAGAAGCATCAAGGACAGTGACACCCATTTTGGGCAGCAGCGCTGAGATTACTCCGGCTATGGCAATAAGCGCTGGCGAGACAGTTGAGCTGGCTACAAGACTTGCCCCAGACGTTATGACACCGGCCAACTCCTGCTGGTGCTCAACAGCATAGGGGATTGCAAGAGTTCCACCCAGACTATGACCGACTAGGAAAATCTTGGCATCACAGTGCTCCCTGCGCACTTTATCGAAAAAGGTCTTGAGGTCAGTGAGGTAATCAGAGAACCGGTCAACGTAAGAGCGCATGCCCTCCGACTTGCCATGCCCCCGATAGTCAAAAGCATAGACGGCATAACCTTTGGGCACGAAGTAATTTACCAGATTCTTGTAGCGACCGCTGTGCTCAGCCAGGCCGTGAGCGACCAGCAGCACCGCCTTGGGGCTTTTGTCCGGCAGCCAGCACTGATAATAAAGATTAAGTCCTTTGTACCCTTTGAATTTGCCCTCTTTATGTTTCACGTACCTGCCTCCTTTTCACCACAATTTGCCAAATCACGATGCCTGTTACCGTCACCAAAATATGCAGTTTTTGAAGGTTGGAACTCCTATATCTCAACTCTTGCGAGTTCTCACAGCAGCCAATATATACATGAATGGCAAAAGGAACACCCATAGCGCCCACAGTGCGTAAAATACAATCCAGTCGAACTTCCGTACCTTCATGAGATATTATTACATTAATACTTCTGCAGAAGATATGTCAAGTGTTCGGCTTAGCACAGGAGCCTAATAACTACGGCTGCCATCCCACCATAGCGGACACAGGCAAATAGATACGACTCCTTCGTCTTCACAATTGGTAAAGAACAGAGTACATGTAAAGATAGAACTGGACAACCTCGGATATGACATTGTGAAGATTGGACATCCGCGGCTTCAATAGTTCTTCGATGCTAGCGTGGTAGAACTGCCCAAAGACCCTGAAGTAAATCTTATGCACATCCTCAATAGCGTCGGCAAGCTTGCAGGATTCCACCCAGGGTATTACATCGTCGGTAAAGGTATGGATAATAGCGATTCTTGTTTTGAGCTGAGCCATCTTCGTGTGGGGTGACAGGCTGTCAAGAGTCTGCCGTATTTTTGGGTCGAGCCGTGCCCAGAGGTCTTTCACTAGTTCAGGGTCACGATTAGTAAGTAGCTCATACATAGCCTGCCCTGAGGGAGTAAGGTTGCTCTTAGCAGAATCTGTGGAATTCCCTCTCAACATTTTCTCAATGCAGACTCTGTCCGAAGTGTCAGGCAACAGTTCAATCAACCACTTCGGAGTTTCTTCTATCAAAACGGTACGCGGACTCCACGGTTTAGCCCTACCCCCATCAATGTAGCGCTCAGAAATAACAGCCTGCAGCCAATCGTTAATGTTGTAAAAGCCGCCCCAAGAAGTGACAACGGCTACATCCTGGCTGATACTTGGCTCGGTAGCCGCCAGCAGCACCAGCGGGGCACTTAGGCAGACGCCAAACATGCCTATCTTTCCGTTGCTGAACTCTTGCCTGGCAAGATACTGAAAGCCGGCGACCAAGACCTCTATATCATCCTGGTGAAGCCGAAACTTGCTCAAGTAATCCAGTTGAGGTACCAGGGCAACATACCCGGCACGGGCCAGGCTTTGGCCGGCGAACCACAGTGCCCGGTCATCTTTCCCACCCTTGATAGCGCCGTGAGCCAGGATTAGACCGGAATGTCGGCGCTGGTCTTTGGGACGATACAAATTGGCAGCAATATCCCTGTCACCGCAGGAATAGGTAACCTCGGCAGTAAGAATGTTTTTCGGTATAGCCTTGACATTACGTTTATAGCTGGCGCCCAAATCCAGCATCGCAGCGCCATACAAGAGAATATACTTACGATTTGGTAAACGGTGACTTTCATTGAGCGAGGTGGCTATGCTTAATCTCAGCCCTTTAGGTTTGTCCTTCTTAGGGTTGTCTTGGGGCGAAGAGAAATAAAAAAGCCCCGAGTAACCTCACTCGTTCCCGGCATTTCCTCCACCTCTCCTTTCGGTTTCAGCTTACCTTGTGTCCGGTCGGCTACCCCACACCCTTCAGCCTCCACCGACCTTCCCTTCTTCCGGGTCTAAGCTTAACTACTCGGGACTTTATATATAATAGCACATTTTGGCTTGATTTGTCAAATCTCATAGCTGGCAGTCGGCTAACCATATATCATCAATCTTAAGACAGGAAAGATCTGTGCAACCGGATACATGGAGGCATTGTAAGCCGGAAATCTTCATGTTATAATGCCGCTAATTTAATAGGTAAGCTTTCCGAGCCTTTTGCCCTAAAGGAATACCCAAGGGCATCGGCCGATAGGGTGCCACTGGAAACGGTGACGCCTCCCATGTTTGGAAAGGAGAGTTAACATGCACAGAATAGTGTCCATGCAGGGCACCTCCTTTCGAGGTGCCATTTTTATTACAGCCATAGTTCCTGATTGACACCGAGGTGATGGCATGAATTCGACCTGGGTCAAGCTCTTGCCAAATAAGATGGTTCAAGCTCATGGCGGAAATTATTTGGGATCCAAAGCGAAGAGAGTAAAGCACTTTACCTCTAGTTTAAGCAATCCTCAGGCAATGAGAAATCCTCTAAGTTTACGAATTCTTAGGAGGAAATAATGAAAACTAAATATCCTAGCATGTTCGGGATGCTTGCTATGCCTGATGCTAGTGGCCAGCCTGGTAATACCAGGTGATCTGGCCAGCCCGTCTAAGGTCGAGGCTGACCCAGGCATCTGCAAATGGGACTACCATAATGGCTCCCGGTGATTGCCCGGGGCGATGCCCCTTGTTCGGGCAGTGAGCCCATTGACATAGCCGTGGGTAACGACGACAAAACCGTTGTTGTCGTATACACCATATCTCAACCATTTTTAACTACTGGTTCTCTCAATTTGCTCATGTATTCAGATAGCGGCCGCTTCTTCAGGACTGCGATCAAATGGACTGCCCTTAATCGTGAGCCCCAGTGTCCCCCCGGAGTCCTTAGAAGTGTATACAATGTAGCCATGGCTCCGGATAACCCCCAGGTCTATGCGGTTACCACCGATGCCGCTTGGCCTGCCGGTTTGCGGCGGTCCTCGAGAGGTCTGGGTCACCCGGGATACCGGCAGCAACTGGGAGCTAACAAATCTGAATCTACCTGCAGGTGAGACCATTCGCTGCATCGACATCTCAGTCGACTACGGCGGCAAGAGAGATATGGCTGTCGGCACCGTAACCGGTGTTGGCGGCGGGCGCCTCATCGTGGTCAAGTCCACCGGATTCACCGGCTGGCAAGTCCAAAATACCGTGCCGCTGGGCGCAGTGGATTTCTTCGCTTTGAAGTTCTCACCGAGCTACAGCCAGCGATGCTTCACTGGCAGTTGTCTTCGCTGACAGTCCGACATGCCACCTATTACAACATCGCTCTACGCGACCTTGACCAGAACATCACGTTAAGCTGGGCATTCACCACTCCCGGCATCGAGGTCAAGAGACCCAACATGGGCGACCAAATAGCTTCACCGAGCTTTGCCACGCTGAACAAGGCTGACCTGGAACTACCTTCCGACTTCTCCGGCCAGGCAGCATCCCTACGCCGGGCCTATATCAGCCTTGATTCCTATGGCAAGCGGCAAGGCTGCACTGACCGCGATGGCATCTTCCGCATCGACGATACCACCGTCTACATGCTGATGGACACCTCGAACGATCGCTGCAGAAGTCCATCTACAGCATCGCCTATTTCGGCACCTATGCCTCGGGCAAGCTGCTGGCTGGCGAGCGTATGGGCTCCCCTTGCACGGCAACCGTGCCCACCTGGTTCACCGATTCACCGACTACCTGCCCCATCCCCTGCTGGTACCCAGCGCTTAAGCCGACTACCGGCGCTGCCGACCAGGGTGCCTGTGCAGGTGGTGTCGGTGCTGCCGTTGTCGCCTGGAATTCTAATGGCACGCTGGGCTTTGTTATCACCGGCTCACAGGCGGTGACAACTGGTGCCCTGGTTGGTTCTACTATCTGGCTGGGAGCATCGGTCTGCGATGATGAGTCCGCCTTTGCCATCAGCCGCAACAATGGCGAGACCTGGAACCAGCTTGCGCTCATCGATACCACCATCAGTCGAGTTACCGATTAGCAGCCAACGCCGACTGCAAGACCATCTACCTGGCTTCAGTCAACAACGATGACACCGCCTGCGCTGGCTTTGACAGCGTCTGGCGCACCAGCAGCAATGCCGATGTTGTTTCACCGCTGCCAGCAACTGCCTATAGGCACTACTGGGAGAGGGTATTCACCCATGTCACCGCGCCCGACTGCACCGATGCGCAGACCGATGCGGCACTGCTGAGGATTGTGCCTTACTGCGCCGACCCGAGCGGCGAGATCGTCGCCTGGGCAGTCTATGACACGGCCAAATCAACCGACCATGGCGTAGCTGCCTGGTCACCTGACTTCGGCGACTACTGGGCGAACATAACGCCGAGAGACCCGATTCAGGACTTCTGCTTCGAGTCACAGACCGTAATGTACTTCCTCAGCCCCATGGCTGGTGCAGAAGATGCCGTATACCGGCACTGCCTGGTCAACACGCTGTCCAGCGTTGACTCGATACTATACAGCGCTCACACCATCGCCGCCTTCCCTGAAGGCAAGGTGCTTGTCGGCGCTGACCATGCCTATCACGGCTGCTCTATGCCATCGTCCTACTGCCTTAACTTCAACACCGACAACCCGTCGTTCACGGTGCAGGCTCTGGCTGGCAGAACACCGTTCTACGGCGATGTCCATGTCGCCTTCGACCCCAACTTCAAGGACAACAACATCTACTTCGTCAACGATGAGACGATGCTGCGTACTGGCTCTGGCATGGCTCTGTCTATCGCAACAACCCGCGGCTCAACTCAGATGGACTGACACCGACATGATGGATCGCTACCAACGGCGCCGTGGGCTGCTTTGCTCCGCACCAGCTCGCCCAGTACGGTCTCGTGCTCGGCTTCACCGGAGGAGCCCTGTACTCAGCTCACACCGATACTCGGCGTACCTGTTGATGAACAGCGGCGTCTGCCGCACCATTCACGATGGCACCGGCAACTACGGACCGCTCTCCGGTATGCCCAAGCCGGGCATCGCCTGGGACTGCCTGAACCGTCGGTCTCGGAGAGCACCGGCAACTGGCGTCATGCTTCACCCTCGAGCCGCCTCGCTCAAGGCTCTGCGGCTGCTGCACGCTGGACACCGATACCACGCTGTACGCCATTGATAACCGGCCTTATGTACTCCGATGCTGCCGGTACATAGCACAGGGCTTGCTCTGGGCATTCACCGACTGCATGGCTAAGAGAGGGCCCAGCCCTGATTACCGAGGACAAGACGCTCATCGGCTGCGACCCGGTCTCCGGCAGAGCCCAGGAAGTCAACCTTTGCTGGGAGCAGCTCTGCGTGGCTAACGGCTACGACATCGAGATCGGCAAGGATGCCGACTTCACCATCAAGGTTATCGACTGGGTCACTGAGGACGAATGTGGCTGGCTTCTTCAGCCAGCTGACGTTACTACACCATGCGCCTACTTCCCGGCTGGCGGCTTACACATCACTACGGGCGCATCAGCCATAGCTCTACCTGTCGGCAACCTCGAGTGCGGCCATACCTACTACTGGCGTGTCAAAGTCCGCGAGTGCGCCACCGGACAGGTTGATCCGCAGCCCGTGGTCTGAGGTCAGAAGCTTCACCGTCAAGGCTGGCTTACCGGTAACAACTCCGTACTTCGGCCCGCAGCTCCTGGCACCTAACAACGGCTGCCTGGGCTGCCCCGTCAAGCCAGTTTCCTTCTCCTGGTCACCGTTCAAGGAGACCACGAAGTACAAGTTCGTCCTGGCTAAGGATGCGGCTATGACCCAGGTGGTCAAAGAGGCCGACGACGACCACCACCGCCTACGAGTATGATGGCACGCTGGATTACAGCACCAACTACTTCTGGCGGGTGATGTCCGTCGAACCAGCGCCCAGCGACTGGAGCTGCTACCTTCAGCTTCCAGACTGAGGCTGCACCAGCAGCACCAGCAGGCACCAGCACCAGCACCCCAACTCCGATGTGGGTCTGGGTGGTTATCGCCATCGGCGCTATCCTGGTCATCGTCACCCTGGTACTCATCTTCAAGACGCGCCGGGTGTGATCCTACCTGCTTGAGATAAGCAAAAATGCTTTTTGGCTTGTAGACCTCAATTCGCCATGCTATAATGCCACCAATTTAATAGCAGCTTTCCGAGCCTTTTGCCCTAAAGGAATCCCAAGGGCATCGGCCGATAGGGTGCCACTGGAAACGGTGACGCCTCCCATGTTTGGAAAGGAGAGTTAACATGCACAGAATAGTGTCATGCAGGGCACCTCCTTTCGAGGTGCCTTTTTATTTCTTTGGACGCTTTTTGTTGAATTCAAAGGAGGTTATAACATAGTGAGAAAAATAAACTATTATTTATTGACCATACTTGTACTCTTGAGTCTACTGATTAGCTTTACCGGCTGTGTACCCGCTTCAAACGATGAAAGCGCCAGCACTACGGCATTCCCCGTGGTAGCAGCCAAGGAAAGATTCAAAATCGCCACCACTACCAGCCTTTACGATACCGGCCTGTGGTATTACCTGGAGCCTATGTTTGAAAAAAAATACAACGTGGAGATGGATATAGTCTATGCTGGCACAGGTATAGCCCTTGAGTATGGGAGGAGAGGAGATGTAGATGCCGTCGTCGTCCATGACCGGGCTGCTGAGGACAAGTTTATAGCCGAAGGGTATGGCATAAACCGCAGGTATTTTGCCTATAACTTCTTCATAATTGCCGGCCCGCCAAGCGACCCGGCCGGCATAAAAGACATGCCACCCGAAGATGCCTTCAAGAAAATCGCTGAGGAAGGCAAGAAAAATCCCGACAAAGTCAAGTTTATTTCCAGAGGTGATAATTCAGGGACGCACTCCAAGGAAAAGCTGATATGGTCAAGAGCAGGTTTCAAATACGAAGACATCCAGAAGTCCGGGCCATGGTATGTGGAAGCAGGAAAGGGCATGGGGCCGTGCTTACTCATGGCCAATGAGGAAGGAGCATATGTTCTTGCTGACATATCAACCTTCTTAGCTTACAAGAGTAAGTTAAATCTGGTACCATTGGTGGAAAAGGGAGAGATATTTCTTAATGTGTACGCCGCCATAGCCATAAACCCGGATAAAATCAAGACGGCGAAAAGTCCAGATGGCGAACAACTTCATAAATTGGCTTATCTCTGATGAAATCCAGCAGGTTATCGGAACCTATGGCGTAGCTGAATACGGCCGACCGCTTTTCTACCCAACTGCTGGAGGCGGCTGTCAAACTACCCGGCTGCCCGACAGTAGACGAATACTCCAAGCCGGTTCAATAGCCTGAGACATAATGAGTGAACTCTGGGAAGCTTTTCTACAAGCTATTCAGCTTATTGCCACCCTGAATAGCGAGGTTGTAGAGATTGCACTGCGGTCGCTGGCTATTTCAGCGACCGCAGTCGTCCTGGCTTCCCTCGTTTGCATACCTGTAGGCGGGCTGATACATTTCCGTAACTTTCAAGGCAAGCGCGCCCTGATTAACATCATACAGACCTTTTACAGCTTGCCCACCGTCTGCGTGGGTCTCTTCGTCTTCATTTTCATATCCCGTGCCGGTCCGTTGGGAGGGCTAAGTCTGTTGTTTACACCAACTGCAGTAGTGATAGGGCAGATGGTGCTTATCACGCCCATACTGATGGGTCTTACCATCTCCGCTTTAAGCGGTGTCGACAAGGCGATTAAGGATTCTGCACTGTCTTTAGGCGCTACTGAATTTCAGGCTATCTCGACAATCATTAAAGAGGCAAGATTTGCCGTTGTGGCAGCCTTAATAATGGGATTCGGCCGTGCCATATCCGAAGTCGGCGCTGCCATGATACTCGGTGGAAATATACGTGGATACACGCGAGTGCTTACCACAGCAATATCACTGGAGACACAGAAGGGAGAGCTGGTGTTAGCGCTGGCGTTGGGCATCATCCTTATTGCCCTAGCCCTAGTAATCAACATTATAGTCAACGTGGCACTTCAGAGGTACTGATAATGACTCTATTGAGTACGGCTCAACTAGGCTACAGCGCCGATTCCAAAGCACTCCTAAGAAATATAACTTTCGAGGTAGAAAGGGCTGAGGTTTTCGCGCTCATCGGCCCAACAGGTGCCGGTAAAACCACCTTGTTGCGGCTGCTTAATCTTCTGGATATGCCAAGTTCAGGCAAGATATATTTCAACGGGCAGGACACAGCAGAATCAACGCGGCTAAGATTGCACATGCGCCGCAGAATGGCTATGGTGTTCCAAAAACCTGTCGTATTCAATAGCAGCGTTTACGAGAACATTGCCTACCCACTGAAAGTAAGGGGCCATCGTAGAAAGGAAATACAAACCAGGGTTGAAGAGATGCTGGAGATTACAGGCTTGAAAGGGTATGAAAAGAGGAGAGCTCGGACGCTATCCGGCGGCGAGGCTCAGAGGGTGGCCCTGGCACGTGCCATGATAGCCCGGCCTGAGTTGCTCCTGCTGGATGAGCCTACGGCGAATATCGACCCCGTCTCCGTCTCCAAAATAGAAGAGGTTCTGGCGAATATTATACGAGAGCAAAAGACAACCGTAATAATGGCCACCCATGATATGTCACAGGGGCAGCGTCTTGCTGACATAATAGGCGTTCTGATGAATGGTGAGCTATTACAAATAGGTAACCCCAGCGAAATATTCTGCTCGCCGAGCAATAAGGATGTAGCCGAGTTCATCGGTGTGGAAAACATCCTGAGCGGGATAATTTCACAGAAGGACGGCACCTTAGTTACTATTGATGTAGACGGTGCTACTATAGAAGCAATCTCTGAATTCTCGGTTGGTGACAAGGTCTATGTAATTATCAGGCCTGAGGACATCACCTTTACACTTGCCAAAGAGACGAGCAGTGCCAGAAACGTATTTCAAGGGGAGATAGCCAGATTGATCACCATGGGACAGCTCGTGAGAATCGAGGCGAATTGCGGTTTTCCTTTACTTGGTGTAGTAACTAAAAGGTCGGCAGAGGAACTAAGCCTTAACCTCGGCAAAAAGATATATGCCAGCTTCAAAGCTACCGCGGTACACGTCATCAAGTAAGACACTGGCATTTCAGCAAGAAGCACAATTTAGATATACCTCCATAGCCTTCAGATAATTGCTTGTTCCAGTGCGCTTGATAAGTTCTTTACTTTCATCAGTCCAGCAAATGTCGCCGCATGCCTCCATAATTTCAATATGAGCCCTGATTTCGTTCTCCGCCAGTACCCTTCCAAGGCCGGCAAGCCGCGAAGGCGGAAAATGCTGGACGACAATATCTGCCATTCCAGTCGGCTTGTTGTCTATAATTCTCAATATGTCGCGGCAGCGGTCAATATGAAACCGGATGATTTCTTTAGCCCGCTCAGAGCTATCCAGCAGGTTAAACCGTCCATTGTAGAACAGGCGATGTGCAGGAAATGCTGCCTTAAGAGGTTGAGAATTAAGACAGGCTACCTTATTTAAAGACTTGATATAGTTCATCAAACCATAGACATCATTCCTTCGGCGATATCCTTCCGGCAAGACCCGGCGATTGACATCGAAGGCATACACCAGAGAAGGATGAGAAGTAATATCAGGCAGTACAGTGTCACCGGTAAATATAACCTCATCTTCCAAAACTATGCAGATTGAATCAGGACTGTGCCCCGGCGTAAATAAGAAGCTGAGGTCTTCATCTGGCAACCTCTGGCCATCCCTTATGGTGAGATCAACTTTCAGCGAGCTTCTTTTTTGATGATATGGCAGGCAGTTTCTATAGAAAGTTTCAGGCATCGGACAGAGACGGCAAGAACCAGGCAGCTCTGGATGCAGGGCGCCGTCTTTTACATGAGGATGATACGAAATCATCTGGGGGTAGATGGTATGCGCCCACAATTCAGCCGGCGTCACCGAGATTATTTCAGCTACGTTCCCATCATGGTCTTCATGGCTATGGGTAATAATAATTCTATCGATATTTGAGAACCCTTTGCCGATCGACTTCAAAAGAGATTCAAAAACCTCAAAGTTTCCGAACCGGCCGGTGTCAATCAGGGTAGTCTTCTTGCCGAGGATTAAATAACACCACGTAGGCCCAAGGTCCCAATCGGTATCGGCGTATACGTTAGGTATGGCCAATCCAAAAATGTCCGTCCCTTTGTTGGTCTTATAATGGATGACCATGCTTTCTCCATTATCTTTCCCCTTAACAATTACATCCGGTTTCTTCATATCTGAGTAGCTGTAGCATCGCCAGCGATAGTAATGTTTTTCACGACGCTTTTATTTATTGCCCGACCTCTATACTTTCTACGTAGCATTCCCGGCCGCTGATCAAATCAAAATTAGTGCTCTGGCAATTCGGACAGGCCCAAGATGTGTCTTCTTTTGGGTTAAAATTGGTCATACAATCTCGACATCGCAACTCAACCGGTACTAATCTGAAATCAATTGTGGCTTCCTCAGCGGCATTACCCTTCTTGAGAAAATCGAAGTAGAAGAGCACGCTATCGCTGACAATCCCTGATAGCTCGCCGATGACCAGATTTATCCTGGTGATCTTATCTGCCTGAGCTGTTTTTGCCTCGTTTAAGACAATGTCCAGTATATTCTGAGTTATAGCTAATTCATGCACCGTATTATCTGCACCACCCCATCCCCTCCAAACGTATGAATTATAAACTTTTGCCCCTTTCTTTTCAAAAATTCGCAATAATTTTCCTTGACAAAACCTGGTGAACTCGCTAAAGTCTCTAACAATCCAGTGGGGACTGAAAATTCAGAGCCTTTTTGGATAGACGAGGTGACCAACTAGATGTTAATTGCCGTAGATGCTATGGGCGGCGAGTACGCTCCACGGGAAGTGATTAAAGGAGCCATTGAGGCGGTCAAGGAGTTGCCGATAGATATCGCTCTCGTGGGCAATAAGACCGTACTCGAGATGCTGCTCAGGCGCTCCAAGAGACGCTCGAACATTAAAATCGTCCAGGCAAGCCAAGTTATCATGGAAGGCGAGGAGCCGATACAAGCAGTCCAGAACAAACCGGATTCGTCAATTGTAGTTGGCGTCAATCTGGTGAGAGACGGTATTGCTGACGGCTTCGTCTCCGCGGGCAGCACCGGGGCTATAGTCGTGGCATCATTCTTAAGCCTAGGAATAGTAAAAGGCATCGAGCGGGTAGCACTTTGTGCGGTGTTTGAACCCACCCAGCCCAATCCGACACTCCTCATTGACGTTGGGGTTAACCCTAACTGCCGGCCAATATTTCTGGTGCAATTCGCCCAGCTCACCAACATTTTGGCGGAGCAGGTTTTTGGCATAAACTCACCACGGGTTGGGCTGCTAAACAACGGCGCAGAGGAAATCAAGGGTAACACCTTAGCCAAGGAGACTTACCAGCTCTTAAAGAAAACTAATCTGAACTTCATCGGCAACGTAGAGGCTTTCGATGTCATGAAAGGAAAAGCCGATATAATTGTTATGGACGGCTTCACCGGTAACGTATTGGCTAAGACTATCGAAGGATACTCGGAGATTATCCAGAACTTACTGGAGCTACAAGAAGCTTCCGAGCTTGACCGGCAACTTACCGGAGCTGCCCTGGCTCAGTACGTGCAAATGGTCTCGGCTATCAAAAAGTTAGACTACAAAGAAGTAGGCGGAGCATATCTGCTTGGGGTGAACGGCAATGTCGTCATAACTCACGGCCGCAGTCGGGCAAAAACTATAAAAAATGCCATTCACCTGGCTTATCTCGCCGCAAGACAGGGAGTAATCGAAGCTATCAAAAACGGCCAATACGCGTCTGAATAGCACCTAAGACGCTGGTTCGGGCTTTCAACCTGCTCACATTTTGCTGAACGTGCCTAATTTGAAGTAAAATTCATTTGTTTATGGCTAAGGTTGGAACCGTAGAATTAGCGCGAATTAGCGCTCGCGGTGTAGTTCAAGGGGTCGGCTTCAGGCCTTTCGTCTACCAGCTAGCTACCAAATACGACCTGAAAGGCTGGGTGTGCAATACCTCCGAGGATGTCAAAATCGAAGTCCAGGGAGAAAGCAAGGACCTGAAGCATTTCCTTTCCGAACTTCAAGACAATGCGCCGCCGCTGGCTAGCATAGAAAACATAACCATTACCTACCATCCCCCAACAGGCTACACAAGCTTCGAAATCCGCCACAGCATTGCCGAGGAAGGCAAGTATCAACTGGTGTCCCCAGACATTGCCACCTGCCAGCCCTGCCTCAAGGAAATCTTCAGCACTGAAGACAGACGCTATCATTATCCATTCACCAACTGCACCAACTGTGGCCCCCGTTTCACCATAATAGAAGACATACCCTACGACCGCCCTAAGACCACTATGCGCTCCTTTATAATGTGCCCCGATTGCCAGGCAGAGTACGATAACCCGCTGGACCGCCGCTTCCATGCTCAGCCCAACGCCTGCCCCAAATGCGGCCCGAGGCTGGAGTTACTTGACGCCAGGGGAAACCATTTAGAAACCTCCGACGTTATTTCCACCGCCAGCCAGCTTCTCAAAGACGGCAAAATCCTGGCCATAAAAGGCCTGGGCGGTTTCCTTTTAGCCTGCGACGCCACCGGTGAGAAGGCTATCCAGCTCCTGCGCCAGAGAAAGAGACGCCCATTCAAGCCACTGGCCATAATGGTCGCCGACATGGAGGAAGCCAAAAAACATTGCTCCCTATCTAAAATAGAAGAAAACCTGCTTACCTCATCGCAGAGCCCAATCGTGCTGATACGGTGGAAGCCAGAGTCCACGGTATGCCAGGCAGTGGCTCCAAATCTAAAATACCTCGGCGTGATGCTGCCATACACTCCACTGCATCATATCTTGCTCAGAGAGGTGGGACTGCCGTTGGTGATGACAAGCGGCAATATCAGCGAGGAGCCGATTGCCAAAGATAACGATGAAGCCATCAGGCGGCTTTCAGGTATCGCCGACTATTTTCTGGTCCACAACCGCGATATATATGCTAGATATGACGACAGTGTGACTGCCATCGAAAGGGGCGAAGTCCAGCTTACCCGGCGGGCTCGCAGCTATGCACCGTATCCCATTCACCTGCCCTTCACAGCTAAGCAGGTGCTCGGCTGTGGTGCCGAGGAAAAGAACACTTTCTGTTTAACCAAAGACAATTATGCCTTCATCAGCCAGCATATCGGCGACATGGAAAATCTGGAAACCTTGGAGCACTTCCAAAACACGCTGGCTCTGTACAAAAAGCTGTTTCGTATCGAGCCTGAAATCATCGCCTATGACCTGCATCCGGAATATCTTCCCACTAAATACGCTCTGGAGCTTGGCAGCCAGTTCAGCCATCTTAAGCTCGTACCTGTTCAGCATCATCACGCCCACATCGTTAGCTGCATGGTGGACAATAACGTTGAAAATCCGGTTATCGGCGTGGCTCTGGACGGCACAGGCTATGGTAGCGATGGACACATCTGGGGCGGTGAATTTCTGGTCGCTGATTACAAAGCTTTCCAGAGAATGGGTCACCTTGAGTACTTGCCTCTGCCAGGTGGAGCTGCCGCCATAAAAAGGCCCTACCGAACTGCCATAGGCTACCTTCTCAAGCTGCTGGGAGAGGAAATAGTGTTCAACAACCTTGCCTGTCATTCTGAGGGAGCGAAGCGACCGAAGAATCTCAGAGACCCTTCGCTCCCGCTCAGGGTGATAAATGAAAAAACAGGAGAGGGCTCGACCAACCCCAAACTGGCTTTCCTGAAGCAAGTTGATGCCGTTGAAATCGAGCTTATAAAGCGGCAAATTCAGACCGGTCTCAACTCACCGTTGAATTCGAGCTTGGGGCGTCTCTTCGATGCCGTATCGGCTTTGATAGACGTCAGGGGCGAGATAGATTACGAAGGTCAGGCAGCCGTCGAACTTGAAATGATAGCCTATGATGCTGGCGATGACAGCTACCCATATTCTATAACCGAGCATGACGGGACAAACATTATCCAACTAAGAGAACTGCTTTCTGCCATAGTCAAGGATTTGTATCAAGGCGTGTCTAAAGCTACAATATCAGCCCGGTTTCACAATACTGTAGCCCAGATGATATGTGAGATGTGTCAGTTAATAGCCAGGAAGACCGCAATCAACCGGGTAGCCTTGAGCGGCGGTGTCTTCCAGAATCGGTTGCTACTAAGAAAAGTCGTGCCTTTACTTGAATCCACCGGCTTTTCCGTGTTAACCCATAAGCAGGTACCGTGCAATGACGGCGGCATTTCCTTAGGCCAAGCCGTCATCGCCAATTTCAGTTGAAAGGAAAACTATGTGTTTAGCTGTTCCAGTGAAAGTCGTTTCCATAGAAGGTAACGAAGCCGAGGTGGAAATCGGCGGTGTAAAACGCCGCGTCAGCATAATGCTTACCCCGGAAGCCAAAGTCGGCGATTATGTCCTGCTACATACCGGCTATGCCATAAACGTTATCGACGAAGCCGAAGCCCAGGAGACCTTGAAAATACTAGAGGAAATGGCGAGTTTGGATGAGGTTCATTGACGAGTACCGTGATGTTGGGCTGAGTAAGAAGCTGGTAGTCAGGATAAAGCAGCTTTCTACCAGGCCAACCAGGTTAATGGAGTTCTGCGGCGGGCATACTGTTGCCATCATGAGGAACGGACTCCGCCAGCTACTGCCTCCAACCGTGGAGATGCTCTCCGGCCCGGGCTGCCCGGTATGCGTCACGGCTAACGCCGACATAGACAGGTCAATCGCCCTGGCTCATTTGCCGGATGTCATCATCACCACCTTCGGTGATATGATGAAAGTCCCCGGCAGCTATTCCAGCCTGCAACAGGCCAGAGCCGGAGAGGCCGATATCCGCATCGTCTATTCCACCCAGGATGCACTTCAAATCGCCAGAGACAACCCGACACAGTCGGTCATCTTTGTCGGTATCGGCTTTGAGACCACCGCCCCAACCATCGCTGCCTCTATTCTTCAGGCTGAAAAAGAAGGAATCAAAAACTTTTACGTCCTTTGCCTTTTGAAACTGTGCCCACCCATAATGAAAGCTCTTCTTGATTTGGGTGAGCTCAAGCTGGACGGCATCGTTTGCCCGGGACATGTCAGCACCATAATCGGCTCCCTCCCTTATGAATTCATCCCTCGCGACTACGGTGTTGCCTGCGTTGTCTCCGGCTTCGAGCCGCTGGACATTCTGCTGTCTGTAGAGATGCTGGTAGAGCAAATCGAAAGCGGCAAGCCACGGGTGGAGATAGCTTACCGTCGCGGCGTCAAACCCGAAGGTAACAAGAAAGCTTTAGAGCTGATGGACAACGTTTTCGAAGTTGACAGCGCCGATTGGCGAGGCATAGGCGTGGTCCCAGCCAGCGGGCTAAAGATAAGGAAAAAATATGAGCGTTTTGACGCCGAGCAAGCCTTTTCAGTAACCCTGGAGCCGGTTCGAGAGGCGAAGGGCTGTATCTGCGGAGATATACTCCGCGGCGTAAAAACACCTACCGACTGCAAGCTATTTCGCAAAGTCTGCTTCCCGGAGCATCCTGTAGGCCCATGTATGGTGTCTTCGGAGGGTGCCTGCGCCGCATACTACCAATACGGAGCTGATGATGGACGATGAAACCATTTTACTGGCTCATGGCAGCGGCAGCCGGCTCAGCCATGAGCTGATAGAGAAGATTTTTCTGCCGCCTCTGGCTAATCCGCTGCTAGTCAAACTAGACGATTCGGCGGTTTTCGACCTCAGCGGTCGCCTTGCCTTCACTACCGATAGCTATGTGGTCAACCCCATCTTCTTCCCCGGCGGTGATATCGGCAAGCTGGCTGTCTGCGGCACCATCAACGATTTAGCCATGAGCGGTGCCACGCCTCTATACCTGAGCCTGTCCTTAATCATAGAAGAAGGTTTGACTCTTAGCGAACTAACCAGGATAGTTAAATCGATAAAAGCTGCTGCTGAAGAAGCTGAAGTGAATATAGTCACCGGCGATACCAAGGTAGTAAACCGGGGCAGCGCCGACAAGTTATTCATCAACACCTCCGGCATAGGCATTATTCCGCCAGGCATAGATATATCCGGTGCCAATGCCAAAGTAGGCGATAAGATAATCCTCAGCGGTACCATCGGCGACCACGGCATTGCGGTGATGAGCCAGCGCGAAGGACTTAAATTCTCAGTGCCGGTTCAAAGCGACTGCGCTCCATTGAATAAACTGGTTTCGCAGATGCTCGAAGCCTCATCGCGAATCCATTGTCTCCGCGATCCGACGCGAGGCGGCTTAGCCACGACACTTAACGAACTTGCCAGGCAGTCAAAGGTGGGCATCAGTATAGAGGAGGATAAAATACCGGTGCATGATGGAGTGCGAGCTGCCTGCGAGCTTCTCGGCTTCGACCCGCTCTACGTCGCCAACGAAGGCAAGCTGGTAGCTATAGTCGCCGCAGACGATGCCGAAAAAATGCTGGCCAAGATGAAACGAAATCACTACGGTGCCCATGCCTCAATCATCGGCGAGGTGACCGATGAGCACAGAGGCAAGGTGATAATGAAGACCCGGCTGGGGGCGTCCCGCATCGTTGACATGCTCAGCGGAGAACTATTGCCCAGAATATGCTAGCTACCTGTTGTCATTCTGAGCCCTTGGTCTGCCATTCTGAGCCCCGATGCAATCGGGGCGAAGAATTTATAGAAATCTTATTGACAACATAAACTTTTCAGAATAGTTTATCGTTCCTAATAAAAAAGGAGGTATACAGATGCAAGCATACTGTATGAAATGCCGCACTAAAAGGGAAATGAGCAATCCGAGGGCTATCAAAATGAAAAATGGTAAGCCGGCTACACAAGGTGTTTGTCCAAGATGCGGTACTAAAATGTTCCGAATCGGCAAGAGCTAAATACATAACGAACCGGAAATAATTGAAGCTGGGTATTTCAAGATACCCAGCTTCTTATTTTCGAATTATAAATTATGGACTATTGCTAATTGGTCTTTAGGGACGGTAGAAAAAGTATGTTTGCAGATATGTTCTATTCATGCCGTAGAGATTCTATTGGGTCCAGCCGGGCAGCACGGAATGCCGGATAGGTGCCGGATATCACACCAATTCCGATTGATACAGTAAGCGCCAGGATAACGACGCCAACCGAAATTTGAGCATCAATAGTTAAGTTTCCCAGAGAAACATTGCGCATAAACTGTGACCCGCCTACTGCCAGGAGCAGGCCAATCAAACCACCGGATAGACTCAATGCCGCAGCTTCAATGAGGAATTGAACTAAAATATCACGCCGCTTGGCACCGATAGCTTTGCGTATGCCGATTTCCCGTGTCCGTTCCGATACGGAAACGAGCATGATGTTCATGATTCCGATGCCACCTACAATCAGTGAGATGGCGCCGACGCTGCTAAGGAAAAACGAGAAGGCAGCCATTGTCTGCTGCATGCTGCTCAGCACCTCGCGCATATCTCTAATTTGAAAATCATCCGCAGCCCCCGTCGCGATATAATGCCGAGCCCTCATTATGGAAGTCATTTCTGAGATAGCGCTATCCACCTGGTCGGGACTAACTGCCTTTACCGCAATTTGCTGGACATTGCTGCCGCCCGATATTTTGGATTGCATGGTCGTTAGCGGCATCAGTATATAGCTATCCCCCGCAAAACCACCCATCTTGTCCACAACCCCGATGACCTGATATTTACCGCCGGCGACACGTATGCTCTGGCCCACTGCAGACTGGTTTCCGAACAAGTCCTGAG
The DNA here is from genome assembly GCA_963754385.1 of uncultured Chloroflexia bacterium. Taxonomy (GTDB): domain Bacteria; phylum Chloroflexota; class Dehalococcoidia; order GIF9; family UBA5629; genus 9FT-COMBO-48-23. Next base: position 284,074 of record CAVWGE010000005.1, on the reverse strand, counting down.
CCGTCTGGTAACCGAGCACAACCACATTATCCCTGGCTGCTACGTCCTGGTCGGATATGAACCTGCCACCTGCGAGTGCATAATTTCGTATCTGGGTTATTACCGGCGTAACGCCGGTAGCCTGTACGTTTACGTTGTTATTGCCGTAAGACGCACTGACCCCTTTGCTTAGCGTGGGCGCAACCACAGCTATTGCCGGAGCTAATGATTTATTCGCCAGCGCCTGCGCATCCTCAAATGTCAGCGGGCGCAAAGTCTTTACCGCCTTATCCGTCGAGCTGGATACGTAAAGCGCGCTGGCCCCCATATTTTCGAAAGTTGTCTGCATACTTTTCTGGAAACCACTTCCCAGAGCCACCAGAAGTACCACGGCGCTGACACCAATGACAATGCCCAGCATGGTGAGCGAAGACCGCAATTTATTAGAAAATATGGATTTCCAGGCGGTCCTGATGCTCTCAAATATATTCATCGCTTCTTTTCCTCGATTATCTTCCCATCCCTGAGATATATCGTCCTCTCAGTATAAGACGCAATATCTTCTTCATGGGTAACGATGATGATGGTGATGCCTTTTTTACGCTGCTCTAGCAGAACATCCATGATAGTGTGGCTCGATTGAGTGTCCAGGTTGCCCGTTGGCTCATCGGCAAGTATTATCAGAGGATTGTTAATCAGGCAGCGGGCGATTGCCACTCTCTGCTGCTCGCCGCCGGACATCTCATTGGGGCGATGGTGTGCCCTGTTGCCAATGCCAACCGATTCCAGAGCCGCCATAGCACTCTGCCGTCTGTGACCACGGCCGGCATATACCATTGGTAATTCTACATTCTCCAGCGCCGTCATTTTAGGCAAAAGGTTATAAGACTGGAAAACAAAACCCAGTTTCTGATTCCTTATTGCCGCCAGCTCATTATCATTGAGACTGGAGACATCCTGACCTTCCAGGCAGTAACTTCCGCCCGTGGGCCGGTCCAGACAACCAACTATATTCATCAGGGTAGACTTGCCCGAACCCGATGGCCCCATGATGGAGACCGCCTCACCCTTGCTGCAGCTAAAAGAGATATTATCAAGGGCATTGACCTTCACTTCACCAATGTCATATATCTTGGTAATATTGTTCAACGCAATTATGCCGCCTGATTCAGTCATGCCCTAACACCAAATCTACAAATGTTACTAAAATATAGAAGGCCGGTCCATTAACGCATCAGCATTACACCCCGCGACCCTTGACGGGTTGTACTGCCAGTACCCGTTGTTAGCGGAAGCGCCGATACCGTGACTTTGTCTCCTTCTTTTAATCCCGATAACACCTCAGCATACTGTAAATTTTGTTGCCCCAGAGTGACTGCCCTGTATTCAGGCTGTCCAGTCGCCGGGTTTATAACCGCCACCACGGGACCTCGGCGCGTCTCTACAATTACTGATACGGGCACCAGCAATACATTTTTTGCGCTGTATATACTTATATCGGCGGTAGCGCTTAAGCCACCTCGAACTTCGACATCAGTCGGGTCTAGCTGAATAGTAACAGCAAATTTAACAACATTACCGGACTGCGTACCGAAGGGAGAGATAAATTTAACCGACCCGGTAAACACCTTGTTCGGTATGGCATCCACAGCGATGGTTACCTTCTGCCCCCGTTGCACTTTCATAATGTCGATTTCGTCAACCAGCCCTTCGAACCTTATGGAACTGGTATCAACGAGCTGGATAGCCGTTGTCGACGAATAGGTCTGGGCTGAAAGGACGGAAGACTTCTTGAGGTTCACGCTGACTACGGTGCCGTCGGAAGGGGCAATGATGACTGTATTAATGATATTCTGCTTGGCATTGTATATAGCTATCTGGGCATTCTGCAGGGCGAGGTTGTACTGCTGCAATGTCTGCCAGTTGATGCCTTTTCCAACCACAAAAAGTGACGTCTGATTTTCCAGTACGTCCTGGCCAACCTGCAAATTAAGCTGTGTAATATACAACTTCTTGGCCGCTTCAATCGGCTCAGCATTATCCTGCGCCAAATAGTCCTGCAGATCTTGCAAAGAGCGAATGGAGGACTGCAGAAAATCCACGCTGGTAGCGGTATCGGGATATTCGAACATCTCGCCTCCCCTGAGATATACCGTGCTTTCAGCCAGATTGTAAGCCGTAGACATCCCCTGCTGTGCAGCATCTAGTTTAGACGCCACCTTATCATACGCGCCGACTTTCATATCATTGCTTATATCCAGTAGCTTCTGCTGGTATTGGTGCAGGTAATTGACCACCATCTCGTTATTGGACGGCTCAGATACGGAGCTACCTGCGGTAAGGTCAGGATAGTAAGTCGAGTTCGTCTTGGCTCCGGCCAATTCAGCAGCATCGGGCTTGGACTGAATCAGGTCCGCACCTACTTCGATGTCGAAATAGGTCATTATTAAATCACGGCCAGCGTCTTTGTAATTCCCCTGCTTGAACTCGTTAACCGCCTTATCCAAGTCTTTTCGCGCCTGTTCCACTATGCGGGGCACACTCAAGTCCGGGTAGGTATAGGGAAGATGGTCGCATCCCTGTGCAGCGTTGTCGGTTTTTGACTGCACCGTGATGTTGTTTTGCGCCGTCTGAACATTTAACAGGGCCGTTTTAATGGCGTTCCTCTGTGACGTATCATCCAGCATGGCCAGCAGTGCACCCTGCTTTACTTTATCTCCTTCTTCCACAAATATTTGTTGTACCTGCCCGTTGGTGCCAAAGCGCAGGTCGTACTCATCGGGCATGGTGAGGTGACCATCGGAAGATACATTGATATTCAGGTCTCCCCTTTTCACCTCGAAAATTTGCCCGGTGGGAGTGGTCACGCTCTTGCTGCAGCCTGCCAAAAGAATGGAAGGCAGAGCTACGCTTATTATCAGTACGCTTATCAGACCTTTTTTCATCTTATTATCTACCCGTTATTATCTACCCGGCGGCGGTCCTCCACCCCCAGGCCCGCGTGGGAACCCGGTGACCACAGGTGCACCCGTCACTTTTTCTTCAACGACGATTTTATCGCCTTCCTTTAAGCCTGATAATACCTCGGCAAACTGCAGGTTTTGACTACCGAGTGCGACCTGCCTTTTTTCCGGCTGCCCCGTAGCTTTATTAATGACATTTACGAAAGAGCCCTCGGAGGTGGTGGTTACTGCCGACAACGGCACGAGCAATGCGTTTTCAGCAGTGGATATGGCTATATCAGCCGTAGCCGTAAGCCCACCCTTTAGCGCCACATCGGTAGGGTCGAGCAAGATGGTTATGGGAAACTTAACAACGTTACTGGTGTCCGGTGTGCCGAACGGCGAAATAAAGGACACGGTACCGGTAAATATTTTATTCGGTACTGCATCCACAGAAATCGCCGCCTTTTGACCCGTCTTTATTTTCAAAATGTCTATCTCGTCAACCTGCCCGGTGAACTTAATCTGGCTGGTATCGACGAGCTGAACAGCTGTCTTGGAAGCATAATCGATGGCGGAGAGAACATCATTTTTCTTGACGCCAACGCTTACCACCGTGCCATCGAACGGTGCCAGTACTACCGTTTTGAGGAAATTGTCCCGCGAGTTGCCCAGCCCGACCAAAGCACTTTGCAGGTCCACGTGGTACTGTTGTTCATTCTTCAGGAGCAGGCCGTGCTGCAAAACAGAGTAATTGCTGCTCAATATGCCGTTGCAGATTTTCATGTAGTGGTCGGCGATACGCAGGTTATCATGTAATTCAGGTGCATTCAGTCCGCCGGTCTCTATGCCTTTCAGCGCCGCATTCAACTTGTCGGCGGCAGCACCGTAGAAATACAGGCACAAGTCTTCGCCATAAACAGTCCCAAAGTTATATGTCTTTATCACGTTGATATTGCGTATTACTACCTTGCCTACATCATTAACCTGACTCAAGAGAGGCTCGAACAGGGGAGCGGCCTCCTCATATTTTCCCTGTGATATCAACTCCTGGATTTTCTCTATGTCTGCCTGGCCCTGCTTTATTGAACCAACCAGCTGGCGCAGCTCCTTGATGTAAATTGTCGCAAACGTGTTATACAGCTGGAACGATAATGAGGTTTCGTCTTGGTTAATGAACGGCGCAATATTGCCTAAACCGGACTGCGGGTTGTTTATGGTGTCATCAAATATTTCTACACAGGCTTCCAGGTCAGACAGGGCTACATACAATTCGGAAGCCGCCGCGGTATAGTTATCGCTCTGGTACAGTTGATGCGCGTTGTTGACCTCGTCCCGCGCCCAACTGTAGGCAGACAGGGCCGTGGCGTTAGGGTAATAATAAGGGTAGGATGTGCGTGAGTCCTTTATTCCTAAATCTTTATTAATGAAGGGATTAGTTACTGGATCCCAGGGCAAGCTTGGATCTTTTAATACTGCTTCATAATTGTGCTCCGGAAACTGGGGCTGTAACGGCACGTTTTCATACAGCTTGCTTAAAACCTGTTGAACATTGTTATTAGCCGACTCGACGCCCAATTTTTCACTGGTATTATCCAGCGTCGCCAACACCGTCCCTTCTTTAACGAAATCGCCCTCTTCCACGAATACGTCCTTGACATCTCCCGGCGCACCGAAGAGCAAATTATATGCCTGCGGCATTACCAGGTTGCCATCAACCGAGGTGGAAACTGTCAGATTGCCTAACTGTACCGTGGTCTCCTGCATGGCTGCTGCCGGCGTCGCTGTCTTTTTGGCACAGCCAATGCCAGAAACAAGCAAAATAAATATGCAAATAACGGCAATTAATGTATTAACAATTTTGACCATGCTTTTATTTCGATTTCTATAAAGTTTAGCAAATATCACTCTAGCAGGGAAATATTAAGGCATTATTAAGATTGTAATGACCAAATATACATATAGTATACCGATGAATCGTTTTCTGAATTTAGCCCTTGTGTAAAATCTATGTAAAAAATCCAATAATTATGCATTAACTGAACAATGCAGACGTTCAGCAAATAGACTCCCAGATATGATTTCCAAGGCTGCGTTTACCTCTATTTAAATCGTCTTCGGTGCAAGCATGCGATATGGACAACTTTTCAGAGGTGAGATTTAAAGCTCCATTAGCAATTTCTATTGCTTCTGGCGTCGCCATTGCCCTAATTTTTCGGGAGAGCTAATTAAAAACATAAGTTACTACAGACAGACCTTGCCATATTTATTATCCTCTATAATATCGGGGGCATTAAAAATTGCTTTCTTTTAACTGTACTTGCCCCCAGGTCCGGTGGTGAAATGGAAAATAGGTCTATCTACCCTCCTGATAATCAATGGGCAGTGCTTCAGCCCCTTTGGAACAAAGATTAGAGAACTTTTAGTCAGTATATGTTTTTCGTCATCCAGCCATAGTTCGACTTCCCCACACAAATCCTGCGGGTCTTCCGGATTACTTCCAAAAAACGTTATGACTTCATCAAAAGGGTGTGTATGAGCTTCTACTATGGACTGCTCAGACCCTTTCCAGTACCAGACACATTCCACATAGAAAGCCCCTTTTATTACATCATCATCCAACCACAGCAAACGAGTAGACGCATCGGTAGGTTTCCTTTCGAGCCGCCACGAAGGGAGGTTCACATCAGGTTTCATGCCTGTGATAATATATTTACCATATTTCGTTTTCATTTTCTGTAATTCCTCCTTTCTAACTTTTATGATTCGAGGTTCGGTCAAGTTAGCCACCCACTTTCCCTCTTGATGGCTGACCACCATCCACAAAAGTATATCACAATTCCGATCATGGCTTTCTGCATATTTAAACTAACAGGAAAGAATGCCGTCAGCTTGTATTGAGGGCTCAGGGTTTTACAAATTACACGTGGTGAGGTAACATTCCTACAAGAGCAGCTTGCGTAACAACCGCCAAATATGAATTGCGCTAGGCAAAGGCGTTTCGGAAACCGTATCAGGTAATGGAAATGGAACAATGGCCCGAAGATGATGACCAACTTTGCGTTGAGGCTTTTGAAAATTAGATGAGCGCCTTGTCTAATAGGAGACGAACATGAGAGTTGTGATAATGCCAGGTTTTTCAGAATTGATAATCGTAGCTAATCCTACCCAGGAAGTGACTCGGAAGGGAATGCTCTCTATTGTTATGCCCTGGCTTTACGCACCCTGGCCAAATGCTAAGGAGAAAGGCATTATCGAAATGGATGTAAATGGCACCACGTTAAGGGCGCTGCTTGAGGAACTATCGGCCAAATACAAGGAGGCAAATGTTGATTTCCAGCCGATTAGCCCCACAACTAATGACCTGGATTTCGATTACGATGTCCTTGTTAATGGCAAGAATTATATAGCTTCAGCTGATGGCCTTGATGCAAAGTTGAAGGATGATGACATTGTAATAGTTAAGATGCTTTGGCGCTGGGATGGCTAGCGACATTAGAAGAAAAGATGCTAGAGCAAAACGAACTTATCAGATACAATCGGCAACTGATAATCCCAGATTTTGGAGAAGAGGGGCAAAGAAAACTAAAAGGCTCGCATGTCGCTATTGTCGGCATCGGTGGGCTAGGCTGTGCTTCAGCAACTTATCTGACTGCTGCTGGTGTTGGACACATTACTATCGTTGATTTTGATACCGTGGAATTGTCTGATTTGAATCGACAGATTCTCTATTGGGAAGACGAAATAGGAGAGAGGAAGGTAGCGGTTGCTCAAAGAAAACTATCCAAGCTAAATCCCTCAGTAGAAATCACTCCCATCTTTGCCAAGATAACAGAGGAGAACGTCCTTAGCATTATTGATAGGTCTCAAGTAGTAGTCGATGGTCTAGACAATTCTGCCACGCGGCTGGTGGTAAACTCAGCTTGTATTAAGCAGAAGATACCCTACGTTTATGGCGGTGTCTCGCGCTTGCGAGGCATGATTACCACCATCATACCCGGACAAACACCTTGCCTAGCGTGCCTTCGCCCTGAGGGTGCCACGGGACTCGGAGTTCTCGGCGTAACTCCAGCAATAATAGCCAACCTGCAAGCTCTAGAGGTGATTAAACTTCTTATCGGCCATAGCCCGTCATTAGCCGGGAAATTGCTATTGTTCAACGGTGACGATATTAAGTTCCGGGTTCACGAGATAAGGAGAAACGAAAACTGCCCAGTCTGCTCCCAGGTGTCACGCTAGCAAGAAGAAAGGGAGCAATCTCTATAACATTGCTCCCTTTTCTAAATAACACCTTGGATATGACTGCCAACCATAGCAATAACTTGCCTATGCGCTGGTTAGGGAACTCTACTTTTTTCTTGGCTTCTTCTCTTTTTGGGCTTTTAGCGCCCAAAAAACCTTCTCCGGCTGGGCGGGGAGGTCCTTAATCCAGACTCCCGTAGCATCATAAATGGCGCTGATAATCGCCGGTGGAGCTGAACAGCAGCTCCCCTCGCTTGCTTCCTTAGCCCCAAACGGACCATAGGGGTCATTGGTTACCACGTGTAACACCTTACTCATAGGTGCTTCATAAGCACGGGGACGCATGTAGTCTATCAAGTTAGGGTTAAGGGTTTGCCCTTGGTCCATCTTGAATTCCTCATACAAGGCGGCGGATACTCCTTGATGATACGATCCACCCTGAACTTGAGTTTCTACCGCTGGTGGATTGAGGGGGAAGCCGCAGTCATGAGCTATCACGCTATTATCGGTACACTTTACTACTCCCGTCTCCACATCCACCTCCACCTCGGCTGCCTGGGCGGTGAAGCTATAGTTGGTCCCGATATCGCCCACACCCTTGCTCAAATCAGCTAAACCTAAAAGCGATATTCCCTGGGTGGAATAGCCACGGCCAATGATTACCTTACCCGGCGTCTCATAACAGGCAATTCTGACCAGCCTTTCCCAAGGCATGTTCCTCTGAGGATTCGACTTAACAAAGACCTGCCTATTTCTAATATCTACCTCTTCCGGTGTTACACTAAACTGTTGAGCAGCGACTTCGACGAGCTGCCGTCTGGCGTCCTCTGCGGCATTCTTTGCCGCCTGACCAGCATGTACAGTAACCCGGCTACCATAGCTACCCGGGTCAACAGGCGTGAACGCCGAATCTACTCTCTTTATATCTATATCTTCCAGTCCCACACCGAGCACCTCAGCAGCGATAGCACAGCATACGGTGTCTGACCCTTGTCCTACATCCGAGGCCCCAGTGAGGTAATTGATACTGCCGTCCTCACATACCCTTACAATGGCAGCACAAGCATTGTGAGCACTGAGTTTCGTCCCCCCATTATATGTTGCCGCACTAAAACCAATACCGTATGATTTATGCTCTTCCGCTTTTTTCGTCTTCTTCCTTTTCTCCCAGTTTATCGCTTCGGCAACCTTTTCAATGCATTCCTTTACACCACAAGTCGCCACATGCACCCCGTTAACCGTTTCGTAAACCTCACCCGGTTCGGGGTTTTCAATGGCATTCCTAAGCCTGATGTCCACCGGGTCTAGACCAAGCTCTTCAGCTATCATATCCAGCTGAACGTCGGCGGCGAACCGGCTATGATACAATCCGTGTCCTCTCATGGCTGCCGAACTTGGGTTGTTAGTAAAGTAGTTATAGGCGTCAAATTTGAAATTAGGCAGCTCATAGGGCAGGGTCATACAGGTTCCAGTAAGAAACATGGTGAGCGGGCTCATACGGGTATAAGCACCTCCGTCGGCAATAGCCTTGACGTATGTCGCCTTTAATATGCCCTCCTTGGTAACCCCCGTCTTTATGGTAATCCACATCGGATGGCGCCGTAGATCGGTAGTGAGCGTATCGAACTGGGTATACACCAGCTTCACCGGCCTGCCTGTCTTCTTGGCCAGCATAGGCGCCGCAAAATCGCAGTGTGTCATGTCATTCTTAGTGCCACCAAAGTCAGAGCCTATAAAGGGCTGTATTACTCGCACGTTGCTGAGAGGTAAATTAAAGCACCTTGCTAGAATTCTATAGGGAAAATACGGGCTTCCCTTCGCCCCCTGAAAGACCAGACGATTAGGACCAGGCCAGTAAGCTATTACTGCTGGTGTTTCTATATATCCTTTGGCCATGCGGGGAGTCTGGAAGATATCCTCCCGGACAAGATAAGATTCAGCAAAGGCCTTGTCCACGTCGCCAAATGTCCAGTGATACTCAACACATATATTCCCCGGGCGGTTCTCATGAACCAGGGGAGCCCCTTCTTTCATCGCCTCGAAGGGGTCGAATACACCAGGGAGCGGTTCATAGTCTACCTCAATTAGGTCACAGGCCTCCTCAGCAATATCTTCACTAATTGCTGCCACTGCCGCCACGCCTTCATACTGGTAGCGCACCTTCGTCGTAGCAAAAGGTTCTTCGTCACGGGTTGGCCCACTCCAACCCCATTTGAAACCATTGAAGTCCTTGCCAGTAGTCACTGCCATTACTCCCGGCAGCCTCTCAGCCTTGCTGGTGTCAATATTAAGTATCCTAGCATGAGCGTATGGACTTCTCTTTATCTGACCCCATAGCATATTAGGCAGTTCAATATCAGCGGCGTATTTCGCTTCTCCAGTAACCTTTGCCCGGGCATCAACCCGGGGCATTGGTTTTCCTATAACCGAATAATTTCCAAAAGTCTCTTCCATTCTAATGACCTCCTCGCATCTTTTTAGCGGCAATTTCTATGGCTTCAATATATTTAACGTAGCCTTCGTCAGCACACAGATTTCCCTGTATTGCCTCCCTTATTTCCTCCCGGCTTGGGGCAGGATTCTCACCGAGTAATGCCCTGGCTGACATCACCATCCCCGGAGTGCAAAATCCGCATTCTATAGCGCCATACTCGACCATGGCTTCCTGAATGGGGTGAAGTTTATCGCCATCAGCCACCCCTTCAATGGTAGTAACTTCACGGCCGTTAGCCTGTAATGCCAGTACGGAACAGGACCTGACCGCCTTGCCATCAATATTAACCGTGCAGGCACCACAAGCACTATCGAGACAACCTATCTTTGCGCCTGTAAGCTTAAGCTCGTTCCTCAGTAACTCAACAAGCAAAGTCCTTGCTTTTACCTTCAACTCGTAAGACTTCCCATTGACTGTTAACTTTAATTCCTTCAGTTCACCTTTCATATTCTAACCTCCTAAAAAATCAGGCTGCTTTGGCTCTTTCTAGAGCTTTGGTTGCGGCTCGCCTCACGAATACCTTCACCATCTCCCGTCTGTATTCCGCCGAACCATGGACATCAACGGGAGGGCTAGCTTCCGTTGAGGCTACCTCTCCAGCCTCGATAAGCAGGCTGTCATTAAGCACCTTACCAATCAGTTTCTTTTCCGCTTTTCTAGCCCTTAGCGGGGTGGAGGCATAGTTACTAAGAGCTATACGAGCATCATTGCAAACGCTATCCTTTGGGCTTAAGGTGATTGACACTGCTGCCCCGACAACTCCCATATCCCCCTTCATTACCATGAGTTTCTCAGAGGCAGTGCCCGTATGGGATAGGGGGGTCGGCACCTGAATTTCAGTAAGCATTTCATCAGACTTAAGGGCTACCTCAAGATAATCTTTAGAAAACTTTTCCACTTCTATAATCCGTTCCCCTCTCGAGCTAGTCAGCTTCAACTTAGCATCTAAGGCGATGAGAACTGGAGCCGGATCACCGGCAGGGTCGCCATGACACAAGTTGCCCCCGATTGTGCCCCAGTTTCGAGTCTGGATTGTGGCCAGATTTCGCTCCATCTCGCTGAGCACCCTGAAATGCTCCTGTATAATTGGAGATTTTTCTATGGCTCGATGTATGGTCAACGCACCAATTCTCAAGCCTTCCCCCTCATCGTATTTAATATAGTCCAGAGCGGCTATGCCCTTGATATCGACCAAGTACTCAGTAGTAAGCAGACCTCGCTTCATAACAACCAGCATCGACTGCCCCCCGGCAATTATTTTAGCCTCTCCTTTGTACCGGGCAAGCAGAGAAAGGGCTTCATCAACTGTTTTGGGAGCGAAATACTCAAAATCTACTATCATCTGACCTCCTTAATTCAAAAAAGCGGTTGCAAAAAGTGGTTGCAAAAAGTGGTTGCATCTTACCAAATCTTTGAATTTTCTGTCAAGGTTGTTTGCATTAATCGCCATAAAGCTGTAGAATCTTCGATTGGCAAGGAAAGGAGGCCTCATGGCTAAAGCAAAGGTTCAAGAGGTGCCAGTGGTCTGGATACAAGCAGGCACCTGCACCGGGTGTTCAGTCTCAGCCCTCAACTCAGTCAGCCCCAACATAAAAAACGTACTCATTGACGAAGTTATCCCCGGCAAACACGTAAGCCTTAAATTCCAGGCAACCGTAATGGCCGGCGAAGGGGAAGCCGTAATCCATGTACTCGAAGATACGCCAAAGACAAATAAAGGTGGCTATGTCCTGGTAGTCGAAGGCGCCATACCTGCTAAAGATGGTGGTATCTACGGGACACTCGGTGAGAAAAACGATAAACCGGTGCCCATGGCAGAGCGGGTTGAAGCATTAGCCAAGGATGCTCTGGCAATCATCGCTCTGGGTACCTGCGCTACCTTCGGCGGTATAGCTGCCGGCAAACCCAATCCCGGCGGCTACGTGGGCACGGATAAATTCCTGAAATCCCGCAACATAAATAAGCCGTTGATTAATATCCCCGGTTGCCCACCCCACCCCGACTGGTTCATAGGCACCATCGCCTCCGTGCTGCTTCTTGGTCTCCCCAAGCCGGAAGACCTGGACGAACTTAAACGCCCTAAGGTTTTTTATGGCAATTTAGTCCATGAAACCTGTCCGCGCCGAGCTTATTTCGACGAAGGCAAATTTGCCAAAAAGTTCGGTGAGCCGGGGTGCCTCAATGAGCTGGGATGTAAGGGGCCGGTTACCCACGCCGATTGCCCTCTTAGGAAGTGGAATCATGGAGTGAACTGGTGTATAGATTCTGGCTCGCCCTGCATCGGCTGCTGCGAGCCAGGGTTTCCCGATTTAGTAGCGCCTTTCTATCAAAAACTCGACGATGCCAACATGCCCGCTATAGGCAAACTCCAGGGAAAGGAGAAATAGGAATTGAGCAAAATCATAGTTGACCCTATCACCCGCATTGAAGGACATCTCAAGGTCGAAGTTGTCACCGAGAATGGTGTGGTAAAAGATGCCCACAGTTCAGGGATGATGTTTAGAGGCATTGAAATCATCCTGCGGGGCAGAGACCCACGCGATGCCCAGAGATACACCCAGCGTATCTGCGGTGTCTGCCCTACCAGCCATTCTATAGCATCTACTTTAAACTTAGATAGCGCCTTCGGTATCTCGGACAAGATACCAGATAACGGCCGGATTGTCCGTAACCTTATCCTGGGTGCGGCTCACATAGCCGACCATATCCTCCACTTCTATCACCTTACAGCTCTCGATTACGTAGATGTCACCAAAGTGCTCAAGTACGATGGCAACGACCCCACTTTGAATTCAGTTAAAGAATTCGCCAAGCGAGGAGAACTAGCACCGTTTGTACCCCGCTACGAAGGCGATTACCGTCTTAGCGACCAGATAAATATAGCGGCTACAGCCAACTACATTAAAGCCCTGGAGATGAGACGCAAGGCTCAGGAGATGCTGGTTATTTTCGGGGGCAAAATGCCTCACAATATGGCAGTCATGCCCGGCGGAGTTACCGAGACCGTTACCGTCGACAAAATAGCTTCTTTCCTGTGGAGACTAAACGAACTGAGGGACTTTATAGACAATGTCTATATTCCTGATGTCCTGGCAGTGGCTGAAGCCTATACCGACTATTTTGAAATCGGCGCTGGCTGCGGCAACCTGCTTTCTTACGGGAGCTTCGACCTCGAAGGCAATAACCCCGATTACACTAAGAGGAAGAGACTTATGAAGCAGGGAACGGTATCAACTGACCTCAAGCTTGGTGCCCTGGACACGAACAAGATTATGGAGTATGTAAAACACTCCTGGTATACCGACTCAAGTACCGGAAAACATCCAACTCAGGGCATGACAGAGCCGCAGCCTAACAAACAAGGGGCTTATTCATGGGCCAAAGCTCCCCGCTACGATGGAAAAGTATATGAAGTTGGCCCGCTGGCCCGAATAGCAGCTACTTATGTCAGTGGCGAGCCAACGGTGAAAAAACTGGTTGATTCCGTTCTCTCCAAGTTCAAGGCCAGCCCCAAGGCCTTATTCTCAGTACTCGGTCGCCATGCCGCCCGTGCCCTTTATACCAAATTCGTGGCTGATTCCATGCCGGAGTGGCTGCTACAGCTCAAGCCCGGTGCGCCCGCTTACATAGACTACACCATACCTGATGAAGCCTTCGGAATGGGTTTGGTTGATGGTGCCAGAGGCGCTCTGGGTCACTGGATTGAGATAAAAGATAAGAAAATCGCCAATTACCAGTGCGTGGTGCCTAGCACCTGGAACCTAGGGCCGAGAGATGATAAGAACCAACCAGGTCCGGTGGAACAAGCCCTTATCGGCACCAAAATTAAGGACGAAAGCAATCCCTTTGAAATCGGGCGCATAGTCCGCTCCTTCGACCCATGTCTAGCTTGCGCCATCCACGTTATCACGCCTAAAGGGAGAACTCTTGGAGTATACAAAGTCTGTTAAAACGCAAACGCTTCGCAGTAGCCCTAAAATAACCGTTCTGGGGATAGGCAACCTGCTGCTCAAAGACGAAGGTGTAGGAGTCCATCTGGTTCAAAAACTAACCGGTATTGTAGACGATGCCAATGTCAACATAGTTGATGCTGGCACTTACCCCGACTTCTTATCTCTGGTAAATGACGATACGGATAAATTAATCATCATTGACGCTGTCAAAGCTGGCGACAAGCCGGGGACTATATATCGATTCAGCTTCGATAACGTAGACCTGGATTCAGCGCCACCTATTTCCTTGCACGATATAGGAGTATCGGATAGCTTAAAAATGATGGCTTTGCTTAACAGACAGCCAAAATCTACGGTCGTTATTGGCATCGAACCCAAGACCATAGACTTCGGACTTGAGCCTTCCCCAGAAGTAGAAGACAAATTATCCGAGATGATCAAATTAGTTCTCCAAGAAATAGAGGAAACCAATAGAGCTATGGAGGTAAACAAATGATAATCTCTGAATTAAAGCCGTTTCCGGAAATCCTTGGCTATTTAAACGGGGAAAAGAAAATCTTTATAGTCGGCTGCAAAGGCTGCGCTGAGGTTTGCCACACCGGTGATGAGCCTCAGGTTCTGGAAATGAAGCAGAAACTGGAGCAGGAAGGCAAGACGGTCACCGGTTACTGCGTCGTCGATTTCCTCTGTGACAAAGCGCTGGTCAAGACCAGGCTGTTCCCACATGAGGATGAGATAGATGCTGCCGATTCTCTGCTGGTAATGACCTGCGGCATCGGAGTTCAAGCTACCGCGGCGGTAGTAAACAAACTGGTTCATCCGGCGGCTAACACCATCAATGTCGGCGGTGCCGGTGGGACATGGCGAGGCAGCGAGCGCTGCCGTGAATGCGGTGACTGCGTGCTGGACTTGACCGGCGGCATCTGCCCCCTGACTGCCTGCACCAAATGGCTGATTAACGGAACTTGCGGCGGTGCCAAAAATGGCAGGTGTGAAGTTGAACCAGATGTACGCGATTGCGGCTGGCATCTAATCTACGAGAGGCTGAAAAAGCTAGGCCGGCTGGATAAACTGCAAAACATGCCAGTAATCAAAAACTACGCCAAAATGCAGCCGCCAAAACACTTGAGGTCCACCATAATGTGGGCGCTGGAGCAACAAGAGACAAAAGTTTAGCTACCCTTGAAGGAGGTAACCATACTATGAGTCTGCGTGAAAAACTTCAGAATGGCAAGTTTGTAGTCACCGCTGAAATCGGCCCGGCTAAAGGCGTGGATATACACGAGTTCAATGAGAATGCCGAGTTACTTAAAAGCAGAGTAGATGCGGTTAATTGCACCGACCAGCAAAGCGCTGTTATGAGGTTGGGTTCCCTGGCCGCCTGCTATTTGCTCAAGCAGAAGGGCATTGAGCCGGTGTTCCAGATGACATGCCGCGACCGCAACCGCATAGCGCTCCAGTCGGACTTGCTTAGCGCTTACGTTATGGGTGTTGAAAATGTTCTCTGTCTTACCGGAGACTATGTCACCTTAGGAGACCATCCTGACGCCAAACCCGTCTTCGACCTCGATTCCGTTTCCTTACTGTATGCTGCCCGGCAACTGGAGCAGGGCAAGGATTTAGCTGGCAAAGAGCTGAAAGGCACACCAAAGTTCTTCCTCGGCGCCTGCGTGACTCCCGGCGCTGACCCCATCGAACCACAGCTTATCAAGATGGAGAGAAAGGTAAAGGCCGGTGCCCAGTTCTTCCAGACCCAGGCTATCTACGAGCCCGAAACATTCGAAGCCTTTATGAAAGAAGCTAAAAAATTCGGCGTGCCGGTTTTAGTCGGCATAGTAGTGCTCAGGTCAGCAGCTATGGCCAAATTTATGAATAAGAACGTCGCCGGCATATATGTCCCAGATAAGCTTATTGAAGAGATGGATAAGGCCGAGAACAAATTACAGAAAGGTATAGAGATAGCCGCCCGCCTGATAAATGAGATGAAGGGCATATGCCAGGGCACCCATATAATGGCTATCGGTCTGGAATCCAAGGTGCCGGCAATTCTCGATGCCGCCAAGTTGTAACACCAGGATAAGGGGTCAGATGTGCGAATCGTCCGCTTTGTTGCCCAGGGTAGAGCCAAATATGGCCTGCTAGCCCAAAATACCATAAGCGGACTCCGCGGCAGCCCCTACGCCCACTTTCAACATCTCAGTAGCCCCTCCATACTTGACGGAAGCAATTACAAATTGGATAAGGTCAGGCTGCTCGCCCCCTGTCTCCCTTCCAAAATAGTTTGCCTGGGGCTTAACTACCGCAGCCATGTCGAGGAACTTAAACTGCCTATGCCCCCCGTGCCGCTCATCTTCCTCAAGCCATCCACCGCAGTCATTGGCCCCGACGATAAAATAATCTTGCCCCGAGACTGGAAACGCATTGACTACGAAGGCGAGCTGGGCGTGGTTATCGGCAAGAAGGCAAAGGATATTCCAGAAAAGGCGGCAAAGGAATACGTACTCGGTTACACCTGTTTCAATGATGTCTCCGACCGACATGCCCAGGCTGCAGACGGCCAATGGAGCAGAGCTAAAGGCTACGATACCTTCGCCCCGATAGGCCCTTGGATAGAAACAGAAGCCAATCCAGACAATCTAAAAGTCGAAACCTACCTCAACGATGAACTCCGACAATCCGCTTCCACCAGCGACCTCATTTTCGGGATATCCAAACTGATCAGCTTCATTTCTAGTGTAATGACGCTGCTGCCGGGTGATGTCATCGCCACAGGCACCCCGTCAGGCATCGGCCCGATGAATCCGGGCGATGTAGTTGAAATCAAGATACAAAACATAGATACACTAAGAAACTTCGTGGTTGCCCAGGAGTGACAAAACAGTTAGACTGGTATTTAGTTTTGATATAATCAATTGGTGTTCAAATCGGAATAATTCGAGAGTTAAGAGGTGAGATAATGGAAAATGTCAATTATAAAATTGCGAGAACTCTGCGCTGCAAAAACGCTAATATCCCTGGTACCCTAGGTAAATTGGCTACAACCATCGGCAAAGTTGGAGTAGATATCGGGAATATAACAACATTACATTTGGGGCACCATTACACGGTCAGAGATATTGAGGTGCTTTCCGATAGTGAAAGCCATCTCAAACAGTTAATAGACGAAGTGTCGAAACTTAAAGAAGTCGTCGTCCTTGAGGTTAGGGACGAGGTGCTCAACTTTCACAAGAACGGCAAGATTAAAATGGTCAGTACTGTTCCTATAACCTCAGTAGACATTCTCCAGAAGGTATACACCCCGGGAGTGGCTGAAGTATGTAATTTAATCTTCGCCCAACCAAGTGATAAATATACTTACACTAGCATCGCCTCTTCTGTAGCTATCGTTACTGATGGGACAGCTATTCTTGGATTGGGAAACATTGGCCCGATTGCGGGAATGCCGGTTATGGAAGGGAAAGCCGCCCTACTCCAGCAAATGGTCGGAATCAGTGGTATACCTGTTTTACTAGACACTACAGACCCTGATGAAATTGTGGAAACGGTGAAACACATTGCGCCGACATTTAGTGGCATCCATCTGGAAGATATAGCATCGCCAAGATGTTTCCTGATTCATGGCAGGCTAGAGAACGAGCTTGATATGCCTGTCATGCATGACGACCAGCAAGCCACTGCTGTAGTAACATTGGCGGCTTTAATCAATGCCTGTAAGCTTACCGGACGCACACTGGAAGATGCAAAAATCGGGCTTATTGGTCTCGGCGCTGCTGGCCTTTCTATAGGAAAATTCTTGCTACGGTACACAGGTAATCCTGCGTTAGGAGTAGCAAAGACCGAGGCCAGCCTTAGACGACACGCCGAGCAAGGAGGCATTCCATCCAACTTTGATGAGATTATGAAAACGGCTGATATTGTCATTGCGACAAGCGGGGTGAAAGAGCTCATACAACCGAGAATGGTAAGACGAGGTCAGATTATCTTTGCTCTATCGAATCCATATCCAGAAATTAACCCAGAGCTTGCCAGAACATCTGGTGCCGCTCTGGCTGCTGATGGTAGGACAGTCAACAACTTGCTCGCCTATCCCGGAATCTGGCGTGGTACATTAGATGCATTGGCCAGCAGGCTCACCCATGAGATGTACACAGCGGCTGCCACATCCATTGCCGGTGCTGCCAGTGAAGGAGAACTTCTCCCCAATGCCCTTGACTCTAATGTACATCTGGCTGTGACTCATGAAGTAGCGAAGGCCGCTATAGAGTCAGGTGTTGCCCAGCGACCTTTAGACGATGACTATTTTGAAAACAACAACGTCAAAGAGCCTCCCTGGTTATGAAGTCTGTCATATGAAATGACGAATTTTCAATTTCAATACAGTTTGTCAGAGAGCCTAAGACCTTTTCAGGCGAGTTCGAGTATAAGCAGTTCTAGGCCAGATGGGTTATCTGTGAAGACGGCCGCTCCCGGACTTCGAACTCTATCCCTGCCTCGCTGAACAGCTCCATGAAGGAATTATCAGCATATTTGCCGAAGGTGACAAACCGCTTTATCCTAGCATTGACCAGCATCTTGGCACAGAGTATACACGGCGTATGGGTGACATAGACCGTAGCACCCTCGAGGCTAACACCGTGAAGCGATGCCTGTATGATTGCATTCTGCTCGGCATGAATGCCGCGACATATTTCGTGCCTCGTTCCAGAGGGTATGTTCCTCTCGTCTCGAAGGCAGCCAAGCTCAAGGCAGTCCTTAAGCCCGGCGGCAGCACCATTGTAGCCCGTGGCTAATATATGCTTGTCCCTCACCGCCACAGCTCCAACATGGTGCCGGCGGCAGGTCGAGCGCTCCGCCACCACAGAAGCTATCTTGAGAAAATATTCATCAATATCAGGCCTGGTTACTTTTTTCATCTCAACGCTGAGATAACCTTTCTCGTTTCCCTTTCTAAGTCTTCCAAGGATGATTCGTTTATGATGGTGAAGTCCGCCATGGCGATAGGTCCGCCTTTATTGGTGCTCTCCAGCTCAGCGATATCACGGCCCGCAGCTTCCTCCACCGTTAGAGGTCGAACCTTTCTCTTCGACAGCCTCCCATACCGCATCTTAGGCGATGCCCAAACAGCGACCACACGAAAATCATCGCCATAACGACTTTTGAGCAATGTGTACTCTTCCCAAGAATAGAGGCCATCCACGACAACATCTGAAGACTTGAGCAGGACGTCAATCTTCGGCAGGTTCAGTTTGGCGTAGGCTGCCATACCATGCTCTTTTCTCAATTGCTGCCTGACATTTCGTTCGTTCTCTTCGTTCAGCTCAAGCTCCCTTTTCCTAATTTCCTCGTCGGTAATATCACCAAATCTTATCTTCTTAAAGCCATTCCTCTCAAACACCCTAGCCACCTCGGACTTGCCCGAACCAGCCATGCCCACAATCGATATCACCTTCATCATTCACTGCTTACAATAGGAATTTTGACAACAGCCGCCATCTTAGCAGACAAATTTGCCCCCACATTATATGGAAAAACCTCCCGTCTAGCAAAGCTTCAAATCTTTGAAGCCCTGCTCCCCCCAATGTTATAATTGCTCTAAAGCCTCATGAACATCCACAATCGAGCCAACTTCTGCCGAAGACTCACCACTGATAGAGGAGGATACAATATGAAAACAAACCTGGTAACCATGCTTGCTCTTGCAGCGCTTTTGACACTGGGATTAATTGCCAGTCTGAGCTGCGGTGCCACCGGTGCCGATGTATATCTGGAAGGCGTAACCATCGGCTCAGTATCAGTCGAGGGAAAACCGGTTAGCGGGCTGCCCTCACAGAAGGTAAACCTTCTTCTTAATGTTAATGCCAACAAAATAACTATAAGCACCACTGGCGAGGAGACCACCATTAAACTGAGCCCTTCGGGTGCCACCATAGTAAGCGGCCCAAATGGCATAAACTTTAGCGGCGTCAAGCCGGAGCAGGTAGAAATAAAGTGGCAGAGCACAGAGTAATCATAAAAATTTATGGACGTCCTAGCTAAACTGAATCCGGCCCAGAGAGAAGCCGTAGAAACCATTGACGGGCCGTTGCTTATTGTAGCCGGCCCCGGCAGCGGCAAGACCAGGGTCATCACCCACCGCGTCGCTTACCTGATAAAGGTCTGCGGAATAAATCCTCACCGCATCATGGCGGTCACCTTCACCAACAAGGCTGCCCGGGAGATGGCGGAAAGGCTGGAGAAGCTGCTGGGGCAGACAGCAGGTGACTTAACTCTGGGCACCTTCCACGCCATTTGCGCCCGTATCCTGCGCCAGGAAGGTAAAGCCATCGGGCTCGACTCCAGATTCGTTATTTATGATGAGGAAGACCAGCTAAGCCTGATAAAGCAGAGCCTGCAGGAGCTCGACCTCGACCCCAAGCAATACACACCCAAAGCTATTCAATCAGCCATCAAATACGCCAAAAGTCGGCTGCTGACCCCTTCAGATTACGCCCAACAGACCAGCAATTATTTCGAAGGTGTAGTCCAGCGCGTCTACGAGCGCTACCAGCAGTCCCTAATTCGGAGCCATGGGGTTGACTTCGATGACCTACTGATGAGAACAGTACAACTCTTCGATGACCACCCCAAGGTTCTGTCCAAATATCAGTCTCGCTATCTGCATATACTTGTTGACGAGTTCCAGGATACTAATATCACCCAGTACATGCTGGTAAAACAGCTAGCCGGAAAACACCGCAATGTCTGCGTTGTCGGTGACCCCGACCAGTCCATCTATTCCTGGAGATTCGCCGACCTGCGCAACATACTCAGCTTCGAGAAGGACTACCCGGATGCCAAAGTAGCCTATCTAGAGCAGAACTATCGCTCCACAAAGACCATACTGGATGTGGCTTCCAGCATCATCTCGATGAACTCACGGCGTAAACCAAAACGCCTGTGGACAGAGAACGAGGCCGGCGTTCCAATTTCCTTAATCGAAACTTACAACGAAGATGAAGAGGCCCAGTTTGTCATCAGCGAAATAGCCAGACTGGCGGAACAAGACCTGGTCTCACCCGGCGGCTGTGCCGTGATGTACCGGGTCAATGCCCAGTCACGAGCTTTAGAAGAAGCTTTCATGCGCTACGGTGTGCCCTACAAGCTTGTCGGCGGCACCCGCTTCTACCAGAGGCGAGAGATTAAAGATATAATCGCCTACCTGAGGCTGATTCAAAACCCTTCCGACAGCATCAGCCTGGCCCGCATAATAAATGTCCCCGGCAGGGGCATCGGTCAGCGCACCTTAGCTGAGCTATCAGGCTGGGCAAAAAATCAGGACATGCCTCTATATGAAGCATTGAAGCTGGTAGCAGATAAAAAAGGTCCATCTTTAACACCCCGAGCCAACTACGCCTTAAAAAGCTTCTTCGACTTGATTGCCGAGCTCATCACCAGAAGCCAGGAGCTAAGCCTTACAGGTTTAATGGACGCAATACTGGAGCAGACAGGCTACAAAGCGTATATCCTCAACGAAGAAGACGGCGAGGAGCGCTGGGAGAACATACAGGAGCTGTACACCGTAGCCAGAGACTACAATGAGCTGAGCCCGGCAGAGGCGTTAGCTGCTTTTTTGGAAAAGGCAAGCCTATACTCAGATACAGACGAACTTAATGAAAAGGTTGAGGCCACCACCTTAATCACCCTACATCAAGCCAAAGGCTTGGAATTCCCAGTTGTTTTCATCATCGGCATGGAAGAAGGTCTGCTGCCACATCGAAGGTCGATGGAAGACCCTGATGAGTTAGAGGAAGAGCGCCGCCTGTGCTACGTAGGTGTAACCCGAGCGCGGCAGCGAGTCTATCTGCTTCATACCTATCACCGCAACCTGTTCGGCAACAGCGCAGCGACCATTCCATCCCGTTTCCTCGAAGACATCCCGCCACACCTTATAGCCGGCAAAGGTTTTTGGCAGGAAAAGGAAGAGGAGTTCACCCCGGTAACCGCTCTTTTTCCCAAGGCAACATCGAGACCAGTCAGCAACCTGATTTTAGAGATTGGCGACCGTGTTCACCACAAGATATTTGGTGACGGAGTGGTCATAAACTGCTCACCAAACAAAGACGACCAGGAGATAACCGTCGCCTTCGAAGGAGCCGGCGTCAAAAGGCTGCTGCTCAGCCTGGCACCTCTGGAAAAAGTTGAGAAAAATTGAGATTTTATGTCTTAAAACTAATTGACAATATACACGAAACCGTGTAAAATAATAGTGAGCATAGTATGGCTCAAATAATAGAGACAAATAATAAGCATAAACTCCAAGGTTTCGCTTTGCATTGGGATGAGATTATCCATGGAGATTGCTTAGATATTATAAAAACCTTACCTCCAGATAGTATCGACTTAATCATCACTTCCCCACCCTACGCAGATAACCGAAAAAAAAGCTACAAAGGTATCCCCACCAATCAATATGTGCAATGGTTCTTACCCATATCTTATGAATTGAAACGCGTCCTTAAACCTGAAGGCTCTTTTGTACTAAATATCAAAGAGCGAACCGCCGACGGTGAACGGCAAACTTACGTATTAGAACTAATCCTCGAGATGAGAAAGCAGGGCTGGCTTTGGACAGAAGAATATATATGGCATAAAAAGAACTGCTATCCGGGGAAATGGCCTAATCGATTCAGAGACGCCTGGGAGCGATGTTTACACTTTACCAAACAAAAGAAGTTTAAAATGTTCCAACAAGAGGTCATGGTGCCTATGGGTAGTTGGGCAGAAAAGCGGCTAGCAAAACTAAGTGATGCCGACCGCATTCGTGATGAATCTCGTTCTCTAAGTGGCTTTGGCAAGAATGTTTCTAACTGGCTTGGTAAGAAATATGTTTATCCCACAAATGTTTTACATCTCGCTACAGAGTGCTCCAACCGCAATCATAGCGCGGCTTTCCCCATATCATTACCTTCTTGGTTTATAAAATTGTTCACTCAGCCTGGAGATATAGTATTGGATCCCTTCATTGGGTCCGGTACAACAGCACTCGCTTGTATTGAACTCGACCGACATTATATAGGCATCGAATTAATGGAAGAATACTATAAGCTGGCTCTCGAAGCCGTCGCTGGTCATCACCGCCTTGTGGCAGCAGTAAGGAGAAACAATGGTAAACGCAGAGGAACTCCAGAGCCTGATAAGCAAATGTCTCCAAGACTTCTATGAGCGGCGCGTACGTAAGTTAGGACAACTCAGACTGAAAGGTATTCTACGAAGAAAGAATCCTTACCTTTTCAAGGCGCTAGGAACGCAAAAGGCTTCTGAAATTGTCGAACAAATATTGACCGCCTATATCGGTTCTTCGGACGAAACGATATTCGGTGAAGCTTTTTTTGAGCCGATCGCCAGGATTGCCGCAGGTGCTAAAGTGTCGGATGCTGAAGGCGTTGATTTTGTAATCGAAACCAAGGATAGACAAATCGCTGTTGCGATGAAATCGGGGCCCAATATCTATAACGCTAGTCAGAAGAAACGACAGACTCAAGAATTCCTAGCTTTACGAAGTCGCCTTTACAAACTCCACAAACAATTTGACCCCATGTTAGCGGCCGGTTATGGGCGAGCTAGGTCAGAGCCCACCAAAGATACTGTTTATAGACGTAGATCAGGACAAGATTTCTGGACTGAAATTACCGGTGACGGGGATTTCTACCTAAAGTTAATAAGATTAATGAGAGAGGAACCAGCCAAGCATAGACGGAAGTATGCCCCAGCTTGGGACGCGGCTATAAACAGATTCACACGCGAATTTGTTGAAAACTTCTGTTTTTCAAATGGCAATATAGATTGGGAGAAGCTTGTGCAATTCGTAAGTGGCACTAAAAATGACAAGGCCACCACTAAAAAGAGAGAGAAATAAGGTTTCCCGAAATCCTAATTATCACTTCCTTTGTCTCACCCTCCCCAAGCGAGTAAAATAAGCCAGCATGCCCATCAAAATTCTAGCTCAGGAAGTTATATCCAAGATTGCCGCTGGGGAGGTGGTGGAGAGGCCAGCTTCGGTGGTGAAGGAGCTGGTGGAGAACGCTCTGGATGCCGGCGCCACACAGATAAATGTCGAGGCGCAGGGTGGTGGCATCAGCCTTATCAGGGTCACCGACAACGACAGCGGCATACCAGCAGACGACGTGGAGCTCGCCTTCCATCGCTACGCCACCAGCAAGATTGATGCACTAACCGACCTAGAACAGATATCTACCCTCGGCTTCCGCGGTGAAGCTCTGCCCAGCATAGCTGCTGCGGCTGAGGTGGAAGTTTTGACCAAAGCCGACATCGATACCGCTGGCACCTACCTCTACCTTAAGAACGGCTCAGTAATAAAGCACGAGAAACGCAGCCGGCCTCAAGGCACCACCGTCACCGTGCATCACCTTTTCCACAACTTCCCGGTGCGGCTGAAATTCCTGAAGTCGGCAACTACCGAAAACGGACACATAGCCAATGTCTTAAGCCAGTATGCACTGGCTTTTCCCGAAGTAAAATTCAATCTTGTCCTCGACGGGCGCCTAAGCTTAAAGACACCGGGCAACGGCAGCCTCAGAGATGTTGTCGCCGAGGTCTACGGATTAGAAATAGCCAAACAAATGTTGGAGATTGGCGAAGTAGACCAGGTTCTCAGCGTTACTGGCCTGGTAAGTCCACCTTCTTTAGCCCGCTCCAGCCGCGGCTATCTCAGCTTTTTCGTCAACCGCCGCTGGGTGCGCAGCAGCCTGCTGGCGCGAGCCGCCGAAGATGCCTATCACGGCTTGCTTATGACCGGCAAGCACCCTATTGTAATCTTAAACGTTTCAGTGATATCGCAAGAGATTGATGTCAATGTCCACCCCACAAAGACAGAGGTGAAATTCCGCAACAGCCAGATTGTCTATACAGCAGTACAAAAGACAGTAGCGAAGGTGTTGGCTAAAGCACCGCCACCTAAAATCAAGACTGACACAACGTCATTTACCCCGCCGCCAAGCTTGTGGACGGTAAAAGGCGCTGAGACGGCCTCCCTGCCTATACTCAGGGTGTTGGGACAGTTAGCCAGCAACTACATCATGGCTGAGGGACCTGAGGGGCTTTACCTTATCGACCAGCATGCCGCCCACGAGCGTGTCCTCTTCGAAAAAATCTTATCCCAGCGCTCCCAGCAGAAGATAGAAATTCAGGGACTGCTCGAGCCGGTAAACATAGAATTAAGCCCCAAGCAAGAAGAGGTTTTGAAAATGAAGCGCGAGCTTCTCGGCGAGTTCGGCTTCAACCTCGAGCCCTTTGGAGCCAGGAGCTACCTGCTAAGAGCCGTGCCAGCTATCATGAAGGAAGGAAACCTGGCTGAAGCGGTGAGGACACTTTTGGACTCTCTCGTCGCCGAAGAAGAACCATCCAAGCGAGAGGAAAACATAGCTCAATCCGTAGCCTGTCACAGCGCCGTCAAAGCCGGGCAGTCGCTAACCGCCGAGGAGATGAGAGAGCTGATAAAACAATTGGAACAGACCAACCAACCCCGCACCTGCCCCCATGGCAGACCAACAATGATTCATTTAAGCTCACGGCAACTGGATAAGGAATTCGGTAGAACCGGATAGCGGTATCTCGTGGTAACGCATAAACTGCTCAAGGGCTTTGGCAGCCCCATTTACCGAGGAATAAACAGGAATCCCCGCCTGCTGGCACTTTTGCTGACAAGCAAAGGTTGTTTCGCAGCTTTCAATAGTGGTAAGCTGGTCAATAACTACCACCATCGGTTTGCCAGTCTCATTGTGGACTCTAATCGCGTTATCCAGTATGGCAACAGAATACTCCTTGGGGAAAGAGGCAAACGGCGGATTAATGCCTAAATGTAAATGGAAAACAAGCATATCAATACCATCGTAATCAGCCAGTTCCTTCATTACGGAATAGGCACCTGAAACATTAAAAAACTGACCGCCGAGGTCAACAGGATTGTTGACGCTTAGGCCGGCGGCACCTGTGCTGAGGAAACTCCTGAGCTTCTGTCGCAACTCCTGAGGCAGTCGCGGCAAATCAAGCCCGGCGGAAATATACGCATCAGTAGCCACAACTACAGCCCCCCCACCGACGTCGATAACACCAAGTCTCCGCCCGTGAGGCACAGGCAAATAAAGTAGAGCAACCAGAATATCGCCTAACTCCTCCAGAGTGAACGCAGGAATAACCCCTGCCTGCCGCAAAAGTCCATCCCATATCCTGGCTGACCCGGCCAAAGCTCCGGTATGGGAAGCCACTGCCCTTGCCCCAGCCTCAGTGCTGCCGCCTTTCATCATTATAACAGGCTTGGCTGCTGCCGCCTTTCTCACGACTTCACTAAAGCGTCTACCGTCCTTCAATCCCTCAATATAGGCAATTATAATTTTGGTTTCAGTGTCATTAGTAAGATATTCCAGCAGGTCGCTCTCATCCACATCAGCAGCATTGCCGAAGGAGACCACCTTGCTAAAACGAACGCCGCGCTGGGCGGCATGCCGAACGAAATAAATAGCATTGCCACCGCTCTGGCAAATGAGCGCCACCGGCCCGCTTTCCGTGGAATAATCAGGAGCAAAAGATAAGCCGGATTTGGGACAATACACCCCCATACAATTAGGGCCGATGAGCCTGATGCCACCCTGTCGAGCTATATCGCAAATCTCCGTCTCCAGCCTTCTGCCTTCTTCTGTGCCTTCTTCACTAAAGCCAGAGGTGAAAAACTGTATCGCCTTCACCCCCTTGGCAACACAATCCCTAACCAACTGTGGCGCCAAAGCCGCTGGAATACAGGAGATGACGTAGTCAACCGAATCTGGAGTATCTTTGACGCTGGCATAGATTTCTAAGCCATTAATCTCGCCGCCCTTGGGATTAATAGGATAAATCGGGCCATTGAACTTGCACTCGATTAAGGCCCTAAGATAAGTTCTAGCCATACTATGGCGGGAACTGCTAGCCGGAACTCCGACTACAGCTACCGATTTGGGGTTGAACACCTTATCGAGATCGGCATTACCTGCCATTTATCACCTCTTTTAAACTGCCATTGCAAGCTGAGGGCGTGGCAATCTCACTATCATAACTTACCACTGAGACTGCCATGCCGTCCCGATGCAATCGGGACTCCTCGCCAGGACAACCGAACGCCCTATACTCTATAACAAACCTCGGGAAGACGTTTCCCCGGATTGCTATCTCGCACATATCTAAGCATATGATTTACATAAAAAATGACAAAGACAGCCAGGTCCTCCCCCCTCATCATCCTTATCCTGTCGCCAGAGAACAGAACTTTAAGATTGCTCTGGAATTCATCATCGGCACGATTGTAAATAAAGAAGATTTCCACCCCGGGAAAGACTTCCTTGCTTATCACCCAGTCCTCACCCATTCCCAGGGATTCCACCTTGCCGCCGACAAACTCAGCTAATTTAGACACGTCAGTAACGTATTCAAGGGCTTCCTTCCTGGCTTTCAGCGCCATACCAATCTGCTTCTGGTGCGGACTTACCGCTCCCTCGATTTCCTGTAGACCAATCAATTTCTTATCCTTAAGCCCCATTTGATAGCCTCCTGCACAAGCGGCTTATAGCCCAAGTTTAGAGATTATCTCTTTTGCCGCCTGCCTGAGCGGTGAATTCTCAGGAAGTTCGGTAATCGGCTTGCCTTTTATATCCAAATCGGCAAGATTCGGGTCTTCAGGTACAATAGCCACAAGCTCAAGGCCGAAATCGCTGATTGCCTTTCCGATCTCCTGCGGCAGACCGTTCTTAACCCGGTTTACTGCCAGGGACACCTTGCCGACCTTAGTTCTCATCTCCTTAATCAAATCTTTCATTCTAGCCGCCGTGGTGATACCCCTCATAGTTACGTCGGAGACAATCAGCAACAAGTCCACATCCCGTGTCGTCTGACGGCTTATGTGCTCCATTCCAGCTTCAGAATCGATAACCGTATAATCGTAATTCTTAGCCAGCCGGTCTATAGAAAGACGCAGCATGTGATTGGCGGCACAGTAGCACCCCGGACCTTCAGGCCGCCCCATAGCCAGCAGGTCAACCTTAGCCGACTCCACCAGGGCTTCCCTTATCTTCATATCCAGAACATCTTGCTTGGAAACAGTTGGTGAAAGGCGCCCCTTCTGTATATCCTCAGTAACGTCCTCACGAGCCCGGCCCACAGTTTCTCCCAGAGGCAGACCCAAAGCGGCATTAAGGTTGGTGGCAGGGTCAGCATCGATAGCCAGAACCACCCCCTTTTTGGACAGCAAATCTATAAGCAGGGCAGCGATAGCCGTCTTGCCCACACCCCCTTTTCCAGCCACTACAATCGTCGTTGTCACTTCACACCTCCAGTCTTACTTTTCAGGTCTCGCAACCATCAAGAAGCCAGGGCATTGCCACCTGTTTTGCGACATATTATTATACCTTTAAATGAAAATCATAGCCATTTTAGCCCCTGCGGTCCTTCTTCCTATGGACTTCTTACCGTCTATTGCAAAGTGGGAGACTTTAGTGTACAATACTCTTTTAGTGGTTTCAGTTTAGGTTATCACAAACTTAGTTTATATCACTCATATCTACTCAAGTGCTGGATGACCAAGGCTCCAACCAACTATTTATAAGAGAGGAG
This sequence comes from uncultured Chloroflexia bacterium, assembly GCA_963754385.1. Classification (GTDB taxonomy): domain Bacteria; phylum Chloroflexota; class Dehalococcoidia; order GIF9; family UBA5629; genus 9FT-COMBO-48-23. Next base: position 255,827 of record CAVWGE010000005.1, on the reverse strand, counting down.
GTCATCCAATGGGTTTTAAGGACAAGTCAATCCAGTGTTCCGATTGCGGAACTACCTTCACCTTCACGGCTGAAGAACAAGAACTCTTCGCGTCCAGAGGCTATACTAACGAGCCCAAGCGCTGTCAATCCTGCCGGCAGGCAAGGAAGTCAGAGCGCTACGGAAGCGGAAACAGTGGCTACGGCTACAGGCCCCAACGGCAAATGTTTCCCGCAACTTGCGCCCAATGTGGCAAAGAGACCGAAGTACCGTTCGAGCCGCGCGAAGGCAGACCAGTATATTGTAGCGATTGCTACAATAAGGTCAAACTAAGCAGATAAGGCTGCTTTTTAAGGACATACATAGGCCGGGGATGCCTGGCCTATGTGTGTTTCCATTACATATCAATTAAAGGAGGTGCCGATTGAATATCTATGTGGGCAACCTAACCTATGAGACAACGGAAGAGGAATTGCGGGAAGAATTCGCGGCTTTTGGAGACGTGACGTCTGTAAGTATCATAAAGGACAAGTATAGCGGGCAATCTAAGGGATTTGCGTTTGTTGAAATGCCATTGTTGTCCGCAGGTCAAGCGGCAATTAACGGCCTGAATGGTAAAATGCTAAACAACCGGCAGCTCGCTGTAAGCGGGGCTCGTCCTCGCACCGATAACAGAAGCCGTGGTTCCTACGGCGGCAGCGGAGGCGGTAGGTCTGACAGAGGAGGAGGCCGGAAAAGATACTAAACTGCCTAATCATCTTAGGAACCGAGCCGGCCGGAAGTTAACGGGCTGAGGCTATCCCTCACCCTCTCCGTATACGGAAGCGAAGAACGCCTTCTCCAGCTCAACTACCTCAGCCGGAAGCTGGTTAACCTTGCCCAGACTCAGGGCAGAAACGTATATTTTTGCCATCTCCTCCGCCAGCTCACAAATAGTCAGGGCTTCACGCATGTCCCTGCCCACGGAAAGAACGCCATGATTTGCCAGTATGACGGCGTTTCTCGACCCCAGCGCCGAGACCACACTTTTCGCCAGCTCCGGCGTGCCGGGAAAAGCATACTCGGCAACTTTTATCTCCCCGCCGATATAGATGACTTGCTCATCGATGAGTGGAGGTATATCCATGCCGGCAACGGCAATGACGCTGCAAAAAGCGGGGTGAGCATGAACGACAGCATTGACTTTTTTCCGCGCCTTGTGAACCTCGATGTGCATTACCGTCTCTATGGAAGCTTTTAGCTCACCTTCAACCCGCTGTCCGGCAAAGTCAACTACCACTATGTCGTCAACCTTGAGCGAATCATAATATCGCCCGCTGGGAGTAATAGCCAGCAGCTCCCGTCCGCTGGAGTCTTTAAGGCGCAGGCTCACATTTCCCGCCGTGCCCACCACCAGCCCCTTCTTAGCCATCTCCTGTGCCGCCTCAATCACTGCTTTCTTTTCAGATTCCCACATGCTCTCCTCGTTGCTTGCGCTACTCTTTATCTTTGGCTACTGGTGTTGGCACCAAGCTCGGCGGTGATAATTTCACCACGGCATTATATTCCGGCGGGCAGACGAGCTGACAGCTGCCGCACTTGGTGCACTTGCTCTGGTCGATTACCTTTATACCTTTTTCATCGCTGGTGATGGCTTTCACCGGACAGGATAATACACAATGTTCACAGCCCCGCTCGCATTTCTCAGGAAGGATATAGTAGGCGATAAGCTCCTTGCATACCAGCGCCGGACACCGCTTCTCCAAAACATGAGCCTCGTACTCGTCTCTAAAATAGCGGATAGTGGTTAGGGCTGGATTAGGTGCTGTCCTGCCCAAGCCACACAATGAACCACCCCTGATATCCTCCCCCAGCTCAACCAACAAATCCATATCACCGGCCTTGCCTTTGCCGACGGTGATGTCCTCCAGTATATCCAGCATGTGCTTGGTGCCGATGCGACAGGTGGAGCATTTGCCGCAGGACTCTTTCTGTATGAAGTCAAGAAAGAATTTAGCCGTGTCAACCATGCAGTTGTCCTCATCCATGGCAATGACGCCGCCGGAGCCCATAACTGCCCCGGCTTTGCGAAGTGAATCGAAATCTACCGGGGTCCGCAGCATGCTTTCCGGCAAGCAGCCACCGGAAGGCCCGCCGATTTGCACTGCTTTGAACTTCTTGCCACCCCGAATGCCTCCACCTATATCAAAGATGAGCTCGTGAAGAGTTTTACCCATGAGCACTTCCGCCAGTCCGGTGTTAACCATCTTTCCGGCTAGAGCAAACACTGCCGTGCCTTTGCTGCCTTCAGTGCCGAGGCTGGAAAACCAGCCAGCTCCACGCTCAAGTATCAGAGGAATGTAGGCATAAGTCTTGACATTATTAAGAACCGTCGGCTTGCCCCATAAACCAGCCTTCACCGAATGAGGCGGCCGGGCTCTGGGCATGCTCCGCCTCCCTTCGATAGCATACATTAAAGCGGTTGATTCGCCGGAGACGAAGGCACCAGCCCCCTCGACTATCTCTATATCGAAGCTGAAACCACTGCCAAGGATATTCTTGCCTAATAATCCCAGATTCTTTGCCTGTTCCAGAGCAACCTTCAGCCGCTCGATAGCCAGAGGATACTCGGCCCGAATGTATACAAAGCCGTCGTGGGCACCGACAGCATAAGCGGCCATAGTCATGCCTTCTATAACTTGCTGCGGGTCGCTCTCCAAGACCACGCGGTCCATAAAAGCCCCCGGGTCTCCCTCATCAGCATTACAGATTATATATTTAGGCGGGCCAGATGCTTCCCGGCACTGCTCCCACTTTCTGCCGGTAGGGAAGCCAGCACCACCCCGCCCTCTTAGGCCGGATTTCTTTATCTCCGCGATTATGGCAGCAGGCTCCATCTGCAGAGCCTTAACCAGGCTGCTGTAGCCACCATTAGCAATGTAATGGTTTATATTCGCCGGGTCGATGTAACCGCAGTTACGCAGAAGCAAACGATACTCATGCTCAAATCTGGAAAGCTCCGGAATATAAGCCGCTTCGCCGTCACCACCACCCAGCGTGCCCAAAGCCAGGTCAAGGCAAGGGTCGTCACCCAGTACATAGCCTTCGACAAGCGTGGGTACAACCTGAGGAGTAACATTGTTGTAGCAGACGGTGAAGGAACCGGGCTTGATTACGGTGACCAGCGGCTCAAGTGAGCAAAGTCCGATACAGCCAACTTCGGTCAACTTGGCCCGGCTATTTTTCTTCGCCAGCTCTTTGTTGAAGGCTTCGACTACCGACAATGCGCCGGCAGCTCGGCCACAGGTAGCTGTACCGACGAGGATGTGTGGAACCTCGCCGTGATACCGGGAGTCCCAGTCTGCCTTCGCCTGTTTTTGAATCTCTTCAAAGGTCATAAGCAACCATTTACCAGGGCATATTTTCTGTCATTGCGAGAAGCGTAGCGACGTGGCAATCTCTGTAGCAAAGTAACCATAGATTCTTCGCTTCGCTCAGAATGGCACATAGCACAATCAACTAAACAATTACTGCTTTTCTGATTGCTCCTGGCTCACCGGCTTGATGGTCACCAAGACTTCCTCCACCTTCGGGGGAGTCATCTTAGGGTAAACGGAATCGCCGACCACCACAACTGGAGCCAAAGCACAGCAGCCAACACAAGCTACCCTGTCCAGACTGAACTCACGGTCAGGTGTAATGCTGCCAACCTGGATGTCAAGCTCCCTGGCCATAGCCTCCAGGACAAGCTTGCCGCCGGCCAAGTGGCAGGCAGTGCCCATGCAAACTTTCACCGGGTGCTTGCCGAGAGGTATGAAGCGGAATTGATTATAAAAAGTGGCGATGCCGTAGACCGTGCTTCCTGGAATGTCCAAGAAATCAGCGATTGCTAGCATCGCCTCTCTGGAAATATAGCCAAGTTTATATTGAACTTGCTGAAGAAGGGAGATTAAATGGCGCCTATCCTTCTTGTTCGGGGTCAGGATGTCTACCAGTTCTTGCTTCAGTTTTTCCACTTCTTCACTAGGCCCGGCAGGTAAGCTGGTATCTCGCTGGCTTCCCTGGGCCCAACTATGATTTCCCAACCCGGCAGCGCCTCCTCTAGCTCACCTCTAATCCGGGCGACCTTGCCCGGAATAACCAGCCGTCTGTGCTTTACTCTATCCTCAATACCTGACTTCTTGATGAATGGTCCGATAGAGTCGCCAGAGAACTTACCGGCAGCCCAGCCAGTAAGAACACCAAGCCCTTCAGTGTCCTTGACACACAACCACGACGAAACTTTACTACCTTCGATTTCCGAAGCGACAATAAAATAAGTCAGCGCCCAGTTGCTGGTAATCAACACCGGTGATTCATCATTCGGCTCACCTATCTCGTAGACCTTCTGTTCCACTGACATCGGTATTCGCGGGTCAGTGTAGATGTTGAGCCTCTGAACCAGCAACGGCAATAGCGAGTATTTATCAAAGTCAGAAAGGACAATAATGCCAGGATACTTAATCACAAACATGGCAGCTAGAAGGACTTGCCTGATTTCGTCTTTAGCTATGAAGCAAGGAAATCCGATGGTCGGATAACCCAGAGGTCTGAAATTCTGCTTCAAAGCCGCTCGCCGAATCAGCGTCTGGTCCCTGATAGCTTCCTGCATATTCTTAGCGATTGGGTCCAAAACTATCTCGTCAAGGCCGGCATCCTTCAACTTGGTGGTCAACGGTATCAACTCCTCCACACTGTTAGCCCTCACCACCACTGGCACCGGCGAACTCTTAATTCCAGCAATTACCTTATCAATATTCTCTTTGGTGACCGGATAAAGTAATGGCTTCCTGTCACCGCATATATTTCTAGCTGAAAGCAGGACATCAACATCCTCGGACATTAGCACCATAGGCAGGTCGTTGTCCTCGCAGACCTTCTTCACCAATGCCTCGAACTTGGCCTTATCGCCTGACTCAAACCGCAGCGCCAGAACGTTCGCCTTGAGAGTCAGCCCTACCCAGGGGAACTGTAACTCTTTTGTTTTCTTCAGCTTCTCATCTACCTTTGCTTCCGCCTCCTTGTCTGAGATAAGCAGGGCAATTCCTGGCTGATGGATAAAGGTCTTCTCATGCCGGTAAATCACCTCTTCACCGCCGATCGCAAGGGCATTTTTGCCAGTGCCAATGGTTACCGGCTTAATAGGCGGTGCCAGGGCTTCTTCAAGTTCGGCCTTAACATCTGGCAGAAGGTAGGGACATTTATCAAGCGAGACACCTCCAGCAGCCAGCTTCATGGCAAAGGCAAAACAGGTGGGAAAGCCACATTCACGGCAATTCTTTTTGCCTCCATCTGGAAGCCTCTTTACAACGTCAGTTCCTTTTAGCGCCATGTCAATCCTCCTAGTCCATTTTATACAGGAAGCTCCACTTCACCCTTCACCCATGGATGTCCTACCTTATCCAAAAACGCCATCAGCTCATCAATGTTTTTGGCATCTTCCTCCGTAGCTATCTTATCGTACACGTCTGCAGGTATAGCCTCCTTATATCTCTCTTTTATCTCCTTTGGCATCCACACCAAACGCCTTAAGCCGCCATCGGCATACAGGAATTTTGGTGACCTGAGATATTCCAGCGCTATTCCCAAAAAGCCCTCTACCTGCCGGCCGCCGCTGGTATCTGCAGCCATGGTAGAGAAAGGTACACCAACCACAGCTGGGCCGACGAAATCGCGATGGACGAGACCAAAGGCATCAACTTCAGGGATGTAAAACCAAATCGCCTGGAAGCAACCGCACGAGGTATGCGGATGCTCGAAAGCACTGTGCAGATAAACGCGGTTATAAGTCCCCATGGACTTCACTGCCGCCAGTTCGTTACAGCCAATGTACTCGCCTCTTATCGGGTCCAGGCACTCACCCTTCTTCACCTCCTGCACCGGCCCCTCCGGGTCTAGCTTATACGCGGCTCTACCATCGAACCAGCTTATGGCTCCGCAATTAGCAATCCTCTCCGGAGTAGCAATGCAGATATGAGTCGGAGCAAAGCTCTGACACAGGGCACAGCTATAGAACTCCTGAACATCGTCTTCTTTTAAGCCCCTGGCCCTCTCATCCCTGGCTTTATAGATTTCGCGAGCCTTCACTATGAGCTCCTCAACCTTCTTCTCATCGGTAACGAAGGTGATGGAAATCTTCTCGATAACGTCCAACTCCGATGTATAAAGAAACATCAATATCTTGCCGATCCCCTCAAGCGAATTAAGCCCCTTATTAAAGGAATCCTTATTTAACCTCATCCAGACGTCGTCTCTCTGGTTCATATGATAAAAGCCTTCTATGTAGTTAGCATAAAGGTGCATCCTTCTCTCGAAGACCGGCTCCATGTCTTTTTCCAGTTTTTCGCCGGCGACATCAATCATTAAGCCGATGGGGTAACTACCACCTTCCTTCATATCCTTGATGTCCGGGCCGATGACTTCTATCTTCTCGTTCTCGACCTCATCAAGACCCTTCAGCGTCACCAACTCAAATTTGCTTTTCACATTCGGCCCACCGAGCTCGACATATAAGTCGGCTCTCCTGATTACTTCGCCTTCATACTGGGGCCCAACATCTACCGGGAAAATTCCTGCCATTTTTATGCCTCCTTACTCTTTAAATTTGTAATTAGATTATCTAGAAATTCCTTCCATTGTTCGTCTTTTCTGAAATTAGGAAGGGAATAGCTGGCATGTGGATAATAGAATTTGCACAAGGTCATCGTTTTGAGGTGTGGGGCGTAATGTTTCAGGGTGGAAAGTCCCTGCTCACCGAGGTCAGTCCTGAATCCCAAAAACATAACCAAATCGTGATTCCCTTCCTTTTTAACCCCATTCCATGCCGGGTCTTTGAGATGGTTGATTATCTCTATAATGTCGTAGCTGCTGGCTGGCTCAACGCCCAGCTCTAGCAGCTTCTTCTTGGTGTGAGCTGTGGCGCATATGGGAATATCAAGTGTCTTAGCTATGTCCACGCCATACTCAATAAGGAGCTTACCACCCAAGGTCGTGGTAAGAGCCCACGAGCCAAGCACTAGAAGAGGCCTATTAGCCCGCTTGATCAGGTGCGCATACTCGCTAGGATCTTCAATAAGCCTAGCTGTTTTGGTCCCTGTCAACACGTTAACTCGATGATAGGGTAAAGTCGTTGTCATAATGAAACCCCCTTACTTGGCTACCTTTACACCCTTAATAGCTTTGTCCACTGCCAGCTTGGTCATAAGCCCGGCACGGTGCATCAAGGTATCTTCAAATTCCTGGTCCATCACCATAGTTGACAGACACGGGTACTGGTGATGCAGAAGTCCGGCTTTTTCCACAGCGTCTCTTTCCCAGACTCCAGCCAGGCCATCAGCCACGTACGGACTGCAGCCACACGGAGCCCCCCTGATAACCGCAACCCGCTTTATTCTATCTTTATCAAGCTCTATGTCTACTTCCAGTCTGCCAAAATACTTAGCAAATTCACGGATATACTGGTTTTGACTATCCTTCTCCGTCAAGGTGCAGAATGGAACTGGATAGACCATGTCCACTCCCATAGATTCCAGCTTCCGCTTAATCTGCTTGGCCAAGCCGGGTGGCAGCCAGACGCGGTTATCCGCCGGGGCGATCACTGCTTTGGCGCCGCTCTTCTTCACCATGTCGGGAATCATCTGGGCCACTCCAGGATGCTCACCGAGAGATATCAGCAAATCGGCCGCTGGCAACTCCTTAGGCAGAAACTGGTCAGCATCATCAATTACGGCTGGCAAGTCCTGTGGTAAGGTGTAAGAATAAACCTTCCAGTCAGCCGGCCCATACTTCCTTATGTTATCACCAATTCTCTGGCCATAATGGCCTTGTACAGCTACCAGAATACGCATTCAGTTCCTTTCTGAATCTCCCTAGTGGACAACAGCCTCCAGCGGAACCTCGGACGGATAAGTTCCGATCAAGGTAGGCAGAGTCAAAACCGGCTTCTCCTTCCAGCCCACTTTCTCCAGATAGGCCATCACTTCTTTCTTAAAGAAGATGGGTATATCCGAAGTCTTTCTAACGAATAGGTGAAGGTCATCTGGCAAAGTTCCCAGGTATTGTTTGTGCAGACTGATATAATGGGTGAGCTTTAGCTGCCGTCCCTGGGGAGTATCGTTTTTCCTGATACACAGCTTAGCCATGGTGACCATCGCCCTCTCCTTGGACTCCACCACGGTAATCAGGTGTTCCGGCGACGGCTCCTCGGTATTCACCAGCTTCTTTTCTCTTCCGTCCATTACCGTCCAGTCATCCTCTTCCTTCCGGCTCAGATAGAGCCTTCTATACTTAGAGCCATGTGGCCCTAAAACCACCGGAATTCCTAACCTGTTGCATCCCGTGGCGATGGATGCTGCCTTTTGAGAATAAGCTCCCCAGGCTAGGCCGCAGGCACCAACGCGGTTCAAGATATAGTCGGCTATGACCTCGTAATTTCCCCTCAATGGCAAGGTGGCAAAGATATTAGCCACTTTCATGGCAGCTCCTGTGATATGGGAATTCGCCACACAGGAGCCAACATTGAGAACACCACCGGCATCGAAATTAGGCGGATATTTCTCATAAATAGTTTTGCCGTCTTTGTCCTTCTTCATCCCCGCTGCCATAGCCGAGCAACCGCTGAGAACCACGATATATTTCCTTTTGGCGAATTCCTCAGCGATATCAGCTATTTCAGTGATTTCTTCGGGAAAGTTAGAGCAGCCAACAATGGCGATTATACCGGGGATGGTTCCCAGCACGATAGGTGCGCCTACTTTTCTGATCTCAGTATCCATAATCGGCCCCCGCCCCACCCTCACTTTCCACGTTTCCCAGCTAGCAGCCGCCTGCATCATCTTGATTATGGGCACATGGCGAGGGCACTCTTGGTCACATTTGCCGCAGCCAATGCATTTATTAAACACTTCCACCAGTGGCTGTATATTGCCATTCTTGGCTGCTTCGATGGCATCGCCAACCGGAAGCAAATTGGGGCAAACCTGACTGCACATGTTGCACAGCTTATGGTCTTTAGCCAAGTCCGGTACCTCTTCGGGCTTGACCAGCACTTTGTTTCTCTTCGGCGCCAGTTCCATAGCTACTCTGACCGCTACCTCGGCTGCCTTATCCGGGTCGAATATCAATGTTTGCTTTCCGTTTACCATTTCCCTGACTATTTCGTCTGCTTCCTTCTTGGTCACATCCTCAAGCCCATAGCAAGCTTTGTCCGAGGTGGCAATCACAGCTGAGCCAACTTTGGCCGCCTCTATGGGCATATCAGTCCTGATGCACTGCTCATCGGTGACGATAACATCGGCGATGCCAGTTCTAATGAAGAAAAGCTGGCGTGACAAGGGCCCAACCACCTTGGCCCTACTGCTGTATCTGGTCACCTCCAGAGCGGTACAACAAATGCCGGCAACTTCAACCTTATCTTGAAGACCATTGGCATTCAGGTAATCAACGATAGGAATAGCTGTAACCGGATTATGACCAACCAAGCAAATCACTGGCTTCGTCCTGTCTACCGCCCCCCAACCCAGGTCAACCAATGGAGTATCGGCCACCGAAGTCGGATAGCCAAAGCCGACTATCTCGGCAATATCGCCAACCTCCATAGCCACGTGGTCTAACATCGAAATATGCAGAGCCTTCGATTCATAGTCTAGAGCTGACCCTTCCTGACCTGTATGCAGCGCCGAGATAGCATGAATAAGCTGGCTTTCCACATATTCAATAGCCTTTTCCAGGTCACCCAAGGTTTCCGGCTTTAGCCCAAGAACCGTCCTTATATGCGGCGCCTCAACAAATATCTGGTCGCCAAGGTTAATCTTATAATCTCTACCGTGTTTCTCAATTAAATAGTGAAGCACATGGCGAGCATGTCCACCATGGGCTGACATGCCCATGCAGCAGGCTAGGAGCACGACTCTAGCCTGCTGAGTGGAAATATCAATTCCGCAAGCGCCTCTCTTATCACCGGTTAGGTCACACTTTCCATAAGTACAGAAGCAACACAAATCACACATAGGGGCATAAAAAGGTTTATAGGTCTTAAGCAGCCTCATATCCCAGTTTCTTAAGTCCGGGAGTTCAGGCATCGGCGTATGCCCTACAGGTTCCCAGTTATCTTCAGCCCTTATTATCTCGTTAACTTCGTCTTTTCTTGTATGCTTTTTCTTGGTAACTACTGCCATCTGTTTTAACCCCCATTAAATCTATTAGCACAACAATTATACTATAATTAGGAATGGTTATCAATACTAAATTTTGCCCTCAATAACCTCTTTCATAAGCTTAAGGCTTTCAGGCAGCCGCAATACCAGTATATTAGCCCCGGCTAGAAGCAGGCTGAGCGCGGTAATGCTTTCCCACAGTAGTCCCTGCTTCTCGTTTCCCTTTGCCTGTTTGGTCCTGGCACACTCGCTGCCCAGGTCAGCTATAATAGGCATCTGCATGGTGTTGTCTCCGAACATAACGCCAATGTGCTTCGTTCTCTCTGTTATGGTGAAGCTATACTCCATGCCATAGCCCAGAGCTGAGCTCAACGGGTCGATGACTATCCGCTCACGTGGGAAGGACTTCAAAAGCTTCACATTTAATTCCTTCTCCAGATTTATATCCAGCGGACTCTGAGCTATTATGCAATGGCCGTGGTCTAGAGCTGCTTTGCTTATCGGCTCATAGTTTTCCTTGGCCAACGGGCCCAGGAGGAGATTTTCGCCCGCGCAGGCTTCAGCTACCTTGGTCAAAACCTCGATATCCTTCGTCCCATCTCCCGAGCCGTAGACAATGAGCGGCGACTTTATGGCCGATGCCACCTGCTTAACCACACTGGCAGCCTTATCAGCCGGAGCATTCTTTCCCGCCGGGTCAGTGCTCACCAGACGGAGACAGACCAGGTCAGCACCAAGTTCCAGGCACTTCTTAGCCCAGGCTACCGGGTCTGAAGCAATGTCCTTATAGGGCTTAAGCTCCCACTCACTCCAACCCTGCGGCTCGGCATCAAGAACTTCGAGAGCCAGGCGTGGTCGGTTCTGAATTGTTCCCTCAAAAAAATGAAAGGGGAGAACATTCTCCCCCCCAATCTTCATAGCTTTTTCTCCCTTTCCAATCACCACCTCGGCTACTTTTCCTGAATAGGTCTCCAAGGCTGCTTTGTATTCCATCGTTCACTCCTTCTAAAGATTTCTAGCTCTCAAGCCAGGCATGAGAATAAAGCGTCTCTCCCATGAGCACTCTGGTGGTTTTCACGTAATCCTGCTCTTTTTGCGGCAAAGAAGACATGTTTATAGCCTCTCCATCCATCGTCTTGTAAATAAGACCAACGATGTTAGACAATTCGCCTTTGTTCAAGCTCACCAGCTCCTTATCCAGGACATCAGCAATAGCTGAGTAGAGCCCACGCCTCCCCAGCATAACCATATAGGTCCGGTTGAGAATACCCCTGAGTTCCTCAGGTGTACCATTGGACACGTTTGACAACCCCACCGTAGATTTAACACCGGGTAAGAGATCCTGCAATATATTTATAAACTCTAAAGCTTCAGCCACCTGTTTCTGGTCAGCACTCACCGGCAAGATGATGGGGTCAACCCAGATATCTTCGTTTGGTATACCAAGCTCGTTAGCCAGGGCAACCGTTTCCATGATGCTTTCTGTCCTGGAATCGATGTCAGGGGGACAACCTTTGTCGGTCAGCACCGAGATGACCACATTGGTATTGTATTTCTTGGCCAGAGGCAGCATCAGCTCTTTGCTGTCGGTCCTTCCTGAAGCCGAATTAAGCAGAGGTCTTTTCTTACAGGTTTTAAGGCCAGCCTCCATAGCTATGGGATTCAAGGTGTCCACGGATATAGGTAAATCGGTGACTCCTTGAATTGTATTGACCAGCCACTGGGTTACCTCTTCCGGGTCTCTTTTCGCCGGGCCGAGATTTAAGTCTATGTAATCAGCCCCGGCTTCAGCCTGTGCTTTGGCTAAGTCTTGTATTACCTTGGGATTGCGTTCCTTGACAGCGTCATTGACGTCCTTGGAAATAATATGGATGCTTTCGCCTATTAAAATCATGTCTGCCCCCTTTTGTGAGATTAGGCCAAAACCAGCAAATAATTGTATCATTTCATAATATGAGCGTCAACAGCATTTGTACCTAATTAAACGAAGCGATGAGAGTGAAGAAGAGGAGATGTTGCACTGAGCAGAGAACCACAGAGGAAATTGAAAGCTACAGGGGCTGAAGCTATAATTGACTAATCAGGTTAATGAAAATGAACGCTCTCGATAACATCCTTTATCAGGTCTCCAAGCCGGCTCGCTACACCGGGGGCGAATGGAATAGCATCATTAAAGATTGGCAGGCGACTCCAATCCGAGTTGCCCTGGCTTTCCCCGACGTATACGAAGTGGGTATGTCCAATCTGGCACTGCCGATACTTTATAAGATACTGAATGACCAGCCCGATGTCCTCGCTGAGAGAGTCTATGCTCCCTGGATGGATATGGAGGCGCTGCTGCGACAGCATAACCTCCCATTGTTCAGCCTAGAGACCAAACACCCTCTGGCAGATTTTGACATCATCGGTTTCTCCTTAGGCTACGAACTCACCTACACCAATGTGCTAAACATGCTCGACCTGGCCAAAGTTCCACTGTTCAGTCATCAGCGGAATGATTCGCACCCTCTGATAATAGCTGGAGGCAGTTGCGCTCTTAACCCGGAGCCAATGGCCGATTTTATAGACCTATTTGTCATCGGCGAGGCTGAAGAGGCAATATTGAAATTACTGAAAGTCTTCCGGGCTTACAAGGACAATAAGAAGCGACTGTTCCGAGAAGCCTCTTCTCTTCCTGGTGTATATGTGCCTAGTTTATATGAGGTGACCTATCACAAAGATGGCAGCTTCGCAAGCATCACGCCAAAAGTGCCCGAAGCCAGACTGCCGATCCAGCGACAGATATTAGCCAGCCTACCGCGGCCCGTTACCAAGCCAGTAGTACCTTACACAAAAGTAGTCCACGACCGCGGCGCAGTCGAAATCCAGCGGGGGTGCAGCCGGGGCTGCCGCTTCTGCCAGGCCGGCATGATTTACCGTCCGGTCCGCGAACTCTCAGAATCAGAGGTAACCGAGGCCGTGGCAGCGCTCGTAAGTAACTGCGGCTATAACGAAGTTTCCCTGGTTTCTCTAAGCACCGGAGATTACCATAACATAAGTGAGCTAATCAGTCAGCTGTCCCGCAAATATTACCGGGATAACCTTACCCTGTCCTTGCCCAGCCTCCGCATAGACGCGTCATCGATAGAGTTGATAGAGTCGCTACCTTACCGACGCAAGACCACACTCACCTTTGCCCCTGAAGCTGGGACCGAAAGGCTACGACGAGTCATAAACAAAAGTATCTCCGAAGAGGCGATGCTTGACACTTTCGCCGCCGCCTTTGAAAAAGGCTGGCTGAACCTTAAACTATATTTCATGGTTGGCCTGCCCACCGAGACCATTGATGACGTAAAGGGCATAATCGACCTGGTAACCAAAACCTGCCAGCTAGGCAGGAAGACCAGAAGCAACTCACCGAGGCTTAGAGTCAGTGTAGCCACCTTTGTTCCCAAGCCCCACACACCTTGTCAATGGCTAGCGCAGGATACAGCAGAACAGCTAACCACAAAACATGAACTGCTCAAACAAGGCTTACGTCGAACTGGAACCCACCTTTCATGGCAGGACACCAAAACCAGTCAACTTGAAGCAGTCGTGTCCCGCGGTGACCGCAGGCTGGGAAAGGTTATCCACAAGGCCTGGGAGCTGGGCAGCAGATTTGATGCCTGGCATGAATGTTTTAGCTACGACAACTGGCTGCATGCCTTCCACGAAAGCGGACTCGACCCTGCCTTCTACGCCAACAGAGAACGACCCCTGGACGAGATATTACCCTGGCAGCATGTTGATACCGGAGTAACGCCAGACTTTCTCAAGAAAGAATATCAGGATATGTGGCAGGAAAAAGCGACCCCGGACTGCCGCTATGGTCCTTGCAATGCCTGCGGTCTCCAACAAAGGCATCCAGATTGCCAGCAAAAATTCAAGACAACCGCCAAATTGATATAATGTTATATAAAACATAAGGAGGATAACTGAGAATAGCTATGGTAAAGACGTCTTTGCCTTCTGAATCGATATACTGGCCGTTCAAGAAATACTTGGATATGTATAACCAGTCAATACAAGATCCTGAACGTTTTTGGGCTGAAGAAGCCCGCAAGTTGGACTGGTTCAAGACGTGGGACACTGTCCTCGATTGGAAACCTCCCTTCGCCCAGTGGTTTGCCGGCGGCAAACTTAACGCCAGCTATCAATGCGTAGACCGGCACGTTAAGACCTGGAGGAGGAGCAAGGTTGCCATATACTGGGAAGGTGAGCTTGGCGACAGCCAGGTCCTAAGCTATTCCACCCTCTACAGATGGGTCAATAAATTCGCCTCAGTCCTCAAAAATTTAGGTGTCAATAAAGGAGATACGGTCGTCCTATATCTGCCGATGATTCCCGAGTTGCCTATATTCATGCTCGCCTGCGCTAGAATCGGAGCCCCACATACCGTCGTCTTCTCCGGTTTCAGCGCCCAGGCTCTGGCCGACAGGATTAACGATCTCCAGGCCAAAGTTCTGGTCACCGCAGATGCCGGCTTCAGAAGAGGTAAACACCTGGAACTGAAGAACATCAGCGACGAAGCCGTAAGCCTATCGCCTTCAATTGAAAAGGTGGTGGTGGCTAGAAGGGCAGGTATCGACACAAATATGAAGCCAGGGCGAGATTTCTGGCTTCACGAACTACTTGACGATGCTGCCTCCTTCGTGCCCGCTGAACCCGTTGAGGCTACCCACCCTCTTTACATCCTCTATACATCAGGTACCACCGGCAAGCCCAAGGGCATTGTACACGGAACCGGCGGCTATCTCGTTTTCACCAATTCCGGCTATGAATGGGTCTTTAACGTTAAAGAGGAATCGGTTTACTGGTGTACCGCCGATGTCGGCTGGGTCACCGGGCATAGCTCAATAGTCTACGGCCCCCTGTGCCACGGTGCTGCCATCGTCCTCTACGAAGGAGCTCCTGACTACCCCTCGGTAGATAGATGGTGGGATATCGTAGAGAAATATGGAGTTTCTATATTTTATACCTCGCCTACCGGCATCAGGATGCTGATGAAATATGGCGAGGATGTAGTCAAAAGGCACGACCTGAGCAGCCTTGAGCTACTGGGCAGCGTTGGAGAAGCCATAAACCCCGAAGCCTGGCAGTGGTATTACAAGGTTATCGGTGGCGAAAGATGTCCCATAGTAGATACCTGGTGGCAGACTGAAACCGGCGGTACGATGATATCGCCAACACCGGGCATAGAGCTGGTGCCCCTTAAGCCGGGTTCAGCAACCTTCCCCCTGCCCGGGGTTAATGCTGATATCTTTGATGAAAACGGTAAATCAGTGCCAGCCGGAGAGAAAGGCTATTTGGTTATAAAATCACCCTGGCCGGGTATGCTCACGGGCATACACGGAGACCCACAAAGATATCAGGAGACCTACTGGTCTAAATTCCCCGGCATGTTCTATACCGGTGACTATGCCATCAGGGACAAAGACGGTTATTTCTGGCTGCTGGGAAGAGCCGATGAAGTCCTCAAAATAGCCGGACATAGAATCGGCACAATAGAGATAGAAGACGCTGCTATTTCTTACAAAGCCGTAGCCGAGGCCGCTGTAGCCAGCAGACCAGACGAGATTAAGGGTGAAAGTGTGGTCATCTTCGTTACGCTTAAGCAAGGGATAGAGCCTTCGCTGGAGCTGAAGAACAAGATAAGACAGCATATACGTAAGACGATGGGGCCTATAGCCACTCCCGAAGAAATCTACTTCGTCACCAAATTGCCCAAGACGAGGAGTGGCAAAATTATGAGACGGGTTCTCAAAGCAGTAGCCAGCGGCACCAAAATCGGCGACCTGACCACGCTGGAAGACGAAGCCTCTGTGGAAGAGGTGAAAAAAGCCTTTGAGGAGCTAAAGAAAAAGGTGTAGAGTACGTACTCGACTACCCAGAAATTTGACTTCTCACCCAAAAACGACTATGCTGTATCGTTCGAATTAAGCAGAGGGATTAACAAGATGAAACGTCTTGAACTCGAAGTTTCCAAAAGAGATATAACCGGCAAGAAAGTGAGATTTCTACGCCGTCAAGGTATCGTTCCGGCCAACATTTATGGACACGGAATCGACTCCACTGCCATCAATGTCGACGCCAAAAACCTGAAACATTTGCTGGCTCATGCCGGAATGACCGACCTTATCTCTCTGAAGATTGACGATGCCAAAAACCCGCTAAGGGTTGTAGTCCGAGAGGTTCAGAGGAATCCTTTAAACGATGACCTGCTTCATGTGGACTTCTACCAGGTCAGGATGGATGAAAAAATAAAAGCTGATGTTCCTATAGTATTCGTTGGAGAGGCGCCGGTGCTGAAGAAAGTCAAGAACAGCTCCGTACTTCACCTGATTGATTCTCTGCATATCGAAGCTTTGCCTGATGACCTGCCTCATAGCCTCGAGATTGATGTGTCCAGTCTTGAAGAGCTGGACAGCGCCATCCACGTCAAAGACATCCATTTCGGCGATAAAATAACCCTACTCAGCGACCCGGAACAGATGGCAGTCAAAGTAATCGAGGCTCGCAAAGAGGAAATACCGGTAGAAGCCCCGGTTGCGGAAGAGATTGAGGTGGCAGAAGGAGCTGAAGAGGCTGGAGAAGCTGCGGAAGCCAAGGCCGAGCCCGGCGAAGAGGAATAACCGCCACATCGACCTTAGCTATGTGATGAAACATAGCCTTTCACAGCCTGAAGGAGTGCAGTGAGATTGCCACGCCCCGATTGCATCGGGGCTCGCAATGACAAAATGTATTGTTAACCGATCTTTATTATCTCCCCTCGCACATCTTTCCCAATTGTCAGTATGCCAAAGGACCGGTACCCCGGCCCGGGGTTAAAAAAGAGAACGTCACCGATTCGCTCAATATTGGCGCGATGACTATGCCCGTATATGATGATATCCACATCGCCGAATCGCTCTCTCACCTTCTGCTCTATACCTTCCGGACCACCCCACCCGTGGATAATCCCGATTTTCTTACCTCCTGCCACCAAAAGTTCTTTCTCCGGCAGCAAACCTCTGAGTTCCATCGAATCCATGTTGCCGTGTACCGCTTTAACCTCACCCAGCCGCTTAAGTCCTTCGAGGACTTGTGAGCCAACGAAATCACCGGCGTGGACTATCAGGTCAACATTTGAAAAAGCCTTGACGACCTCCGGAGATATCTCTTCCGCCAGATGAATATGTGTATCAGAAAGCACACCTATTTTCATAAAATCGGCCCCGGCCCTATTCCGAAATCTCAAACAAGCTAAAGGAGATTCTAAAGCCCGCGCAAAAACTCCTCAATGGCCCGATTCACCTCCTCAGATTTTTCCATGAAAACAAAGTGTGAGCCGCCGTCAAAGATAAACAGCCTGGCGCCAGCGATTTTATTGGCTAAATACTGAGAATACTTGACCGGAGTCATATCGTCTTCAGCGCCGCAAATGACCAATGTGGGAGCTGTAATCTGGTGAACTCTGTCCATGATGTCGAACTCGTCACAGCACCTGAAATCATTAAGCTGCACGGCAGCGCCCACCTCAGCTACTTTACTAATCACCTCCTCCCGTACGGCAGGGTCTACCCGTCTATAGAAGGGTTCGACTAAATTCTTAATCCAGGTAGCCGGAGCCTCAATGCCAGCTTCCATCGAGCTAAGAAAGTCAGGCTTCACCCTTAGTCTGGCTCCGGTACCGATTAGGATAAGGCCTTTAACATCCTGCGGATAGTTCAGCGCGTATATCTGAGCGACGGCACCGCCCATAGAATGCCCGGCCAGTACGAGCTCTGAATAACCTTTACCCAGAACATATTGATGAAGCCATTCGGCATAGTCCTCAATGCTGCTGCAAGGCTTGCCTTCAGGATGGCCGGGCAGGCTGACAACTTCAGAATCGGCGAAATGTCTGGTTTGATAATGCCAGACCAGGCCGTTATTACCAGAACCATGAATAAAGAGGAGTTTCACCTATCTGTCTGCTCAGCTTCGCGTTTGAGCGTTATCCTAAAACCTGTAAGACACCTTGGCGAATCATCTTTATGGCAATAGCCGCCAAAAAGAGACTGACTATTTTAGATGTGGCTCTGACGCCTCCCTGTCCCAGGAAAGCCACCACTCGGTTAGCCTGAGCAAAGAGCAGCCAGGCTATTGCCAGATTAATAATGAAAGAAACGACCACGATAATGATGGAATACTGGTCAATCAGTATCAGCAGGGTGGTAAGCACTGCCGGTCCAACTACAAGAGGAGTACCTATGGGGACGACACCCAGCATATCGGCTCCAACCGAAGCCTGAGCTTCAAACATCTTTCCAGTGATTAATTCCTTGGCGGCTAAGAGGAAAAGGATAAGCCCGCCGGCGACCAGAAAGTCGGATACCTCAATGCCCAAAAAGATAAAAATGCCCTTGCCGATAGCAACGAAGCCTAAGCCTAATCCCAGAGCGGTAATTACCGCCAGACGCACTGTTCGGCTGCGCTCCTTGGTCTTCATTTCCTGCGTCAAGGGAACCAATATGGGCAGGACACCGATGGCATCCATAGCCACGAAGAGAGGCACAAAAGTCAAGCCGAATTCCTGCAGAATTTGTAGCACTTTTTCCATGGCTTGCAAACAGGAAAGGCGCCTCTACCCAGCCTTAGCCTTGTCGCCTCCCTTATTATTTCCCTGATGGACAAAGGCGATTGAGACCACACTGTCATCCTGTTCCAGCCTCTTCAAATGTACCCCTTGGGTAGCTCTGCCCTGAAGCGAAACCTCTTCATCCACAGAGATACGGATGACAATGCCCTTGGCTGAAACGATAATAACGTGCTGATTTCTAGGGACAAGGTTAGCTGCGATAACCTTGCCCGTCTTTTCATTAACTCGATGGGCGATTACACCCTTACCACCACGCGCCCGCAGGGGAAAGTTCCGCACACGGCTACGCTTACCAAAACCGTTCTCCGTAACCGTAAGCAGGTCAGCATCACGAAAGACGGCACCCATCGCCACCATGCAGTCACCGGAACTAAGCCTGATGCCACGCACTCCACCACTAGTCCGAGATGCCGGACGTAAGCCCTTTACAGCAAACCTGATACCTTGGCCATTTTGAGATACCAAAATGACCTCACCTTTTTGCGTCACCATCTCAGCCGCCACCAACTCTTCGTCTCCTCGAAGCTTCATGGCGATAAGCCCGCTGCTTCTGACCGAAGCAAATTTGTCAAAACTTGTCTTCTTCACTATACCTCTCGAAGTAGCCATAACCATAAACAAGCCGGGGGTGAAATCTTTTGCCACCACCAATGCGGTTATCTGCTCCTTCGGGTCGATGGACAACAGGTTAGCCAAAGCTGTCCCTTTCGTCGTCCGCGATAAATCCTGAGTGATATCATAACATTTAAGCCGGTAAACCTTACCCCGATTGGTAAACAGCAGTAAGTTATCATGAGTATCAGCTACTACGCAATGCTTCACCATGTCAGCTTCCCGGGTAACCATTCCCGTGACGCCGACACCTCCCCGATGCTGTTTTTGATACGTTGTAGCCGGTATTCTCTTTATATACCCCTGTTCGCTAAGCGTAATCACCACATCCTGATGGGGAATAAGGTCCTCATCCTGAAACTCCTCAGCCTCTTCCCGTTTAATCGCAGTGCGGCGCTGGTCGCCATACCCCTTCTTAAGCTCGGTGGCATCCTGCTTAATAAGAAAGAGTATTTTCTTCGGATTTGCCAGAAGGTCTTCAAGATAAGCGATGTTCTTGACCACTTCGCTATACTCATCGACTATTTTTTGCTGCTCCAACTGAGCCAACCGACGTAGCTGCATATCAAGTATAGCCTGAGCTTGAATCTGAGACAGGTCGAAGTTCTTCATCAGGCTGGCTCGAGCTGAATCAACCGTCTCTGCTTTTCGTATAGTCTGAATAACCGCATCCAGGCGGTCGAGGGCAATTCTGAAGCCTTCCAGGATATGGGCTCGGTCCTTCGCCTTCTGGAGGTCAAACTGGGAACGGCGGGTGATAACCTCCCGACGAAAATCTATATAGCAAGTTAAAGCTTCCTTAAGGTTAATGACTCGAGGCTGCCCATCGACCAGAGCCAACATGTTAATAAAGAAAGAGGACCGCATGGGAGTATATTTGTAGAGGTTGTTGCAAATCTTGGTGGGTTGAGCATCCTTTCGCAGCCCTATAACTACCCTCATACCATGGCGGTCCGATTCATCGCGAACCTCACTTATCCCCTCGATTCTCCTCTCCCTGGCCAGTTCAGCTATCCTTCCCACCAAGGCAGCTTTATTGGTCTGATAAGGGAGCTCGGTTATGATCAATTGCTGACGTCCACCCCTCAATTTTTCATCGGTAACTTTAGCCTGAACCACAACCTTTCCTTGCCCGCTGGCATAAGCGCTCTTAATACCCTGCCGCCCTAAAATAATGCCTCCGGTGGGGAAATCAGGCCCCTTAACAATCTTCATCAAATCTTCAACATCAGCCTCAGGGTTATCGATAAGATAGCTGATAGCCTCGCACACCTCACTTAAGTTATGAGGCGGGATATTGGTAGCCATGCCTACAGCAATACCTGATGAGCCATTCACCAGCAGATTGGGCAATCTGGCTGGCAAAACCGTTGGCTCCTTCAAGCTATCATCAAAATTAGGCATGAAATCAACGGTATCTTTATCAATATCAACCAGCACTTCTTCGGCAATTTTCGCCAGGCGAGCTTCGGTATAACGCATGGCCGCCGGCGGGTCATCATCCATGCTGCCGAAATTGCCCTGCCCGTCAACAAGCCTGTAACGCATAGAAAAATCTTGTGCCATTCTGACCATAGCTTCATATATCGGCGCATCCCCGTGAGGATGATACTTACCCATCACGTCACCGACTATGCGAGCGCTCTTCTTATATGAACTGGTATGACGGAGACCCAGGCCATCCATGCCATAGAGTATCCGTCTGTGCACCGGTTTCAAGCCATCACGCACATCGGGCAGAGCTCGAGAAACTATGACACTCATGGCATAGGCAAGGTAGGAGCTCTTCATCTCCTCTTCAATGATAACCGGCTTTATTACTCCGACTTCCATTTAATCTTCTCCTGAAAGATTCGCTGGCTTCAAAGGCAATTAACTATTCCTCCGGGAACTCTTCTTCTATCATCGTTTCCTCGTCAGGCGGTACTCCCTCAAATATTGAGAAGCCTTCGGGTATGAGTTCACCCTCTTCTAGTTCGACTTCCTCACCCTCCTCAAAGGCTTCCTCTTCCCCAGCCTCGTGTCTAAGCAGAGTATCTTTAACATGAGGTTGAAAACCTTCGACAGCCTTAACTGGAAAAGAAGGACGCCCAATCTGGCTTGGGTGCTGAAATACCTCTCGAATAATTACCCTTACAGTACTATTATCAATCTTCACGATAGCCGCAGCGTACTTATTGCCACCCTCTATCAATCTAGCCAGGCGAAAACCATGAGGTGGCTCAACCAGCCCGAGGTATTCTCCCTGCTCGTTTTCTATGATAAGCTGCTGCCGCTTCACCTTCAAATAAACCTGGTTACCGGCAGCCATCCTGGCTAATACCTTTGCCGGTGCCGGATTTTGGAGGTTTACCACCCCGGCTTTTCCCATTTCACCGATGAAAAGGTCCGGGGCGACCTCACGGCGTTCCTCTTTTACTTTAACCTTGGAAGCTGGCAACAGAGACAGCCGCTGTAGATTCTTCTGAGCGATAGCATTATTCGGGTCAAGCTTTAAACCTCGGCTATAGGCCTCTTTAGCTTTGGCAAATTCGCCCAATTCCATAAACGCTCTGCCTAAGCGGTTGTAGGCGTCGATATCGGTGGGGAAAAGCTCTATTATATTCTGATTGACAGTCACTGCTTCCTGCCACCGACTCTGCATAGCCAGAGAAATAGCTTCCTGGCTGGCTTTTCGTCTCAGTCTAGCCTTATCTTCTTCACGGTCAGGCATTGCTTTTCCTCTGTATTACCTCTCCAGAATAACCTTACTATTTTACCGCAGTCACTGTGTCAAAAAAAGCGGACAATGTCAAGTACCTCAAGCTAAATAAAAAGTTAACTTTGACAAAACAGACTGATTATGTTAGCTTATTTTCATAAAAAAATAAACGAAAGCAAGAGGAAGAACCTGTGAAAGATAAAATACAAGAAGTCTTAAACAACATCAGACCGAGTCTTAATGCCGACGGAGGAGACGTAGAATTAGTTGACGTTAAAGAAGGCATAGTCAGCCTGAGACTTACTGGTGCCTGCGCTGGTTGTCCATTCTCATCTATGACCCTAAAGAACAGCATAGAGAAGATACTGAAACAAGAAATATCCGATATAAAAGAAGTTGTCGCTGTATAGCGCTAAGCCGCGTCTCACTCTAGTTCGAAAGCCTTGTGTAGCGTCCTAACGGCGTCCTCTACCCTGTCCTCACCAATAATACAGGTTATCCTTATTTCAGAAGTGGTAATTAGCTGGATATTGATGCCCTGTCCAGAGAGAGCCCGAAACATATTAGCCGCATAGCCCGGCGTATTCTGCATTCCTGTACCTATAATGCTAACCTTGGCTAGAGTCGAATCACTGACACACTCCTTAGCCCCGATGGACTTGGCTATCGGCCGCACCAGGGACATTGCCTTATCCAAATCACCTCTGGCTACGGTAAAGGTTAAATCAGTAATCTTGTTAATACTGGCATTTTGAACGATAGTATCTACGCTTATATTTGCTTTAGCCAATAATTCGAAGATTGCTGAAGCTATCCCCGGTTGGTCAGGAACACCGACCACAGTAATCTTAGCCACATTAAGGTCATGCGCAATACCCCGCACTTTGTTTCTTACTTCCATTGGAATACCTCCATGAATAATAGTACCAGACCTATCACTGAAGCTGGAAGCTACCAGTATCGGCATATTATAAACCTCACCTAGCTCCACGGCTCGGGAATGCATCACCCTGGCACCTGAGGTCGCCAGCTCCAGCATCTCCTCATAGCTTATTTCATTGAGTTTACGAGCTCCAGGCACAAGTCGAGGGTCAGCGGTAAACACACCTTCAACATCTGTGTATATTTGGCATATCTGAGCCTTTAGCGCAGCAGCCAAAGCTACCGCCGTGGTATCCGAGCCGCCACGACCCAAAGTAGTAATGTCCATATCCTTAGTCATTCCCTGAAACCCGGCTACAATAACAACATTGCCTTTCTCCAACTCTTCAATAACCCGTTTGGGTTCAACATGCAGAATGCGAGCCTTGCTGTGTGTAGTATCGGTCTTGATGCCTGCCTGAAAACCACTCAAACTCACCGCCTTACAGCCTAAGCTATGCAAAGCCATAGCCAGGAGAGTACTGGAAACTATCTCGCCGGTTGACAGTAAGACATCGAGCTCCCGCTCCTCAGGCTTTGGATTGACTTGTCTCGCTAGCTGAATCAGTTCGTCGGTGGTCTCGCCCATGGCTGAGACAACCACAACCACTTCATTTCCCTTATCCCTGGTTTCAACTATGCGCCGAGCCACATTTTTGATCTTCTCAGCATCGGCCACCGAGCTACCGCCGTATTTCTGGACTATTAGTGCCATTTCCCCTCCTGCCTATTCTAAACTATCTGGAAAGCAGTTTCTACTTGCCTATATACGTTTCAGTTGAATCATAATATTATAACCGTCTTCAATAAAGATGCCAGTGCTTTTAGCCTCGGTCTCGGTGAACCCTCTTGCCCCGTTGGAGGCAAACCCGGAACCCCAGAGCATAAATGGTACCGGCTCATCAGTGTGAGTCTGAATCTTTATCGGCGTTGGGTGGTCAGGCAAGACTAGAACCCGAATTGCATCCGGATTCCAGGAGCGTATGCGGCTGACAACTTCTTTATCCACCATCTGTATAGCCTCTATCTTATCATCGACCGAACCGGCATGAGCTGCCTCATCCGGTGCTTCAATGTGGATGACAACCAAATCATACTTTTCCAGCGCCTTCAAAGCTCCGACCGCCTGGGCTGCGTAATCATTATCCAGACCATCGGTCACACCCGGTATATCCAACACTGCCATATCCGCCATCCCGGCTAAGCCGCGGAGAAGGTCAACCCCGGATGTCATAGCCGCCCCGAGGCCATAAATCTGCTTGAAAGACGGCATCTCGGGTATTCGCCCGCTGCCCCAGAATAGCCAAATCATCGTCACCGGAATATCACCGCGAGCCTGCCTCTCTAAATTCACCGGATGCTTTTTAAGCACAGCTTTAGACCTTTCCATAAGGTCTCGTAACAGGTCGCTGCCAGAGCCTTGAGGAAGAAACTCAGCGATGGGCTTATCCGGTATATCATGCGGCGGAGTGCAGTTAGCCAGAAGCGTATCATCATGCCCTTTTATCTTGCATATATGCCGATACCGAACACCGGGATAAAAATGTATCTTGTCATTGCCAAGCTTTTCATTTAGAGCTGCGACAAGTGCCTGGGCTTCGTCGGTGTCGATATGCCCCGAGCTATAGCTCCACATCTTTCCGTCACGGACGGCGACCAAATTGCAGCGGAAAACAACCTCGTCTTTGGCAACAGGAATATCCATACTCCTGGCTTCGATAGCGCTCCTTCCCCGGTAATAGACCTTCGGGTCATAGCCAAGCACCGACATACAGGCACAGGCGCTGCTGGGCTCCATCCCCTGCGGCACAGTCCGGACCAGCCCGACAAACCCTTCCCGTGCCATTGCCTCCAGATTCGGGACATGGGCAAGCTCCAGACAGGTCTTATTTCCACGCTCAGGCAATGCCCAGCCGGCGGCACCGTCGATTATAAGAACACAGTACTTCATCTTCTTTTAGTCCATTGTCATTGCGCTTCACCGTCATATGGACACTGTTAGTGTACCACTGCTTGCCCCAGAAATTAAAGCCGCTTATAATATGCGGTGGCGGGGCGTAGCGCAGTCTGGTAGCGCGCAGCGTTCGGGACGCTGAGGTCGGAGGTTCGAGTCCTCTCGCCCCGACATTCAAAATTGTGTTAATCCCTGTTAATCCGTGTTTTTCGCTCTAAGGTTAGTCCGTCTTTTTGTCTACCAGATAAGCGTCTAAAGCTTCGGTTACCAAGTCTTTAATCTGCCTCCTATCCCAATAAGCAGCTCTTTTTACCTTGTGTACCAGGTCCTGACGCACGATAAAAGTAGCTCTAGTCCAGCCTTCTGGCAATCCTTTAGCTGATGTAGAGAGACTAGATGATTCAGAGGTACTAACAGCGGACACGTCGGGGATATTTACCCCGCCACTTGCTTTAATACGTGGTTTTGCCTTAACTATTGTTGGCTTTGGAGTAGGTGTAGTCGCTTGCTCTACAACTGGCGTAAAAATCTTATCTAAGCCACTTTGAGCAAAAGGGTCTCTGCCTAACCTACGCTCCATAATGCACCTCCATCTGTACTACTCTCTGAGCTAGAGCCATAAAATCCTGAGCACCCAGGCTATTCGGTCTGTATTCTAGAATATCCCAGCACCTTGATGGTGCTTCTGCCAGGCTTATACAATCCCGAATTACGCCTATAACTTTGCCTGGGAAATGCTCCTCTACTTTCGCAATAACCTCTCTGTTCAAAATACGCCTCTGGTCGTACATCGTACCTATAATTCCCGTTATTTCCAGGTTGCTATTAAGTCGCTTTTTAACACGTTCTACAATCTCTAACAGTCTCGCCATGCCTTGCATGCTTAAATATTCAGCTTGCATAGGCACAAAAATCTCCCTGGCAGCAGTAAGGGCATTAACCACTATCATACCTAGACTTGGTGGACAGTCGAATAGTATATAGTCAAAGCCATTGACGCCGGACACGATTTCCTTTAATAACATCTGACTACCTACTTCGTTAGCCATTTCCACGTCGAAACCAGCCAGTTTAGGGCTTGCGGGCACGACAAATAAGTTGTTATTGGGCTGCCCCCACATAGCAGCATCCAGCTTAGCCTCTCCACGTAAGACCTCATATATGCTCTCTTTTATTTGGTCAGGTGGTATACCAAAACTATAAGTCAAAGCCATTTGCTGGTCCAGGTCAATTAAAAGACACTTTTTACCAAGGCTAACCAGGGCAGCTCCCAGGTTTAAAGTACATGTCGTTTTTCCTACCCCACCTTTTTCATTGGTTAAACTTATTATTCTCAATAAATACCTCCTTATTGTTTACTACGTTTACTACGTTTGCTCTGTATACTCTGTTTACTCTGATTACTATGTAAACCCAGTGTACTACGTATACTCAGTATACTATTTTAAAATACAAATGTCAAAACGCCAGAACAATTAAGACCTGTAAGAGAGGTCGGAGGTTCGAGTCCTCTCGCCCCGATTCTCCATATTTAGGTTTATGCGAATCTAGTTTTGCTAAGTTGCAGCAGCCGGATAACCAACATTGAAAATTTCAGTCGAGTCTACACTCTAGAGTGGCCCGGGGCTTAAACTCTAGTCCAAACTGTTCTTTCAGCACTTCTTGGGCCACCTTGTTCACCGTCTTCCTTATCTCTAGCGCACATAATGAAAACACATGTCCCTTTAATTTGTTAGTTTCGTAGGCAGAAATCCAATGCGGATAGGAAAAGAATTCAGAAAGAGAAAGCAATTCATTGGTGCCGATATCCACAAAAGCCCTGTCTGGGTCACCCAAGTCTGGAGTCTTTGGGATATCCACCCAAAGATCGCATATACTGACAAGACCTCTTACTTCTCCTGGTAACTCCTGCCAGATACACTCACGTAGCCATTTTATCTGCCCGGGATCATCTTCATAATGGCGTTTCCCTAAATGTTTCCAGCCACTAGGGTCTTTCGCATAGCGAGGTAAAAGCACCAAACATCGCTCCAATAAATCTCGCTTCAACAATCTATTGATGATAGGCTCCAGTTTTGGTTCCGCTTTTGCCAAGGTAAAAAACTCCGGCTCCGTTAATTTATAGAAATCAAGAATGTCT
Organism: uncultured Chloroflexia bacterium; assembly: GCA_963754385.1. Taxonomy (GTDB): domain Bacteria; phylum Chloroflexota; class Dehalococcoidia; order GIF9; family UBA5629; genus 9FT-COMBO-48-23. Next base: position 228,707 of record CAVWGE010000005.1, on the reverse strand, counting down.
TTAAAATTTAGCCGACGATCTTTTACTTGGCCATTTTCCCATATGATTTCGAAGATTGACTTGACCATGCACTCAAGCGCTCGAACCTTATGGTGGTGATAAATTGCGGGAAAAAGCAGCATTTTATTGAAGGTAATTTGCTCTAGTATACTCACACCACCGGTCTGCATAACCAATGAGCGCCTTTGCCATTTTAGGTCAGTCGCCGGAAATCTGTCCTTGTCAAGCAGACTTGTGGAAACCACCACACGCTCAACATCTACATCTGCACGTATTCCAGTGAAGTAGCAATCTCTCACCAGATAGTCTAGCTTGTCCACATCAAACGGTCCGCTTATGATGTCTGCCATATAGGCAAGTGTATTAGTAGGCTTGTGTATTATTAAATTTGCGACATTATCAAGGTCAAACCCAGATTCATAATAGTAATGGACTACCCTATCTAAGAAGTTATGAAATGTCTCACTTGTGACGATGAGATAAGACATCATCTCCGAAAGTTTCAACTTAAGCCCTTTAAATTCCTTGGCTTCGCTCAATGCGTCATAGAAATCCTTGAAATGGCTTTCCATAATTGTCTCCGACAAGTGCGAAAAGAAGGTGTGCCCAATATCGTGAAGGAGCGCGGCGAGCCTGAGTTCCGCTATTCGCGTCTTGTCCTCTGGAATAAGATGGACGCCTATCTCTTGTGCAATCTTTGCACATCCAAGGCTGTGGTCAAAGCGTGTGTGATTGGCGGTAGGATATACAAGATAGGCAAGAGCAGTTTGGTGAATATAACGGAGCCTTTGCAGGATGGGATGGTCTAGAACAAGATATTCATGTGGTTCGAGAATCTGATAGCCACTGACAGCATCCCGGATGATTTTGACATCATCCTTCTTAGGCATTCGAAGGAGTTTTAGATAATCGCTTGGTGTGATCGAGGCTAGCCAGGCTTCTGTTTGCGCTCTTAATTGGGTGAATGCCTCTTCGCCGTCCATTATTTACATGGCAAAAGGACTATGAGCGTACTGCTAATTTTTCTTCAATAATATCGGCAATATCATTAATATGATTTTCATATTTCCTGAGCAATCTCTCTTCCAAACTTACTGCGCGTTCCTTTTGTAAATTATCCATGAGGATGTTCTCGTAAGTCGGGTTGGGAAGGCTTATCAGCTTTGCCGCAGATAATATATTGATGAGCTGATAGAACTCCTCGCTCTGGGGTGGAATATCTGATCGACTTTCGTCAAACAACATCATCCTAAGTTCTACGATTTCACCCTTAAACCGCTCACGTATATCGTAAAGAACCTCCTGCCATTTGCTAGAGGAAGCATTAAACTGATTAGATTTGGTCTTTGCTAGGGCTAGGGCTATGATATCGTCAAATGTAATATACGAACGAGGATCTGTCAGTTCTCTTGCCGTCTGTTTCGCCATTCTACCTCCTCCTTCTACATTGGCCCCCCGACCGGCCTGAACCTCTAGGACTCATATTTTACCTGCTGTTTGGGTTATTTGCAACAGCAAACTGTCCTATCAATAAAATTATATGCTTTAATTGACAAAATGTCAACTAAAGCTCAAAATGTCAACTACCAAATCAGTTTATTTGATAAGCTAGGATGACTATATCATGGCCAAGCGAAAGGGATCTTCGAGAAAAGAACGAACTTCATCAGATATTGGCAAGTACTTGACAGAAATAAGACTATCTCAGGGAAAAACTCAACAGGAAATAGCAGATAGGATCGGAAGAGATAAGAGTTGTATTTGTAAAATAGAAAGGGGGCAAAGAACTCAGAAATCTCTCCGAGGCGAAATATTATATGAAATTGCAATCGCTTATGAGATATCAATTGAAGATATCCAGCGAAGGGCATACTGGCCACAATCTATCTTATCATTGGATATTACCGATGAGGAAATGCAGGAACTAATACGGCACCTTAAGCGAATGCGAGAAAGAAAGCGACAACAAGGGCCTCAGCCTAAAGAACAAGGCTCTTATTAAAGGTTACCTATTTCTCCACCTTTTTCTTGGCTTCTTCCCACAAGACGTTTTGGTCGTCCAAAGACAGGCTGCCGAAGTTGATACCGCGCTCACGGCAGACTTTTTCCATGTAGGCGAAGCGACGATAGAAGCGCTGATTTGCCGAGCGGAGCGCCATCTCCGGGTCTATATCCAGCCGGCGAGCTACATTGGCCAGCGTGAAAAACAAATCGCCGAACTCTTTGGCTCTCTCCTGCTGGTCGGGTGCCTGTCTAATCTCAGCCACCTCTTCAGCCAGCTTATCTATGATTTCCTCCACTTTCTCCCAGTCAAAACCGACTCTGGCTACCCGCCGCTGAATAGATAGACTGTAGGCCAGCGCCGGCATTTGCTCAGGTACGCCGGCTAAAAGCGATTCTCCTTCCTCCCGCTCTTCCTGCTTTAAAGCCTCCCAGTTCAGCTCTACCTCCCCGGCATCCTGTACTTTCTGGCCACCGAAGACATGGGGATGGCGATGAATCAGCTTGCTGCTTATACCCCGGACAACATCATCGATGTTAAATTGCCCTGCCTCGGCAGCAATTTGGGCATGAAGCATAATCTGAAGCAGAAGGTCACCTAACTCCTCGCAGATTTTTTGCGGAGTCCCCTCATCCAGAGCTTGCAAGACCTCGTAGCACTCCTCAATTAAGTACGGTTTTAACGAGGCGTGAGTTTGCTTTTTATCCCAGGGACAGCCAGCCGGGCCACGCAGCCTGGCAATAATCTTCTTGAGCGCAGCAAAGGTGCCTGGATTCTTGTCTTTAGACAAAATGTAACCCCGATAGGACTTACTTGTCTCGGCGCAATTATAATAGGGGCGGATATAAATTAGCAATCCCGGAGATTCTTCGCGGAGTTTACCCTGAGCGAGATTCTTCGTCGCTTCGCTCCCTCAGAATGACACAAAGAGAAGGACTCAGAATGACAGGGGGAGGGCTCAGGATGACAAAAAGTGAAGGGCTCGGAATAACCAAGGCGAAGGGCTCGCAATGACAGGGATCCCGATTGCATCGGGACTCGCACTGACTCGATTACCTGCGGCCGCCCAGGGCAATCATGACAAAATAGAAAAGCTGAGCCACCGCCTGAAGCGTAGCCGCCACATAGGTGAGGGCAGCAGCCGACAAGACAGCGCTGGCTCCGTTATATTCCTCGGTAGAGACCATTCCGGTGCTGCGTAACATCTGCCTGGCCCGATTGCTGGCATTGAACTCTACAGGTAATGTAATCAGGCTGAAAATCACCGCCAGGGAGAAGAGAAAAACACCCACCCAGACAACAGTCATACCGAACTGGGTGCCGAACATAACCAATAATAAACCCAGGATAACAAAGATGTAGCCAAGGGTACTGCCCAGGCTAGCCGCCGGCACCAGAGAAGTGCGAAATCTAAGAAAGGCATAGCCCGTCTTATCTTGAACGGCATGCCCTACCTCGTGAGCCACGATTCCAAGTGCGGCAACAGACGGGGTATTAGCTACCGCCGGGGATAGACGTAACACTTTTTTACCCGGGTCGTAGTGGTCACCCAGCTTGCTTTTCACCCCCTCAACTTTGATATTGCTCAAGTCGTTGGCCCGAAGCAATCTTTCGGCTGCTTCAGCCCCGGTGACATTTTGTGAATTAGCCATCTTGGAATACTTATTAAAGGCTGAATTCACCTTCACCTGGGCATAAATCATGAAGATAAAGGGGGGCAGCATAACGAGAAACCACACCGGGTCAAAGAAAAACATCTTCTACATCACTCCTTATGTAAAACATAATTTTAATCAAAACAGGAATTAAAGTCAAAGCAGACTGCTGCCAATGAAATCCCGCTGCCCGCGCACAAACTCATCTGCCGACATCTCCCGCTTACCCTCCAATTGGACCCTGAGCAGCCCCAGAACTCCATCTCCGGTTTCGACCCCAACTGTCGCCGGCGCCGGCGGAGATAAGGCTATCACCTTGCCAGGTTCGCCGGACCTGTCGCCATGCAGCGGCACTACCTTAATAAGCCTTAAACGTTTACCTCGCCACCAGGTGAAGCAACCCGGCCAGGGGTCGAAAGCGCGGACGCGTCGCCATAAGTCCAGAGCCGGAAGTCGCCAGTCCATCTCTCCATCGCCTTTGGTTATAACCTTACTATAACTGGCCTGACTTTCCGCCTGAGGCCGCGGCTTAATTCGCCCATCGATCCACAAAGGCAATATCTCCATAAGCGATTGTGCTCCGACTTGAGCTAACTTAGCGGCGAGCGAACCGGTAGTATCATCAGCAGATATGGGGACTTCCTTCCGGCTCAAAATAGGGCCGGTATCCATGCCGGCATCCAGCAACATAATGGTGACGCCGGTAATTTCATCACCTCGCAAAATTGCCGTGGCTATCGGTGAGGCACCCCGATATTGAGGCAGAAGAGAGGGATGGACATTGACACAACCAAACTTCGGCAAAGCCAGCACCTCCGGCGGCAGAATCTGCCCAAAAGCTGCCACCACAATCAGGTCCGGAGCAAAACCAGCCAGCTTCTCAACTGTGCCAGTGTCTTTCAAGCTATCCGGCTGAACCACCTCGAGCCCCTGAGATAAAGCCAGTTGCCTTACAGGAGAGAAAGCAACGCTCTGCCCCCGGCCAGCCTTCCTGTCTGGTTGAGTATATACGGCAACCAACCGGTAAGTGCTGCGAATCAAAGCCTCCAAACTGGGAACAGCAAACTCCGGGGTCCCCATAAAAATGATGCGTTCTGACATGGCAATAAAATTTTAACATCTTTCTTCATTATGTCAAAAACCCCCTTGACACCCCGAAAGACCCACTGTGCTATTATTAGAGGCGTTTGTGGTGTGGTCCCCGGTCTATTCACTTTATTTTTTTCATCACAAAAGTGTAGCTTAATACAAGCTTTAAAATTCGAAAAATGCAATAGAAATAGACCTTAGGGTGGGGGGATTTTTGTTTCATTTGCCGGGGCTGCCCAACCAAATTTCTATGGGGAAAAGAAGTTGAAGTCAGCACAAGCAATATGGGAAGCAGCTCTAGGAGAACTTCAACTTCAAGTCAATAAGCCGAATTATGATACCTGGCTTAAGGACACCACCGGTGTAAGTTATAAAGAAGATGTCTTTGTTATCGGTGTCCCTAACGTCTTCATCGCCGAATGGCTAAGAAGCCGCCTCCACTCTCTGATTAAAAGGACGTTGACCGGCATTACCGGCAACACCGTTGACATCCAGTTTGCAATTCGGGCTCCGAGCCAGGATACCTCCCCGGTACCCGCTTACCATGCTGACGGCGGGACAAGCGCCAGACTTAAGGAACCGGCAACAGCAGCATTCAGGCTCAATTTAAAATATACTTTCGATAGCTTCGTAGTCGGTGAATGCAACCGCCTGGCTTATGCAGCAGCTTTAGATGTTTCCGAGGACCCGGGAATAAGTACAATCCCCTCTTCATCTACGGTGATACCGGTACAGGCAAAACACATCTCCTGCATGCCATCGGACACACAGTTAAAGCCAAGGGCTGCCGCGTACTGCTGGCTAGCGCTGAGCAGTTTACTAACCAGTTTGTAATCGCACTCAAGAACAACAGGATCGATGATTTCCACCGCAAGTTCAGGAGCGTCGATTTCCTGCTGGTCGATGACGTCCAATTCCTAAGTGGCAAAGCACAAACCCAAGAATGCTTGTTACACATTTTCAACGACCTCTATGAAAATAACTGCCAAATTGTAGTTACCAGCGACCGACCACCAAAAGCCATACCCTCGGTAACCAAGAAATTAAAGTCCCGGCTTGAATGGGGACTTGTTGCTGATTTGGGGCTACCGGATTTGGCAACACGCCTGGCCATACTCAAAGTTAAGGCGAAGCGGCTAAACATGTCAATTCCACCGGAAGTCCTGCGGTTTCTAGCCACACAGTTCCAGCACAATATTCGAGAATTAGAAGGCGCCTTAAACAGAGTGCTCACCTACTCAAGTCTGAGCGGCGGGAAACTAGATATGCACTTAACCACGCAGGCACTGGCAGACATAATTCCAAAAGACAGCAAGCAAGAAGCCATGCTTACACCGAAGCTCATAATGACCACTGTGGCTAACTACTACGGCATTAACCTTGAAGGGCTGGCAGATAAAGGGAGAGATAAGAAAACCGCTCTAGCCCGTCAGGTCACCATGTACCTGTTACGTGAGCACAACCACTGTAGCCTGGCAGAAATCGGCGAATTGCTTGGCGGCAGGGGACACAGAACAATAATACATGGTTCCGAAAAGATAGCTGCGGAAATAGACGTTAATCCCCAGCTTCACAGTTCAATCCAAGAGATACGCCGGAAGTTGCTGCCCAGAAGAACCTCATCCGCATCTTGATTTAGGCACTTATGTAAAAACCGCAAAAGTTGTGTATCCCCCCGCCGACTTATTTACAAGCCTGCTCATAACTTCCCCATAAATGTTCATAACTTGTTCACAAATCCGCCCTATATTGCAATGTCGCTTCGTTCCCCCCATAATATATCAAATATACTTAGTGTCTTACGTTATACTTATTATTAACAAATTACCTATCTTAGATTAAGATAAGTACTATATTAAGTGAAGTTTAACGATGGTAAATAGAGCTGAAATTGTGATAGGGGGTGGTAATGGTGGTAATGGTGTAGTTAGCTTCCGGCATGAGAAGTTTGTGCCGCTTGGTGGTCCTGATGGTGGAGACGGCGGGGCTGGTGGGAGTGCCTACATTGTTGCTGATAGAAGTATCACTGCACTGAATTACTTTCGGCATAAGAGGCGCTTTAAGGCGGTATCCGGGAAGAGTGGGGGGAAGCAGAAAAAACATGGTGCAAAGGGTGATGACCTCGTAATTAATGTGCCTTTGGGAACTGTTGTATTTCTTAAGGAGGGTGAGCTAGAGGTACTGCTGGCTGACTTGAGTCAGCAAGGGCAAAAAGTCCTGGTGGCTAAAGGGGGTAGGGGTGGGTTGGGGAATGTCCATTTTGCCACGTCTACGAACCAGGCTCCCAAAACAGCTACTAAAGGCAAGCCTGGCGAAGAACATCGTGTTGTCCTTGACCTTAAGCTTATTGCTGATGTGGGTATTATGGGCTATCCTAACGTGGGTAAATCCACCCTTTTGGCAGCCGTGTCTAAAGCCAGGCCGAAAATAGCTGATTATCCTTTTACCACTCTTGAGCCGGCGCTGGGTGTAGTTGAGGTAGGGATGAAGACATTTGTTTTAGCGGAGATTCCCGGGCTTGTAGATGGTGCTCATCTGGGCAGGGGGCTGGGGCATGAATTCCTGCGCCATGCTGAAAGGACTAAGATTTTGCTTCATGTACTTGATGGTATGTCTCCGTCTATAATTGATGATATGAGCAACCTGAACAGGGAGCTGGCTTTATATAAGTCAGAGATGGCTCAAAAGCCTCAGGTTGTGGTGGTGAATAAGATAGATTTGCCGGAGGTTAAAGCTCGGTTGCCGGAGATTGGACAGCTCTTCAGCTCTCTGGGGGTAAAGGCCTTCTTTGTTTCTGCAGTTACCAGGCAAGGCGTGTCTGAGCTTGTGTCGGAAACAGCTAAAATGTTGGAGGAGGTTCAGGAGAAGGGCACCGGCCCAGAGGCGCCGATGGCTGTTTTTAGACCTAAGCCCAAGGTTAGGCGGGGTAAATGAATATAGGTGTATTAGGCGGCACTTTCGACCCCATACATTCGGGGCATCTTGTTATAGCTGAGAAAGCCAGGCTAAAGTTCAGACTTGCCAGAGTTCTCTTTGTTCCCGCAGGGCAGCCATGGTTTAAGACAGCCAGAAAAATCACCCCGGCAGCTCACCGTGTAGAGATGGTGAAGCGGGCGATTGCTGCCAACCCTCATTTTGAGCTTTCGGCTATCGAGATAGACCGCCCCGGCCCTTCTTTAAGCGTGGAGACCGTAGCTATTCTGCAGCAGCAACTGGGTGCCGGGGCAAGGCTCTTCTTCTTAGTCGGCTGGGATAGCCTGGCTGAGCTGCCTCAATGGAAGGAGCCGGACAGGCTGATTCAGCTCTGCAAGTTGGTGGCGGTTACCAGGCCGGGTTTCAGCCGCCCGGATTTGAAGGCTCTGGAATCGTTGGTTCCCGGGGTAACTCAGCGTGTAGTCTGGCTGGATATGCCGCCGGTTGACATCAGTTCTACGGACATACGAAACAGAGTAGCTCGGGGGTTATCTATTCACGGGCTTGTGCCTGAGGGGGTAGAGGGTTATATAAAAGAACACAAGCTATACGGCGATTGGGGCAAAATTTTATTGGCTAAATATCCAGGTTCCTGACGCTTTTGGCGTGAGCCTGGATGAAGGACTTTCGTGGTGGGACTTCGCTGCCCATAAGCATATGGAATACCCTGTCGGCTGCCATGGCGTCTTCTATTTCCACCTTGAGCAGAGTTCGCGATTCCGGGTTCATAGTAGTATCCCATAGTTGCTCGGCGCTCATTTCTCCCAACCCCTTATAGCGCTGGATTTCCAATTTTTTACCTTTGAGCTCCTTAAGCTTGGCATCCCTTTCTTTGTCTGAGTAAATCCAGAATAGTTCTTTCCCCACTTGAATGCGGAAGAGGGGTGGCTGGGCGATGAACAGGTGACCCTGGCTTATTAGCTCTACCATGTTGCGGTAGAAGAAGGTAAGAAGCAGCGTCCGGATATGTGAGCCATCGACATCGGCATCAGTCATAATGATTATGCGGTGGTAGCGTAGTTTGGAGAAGTCGAGTTGGTCACCGATGCCAGCTCCTACTGCGGTGATAATGGCCCGGATCTCTTCATGGTCCAAAATCTTATCTTTAGGAGCTTTTTCCACATTAAGGATTTTACCTCGCAGCGGTAGAATGGCTTGGAAACGGCGGTCCCGCCCCTGCTTGGCTGAACCTCCGGCTGAGTCACCCTCGACCAGATAAAGCTCACACTCGCGCGGGTCATTATCTGAACAGCCGGCTAACTTTCCGGGCAGCGTGCCGGCTTCTAAGCCGCTTTTCTTAAAGATAAGGTCGCGAGCCTTTCGGGCTGCCTCTCTGGCTTTAGCCGAGACCAGGCACTTATCTATGATTGCCTTTGCGTCGTCGGGGTGTTGCTCCAGATGCAGAGAAAGACCGTCAGCTACTATGGCTTCGACCTGTGTTTTTATTTCAGGATTGCCTAGTTTGGCTTTAGTTTGTCCCTCGAACTGGGGTTCGACAAGTTTGACGCTGATGACCGATGTCAGCCCGTCACGAACGTCATCACCTATCAAATTGGGGTCGGAATCCTTCAACAGCTTGTTTTTCCGGGCATAGTCATTCAGGACGCGGGTTAGCGCCGAGCGGAACCCGGTTAGATGGCTGCCTCCGTCTATGGTATTGACGCAGTTGGCAAAGCTAAGTGTGGATTCAGAAAAGCCATCATTGTATTGCAGGGCTACTTCTACAACGGTGCTGTTTGTTGTGCCGGATATGTAAATGGGCAGGCCGTGGAGGACTTGCCGGTTCTTATTGAAACGGCTGACAAGGCTGGCGATACCACCTTCAAATAGGAACGTTGCCTCCTGGTCGGTTCTCTCATCTTTGAGGCTTATTTCCAGATTTTTGTTTAAAAAAGCCAACTCCTTGAGGCGCTCGCGGATTGTATTGAAATCGTAGTTAATCACACCGAAGATTTCAGTATCAGCCAGGAAAGTGATGGTAGTTCCCGTGCTTTCGGTATCGCCGATAGCTTTCAAATCGCAGGTGGGATTACCCCGTTCATATTTCTGGCAGTAGACTTTCCCCTCCCGTTTAACCTCGGCGTTGAGCCAGGAAGACAGGGCGTTTACCACCGAAGCACCAACGCCGTGCAAGCCGCTGGACACTATGTAGGTGCGGCCGCCGAATTTAGCTCCGGCGTGTAGCCGGGTCATAACTGCTTCCAGGGCTGAGGTATTGGTTGCCGGGTGAATGTCCACCGGTATACCCCGGCCATTGTCGATAACCGTTACCGAGTTATCTTTATGAATTATTATCTCTGTTTTGTCGCAGTAACCGGCCATCGCCTCGTCTATGCTGTTGTAGACTATCTCATAGACCAGGTGGTGCAGCCCGTGTTCGTCGGTGCTGCCGATGTACATGCCCGGGCGGCGGCGCACCGCCTCGAGGCCGTCCAGAATACGGATATCCTCTGCAGTGTAGTCTTCGACTGCATTATTGTTTGTATTGTTATTAGCTTGCTTTGGCATGGCTACTGAATCCTAACTAGAACGGAAATATTCATAAATGGTTCAGGGATAAATATATTGGGGATTTGGTAATAACCTGTCAATACTATATTTAGTGCCTGCAAAGTCAAGTTGCACAAGAAATTGCATTACACTAATTTTATCACATCCTCTCCGGAATTTAAAGCCCGAGATGGCAGTGTTATCTTTACTCAGGCTTTTCAAAAAAGATGAGAGCCGACCATCTTAACCAAGCCCAAAATTGTCAGCGTGTTGACTTTGTTGTATACTTGTGTTATATTGCTGCTTTGTGTCTACTAGCCATTAGTCTGGGTTCGGGAAACCTGATTAAGCCGGCTGGTTGAACCGGAACGCAAACCTGCTCGGGAAGTAGACCGGTAGACAACTAGGTGGCTTTTTAATTGTTATAAATAGAAGGAATAATGAAATGCCGACAGTAAATCAATTAGTTCGAAAAGGGCGGCGGAAGACCGGTAAACGAACCAAAGCTCCGGCGCTGGGTATTACTCACAATGCCCTGAAAAATATAACTCGGCGGGATACACACGCGCCGCAAAAGCGAGGGGTTTGCGTTCAGGTCAAAACGATGACCCCTAAGAAGCCCAATTCCGCCTTGCGCAAGATCGCCCGCGTGCGGTTGACCAACGGTATTGAAGTTACCGCTTATATACCTGGCGAAGGCCATAATTTGCAGGAGCACTCTGTGGTGCTTATCCGTGGCGGCAGGGTGAAGGATTTGCCCGGGGTTCGATACCATATTGTTCGGGGCGCTCTGGATACCGCCGGCGTGGAGAATCGCCAGCAGGGGCGCAGCAAATATGGGGCTAAGCGAGGCAAAGCAGTGAAGATTGCGGGGCAGGAAGTCAGGGCTGCGGGAGAAGTCAAGGCTGCGGGAGCGGGAGAGGAATAAATGCCAAGACGATCTAGGGTATTGAAAAGACAAACACCCCCTGATCCGAAATACGGGAACGTTACTGTGGCTATATTCATCAAAAAAATAATGTCGGATGGAAGGAAAGCTACGGCTGAGCGGATTGTTTATGATGCTATGGATTTGGTTAATAAGAAATTAAGTACAGAACCTCTGGCGGTTCTTGACCAGGCACTTAAGAACGCTACTCCTTTACTTCAGGTAAAATCTCGGCGTGTCGGTGGCGCTACTTACCAGGTGCCAATTGAGGTTGAAGCTGCACGCGGGTTGTCTCTGGCTATGCGCTGGCTGATCAGCTATGCTAAAGCTCGTGGCGGTAGGTCTATGGCGGAGAAATTAGCGGCGGAGATTGTAGATGCATCTCAGGGACAGGGGGCAACTATCAAGAAGCGTCAGGATACTCATAAGATGGCCGAGGCAAATAAAGCTTTTGCTCATTATCGATGGTAACTACAGCAGAAATTAAGTCCCAACAGCCCAAAAAAGTGGTTGGTATAGGAAACAATGTCATGACCCGGACTTTTCCTTTAGACAAGGTGCGGAACATAGGCATCATTGCACATATTGATGCTGGCAAGACAACTGTCACTGAGAGAATTTTGTTTCATACAGGCCGTACCTATAAAGTTGGTGAAGTGGATGAAGGAACGGCGGTGATGGATTGGATGGCACAGGAGCGGGAACGAGGGATTACAATCACTGCAGCAGCTACAACCTGTCACTGGCAGGAAAACCGCATAAATATCATTGACACGCCGGGGCACGTCGATTTCACTGCTGAAGTCGAGCGAAGTCTCCGGGTCCTGGATGGTGGAGTGGTGGTGCTGGATGCCGTGGCCGGGGTGGAGGCCCAATCTGAGACAGTGTGGCGGCAGGCGGATAGATATGGTGTGCCGAGGGTCTGCTTTATCAATAAGATGGACAGGGTCGGTGCCGATTTTAATCACACTGTGACTATGATCGAGGAGCGGCTGCAAGCTAAAGCGATACCGGTGCAGTTGCCCTGGGGTAAAGAAAGTCAATTTAAGGGTGCGATAGATTTGGTTGATAATAAAGCCTGGTTGTTCTCTGACGACGTGAGCGTTCCGCCTGCGGAATCGCCTATTCCGGAAGAGGAGAAAGAAGAGGTGTCCAGGCAGAGACAGTCTATGATTGAGAGATTAGCCGAGAATGATGACCATTTGATGCTGCTTTATGTTGAAGGCGGAGAAATTAAAAGCGATCAGATTAGGGCTGCCATAAGAAGATTAACCGTAGCTAACCGGATAGTGCCTGTGCTTTGCGGTAGTGCTTTGCGTAATAGGGGAGTTCAGTCCCTGCTCGATGCCATTGTGGATTATCTCCCTTCTCCGTTGGACGTGCCTCCGGTTCCTGTTATTGACTTGCAAACTGGTGAGGCGGATGTTCGGCAGGCCAGCGATGAGGCTCCGTTTTTGGCTCTAGCTTTTAAGGTGGTGGCTGACCCATTTATGGGTAGGCTGGTTTATTTTCGGGTTTATTCAGGCAAAGTTAAAGCGGGAATGCGGGTGCTCAACTCCAGCAAAGGACGCAAGGAGCGTCTCGGCAGGTTGATTCTTATGCATGCCAATCGCCGTGAAGAGATTGAAGAGACCGATACCGGTAGCATCGCCGCTACTTTAGGCCTTAAGGATACCTTCACCGGGGACACGTTGTGTGACCCAGCTCGACCAGTACTTCTCGAGGCTATCCGCTTCCCCGAGCCGGTGCTGTCGATGGTTGTAGAACCTAAGAGCAAGGCGGACCAAGATAAGCTGGGTGAAGCCATGAACAAGCTCTCGGAAGAGGACCCCACTTTTAAAGTACGTACTGACAAGGAAACCGGACAAACCCTTATTTCCGGGATGGGCGAATTACATCTAGAGGTTTTGATAGACCGTATGCTTCGTGAGTTTAATGTGAAGGTGAGGGTTGGTAAGCCGCAGGTAGCCTATAAAGAGACCATTACTATAACGGTAGAAATAGAAGGTAGATTTATTCGTCAGTTTGGCGGCAGAGGACAATATGGTCATGTCTGGCTCAAGCTTGAACCCGGAGAACGAGGTAGCGGCTTTAGATTTGTTGACAAGGTTCGAGGTGGAGACATACCAAAGGAATATATTCCGGCAGTCGAAGTTGGAGTTAGGGAGGCTCTGGAAAGCGGTATGGTGGCAGGCTATCCAATAGTAGATATTAAAGCAACTCTGTTTGATGGTAGTTACCACGAGGTGGATTCCTCTGACCTGGCTTTCAAGATGGCAGGTTCGATAGCTTTGAAGAATGGTGTGAGTAAGGCCAATCCCATACTCCTCGAGCCGATTATGAAATTGGAAGTAGTGATGCCAGCCCAGTTCTTGGGCGACGTTATCGGCGATTTGAATTCAAGGAGGGGACACATTGAGGGCATTGAGACACACGGTGAAACCTGTGTTGTTCGTGCTCTTGTTCCTCTAGCTGATATTTTCGGTTATGCTACTATCCTTAGGTCATTAAGTCAGGGCAGAGCAACCTATTCCTTGGAGTTTTATTGCTATAGAGAATTACCAGCTAGCCTAGCGGGGCAAATAGAGGTTAGGGTTAGAGGGAGATAAATGCCTAAGCAAAAGATTCGAATCAAAATTAGAGGGTATGACCACAGGCTGGTTGACCAATCCGCGGAGCAAATTGTGGAGACTGCGGAGCGTACTGGTGCTGTGATTGCCGGGCCGGTGCCTTTGCCTACTCGGATTGAAAAGTTTTGTGTTATTCGTTCGCCCTTTATCGATAAGGATTCACGTGAACAGTTCGAAATGCGTACGCATAAACGCCTTATTGATATCCTTGGGCCGACCTCTAAAACTATAGATGCGTTGACTCAACTTCAGCTGCCCTCCGGGGTGGAGATAGATATTAGATTGTAGTCAGAGAAATGATTCAGGGCATGATTGGTAGAAAAATAGGCATGACACAACTTTTCCGTGATGATGGAGAAGTTGTAGTGACTGCTATTGAAGTAGGTCCTTGCTTTGTTACTCAAGTAAAGAGCGAGGCTAAGGATGGTTATAATGCTGTTCAGCTTGGCTTCGGGGAAGCCAAGCTGCTTAACTCTCCGCAAAAAGGCCATCTTAAGGAGATAGGTCAATTCAAACATCTCCGTGAGTTTAGCGTAGAGGATATCAGCTCTGTTCAAGTGGGGCAGAAAGTCGATGTGGATATGTTTAAGCCGGGCGATTTGCTTGATGTCACCGGTATATCAAAGGGTAAAGGTTTTGCCGGTGTAGTCAAACGCCATCATTTTGCTGGCGGTCCTAAGACCCACGGGCAGTCCGACCGTCATCGAGCTCCTGGCTCGATTGGCGCCACTACATCTCCGGGGCGGGTATTAAAAGGAACGCGTATGGCCGGGCATATGGGGGACAGGCGAGTAACCGAGCGTAATCTTAAAGTGCTCGATGTCGATTTGGCTCGTCACTTGTTGCTGGTGAAGGGGGCGGTGCCTGGTTCTAAAAAAGGATTGTTGCTGATTAAGAAAGTTGGTGAGGGTAAGCAGAGTGCAAGTTCAGGTTCATAATTTGAAGGGTAAAGTAACCGGGCAGCTCGAAGTAAGGGACGATGTTTTTGCTGTGCCCTTTAATGAAGCCGTGGTGCATCAAGCGTTACTCAGGCACCTAGCTAATAGTCGCCAGGGGACTGCTGATACCAAGAGAAGAGGCGAGGTTAGAGGTAGCACCAGGAAACTTTTTGCTCAGAAGCATACCGGTCGGGCACGCCGCGGCGATGTTAGGTCACCTCTTCTCCGGGGAGGTGGAGTGATATTCGGACCGCATCCTCGAAGTTATCGGCAAGATATGCCCAGGAAGATGCGGCGTTTGGCTTTGAGGTGCGTTCTTTCCGGTAAGGCAAGTGGTGGAGAGTTGAAGGTTGTTAACAAGCTTGAGCTTGACGGCCCGAAGACTAAGGCGATACTGGATATGTTGATAGCCTTGGAGATCGGTGATTCTGTCATCATCGCTACCGCTGAAGCTGAGGCTAATTTGGTTAAATCGGCGCGCAATTTACTAGGCGTTAAGACAATGCCGGCGCCCCTGCTTAACGTGGCTGATTTACTTTCCTTCAAAGCGTTGGTAATGACTGTGGACGCGGTGCGGAAGGTGGAAGAGCTGTGGGGCGAGAAGTCGGCTCCGGAGGCAGCAGGTAGTGTCAGTAAATCAAAAGTTTAGGGTTTATTGGTTATGCATATTTATGAGGTAGTAAGACGGCCTTTAATCACTGAAAAGGCTACGCTGATGAAAGAACAGAACAGGTATGCCTTTGAAGTGGCGAAGCAGGCCAATAAACGTCAGATTAAAGACGCTGTGGAAGCAGCGTTTAAGGTCAAAGTGGTTAAGGTTAATGTAATGAGTGTTCCGGGGAAGATGAGAAGAATAGGCAGACGGTATGTATTAACTCCGTCTTGGAAGAAAGCAGTTGTTACCTTGGGGCCGGACCAGAAAATAGAGTTTTTCGAAGGAGTTTAAAGAATAGGGGAATAGAATTGGGCTCAGTAATAAAGAAACGTAAGAAAAAAATGGCGAAGCATAAGCATCGCAAACTCCTGAGAAAGACACGATGGCAAAGGAAACATCCCTAGGATTAGGGGGAGATAAGCTTTGGCATTAAAAACCTATCGTCCAACATCACCTGGCAGGCGGGGCATGGTTAGCGCCTCTTTTGAGGAGATAACCAAGACAGTCCCCGAGAAGTCTCTGTTGCTGCCGATTAAGAAAAGGGCGGGGCGTAACAATAGGGGTGTAGTAACTGTACGACATCGGGGTGGCGGTGCTAAGCGCAGATTGCGCATAATTGATTTTAAGCGAAATAAACTTGGCATACAGGGTAAGGTAGCTGCTATAGAATATGATCCCAATCGCTCAGCTCGTATTGCTCTCATTCATTATGCGGATGGAGAGAAGCGTTATATTCTGGCCCCCCTGGGGCTTAAGGTGGGCGATGTTATAATGGCAGGAGAGGCTGCGGAGATGAAGCCCGGTAATGCTTTGCCGCTAAGTTCGATTCCCGATGGTACTTTAGTTCATAATCTTGAATTTGAACCTGGAAAAGGCGGGCAGATAGTACGAAGCGCTGGTACAGCGGCGCAGCTTTTGGGTAAAGAGGGCAAATATTCGCTTGTTCGTTTGCCTTCTGGAGAGCTACGGCGTTTTTTGAGCGATTGCCTGGCTACTGTGGGACAAGTAAGCAATGTTGAACATCAAGGTATAAAGTCGGGCAAGGCTGGACGCATAAGGTTGCTTGGACGACGCCCTCAAGTTCGCGGTTCAGCTATGACACCACGTGACCATCCCCATGGTGGTGGTGAAGGTAGAGCCCCTCGGGGGAGGGAACCTAGCACGCCTTGGGGTAAGACGGCTTTGGGTAAGAAAACACGGGGTAACAAGGCTTCGGATAGATTAATCGTCAAGCGTCGGAAATAGAAAGGTAGTTGAAAAGGCAGGGATAGAATGTCACGCTCATCTAAAAAAGGTCCTTATTGCGATGCTAAGTTAGTTAAAAAGATAGAGGCTCTTAATCGCTCTGGGGAAAAAGTGGTGATAAAGACATGGTCTCGTGCCTCTACTGTCCTACCTCAAATGATAGGTCATACCCTTGGAGTGCACGATGGTCGGCGCCATGTGCCCATCTTTATTACTGAGAATATGGTGGGGCATAAGCTAGGAGAATTCGCTGCGACCCGGACATTTCGTGGGCATGTTAGTAAGGCGCAGGTGACTGTTCAGGCAAGAAAGACTATTTTGTAAGCAATGAAAGTAGCAGCAGTATCTAAAGATGTTCGTGTTTCGCCTCGGAAAGCTAAGCTGGTTGTAGATATGGTGCGGGGCAAAAAAGTTGAAGATGCCTTGACTGTTCTTAAGTTTGTGCCGACGCCGGTAGCTAAGGCTGTGGCTAAGGCTATCAAATCGGCGGCGGCAAATGCAGAAAACAATTTCCAGATGGAACCTGCCGAGCTTAAGATAGCCGAAATTTTCGCCAATGAGGGGCATACTTTCAAAAGATTCCGACCGCAGGCAAGAGGGCGAACGGCTCCTATTTTGAAGCGTTGCACTCATATCAGTGTTTTTGTCGCCGAGGAGGGAGAGAAAAGTGGGACATAAAGTTCATCCTTATGGTTTTAGAATCGGTATAATTCGTGGCTGGCAGTCTAAGTGGTATGATGAGAAGCATTATACTGAATTTCTGCACGAGGATTTGAAGTTGCGCCAGGCTATTCAAGAAAAGTGCGCTGAAGGTGGCATTGCCAGGGTGGAAATCGACCACCAGGGCAATGAAATTCCAATAACTGTGTATTCTTCGCGGCCTGGTATTGTTATTGGTAGGGGAGGACAACGTGCTGAGGAGTTGAGGTCACATTTAGAAGGAATTTGCGGTAAGAGAGTGCGGCTATCTATTAAAGAGGTTGAACAGCCTGAGCTTGAGGCTCGTTTGGTAGCCAGGAATGTGGCTGACCAGCTGGAGCGTCGGATGGCTTTCAGGAGAGCAATGAAACAAACAGCTTTTCGGACAATGCAGGCTGGTGCTAAAGGAGTGAAGATAAGCTGTGCTGGAAGGCTAGGCGGCGTCGAAATTGCTCGTCGCGAAACTACTCTCCAGGGCCAGTTACCGTTACATACACTTTGTGCCGATATCGATTATGGTTTTGCTGAAGCTCGTACTACGCTAGGGAACATCGGCGTTAAAGTCTGGATTTACAAAGGTCGTGTTTACCCTGAAGTGAGGAAAGAAAGTGTTACAGCCGAAGCGAGTGAAGTATCGTAAAGTTCATCGAGGGCAAATGAGAGGTAAGGCGCAAGCCGGAAGCACTATTGTCTTCGGTGAGTTCGGATTGCAGGCTCAGGAAGCGGCATGGCTAACATCCAGGCAGATTGAAGCTGCTCGCCGTGTCATAGTTCGTTATCTACGTCGTGGTGGTCAGATGTGGATTCGCATCTTTCCGGACAAGCCGGTAACCAAAAAGCCAGCAGAGACGAGGATGGGCAGCGGCAAAGGTCCTCCAGACCACTGGGTAGCTGTAGTCAGACCAGGAAGAATGCTATTTGAGGTAGGTGGCATAAAAGAAAATATGGCTCGCGAGGCATTGCATTTGGCTTCTTATAAGCTACCTATTGGTGCTAGGTTTGTAGCAAAAGAAACGGTTAAGGAAGAGGCGAAAAGTTGAAAATCGATGAAATTCGTTCTCTGGGTGACGGGGAATTATTGAAGCGGTTGGGTGAAGCTCGCCAGGAGTTTTTTAATTTACGACTTCGCGTGGCTACTCGACAGATGGCTAATCACCGTGAATTGCCCAAAGTCAGGAAAAGAATCGCCAGAATCGAGACTGTAATAAGACAGAGGGAGCTTGGCATAGGATAGCTTATGAAAGCGAAACGAAAAACCAGAACAGGCACGGTAATAAGCGATAAGATGGATAAAACGGTGGTGGTGTTGGTGGAGAGTTTAAGGCGTCATCCTCTTTACAAGAAGGTGGTCAGGCATACTTCTAAATTCAAGGCCCATGATGAGGCTAATGCCTGTAAGGTCGGTGATGTAGTGAAGATTGTTGAGACTCGGCCTTTGTCTAAGGAAAAGCATTGGCGGGTGGTGGAGGTAATAAGCAGAAAAGAAGTGGTTGAGGTCGAGCCTACTGAGATAATTTAAAAGAGACAAGGAATCATGATTCAGCCTTATACTAGACTTAAAGTAGCAGATAATACCGGAGCTCGGCAGATTATGTGCATCAACGTGCCTGGTGGCACGCGGAGAAGATATGCTACTGTTGGCGATGTTTTTGTAGGTACAGTAAAGCGAGCCATACCTGGCGGTGTGGTGAAGAAGAGCGATGTGGTTCGGGCGGTGGTTGTACGCATTGCTAAACAACATCATCGTCCGGACGGCTCTTACGTTAGATTTGATGACAATGCTGCGGTTATCTTGGATGATAAGAACAACCCCAGAGGCACTCGCATTTTTGGTCCGGTAGCTAGGGAACTCCGAGATAAGAATTTTATGAAGATAATATCGTTGGCTCCTGAGGTCCTATGAAAAATGAATATCAGAAAGAATGACACGGTTCTCGTTATCGCCGGCAAAGACAGGGGTAAAAAGGGTAAGGTACGAAAGGCTTTGCCTGTGAACGACAAGGTGATAGTCGAAGGTGTTAATATGATTAAGCGCCATTCCAAAGCTCGTGGCGCAGCTAGGCAGGCTGGCATAATTGAGCTGGAAGCACCGCTCGACGTATCAAACGTTATGTTAGTTTGCAATAAATGTAACAAGCCGGCTCGAGTTGGCTTCCGTTTTCTTGGCGATGGTAAAAAAGCGCGAATTTGTCGTTCCTGTCATGAAGTGATTGATTAATTGAGAGGTGCATTTTAAGGATGTCCCGGTTGAAGGAAAGGTATGAGAAAGAGGTAGTGCCTGAACTAATGCGTAAGTTCGGGTATAAGAATGTGATGCAAGTGCCGAGACTTAATAAAATCGTGCTGAATATCGGTCTGGGCGAAGCGATACAAAACCCTAAGGCTTTAGAAGGAGCCGAGAAGGATTTGGTGGCTATTTCGGGGCAGCATCCGGTAATGACACGGGCTAAGAAGTCTATCGCTGCTTTTAAACTTAGAGCCGGCATGCCTATCGGTATGATGGTGACGCTGCGGGGCAAGCGAATGTACGACTTCTTTGATAAGCTCGTCAGTGTTGTTCTGGCGCGGATCAGGGATTTTCAAGGAATATCCCGCGATTCATTTGATGGTGAAGGCAACTACACCTTAGGAGTCAAGGAGCAGGTAGTTTTCCCTGAGATTGATTATGATAAGGTGGATAAGCTGCGAGGATTTGAAATAGTTATCGTCACTACTGCGGCAAGCAATGAGGAAGGCAGAAGTTTGCTCGAGTCTCTAGGTATGCCTTTTAGAAGGAGTTAAGATCTCAATAAAATGGCAAAGTTATCTAAAGTTCTGAAATCGAAGCGTACCCCGAAGTATAGGGTGCAGCAGCGGAACAGATGCAAATTGTGCGGCAGGCCGCGTGCTTATATACGTAAATTCGGTTTGTGTCGTATTTGCTTTCGACAGCTGGCCCTAAGAGGTGAAATTCCCGGGGTTAGAAAATCAAGCTGGTGATTGAAAGTGCTGGAGGCGTAAGTCCATGGTAACTGACCCGATAGCTGATATGTTGACTCGAATTCGCAATGCAATCATGGCGCACCATGATAGTGTGCTCATGCCAGCTTCTAGGATTAAACTTTCTATTGCCAAAATATTCAAAGATGAGGGATTTATAGCTGATTATACTGTTCTCAAGGGTAAGCCACAACGAATGATTAAGGTATCATTAAAGTATATAAATGGACGTCCTGTCATTGTTGGTTTGGAGCGGGTTAGCAAGCCAGGTCTTAGACTGTATGCTGGCCGTAAAGAAATTCCTCGTGTCTATGGTGGGCTTGGTGTGGCTATTTTATCCACATCCAAAGGACTCATGACCGGGCAAGAGGCATGGCGTCGGAATCTCGGCGGTGAAATGTTATGTTATGTTTGGTAAATAGACTTCGGGAGGCGAGTCTATGTCTCGAATAGGATTATTACCTATACCTGTGCCTCAAGGTGTCAAAGTTAATATTAAGGGCAATGAAGTGCTTGTGGAGGGTAGTAAGGGTAAATTATCGCGCTCATTTCATCCTGATATCTCAGTTACGTTGAAAGACGGAAACCTTATAGTAGCGCGACCTACTGATAATAGAAATCATCGTGCTTTACACGGGTTGACTCGTAGCCTTTTGGCTAACATGGTTGAGGGCGTTACCAAAGGTTTTGAAAAAGTTGTAGAGCTTAGCGGTGTAGGTTACCGGGCGCAGAAAACCGGCAATAAGCTCTCGCTGCAAATTGGGTTCAGCCATCCGGTAGATTTTTCCCCACCAGATGGGATAGAAATTGTAGTGGAGGGGACAAACCGCATCCGGATTATTGGCATTGATAAGGAGAGTGTGGGTGAGACAGCGGCTCGAATTAGGGCTATACGGCCTGTAGACTCTTATAAAGGCAAAGGTGTCAAGTATGCCGGTGAGAGGCTCCGTCTCAAACCTGGCAAAGCAGGCAAGGCGGCAATGAAAGGATAAGAATTGGCGGTTAGAGTAGATACAAGGTTAGCGCGAAAGCGACGTCACGTTCGGGTTAGGGCTAGGGTGAGGGGTACGGCAACGAGGCCAAGGCTTTGCGTTTTCCGCAGCTTGAACCACATTTATGCTCAGATTGTAGATGATTCTGCGGGGCATACTCTGGTTTCGGCGAGCAGTTTGGACGCAGAGATAAGGGACAAAGTCACAGGAAAGAAAAAAACGGAAAGCGCTGAGTTGGTTGGCTCACTTGTGGCTCAGCATGCCTTAAATAAAGGGATTAAGCAGATAGTTTTTGACAGGGGCGGCTATAAGTATCATGGACGAGTCAAAGCTTTGGCAGAAGCTGCCAGGAAAGCTGGCCTAGACTTTTGAGGTTTAAAGATGAAAGCCATTAAGAAGCTAATTGAAGAGAGAATTAAAGTTGACGCCAGCGAGCTCGACCTTAGCGAGAAGCTGGTGTCACTTAACCGGGTAACTAAGGTTGTCAAAGGTGGTAAGCGTCTTCGTTTTAGGGCTCTGGTAGTTGTCGGTGATGGCAACGGACATGTGGGTGTCGGCTTGGGTAAGGCCAAGGAGGTGCCGGAAGCAATTCGTAAGGCTGGTGTCATTGCACGGAAGGGGCTTTACAAGGTAACTATGTCAGGGACTACTATACCACACGAGGTTCTGGCTAAGTCAGGAGCGGCGAAGGTCTTGCTTAAACCGGCGTCGCCCGGGACTGGAGTCATCGCTGGTGGCAGCGTTCGCTCAGTGCTTGAAGCTGCAGGCATAAAGGATGTCCTTAGCAAGTCTATAGGTAGCTCTAATCCTGTTAATGTAGTCAGGGCGACTGTGTTGGCTTTAGCCAGCCTTAGGAAGCCTGAGGAGGTCGTAGCAAGGCGCAAAGCTGAGCTTGAGATTAAGGAGGCTGAGCCGAGTGGCTAAACTGCGTATCAAGTGGATAAAGAGCGATATTGGCTATGCCAGGGAGCAAAAGCTGACCTTGAAAGCTTTAGGCTTTCATCGCCTTAATGAGACGGTGGAGCATGAAGATTCTCCTCCGGTTAGAGGTATGATAGCTAAAGTCAATCATTTAGTTAAAGTGGAAGTGATCACCGATGCAGCAGCATAATCTAAGACCTCCAGCAGGTGCCAAGCATAAAAGAAAACGCGTAGGGCGTGGCGATGGCAGCGGGCATGGTAGTTATTCAGGGCGAGGCTGTAAAGGGCAGAAATCTCGTGCTGGGGGTGGAGTTCGCCTCGGTTTTGAGGGAGGGCAACTAGCTTTAATTAAGCGTTTGCCTCGAAAACGCGGTTTCGTTAATATTTTTAAAACTGAGTACAGCATCGTTAATGTCGGCGATCTGAAAGTGTTTTCTCCTAATGCTGAGATTACTACAAAAGAGTTACTCGAAGTTGGACTGATTAAGTCTTTTAAGTATCCAGTTAAGATTCTCGGCGACGGTGACATCGATCGTCCGCTCGTGGTAAAGGCTAACAAATTCTCTGCTGCTGCTGAAAAGAAGATCGTTGCCGCTGGTGGAAAAGTGGAGGGAATCTAAAAATGCAGCAGGTGAGCGGAAGACCACGTCTTATTCAAGCATTGCTTGATGCCTTTTCTCTTCCAGACCTGAGACGGCGTCTCCTTTTCACTATAGGTATGCTGGTAATTTTTCGCTTCATAGCCCATGTTCCCATGCCCGGAATTGACCTTGCCGCGATACAAAATCTTTTCCAGAAAAATCAACTTCTGGGCATGCTTGACCTGTTTAGTGGTGGGGCTATGAGGAACTTCAGCGTAGCGGCTATGGGAGTTTATCCCTACATAACCGCTTCCATCGTTATGCAATTATTGGTTCCAGTTATTCCGCGCCTTCGAGCCTTATCTGAAGAAGGGGAATCCGGCAGACGTAGGATTAATCAGTTTACCCATTGGCTGACTGTGCCCTTGGCAGCTCTTCAAGGGTATGCTCAATTGGCGCTACTGCGTAGCCAAGGTGCGATTGGTCAAGCTGCAGCATTGCCTACCGTAGCTATAATACTGTCCCTGACAGCGGGGACAGTATTTCTTGTCTGGCTTGGTGAACTTATCACTGAGCGAGGCATTGGGAATGGCGTATCAATAATAATCTTTGGTGGCATTGTAGCTAGTTTGCCGCAAATGATAGGTCGTGGCCTTATTGCCAGGGAGAACATTGTCGGTCTGATCGTCTTTCTTATTGTTGGCTTGGCTACGGTGGCGTTTATCGTCATATTTACAGAAGGTCATCGCCGCATTCCGGTGCAATATGCACGAACTGCCTTCCGTGGGGCTCGCATGTATCGCCAAACGGGTTCAACATATGTTCCGCTTCGGGTGAATACCGCCGGAATGATACCTCTTATCTTTGCCATGTCACTGATGATTTTCCCGGGAACAGTAGCCAGTTATTTTGCCAGCCCCCAGGGGCAGGCCCCCAATTTTGCCAGCACGATTGCGACGTGGTTCAATCCCAGTACACCTCTGCCGGTGGGCTTGTTTTACTGGGTGTTTTATTTCTTGATGGTGGTAGCTTTTACCTTTTTCTATACTATGGTGATATTTGAGCAGATGAACTTGGCGCAGACTTTGCAGCGCCAGGGAGGCTTTATCCCCGGCGTCCGTCCTGGGAAACCCACCGTCGATTACCTCAACCATGTCATTAACCGCATAACCTGGGGTGGGGCGCTCTTTTTGGCTTTTGTGGCGGTGTTGCCATTTTTGGTTCGAGAAGTGACAGATGTTGGGGTGCTTACCTTATCCAGCACCGGTATACTTATCGTTGTGGGTGTGGCTTTGGATACCATGAAACAAATAGAGGCCCAGTTGACAATGCGCCGCTATGAGGGTTTCCTGAGGTAGGGAGATACACGGATGTTTTTAGTTTTTCTCGGTGCTCCGGGGGCAGGTAAAGGGACTCAGGCAGCTATAATTTCACGAAAATGGGGATTAGCTCATATATCTTCTGGCGACCTTTTCAGGCAGGCGGTGGATAAAGGAACCAAGCTAGGGAAATCGGTGAAGGCTTATATGGATAAAGGTGCGCTGGTTCCTGATGAAGTAACAGTTCAGCTAATCTCGGAGCGGCTCAATGAGCCTGATTGTAAATCAGGGTGTGTTTTTGATGGCTTCCCTCGTACTACTGAGCAAGCTAGGGCGCTGGACAGAATGTTGACCAGTCGTGGGGAGGTTATAGATGAAGCAATATACATCGAGGTGCCTGAGAAGGAGTTGTTAAAACGTCTTAGCGGGCGCTGGGTATGCCGCAAATGCCAGGCACCTTACCATGAGGTGACTTCACCACCGAAAGTTCGCAACATATGTGATAAATGTGGTGGTGAGTTGTATCAGCGTCCTGACGATACTGAGGAGACGGTAAAAAAACGATTGAAAGTATATTTTGCTCAGACTACTCCTGTCTTGGATTACTATCAGACAGAGGGGAAACTCTTTGCAGTGGATGGCAATCTTGGTATTGAAGAGGTATCCGAGAAGATAATTAATGCTCTTGGTCCTAAGCTGGTGAAAATCAAATGACTGTGATTAAGTCACCACAGGAAGTGGCTATTATGCGCCAAGCTGGAAAAATCGTAGCGGCTGTTTTACAAAAATTAAGGGAAGAAATAAAGCCAGGGGTTAAGACCAGTCAGCTGGACTCGGTGGCTGCAAGTGAACTGAAGAAATATGGAGCTAAGGCTTCGTTCAAAGGCTATCGAGGCTTCCCGGCAAATTTATGCGTTTCGGTGAATGATGAGGTTGTCCATGGCATTCCCGGGGAGCGGCGGTTGAACGATGGAGATTTAGTCTCTTTGGACTTTGGGGCGATCGTTGATGGCTTCCATGGTGATGGGGCGATAACGGTTGGGATAGGTGGAATTAGCCCTAAAGCTCAGGAACTCTTAGCGGTCACCGAAGCCGCCTTGATGGCTGGGATAAGGGCAGCACGTAATGGTGTCCACCTGGGGGAAATCTCATCGTCTATTCAGAACTACGTTGAAACAAGAGGATTTTCTGTGGTTCGAGAGTATTCCGGGCATGGAGTGGGTAGAGACCTGCATGAAGACCCTTTAGTGCCAAACTTCGGCTCGCCTGGCGAAGGCTCTATTTTGCAAAAAGGCATGACTTTGGCAATTGAGCCGATGGTGACTGCCGGAGACTGGCGGACACGGGTTGCTGAGAACAGATGGACAGTGCTCACTGCAGATGGCAGCCTTGCCGCACATTTCGAGCATACTATCGCTATTAACGAGGGTGAAGCGGAGGTACTGACTCTACTATAATAGAAGTGTAACATGCCTAAGAAAGAAGCAATAGAGGTTGAAGGCACGGTGATTGAATCATTACCTAATGCTACATTTCGTGTGGAATTGCCTAACGGGCATGAGGTTTTAGCCCATATCTCGGGTAAAATGAGGAAGCATTATATCAGGATTTTGCCAGCGGACAAAGTGCTTGTGGAGCTTTCGCCTTATGATTTAAAGCGGGGGAGAATCACCTATCGGTTTAAGTAGTCATGGGAATTTACGTTTGACATAAGTGTCGATAAGGTTTATTATTATAAAGTTTTTTGAAATTTAAGGTAGTTAAATTATGAAAGTACGTTCTTCTGTCAAGCGTCGGTGCGATAAATGTAAGATTGTCAGGCGCCGTGGAGTAGTTCGGGTTATTTGTCAGAACCCCAAGCATAAGCAGCGCCAAGGATAACGCAGGAGTAATGAGATATGGCACGTATCGCTGGTGTGGACATTCCAAAAGATAAAAGGGTTGAGATTTCCTTACAGTATATCTATGGCATCGGCCCTGCTTCAAGCCGCCGGATTTTATCTTCCAGTGGTATAAGCCCTGATACCAAGGTAAAGGACCTTAGCGAGCAAGAGGTCAGCCGTATTCGCGAGATTATCGATAAAGAATATAAAGTAGAAGGCGGGCTTCGGAAGGAAATTAATCTTAATATTAAGCGGCTTATTGAAATCGGTAGTTATCGAGGTCTCAGGCATCGTCGCGGCTTGCCGGTTCGAGGGCAGCGGACGCGAACAAATGCTCGGACAAAGCGTGGTCTTCGCAAGACAGTGGCTGGCCGCGGGCAAAAGCGTGGAGCGACTAAGAAATAAAGGAGTGATGGAAGGATATGCCTAAGAAGAGGAAAACTGGAGTAAGAAGGCGAGAGCGCAAGCATATTGCTGAAGGTAAGGTTTATATCCAATCTACCTTTAATAATACAATCATTACTCTTACTGACCAGAAAGGCAATGTTATCGCCTGGGGAAGTCCCGGCACAGCCGGGTTCAAAGGGTCTCGAAAAGGTACGCCCTATGCGGCTCAATTGGCGGCACAGGGTGCTGCTCAGAAAGCTAAGGAACATGGTTTGCGTCAGGTTGAGGTATATGTCCGAGGACCTGGTAGCGGTCGCGAGGCAGCGATTCGAGCCATCCAGGCTTCAGGGATTTTGGTTACTGGGATTAAGGATGTGACTCCTGTTCCGCATAACGGTTGCCGGCCTCGTAAAAGAAGGCGAGTGTAGAAATGGGACGGTATACACAGGCCACTTGTCGTTTATGTCGTCGTGTTGGCGACAAATTAATGCTTAAGGGGGATAGGTGTTTTACTTCCAAATGTGCTGTGGAGCGCAGAGATGTTCCCCCTGGGTATACTGGTATTAGAAAGCGGCGCCCAAAGAAGTCTGACCGCGGGCTTCAGTTACAGGAGAAGCAAAAGGCTCGCTATAGTTACGGACTTTTGGAACGGCAATTCCGCAAATTCTTTGCTGAGGCGGAAAGGCTTCCCGGCATAACTGGCGAGAACCTCTTAGTTTTGCTAGAGAGACGGTTAGACAATGTGGTTTACCGTTTAGGCTTTGCCAGCTCTCGCTCTCAGGCCAGACAGCTGGTACGTCATGGTCACTTTCTCTTAAACGGTCGCAAGACGGATATCCCCTCCTGTCTGGTGAAGCCCGGTGATGCTATTGCCTGGCGAGAAAGTAGTACCAAAACTGGATATTACAAAGCGCTCGTTCAGGAAATCGAGGGCAGAACCGTTCCTGGCTGGCTGGCTCTGGATAAAGAAAAACTGGCTGCTCGAGTCGTTAACCTGCCAACTGGTGAGGATATTGAAGTTAAGTTTAATGAAAAAGTTATTGTCGAGTACTATTCTCGTTAAGGAGGCTTCTTGGCTGGATTAGCATTGCCAAAGGTAGAATGTGTTGAAAGCACTGAAACCTATGGCCGTTTTGTTGCCGAACCTGTGGAGAAGGGTTTCGGAGTTACATTAGGTAATGCCATGCGCAGGGTGCTTCTTAGCTCTTTGCCCGGTGCTGCAATAACCTGGGTCATTATTGAGGGTATCCAACATGAATTCTCAACAGTCCCCCATGTTAAAGAGGATATAATAGATTTTCTGCTTAACGTCAAGGAAATACGCCTTCGTCATCTTGCACAGCGCTCCGGGAGGTTGAGATTGGAGGTTGGGGGAGAAGTGCAAGTCTTTGCCGGTGACATTAAGCCATCGGCGGATTTCGAAATCGTTAACCCCGAGCATTATCTGGCTACCCTGGACTCTCCAAAGGCTAAACTCAGTGTCGAGCTTAACGTTGAGATAGGTAGAGGCTATGTGCCAGCAAGCTCCAGCGATAGCCTGCCTATTGGGACGATTCCCATAGATGCTATTTTCACCCCGGTTCGTAAGGTCAATTTCCTGGTTGAGCCTAGCAGCCTTAGAGAGGGGAGTAATCAGGAGAAACTCATCATGGAAGTTTGGACTGATGGCTCCGTATCCCCGATAGAGGCAGTTAGTCAGAGCGCAGCTATCCTTATAGAGCAGTTTGGTTGCTTCCGTGAACTGGCCAGAGCCATTACACAGGAGGGAGCCGAAGTGGCATGGCAGCGGCTGATTCCACCGGAGCAATACCTGATGCCTCTGGACCAGTTGAATTTATCCACACATACCTATAACAGCTTAAGAAGAGGTGGTGTTACCACTTTGGGTCAGATTCTGGAAAGAGGTCTAGACGGTCTAGGTGGCTTAGCCGGCTTCGGAGCCAAATCTAAGGAAGAAGTAGAGGCAGCTCTTAAACGGCTTGACCTGCCTTTCATTCCCGAGGCTAAGGAAAAAAAGGAAAAGAAGAGGGCATCAAAAGCCTCAGCTTCTGAAAAAGACGAAAGCGCTGAAGACATTGAAGGGAAGGTTAAGGATTGAGACATCGTGTAGCCGGACGAAAACTGAGCAGACCTACAGCGCACCGTTGGGCTTTGTACCGCAACTTGGTGGCTGATTTGATTAAATATAATAAAATCGTCACCACTGAGGCTAAGGCAAAGGAGATTCGGGGCCTGGCCGAGAAGATGATTACTCTGGGGAAGGAAGGCAGTCTGGCTTCGCGGCGTCGAGCTCTGGCTTTTGTTACTGATGAGAAGCTTATTGACAAGATATTCAATGAGCTTGCACCCCGGTATATGGAACGTCCTGGAGGTTATACGCGGATAATCAAGCTGGGGCGGAGGGTCGGTGATGCAGCGCGGCAAGCCCAGGTTGAGATGGTAGAATAACAAGAAACCGTATCGGTGAAGCTCTTTAACAGTTTTAACAAGATAGTTCTGGTTGTGGAGTATGATGGCAGAAATTATTATGGCTTCCAGTGGCAGCCTAAGCTGCCGACGATTCAGGCTGAACTGGAGCGGGCCATACGGAGGCTTACCGGCGAAAGCAGCCGTGTGATTGCTGCCAGCCGGACTGACACCGGCGTACATGCCGTAGGTCAGGTAGTTAGCTTCCGGACTAAGTCTGCCCTGTCTCCACAGACGCTTGTTAAGGCTTTAAACTACTATCTGCCGAGGGACATTGCGGTTAAAGGCGCTTGTGAGGTGGATATGGATTTTAATGTTAGGCGTGATGCTATGAGCCGAGAATATGATTATTACATTTTGAATAGTTCAACTCGGTCGCCTCTATTCGAGGGTTTTGCTTATTTTGTGCCCAAGAAGTTGAATATTAGAGTTATGAATAAGGCATGTAAATTTCTCGAAGGCGAACAAGACTTCGCCTCATTCGCTACCGCTTTGGGTAAGCTAAGAAGCACGGTGCGTACTGTATATGATGCCGGGGTGGCAAAGGAGGATGACCTGGTCACTTATCACATGACGGGCAATTCTTTTCTGCCTCACCAGGTTCGTAATACAGTGGGCTTGCTAATAAGGGTAGGACTGGATAAAGTAGGACTTGAGGAATTTCAGGAGATTATGGAGGCAAAGAGGCTGGGCCTGGCCGGGCCAACCGCTCCGGCTTATGGTCTTTGTCTTACCAAAGTTAATTACCCCGGCAATCTGGAGCTGGCAATATGAAGACCTATTCAACTAAAGCTAAAGATGTCGAACGCCAGTGGCATGTTATCGATGCTTCCGGGAAGACCTTAGGCAGGCTCGCCACCCAGGTAGCAAACTTGCTCACGGGTAAGAATAAGCCGATATACGTTCCATATCTAGATACCGGCGACTATGTCATTGTGCTCAACGCCGCTAAGGTTAGAGTTACCGGGAAAAAAGCCAAGCAGAAAACATACTATCGGCATTCAGGCTACCCTGGCGGTCTAAAAGCTGAGACTTTCGAAAAGATGCTGGCTGCTCACCCTACCAGAGTGATTGAGCACGCGGTTAAAGGCATGTTGCCGCATAACCGGTTGGGTAGAGCCATGTTTAAAAAGCTAAAGGTTTATGCCGGCGATAGCCATCCTCATCAGGCACAGGTTGCTGGCATGAAAACAACTGCAAAAGGGAGTGAAATCTCGTGACTACTCAGACTTATGACCGCGGTACAGGCAAGCGCAAATGCGCCATAGCGCAGGTGAAGCTGTTCTCAGGAGGCAAGGGGGAGATTATTGTCAACGGTAAACCCTACCAGGAGCTTTTCCCTCGCTTTGAGCATCGCCGCAACATTGAACGCCCATTCGTAGCCACTGAGACTGTGGGTAAGTTTAATGTTGAAGTCAAGGTGATTGGCGGTGGTGTCAGCGGGCAGGCTGAAGCTATTCGCCATGGCATTGCTCGCGCCTTGGTTAAAGCTAATGAGCAGTTCAAACCTCTGCTGCGTCAGGAAGGGCTGCTAACCCGCGATTCCCGCGTCAAAGAGCGCAAGAAGTACGGACTCAAGCGCGCCCGCAAAGCTCCTCAATATACCAAGCGGTAAAGATTGCAAGCCGAGAAGACAGCAAGTCTTCACATCATGCTTGAGGGATTATTTTCGTCCTCTGATTTTGAGAGCTTCCTGGTGAATTTCCCAGTTTTGTGCGATATACTCTTGTGGCAGTTTTAAACCGTGCTTGTAAGGCTTTCCCTCTTTATCAATAGTGACAAAGGTTATCATGCCTGAGACCGCTGGAGTTTCGTCCTCGTTGACGAGTGCTTGAGCGTAGACGGTGATGCTTGTTGGGCCAAGAAGCGCTACCCTAGCCTTTATATCCACGATATCTCCATTATTAGCCGGCTTCTTGAAAGAAATTCCGTGGATTTGAATACAAAATACGTCCTCGGGCCTTCCTAGCAGGCGGCTGGCGGCCACAAAACATGTCTCAACAAACCATTCTGCCATCCGTCCGGCGAACAAAGTTCCATGATGTTGAAGGTCCTCGGGTCTTATTAGGTGGGAAATGCTTGTTTCTTTGAGCATCCGTATTGCCAGTTATATAAACTTAGACGGCGCCTGATATAACGCCTTATGTAGAACAGCCTTTATTTTACACTCATCATTCTCTGCAATCAAATAAACGCACCGAGATGCTGTTCTGCCTGTAAGTTACAGGCTGACGATATCGCTATCCAGCATGGCCTGGATGGTTTTCACCATGTTCGTCGGTTTGCCGACTGCCAGCTTGTCCGTCAGCTCGAAGTATTCAAGGCAGGTGGTGCAGGCAAGAAGCTCCACCCCCTGTTTCTCAAGCCGTTTCAAGGGTTCCAGCAATTTGGAGCCTTGACACAGCAGGCGTACTCCGGTATTCCAGAATATCATGCCGCTGGGCTTGTCCTGGCTTTCACCGAGCAAGCGAAGAAAGTTAATCATAAGTATCGAGCCTAATTGCTCATCACCTCTACCCAGCCCTTCGGATTGGATAAGAAATATCTTTGGTCTCATATAGACCTCCTTTTATCGATTGGCATCAATAACAGCGATTGGGTTTTTGATAATCTTGGCGTATGTGCCGCTCGAAGCCTACTTAGCTTCGCTCAGCCGCTTCTTCAGGTAGTCAATGGCTTTTACCGGCGTGGGGTCTGTCTCGTTGAGGATTGCCAGGTAATAGCTGGCCCAGTCGCCGAGGTAAATCAGGCTCATCATCTGGCTCAGTTCCCCTTTGCTCTGGCTGTCTATGATTTCATGACTGATGTTTTTTTGCTTCAGAAGCTCAGAGGTTACCTGGTAGCGAATTAAGGTTCGTGGATGGAGAGAAGGGCAGCGGAGCAGGACTACATGGACCTCGGAGGCCAGCTCTGAGGGGAACTGGTAGCCGACAACGGCGTTGTGGTTGAGCTCAGGGAAGGTCTCGTGAAAAGCCCAGGCTTTGCTATTCTCGTTAATCTGTGTCTTCCAGCGGCGGGCGACCGCAGAGAGAATGCCGGCACCGTAAATCACGGCTATTTTGCCCTGCAGCTTGACAGCCAACTGCTTGGCTCGATTTGAGCTTGTGGGTGCGGTCTCCTTAAGCTCCCCCAGCAGCCTCTCAAGGTCTTGAGTCATTGCCTCGACCTCTGTCGTTTTCTCCTTGAGAAAGCCCAGTTTTTGAAGGAAGGCTATCAGAGGTATGAAGCTGTAGCCCAGGGCGGCTCGGGGTTGGGAAACGAGGTCTATAAGGAAAACTGGCACCTTGGCGTCTTCAGCCAGAGCCTTCAGCTTGCCGCCGGTGGTCATGGCCAGCTTTTTGCACTTGCCTTTCAGAGCCTGAGAAAAGGCAGAAAGCGTTTCCTCGGTATTTCCCGAATAGCTCGAGGCGATAACCAGTGTCCTGTCGTCAACAAAGGCTGGCAGGTCATAGTCCCGATTGACGAATATAATGGGCCTGGTTAGCCGTGAAGCAAAATTGCGGAGCAAACTACCGCCTATGGCTGAGCCACCCATGCCAAGAATAACCACTTTGTCGATACTGGCATAATCTTGGGATAAGTTGAAATCTTTAGCCTTGCGCCAGGCAGTGCGGCATTGCCGGGGCAAGTCGTGAAGATGCTCCAGCATGTTTGCCGGGTCGAGCCGCTTATATACCTGCATGTCGTCTAAATTGACCATATCTTAAACCCCCAACAGTTTCTTGCCGCTGTCAAGCAATTTCTGCACCTGTTCCGTGGTGTGACCCTCGGCATAGATGCGGATGAGCGGCTCGGTGCCGGAGAAGCGGATGAGCAGCCAGGAGTCATCAGTCAGATAGTATTTGTAACCGTCGGTAGTATCCAGTTTGGCTACCTTTATGCCGGCGATGGAGCTGACATCGCTCTTAGCTAGCTTGTCAGAGAGCACTTGGCGTTCATCGGTGGAGATATGAACATCGATGCGGTCATAATAGTGAGGGCCGACCTTGCTGAACAAATAGTCCAATAGCTGTGACGGTGTCTTGCCTGTCTTTATTATAAAGTCGAGGAAATACAGGCCGGCAAGTATACCATCGCGCTCAGGGACATGACCGCGGAAGCCGTAGCCGCCGCTCTCCTCGCCGCCGATGAGTGCATCCTTCTCCATCATCATCGGGGCTACATATTTGAAGCCTACCGGCGTCTCGTAGACGGGTACGTTGAAAAGCTTCCCCAGACGGTCAATCATCACCGTGTCGCTCAAGGTCTTGATTATGGCACCTCGCTCACCGCGGACTTCCAGGAAATAAAGTACGAGCAAGGCGAAGACCTGAAGCTGGTTGAGGAAGTTTCCTTTTTCATCAACGATGCCGATTCTGTCGGCATCGCCGTCGTTTGCCAGACCTACATCCGCCTTCTGTTCTTTGACTGATTTGGATAGCTTGGTCAGGTTCTTGGCGATCGGCTCGGGTTGAATTCCGGGGAAAGAGGGATTGCGCTCATTGTTAATCTCTACGACTTTTATTTCACCACCTTTGAGAAGCTCCTTGAAGTAGCCAATGCCCGCCCCATACATGGAGTCGGCGATAACCTTTAAATGACTGCGGCGAATAGCTTCCAGGTCAACAAGCCGCTTTAACTGCTTGAAGTACGCTGGGTCCGGGTCTAAGTATGTTATGAGCCCGTTGTTCAGGCCGTCAGCCAGGGAAAGTCGCTTCACCCCGCCTGTGGAAAGGACTTCGTTGGCGTTTTTTTCTATTTCTGCGGCGATCTCAGACGGAGCGCTGGCTCCGGCTTCATCTTTGTATTTGAAGCCGTTCCAGCGTCCTGGGTTATGGCTGGCGGTGATGATTATACCGCCGGCTGACTTTGTGGTGGTGACGGTGTAGCTTATCACCGGCGTCGGCGCTGCTTTGGAGCACAGATTTACCTTGATTTTGTTGCCGGCAATTATCTCGGCGGCAGCGGCAGCGAAGTCTTCGGAAGCGAAGCGGGTGTCATAGCCTATAACCAGCCCGCGCTCAGCCAGCTTGGCCCGACTTAAGTAGTTGGCTACTCCCTGGGCGCAGGCCCGGACATTGTTGAAAGTGAAGTCCTCGGCGATAACCGCCCGCCAGCCATCAGTGCCGAACTTAATCATCGTAGTCCTCATTTGGCCCCTTTCTCATTAGTCGAACCTGAACCGCCACAGTGCAAAACCGAAGAAAACAGCCGCAAAGATTAGTAAGACACCTACCTCGGGCATCACCTGCCCCAGGCTGTAGCCACGCACTAAAACATCCTGGTACCCCTGCAGCGCCCAGGCATGAGGTACAATTTTAGATAATGTTTGCATAAAATTAGGCATAACGAATGCCGGCACGAAGCAGCCGCCAATCGCGGCCATCATGACCGCAATTAATGCCCCCACTCCACCGGTGGCTTCGGGTGTCTTAGCCAGTGCAGCCACTAGAAGCCCCAGCCCACTGGCGGCTGCGGCAGTGGCCAAACTCACCACGATTAGTCCTTCAGGGTGTACGCCTAAGTTCAACGCTGGATTGCCCAGCAATGGCACAATCCATATTCCAGCGGCGAAGATTAGTACGATTTGAATCAGGTTGACCAGGTAATACGGCAAAAGCTTACCTATCAGCAGTGCCGACTTGGAAAGCGGCGCCACCAGAAGGCGACGGAATGTCCCATCTTGCTTCTCGCGAATAAAAGACAGACCGATGACCTGGCAGATAAAGAAGACACCAAAAAGGGTGTAACTGGGCACATTCTGCTGCGTGGTATTGGGTAACTGACGAACCGACATCCCCGGAGGAGTAATTTGCTCAATGCTTGTCCCACTTAGCATCCCTTGCCTTGCTTGCTCCACAATAGCCTGTCGCTGCTGCTGTGACATGCCGGGTGCTGTCTGGTCAAGTAGCCGCTCTATCCCTACCGGCGTCAGTGCTTGCAACAAGAGCCCCTGTAATGTGCCGACGATAGGGCCGGTGAACTGCGGAGATAGGGCGGGGTCAACCATCAACTGGATAGTTGTAGCTTGCGGCTGCAGGTTTTGGGAAGGCGAGGCACTGCCAAGTATATTCTGGCTGAAGTCTGCAGGCAAGATTACCGCTAGTT
Organism: uncultured Chloroflexia bacterium; assembly: GCA_963754385.1. Taxonomy (GTDB): domain Bacteria; phylum Chloroflexota; class Dehalococcoidia; order GIF9; family UBA5629; genus 9FT-COMBO-48-23. Next base: position 193,788 of record CAVWGE010000005.1, on the reverse strand, counting down.
GACGCTTTCGGCTGATGATAAGTTCCTCGGCTTTGGCTGTGGTTAGCGATTGGCCTTCCCATTCGGTTTCGACTTTAAACCCCTCAGCCGCCTTAAGTCCCTCAATAATCTGCGTGGAGAGATACCCCTTGTCTTCATTTACCACCAGCACTGGGATGGCACTTTTGCCGCCACCAAAAAGACCACCCAGCGCTGTCGTCATCACCAATACAAACCCTACGGGCATGGCAAAGAGCACAGCTAAAGCAGCACGATTTCTCACCAGTATCTTGAGGTCTTTCCAGGTAATGGCAATGATGTGCCGTAGCATTACTAATCCCTCAACCTTCGTCCGGTCAGGTGCAAGAAGACGCTCTCTAGGTTGGGTTCTAATATCTCCAGTGTGGTAATAGTCGTCTTGGCTGTATTAAGCAATTGAATTATTTGCACGAGTGCTTCCTGGGAATGGTGAGTTTGCACTAAAAGTGCATTGTCCTGGCGGCTTATATTCTTTACCGCCGGTAGTTTCTTTAGCTGAGCAATAAATGTTTGTTTCGTAGTTTCAGGTAATCCAAGACGGATTATGCCACCACCCAGGCTGTCAATTAGTGCTTTAGGCGTGTCCAGGGCAATGATTTGTCCCCGGTCGATAATGGCGACACGGTGACATAGACGCTCGGCCTCTTCCATGTAATGAGTAGTATATAGGATGGTCATTCCTTGCTGGTTGAGTCGTTCTATGTTATCAAAGATAAAGTTGCGACTTTGTGGGTCTACTCCAACGGTTGGCTCATCAAGAAATAGCACCTGCGGCTGATGCAATAAACCGGCAGCAATGTTTACCCTTCGCTTCATCCCTCCTGAGAAATTGTTGACAAGGTCATTAGCCCGCTCATTTAGCCCTACCATCTGAAGCAAATCATTGACCCGTTGCCTTAGCTGCCGCCCTTTAAGCCCGTAAATGCGACCAAAGAACAGTAAATTGTCACAGGCTGAAAGCTGAGGATAAACTGCCAGGTCTTGCGGCACCAAGCCGATGATGCCTTTCACTGTTTTAGCTTGATTCACTACGTCATGGCCGGCAATGCTAACCTTGCCGCTTGTGGGCATAAGCAGACATGTCAGCATTGAGATAATGGTGGTTTTACCGGCTCCATTGGGACCGAGTAAGCCAAAAATCTCCCCCTGGCGGATGGCAAAGTTGACACCGTTAACCGCTGGTATGCCGTTATAACTTTTTACTAAGTTGTCAACTTCAACGATGTTCTTTGTCATCTTTTCAATTCTATAGCCCTGCCTCAGCCTTGAGAAATGCGGCTTTGTCTGTCTTCTCCCAGGGCAGGTTGAGGTCTTCTCTGCCGAAGTGCCCGTAAGTAGCCATCTGCCTGTAAATGGGGCGGCGAAGGTCGAAGTTCCTGATAATGGCTTCAGGGCGGAGGTCAAAGTGCTTCTTAATCAGCTCGGTGATGGTTTTGTCAGGCACCTTGCCTGTGCCGAAAGTCTCGCAGGAGATGGATAGCGGGTGGGCGACGCCGATGACATAGGAAACCTGCACTTCGATGCGGTCAGCTAGTCCGGCAGCTACCAGGTTCTTGGCAATATACCGTGTCATGTAGCTGGCGGACCGGTCGACCTTGGTCGGGTCTTTGCCCGAGAAGGCTCCGCCACCATGGCGGGCATAGCCGCCATAGGTATCTACTAGTATCTTGCGGCCGGTAAAGCCGGTATCTGATACCGGGCCACCGATGACGAACTGTCCAGCACCATTTATGTAGTAGGCTGTTTTGTCATCCAGGAGCTTTGACGGAATAACGGCCTTGATAATCTTTTCTTTGATGTCTTGCTCCATTTGTTTGCGGCTGATGCCAGGGTCGTGATGAGCGCCGATGACTACCGAATCTATACGCTTAGGCATGCCATGGTTGTACTCCACGGTTACCTGCGATTTGCCATCGGGCCGAAGATAAGGCAGGATTTTCTCTTTCCTCGCTTGAGCCAGACGTCGGCACAGCTTATTGGCCAGCGATATGGGCAGCGGCATTAGTTCAGGCGTCTCATTGCAGGCGAAGCCGAACATCATCCCCTGGTCTCCGGCACCGGTTTTATCCAGGTCGTCACTGCCCTTGGTCTTGTCTCTCACTTCCATCGCCTGGCTGACTCCAGAATCAATATCGGCCGATTGCTTTTTAATGGATACAAGTGTGCCCAAGCTCTCGTAATCGAATCCGTACTCCGGCTTGATGTAACCGGCGTCTTTAACCACCTGACGCACAATGTCGGGTATTTCTATGTAGCACTTGGTGGTAATCTCACCCAGAACAATCACCAAGCCTATGGTTACAGCAACCTCACAGGCGACCCTGGCGAAGGGGTCCTGCTCTATTATGGCGTCAAGGACGGCATCGGAGACCTGGTCACAGAGCTTATCCGGATGCCCCTCGGTAACCGACTCCGAGGCAAAAAAATAGGAAGCCGTAGTATTAAAACTGTTTGACATTTTTTCTCCTTTGACTATGTTCCTTCTTCCCAGCTTTCCAGGTATTTCTTTTGCTCCTTGGTTAAAGAATCGATGTTTATGTTCATGGCTTTAATTTTCAGCCGCCCGATCTCGTTATCGATTTCTTCAGGCACGGGGTAGACCTTTGGCTGAAGTTTCCCTTTGTTCTTAACCAGGTACTCAAGGCATAGCGCCTGGTTGGCAAAGCTCATGTCCATGACGCTGGCAGGATGCCCCTCGGCCGCTGCCAGGTTTATCAGCCTGCCTTCGCCCAGAAGGAAGAGCCGCCGTCCATCAGCCAGAGTATACTCTTCAACAAAGGGGCGCATCTGTCTTTTTGATTTGGCTAACTTCCCCAGGGCTGGTATGTTTATCTCTACGTTGAAATGGCCGCTGTTGGCCAGGATAGCCCCATCCTTCATCTGTGAGAAGTGTGCTTTGTCAATGACGCTAACGTCTCCGGTGGCCGTTATAAAGATATCTCCTATTCTGGCGGCTTCGAGCAAAGGCATGACCTGATAGCCATCCATAGCCGCTTCGAGGGCTGAGATGGGGTTAACCTCAGTTATAATTACCTGAGCGCCCATCCCTTGAGCCCGCTTGGCTATGCCTCTACCGCACCAGCCGTAGCCGCAAATTACCACATTTTTCCCCGCCCACAGGACATTGGTGGCCCGGGTAATACCGTCGATGGTGCTCTGCCCTGTGCCGTAGCGGTTGTCGAAGAAGTGTTTGGTTTTGGCATCATTGACGGCGACGATGGGGTACTTCAGCTTTCTCTCGTCAGCCATGTTTCTCAACCTTATCACGCCGGTGGTAGTCTCCTCAGTGCCGCCGATTATATTTTTTAGAAGCTGCGTCTTTTCCCGGTGGGCGGTGCTGACCAGGTCAGCGCCGTCATCTACGGTTAGCTGCGGTTTATGCTCTAAGGCGGAATTTATGTGTTGATAATAGGTCTTGTTGTCTTCGCCCTTGATGGCGAAAGTGGGCAAATTATATTGAATGAGGGCTGCCGCCACGTCATCCTGGGTGCTCAGTGGGTTTGAGGCGCACAGGACTAAATCGGCGCCGCCATCCTTCAGGGCTAAAGCCAGGTTGGCTGTCTCTGTAGTGATATGGAGGCAGGCGGAGATGCGAACACCCTTCAAAGGCTTTTCTTTGGCAAATCTTTGTCTAATTAGCTTGATTACCGGCATCTCCCGGCTGGCCCATTCGATGCGCAGCTTCCCCTGGTTGGCTAGTGAGGCATCCTTTATGTGGTAGTCCATTATCTCAAGATCCTTTCTGAAACCATCTTTACAATATTACTCATTGGCTGAGAAGTGTCAAGTATTATGTGGTTTTCAGACGGAAATTCGGTGATTTTATCGAAGTCCTGCTTCTGCTGCTCGAAGATTTCCCAACGACCGTCTGAGACAGAGCCTTCCTTAAGCCTTTGCTCCAGGTGGCTCCTGACGGTCTCCTCGTCCAGAAGGCACTCGACGACGGCAAAATCGGCTTTTGTCTCCCCAGCCAGGCTTCTGGCTTGCAATCTGTCCTGTCTTTTCTTGAAGGAGGCGTCCAGTATCACCGATTGTCCTTGGGATAGAAGCTCTCTGGCTTGGGCGAACATCTCATCGTAGGTTTTCTTTGAAAACTCTTTGGAGTAGATACCGCCGTCGAATTGCTCGAAGCGGCGCTCGGTGGGTGAGATGCCAGCCAGTCTTTTTCTGGTGACGTCTGCGGAGATGACGGTAAGGCCGAGGCTGCGGCTCAGAGCTTGAGCTACAGTGGTCTTGCCGGTGCCCACTAACCCAGCCATGATGAGAAGCAGGGGTTTCTCTTTGGTGTAGCGGTAGGCTAAGTCGAAGTAGCCCTGCGCCGTAGCTAAAACAGCTTCTTTATCCGGAATGTACGGGTCATCCAGCATGAAGCTGGTTACCTTGCCCCGGACATAAGCTCGATAGCATTTGTAGAAGTTTAACAGTCGGGGCAACTCTTTATCCTGGCTCAGGCGGACGTAGGCGTTGACGAAAGCCCGGGAGAGGTCAGCTCTCTGGTAGCGGTCTAAGTCCATAGCTAGAAAAGCGATTTCGGAGGCGACATCGCCATATCTGAACCTGTCGTTGAACTCGATGCAGTCGTAGATATAGATTCCATTGCTGATACAGACATGGGCGGCGTGAAGGTCGCCGTGACAGTCTCTTATCCTGCCGCTGGCTATTCGCTTCTGGAACAGGGGCTTGTTCGACTTAAGAAAGTCATTTGTGTAAGCTTTGATACGATGGTATTTTTGGTCGGATATTGAAATGCCCATATACTTCTCGGTCTGGGTGAAATTCTCTTTAGTGTTTATCATAATGGCTTCCAGCTTCCCGTAGGCGCTGATTTCTGGGCTTGTTCTGGCTTTGTCATGAAATGCCGCCAGCTTCTCGGCTACCCTCCCCAACATCTCCTCTGTCACCAGATTCTGAGGCAAAAGCTTATCCATCATACGTTCTTCGGGGAGCTGCTTCATTTTCACGGCATATTCGATTGTCTCCCCCTCGCCGACAAGGCGGATTTGCCCTCGGCTGCTGACTATAGGCATTACTTCCAAGTAGATGTCAGGGCAGAGGCGTCTATTCAGTTCTATCTCCTGCTGACAGAAGAAGCGGCGTTTATCCAGTGTGGTGTAGTCCAGATAGCCCAAATCGACCGGCTTTTTGACCTTGTAAACATAGTCGCCGGTGAGGAAGAGGAAGGACATCTGAGTTTGCACCAGCTCCACCTTTTGAGGGCTATGCGGATAGGTTTCAGGTTTGAGCAGCGCCTGGACTAAAGCAGGTGGTGTTGATGCCATCGCGGGGACTATTTTATCAGTTTTAGACAGCAGCGACTATATGTGAGTAGATGCCGACCTCCTGCTCAATATGCAATCCTTTTATAAAAGAACCTCTTGGTTATTTCGGCTGCAATAATATAGAGTGCCACAATCACTCCCATAAACGCCAGGAATGAAACCGGCAACGGCTGAAAACCGAATAGCTTACCGAGCGGAGTGAAGGGCAAGATAATTGCAGCTCCGACTATCAATAAGGTTGCCATGAGCAAATAAATGCTTGGCAAGCTCTTAAAGAAAGGTCTCCGGCTTCGAATAACGAGTACAACCAGTGATGCTGAGACTACTGACTCTATAAACCAACCGGCTCTAAACTGATCGGTTGTGGCATGCAGGATGAGAAGGAGCACGCCGAAGGTGAGGTAATCAAACACTGAGCTTAGAATGCCGAACGTTATCATAAAGTTGCGGATGAACTTGACATTCCAGCGTCGAGGTTTCTCAACCATTTCCTTGTCCACACTGTCCGTGGCTATGGTCATTTCTGGCACGTCTGTCATTAGATTGGTCAGAAGAATCTGCTTGGGCAGAAGAGGAAGGAAGGGCATGAAGAGGGATGCTCCGGCCATGCTGAACATGTTTCCGAAGTTGGCGCTGCTTGCCATGAAAACGTACTTGATGGTATTGGCAAATGTCTTTCTCCCTTCTTGTACGCCGCGCACAAGGACTCCCAGGTTCTTTTCCAGCAGGACGATATCTGCCGCGTCTTTGGCAACATCCACAGCAGTATCAACGGAGATGCCGACATCAGCAGCATGAAGTGCCGAGGCGTCATTAATCCCATCACCCATATAGCCCACAACATTTCCAGATTTCCGTAGGGCGAAAATTATGCGCTCTTTGTGATTTGGCTCCACCTCGGCAAACACATTCACGTCATTTACTTGTTGAAGTAGTGCCTCGTCGCTCATATGCTGCAAATCTCGACCTGTTAGAATTCTTATGTTGGGCAACTCCACTTGTTGGCTGATAGCGGCAGCGACCAGTCGATTGTCCCCGGTGATGACCTTTAGCGAGATGCCGAGCTGATTCAGCCTAGTTATCGTCTCAATAATCCTAGACTTCGGAGGGTCGTAGAAAACAAGAAATCCTAAAAACGTCATGCCGGCTTCATGGTCTTTGGTGATGGTCAAATCGGAGCCGACGTCTCGGTAAGCGACGGCCAATACGCGAAAGCCTTTACGGCTAAGCTCCTCGAAGTGCTGCTGAATTTGCCCCTGCACATCAGCTATGCCCACAATCTTTCCCCCGTAAATTTCTACAGACGAACAGACAGCGAGCACATTCGAAAAGGCGCCTTTGCTTATCATTAGACGCGTGTTATTCCTTGAAACTAAAATGCTTAATCGTTTGCGGATAAAATCATATGGAACTTCGTCAAGTTTGTTATAGCCGGATAAATCGAACTGATGATATTTGCGGATAGCTTCGTCAATAGGGTTTGTGTATCCGGTTTCGTAGCTGGAATTGAGATAGGCGTAGAGAAGTACCTTCTCGTTTTTATGACCGTCAATGTCAAGAGCGGAATGTAATTGCACTGTACCTTCAGTTATGGTCCCGGTCTTATCGGAACAAAGCACGTTCATGCTGCCGAAATTCTCGATGGAGGCGAGGCGCTTAACAATCACTTTCTGGGACACCATGCGTTTGGCACCGTTGGCAAGATTAACGCTAATAATCGCTGGCAAAAGCTGCGGTGTTAACCCGACAGCGAGAGCCAGTGAGAAGAGAAAGGAATCCAAGATAGGACGTCTTAGAAAAACATTGAAGACGAAGATGAGTATCACCATCAAGAGTGTGACTTCCATGAGGAAGTACCCAAATTGCCTGACACCATGTTCAAATTCAGTTTCAGGCGGCCTGAGTTCCAGTCGCTCTGAAACCTTGCCGAACTCGGTTTGTTTGCCAGTGTTAACAACCACCGCTGTTACATTTCCGCTGACCACGTGTGTCCCCATAAAGAGAGTGTTCAGCCGCTGACCCAGAGGTGTCTCTGCAGCCAATATCCCGGCTGCCTTTTCTGCAGGATAGGTTTCTCCGGTTAAAGTGGCTTCATCCACAAACAGGTCTTTTGACTCAAGAATCAAGCAATCTCCGGGTATAACATCTCCCGCATTGAGGATGACAATATCTCCGGGCGTAATATCATCAACTGGAATTTCTTTTTGGCTGCTATTACGCAGCACCATGGCTTTTATTTGTACGATGGCAAGCAATTTCTGGACTGCGTTTGTGGCTCCGTATTCCTGCCAGAAACTCAACAACCCGCTTATGATAACAATCGCTAAGATGATGATAGCGTTGGTATGGTCGCGCAAGAAAAAGGCCAACACGGCGGCGAAGATAAGGATGAGTATAATAGGGCTTTTGAATTGAGTCAGTAGTAGCGTAAGCGCATCAGTTCTCCTTTTGGGCTTTAAGATATTCGGGCCGTACTTTTTAAGGCGTTTCTGAGCTTCTTCGCTCGTCAATCCCTGTGGTGTTGTCTGCAGGTGCTCAAGTAATTCAGTAGCGGAGATGCTCCAGAATGCAGGCAGGTTTTTATTCATGGCTCTATTCCTCTAGCAGAAGGATATTTTGCTCTGAGCCAGCCCTGCTTTCTGGTGATGGTGAGGGTAGATTTCAGGTTCGAGTGTGCTTGGACTAAAGATACTGCTATCACAGCTTCAGTTTAAAACTTTTGCTGACTAGCTTCAAGCCTTTTTAAGCTAATGCGGTCTTATGCTTCTAGGCTGAAGAGCGGTCTGGCTGCGTCGCCGGCGGAATATCTGTCACCGGGGAAGACGGCAAACCCCATGTTCACCCTTTTACCCATTATATCCATCGTCACCTTGTTCGGGTCAATTCCGGTCAGGTTACCCATTATCCAAGGTCCTTCGTCGAGCTCGACCAGCACTATAACATAAGGGCATTCACTTTCACGTCCCTCCGGAGGCACGAAAACAGTGGTGAAAGTCTGGATTTTGCCCTTGCCGCTCAATTCCACGATGTCCAGGTTGGCGCTGGCACAATTTCCGCAGACTATTTTCGGCGGCACGGTGATTGTGCCACACTGTTTACACTTTAATCCCAGCAGCTTATTTTGCTTAAGCGCCTCGTTATAATCTTTGAAAGTAAGCTTGTGTTCCATTTCTAGCCTCCTTCGGAATTAGACCGCGGTTAAATTACCAGCCCCTCTTGAGTATCACGTTGCACAGTGTACCGCCATCTCCACCGAGTGTATCGGTCATGCCTATCCTGGCTCCCTCGACCTGGCGCTCACCGCATTCGCCTCTTAGCTGTCTAACTATCTCGTATACTTGAGCGGTTCCGGTAGCGCCTATGGGGTGCCCCTTGGCTTTCAGTCCGCCGGAAGGATTTACCGGCATCTTGCCCCCAATTTTAGTCTCGCCTTTCTCCACAGCCTCGCCGGACTTGCCGAATTCGAAGAAGCCGAGGCTTTCCAGGGCAATGAGTGTGGCTATGCTGAAGCAGTCGTGAAGCTCAACTACATCTATGTCCTTAGGTGTCAGTCCTGCCATATCGTAGGACTGCTTGGCTGCCAGTTCCCGGGACCTGATACGCGGCAGATACTCTTTCTGGCTGGGCAGGTTGCCGGCCGAAGCCTGACCGACGCCGGCGACATAAACCGGCTTACCGGTCAACTTTTTAGCCTTTTCTTCCGAGGCTAGAACGATTGCCGAGCCCCCGTCTGAGAACGGGCAGCAATCGTATAGCTGGAGCGGCTGGCAGACCATAAAGCTGTTGAGCGCATCGTCCATAGTTATCTCTTTCTGGAAGTGGGCTTTTGGATTGCGGGCACCGTAATAGTGGGAATTGATGGAAACCTGAGCCATTTGCTGCTTGAGCTTCTCTAGGGGTATGCCATACTTCTTTGCATAAAGGTGAGCAAGTAGGGCGAAGACACCGGGGAAGGTGATTCCGCTGGGGTATTCATATCGACTGTCGCTAGCCATAGCAAAGGTTCTAGTGGCGAGAGGCGTCCCCATCTTGGCAGCGGTCTCGGCACCGCCGACCAGGACTATGTCATAGAACCCTGAAGCTACCCATATGAAGGCATCTCGGAAGGCAGCGGTGGATGAAGCGCAGGCGTTCTCATATCGGTTGGCCGGGATATGGGGGGCACCGATATAATCGGCGGCGAAAGCCTGGAGCTGCGCCTGCCCCTCGGCGAAGTCGCTCAGGGCATTGCCCATAAATATAGCCTGTATATCCTTCGGTTTTAAATTAGACTCATTTATGGCATCCATGGCGGCTTCAGCAAATAGCTCTAAGGCTGTCTTATTCTGCTTGCCGCTGAATTTCGTCATCCCTATACCGACTGCAGCTACTTTTCTCATATGTCTATACCTCCTAATTTATTGCCTGTCATTCTGAGCCCGACCCTAAAGGGTCGGGACTACATTTTCGGGCGGTCTACCAAGGGGGTGAGGTTGCTAACCCACTTATTTTATCAGCTTGGGGCGGCATTTGCTACAGAACGCCGGCTGTTTCAAGTCGGTATCAGCCAAACTGTTGGAAAAATGCATGACGCACCTGGCGTTTTTGCAATGTCCTAAACCGAAGGTATGCCCCAGCTCATGAACTGCCTCTTTGGCGGCTCTGTCTAGAAACAAGGTATTATCCGAAGGCAGCTCGTAATATTCCTGCCTTAAACGGCATAGAGATATAAGAGCTACGCCGGAGGTTATGTCTGCCTGACCGAAGACGAAGTTCAGCCCCGGAGCATAAAGGTCGACATCGACTACACCCAAGACCTTTTCATCCTTGGCCGCACCCGATTTCTTCAGCCTGGCGAGCAGCTCCGAAGCCAGATATTGCCTCCGTTTCGAATCATAAGCCCGCTCAATGTTACCGGCTTCTGGGATTATCTCTACGGAGCAGCCAAAGACTCGATTCAGCTTTTCTTTGAGCTCTTCCAGTATGTTGTTATCAATGCCGCCTATCGGCTTGAGGGTTATCTTCACTTGCGGTTTATTTCAACCAGTCCAGTATTTCTCTCAGCGCTTCGTCGTGGTTAGCCCGGGTGAGCTGTATTACTTTTACCTTGGGGTGGCATTTTATGTTGTCGGCGAAGGGATTTGGGCTAAGCATGATGGTGCCCAGGACCTTCTTGCCGCTGTCTATCGCTTTCAGTACAGCTTCTCTAAAACGGGGTGAGAAAAGCTCCATCTTGCCGATTTCGTCGATAACTATTAAATCGCTTATCTCTATCGCCTGATTGATGGCAGCGACACCGACGTTATCTAAATTCTGGACGTCGACGCCGTATTTGCTTACTCGGTAGCGGCTGTGGTTATCAACATGAGCCAGTATGGCATCGTGACCGTCTAAGGTAACAATTCTGAAGCCCTGCCTTGTCCCACCGCTTCTTATCTCCTCGGTATAAAAGCCGCCGGCTTTGGCTTCAGACCCGGCTATCGCCTGTCTGATGACGGTGGTTTTTCCTGTCCCCGGGCTGCCGATAAGGAGATAGACGTTTGCCATTAAGTCTACGTGGCTTCGGTCTTCTTCTTTCGGGCGGGCTTTTTCGGCGCTTCTGCCGATTCTGCTGGCTTCGCTTTAGCCGCCTTTGCCTTCGGTTCTGCTGCCTTTGTCTTAGCCGCTTTTGCCTTTGGCTTGGCGGTCACAGCTTCAGCCGCAACGACTTCTGCCTTCGCCTTAGCCGCTTTTGCCTTTGGCTTGGCGGTCACAGCTTCAGCCGCGGCGACTTCTGCCTTCTTCTTTGTAACTGGTTTCTTCGGCGCTTCCTTAACCGCTTTTGCCTTTGGTTTAGCAGCTACGGCTTTAGGTGCCGTGACTGCCTCCGCCTTCTTCCTTGTGACCGGCTTCTTCGGTGCCGGCGGCGCCTCAGCGACAGCCACTGCCGGTGCCGGCTTAGCCGCTGCAACGGCGATACCAGCCAGCGCCATCATCTTTCTTCTCTCTTCCAGCTTCTTGCGGCGTTTGCGATGCTTCAGAATAGCCATTCTTTTACTTTTATTCATCTTTTGTCACCTTATAAAACGAGTTTTTTAAGTTTGTCTTGGGTATTATCTCTCAATTAGCTTTAGATTTCAAATCGCAGTCATGTAGTAGCGACCTTTACGGGGCTGATTATCTACATGTAGCCATGACCCTTTAGGGTCATGGAGGTGAGGCTAAAGCCTCATCTCTACATTTCTACGCTGAGTATTTGCTCCTCACCCTGGCTGAAAGCTCGGCCAGCAATTCCAGGGCGTGAATGGCAGCCTCATTAGACATTGATGCCAGCGTACAGGACGGGGTGAGCAATCCCTGGGCAACTAGCTGCTTGAAAGGAATGCCCTCCCGGGTGAAAGGTGCCATGGCTTCACCGAGCCGGTCGTACAGGCTGGCTACAGATTCTTTGGCAGAGGCTTCCTCGGTGTTAGGGATAATGCCCCAGGCGATGCTGCCGCCCCGCTCTAAAAAGGCTTTCGCCTCGGCAGGATAGCAGCTCAGTGAGTCGGCATAGTTGTAGGCATCGAAGCTCAGTATGTCGGTGGAGCTTTTCAGAAGTAGCGACCAGTCGGTGCTGCCGCAGCAGTGCACTCCCTTAATACCCTCTATGCCGCTCAAAACCTCTTCCAGCAAGGTCGTCACCTGCTCATTAGGTACGGCGACGAAGGCTGTGCCCAGTGAGGTCAGGTAAGGCTCGTCAACGAAGATGATGGTATTTGGTGATATCTGGCTTAAAAATCTCTCCTGCCACATAGCTTTCAGCCGCAGGAACTTGGCCAGAGCCTCAGCCAGAAGGTCGTCATAAAGTATCCCCCGCTGTTCCCTGTCGGTGACACAAAGCCCCCAGGTGATGGGACCCGTTATCTGCCCCTTCACCATTCTGGGATGCTGTTCCTTTAGAGACAGAAAAGCATGCAGCCCGGCGGCATATTCGGCGCTGATGCTGTAGCTATCCGGGTTATTCTCCGAGGCGTCATTATAAAGCTGCTCCAGCCGGCTATCGAATTCCGCTGAACGCTCCACAAGGATTTTATCCCCCTCCAGCACGATGCCGGGAAAGCCTTCGCTGAACTGGGCATACATATTCTCCAGATGCGAGCGCTTCGGCAGTTGCGGCCAGGCGGGCAGGTCAGGCAGATACTTTGCCACCACAGAACACGCCTCCTGCGGGTCGGTCTGAGGCATGCTACCTATAGCCGTAGGCAAACAGTTGAATTCAATCTTCGATGTCATAAGGTTGCCTATTTTATATACTTGCCGATGATTGGTGCCAGGTCTTTCTTCACCTGCTCCGGTATAAGCTCCGGGGAGGTGATTATGGCATTTTGGAGGGCGCTGGCGCAAATGCAATTCCTCGTCTTGGGCATACGTGTTACCGCATGCTTTAATAGCTTCTTGACAGTCTCAGTGCCTCGCTTTAGATTATCCACCACCATTTCCGCAGATACAACCTCGTAGGTCTCCTTCCAGCAGTCGTAGTCGGTGACCACGGCGATAGCGGCATAGCAAATCTCCGCCTCCCGGGCCAGCTTGGCCTCAGGCAAGCCGGTCATGTAGATGACATCAGCCCCCCAGGAGCGATATAGCTCAGACTCAGCCCTGGTGGAGAACTGGGGTCCCTCCATGACGACGCAGATGCCGCCGTCATGAGCCCGGATTTCGAGCTTGCGTGCTGAATCGTGGAGTATATCGCCGAGTACGGGGCAGAAAGGGTCGGCAAAGGGGATGTGTCCCACTATACCACTGCCGAAGAAAGTATCCTGCCTGAGGAAGGTGCGGTCGATAATCTGGTCGGGTATCACTATGTCCAGCGGCCTGATTTTCTCCTGTAGGCTGCCTACGGTGGCTACGGAAAGTATCCATTCCACGCCCAGTGACTTCAGGGCGTAGATATTGGCTTTTGCCGGTATCTCGGTGGGGCTGATGAAATGTCCCCTGCCGTGTCTGGGGAGAAAGGCAACTTTTACGCCGTCTATTTCGCCCAGAATAATAGCGTCGCTCGGCTCGCCGAAAGGCGTCTTCACCTTCATTTCCTTGACCTTGGTCATGCCTTCCAACTGGTACAGCCCGGTGCCGCCGATAATACCTACTTTAGCTTCAGCCATGTTCAAGCCTCCTGGTTTTTGCTGTCATTGCGAGCCCCGATGCAATCGGGGCGTGGCAATCTCTCCTTTTTATCTACCATTTTGGTTTTTAACTCGTCTCCGTTATCTTGTTTATCTCCTCCGTCCGTCCGTAATATATCAGGTGGTCTCCTGCCTGCACAACCTCTTTAGCTTCCGGGTAAAAAAATACTTTGTCGCCTCTTTCAATCGCCAGCACCTTGATGTTGCTCTTCGCCAGGCTGGTATCGCTGATTTTGGAGCCTGTCTCCGGCGCTGCCTTGCCGATGGTCAGTCGAGCCAGGCTGTATTCGCCGGCATGGTAAACTATCTCCGTATTCGACAGCTCGGGCTTGAAGTATCCGGTGCGTTTCAGCCAGTTGACTATGCTGGTTGCCAGCTTGTCCAGGACACCTATCCAGTAGAGCACCATTAAGGCGACTGCCGGCAGAGCCGAAAGGACGAGGGTGACCGCTGATGTCGGCTTGGCTGGTTTTATGCCGACGACGATTATCACCAGTAGGATAAGCAAGAACAGGATAATGCCGACGCTGCCCAAAAACATCATCCAGCCGACTATCAGGCGGCGCCTGGGATGGCCGACGATGTTCTCCGCCTCACGTGTGGTGAAGCCCGTGCCAGTAAGCGCCGACATAGCCTGAAAGCGGGCCCTGGACCTCTCCATACCGGTGGCTTCCAGCGCAATCGAGCCGAACCACAGTACAAACAGCCATGCCGTGATTAACACCAGCATCAATTCAGGTTGCATGTTATCCCTCCGTATTTAGACTTGCGTAGCCCGCAAGACCACGATGGAAACGCCAGAATTATACCTTGGAAATTCCGTTGTGACAATCACGGCTTGCTGTGATTTATTGCTCGGAACGTTTTCACATACCTAATTTTCAGCCTCGACCTGCTTATAATTAGCTTCAACCAATGGATTACTAGTCCTAACTGTCAACCAAACACGACTTAGTCTCTGATTGAAAATGTAGATGGTATTCTGCTTTTAATAGATCGTGCCAAATGTGAAAGAATGATATATAATTTGGACAGGTTAATTACAATGACTGGAGAACTTGCAAATTCGAAGGCTCTATCGTCTAGCAAGCTGAAAGTATTGGCCGTTTTAAGAGAAGAGGCAGCCCAAGATCTTGAGGAACGCATCAGGATTGGTGTAAAAATTGGTCGAAATTTATATACGCTGAGTCAGCATAGGGGATTACTAACTCAAACAGACGTTGAGGATAGCAAGTCTGAAATGCGTATATGGGATGATTATAATACAGTAATGCTTCAAAGGATTTTCACGGAAGAATCCTTTTATAAGCATTATGTTTCATGTGCACCTCACATTGATAGGTTGCTAAAAGATCAATATAACTATGACTATGCTGTAAAAATAGTGAATTGGTGCCGCCGAAAGGTGGACGAACTAAAATCTATTAAAGAACAATTACCTCTATATGAGACAGCTGCAAAATTACCCGCGGCTGAATCAGTGGCAACCGAATCAATACTAGTGGATAACAAAGTCTTTTTAGTCCACGGTCATGACGAAGGTGTAAAACAGACGGTTGCTCGCTTTATAGAGCAGGTTGGTTTAGAACCCGTCATTCTCGGTGAGAAGACTGGTAAGGGTCGAGCACTAATGGAGAAGCTGGAACAAGAGTCTGATATTGATTACGCAATTGTTTTGCTTACTCCTGATGATGAAGGCAAAACAAGAGGTGAGGAAAGCGAGCTAAAGCATAGAGCACGCCAGAACGTTATCCTTGAACTTGGCTATTTCATTGGAAAACTGGGCAGGTCTAAAGTTTGTCCGCTTACATTAGAAAGCGTAGAAATCCCAAGTGATTATCATGGCATTGAATATATATTATTTGACGCAGCTGGAGGATGGAAACTCAAACTGATGAATGAACTGGAAGCCGCTGGTTACAAACCAGACCGCAGTAAACTTAAATAATTAAACACAGAACAACCGGCCTTTTTCTGTGCTATTCCTCCAGAACCATAATTTTGCGAGAGCAGCCAAGAAACAATCTGAATTACAGGTAGCATAAGTAACCGTACCACCATAGCTGGAGCCACAGATACGATTTAGGCCACTTAACTCCCAGTCATAAGGTCTATTTTGAACAGGGAATTAACGTCTACCTATTGACAGTTATACAGCTCTCAACTAACATTGTCTCATAGAGTCGGATAGGAAGGTGGTTAGCTATGGACATCAATGAGCAAATTGTTCGTGCCTGGCTTGAGATACAAGGTTTTCTCGTTAAGAGCAGAGTGAGATACAAGATTACAACAGAAAAATCTGCAGGATGGGGTGACATAGATATAGCTGCCTATCGATTGCATGACGGGAAGAGAGTCGGAGTTGATATCTCAGCATGGATGACAGAAGATATTTCACTTTCATATGTCACAAACCCAAATAGCAACACATACTACAGACTCTTCAAGAGTTCATTTCCAGAGGCCAGAGCAGCATTGCGAAAGGAGTTTGGTGTTCACCACGACAAACAATATGAGATATGGCTCGTCCTGTCGTTTCTTGCAAAAACGCAAAGAGACCAAGTAATGGCAGAATGCCTCAAGCATGTTGACCATGTTGTCGAGTTTCCAGAGATAATGAAAGATTTAGTGGATTACATCAAAAGAGACCCAAACCCAACTCAAGAAATGGAAGCCCTACAAACAATAAGGGCACTGGTGCTGTGCCACCTAGTATAGAGACAAACAGCTATGTTCACTCTTAACCTTATCTCAAATATGATTAACGGGGGATGACTAGAAATGGCCTTTATAGTCTGGGAAATATTTACGGAGCGATGGCTTAAAAGAGCCGAAAGAAGAAAGCAATACGTAGATGACGGAGACAGATTCATATCACTTTGGGTAGCATTTAATGGTTGGCTGAAGGGTAAGTATGGCGAAGCCAGCTCAGACCGTGAGTTAATTGACAAGGTCAAGACATTGGCTGAAATGGAGCACGTATTTAATAACCTTAAGAATAGCAAGGGGGCATTCGCGAGGGATTTGAATCAGTTATCGAGCTATGAAGTATATAACACGAAGTATCCCGACGATGGCAATATTAAGAAATATGATGAGACTTTTGGCTCGCTCATTGAGACAATTTACCAAATAAGGTGTAATCTCTTCCATGGCAGAAAGAATATCGACGATAATAAGAAAGACATCAAACTGGTAACCTTGGGGTATAGGATACTTCTGCCTTTATTCAAAGAATATCTTATGAGATATAGGTAGCTATGTGAGTCACGCTACAACTTAGACCTTCTGACTAGCTACCCCCTGCTTAACAAGCTGAACTAGCTTGCTTAACACTCTATCTATGCTAACGGATTGTTAGTCCTATCATCTAAGTAGATTACCTGCCAACTAACTGCTTCAACCCAAGGCTATACGATTTCCTGACGACACCCTTCTCGGTGATGATGGCGGTTATGTAGCGATGGGGGGTTATATCGAAGGCGGGGTTGGCGGCGGTGACGCCTTTCGGCGCCAGGCGAATGCCACCGATGTTGGTTACCTCTTCCGGGTTGCGTTCTTCGATGGGGATTTCAGCGCCGGATTTTAACGAAAGGTCGATGGTGCTGGTCGGCGCTGCCACGTAAAAGGGGACGCCGTTTTCTTTAGCCAGCACGGATAAGGTGTAGGTGCCTATTTTGTTGGCGGTGTCGCCGTTGGCGGCAATGCGGTCAGCGCCGACGATGACGCAGTTTACCTTGCCCCGGCTCAGGAAATAGCCAGCCATGGAATCGGTAATCAAAGTGGTTGGTATGTTATCCTGCATCAGCTCCCAGGCGGTGAGACGGGCTCCCTGGAGCAGCGGGCGCGTCTCGGTGACGATGGCCTCGATTTTCTTGCCCTGCTCTTTGGCGGCTTTGATGACACCCAAAGCTGTGCCGTAGCCGGCAGTGGCTAAGGGCCCGGTGTTGCAGTGGGTCAGTATGGTGAAGCCGTCCTTAATCAGCCCGGCGCCGAGCCGGCTGAGACGCTCGGTAGCGGATTTCTCTTCGGCATGGATTGCCTTCGCCTCGTCAATGAGCGACTGCTTTATGGTGGTGAAATCAGCCGCTGTCGCTGCCTTTTTCATGCGGTTGATAGCTCGGAACAGGTTAACCGCTGTAGGCCGGGCGGCGGCGAAGGCGCGTAGGATTTTATCAAGCCGGCTGAGGAACTCGGCTTTATTCTGTGCCTTTATGTTCCGGGCGCCGAGGGCGATGCCGTAGGCGGCGGCTACGCCGATGGCCGGCGCACCCCGCACCTTCAGCTCCTTTATGGCGGCGACCACCTCGGTATAGTCGTGGAGCTCGGCAAAGGCTATCTTCCCAGGCAGTTGTGTCTGGTCGATAATCTTGAGTTTGTTTCCCAGCCATTCAACAGGTTTCATTACTAAGTCAAAAATCAAAGAGCAAAAATCAAAATGACAGATTAAGAGTTAAAAACTCACCCTCACCCTAGCCCTCTCCCGTTTCCCATATCCCAGTGGGAGTAAATCCTCGCTGGATGCCTGCCCACCCCCCTCCCGTAAGGGCTTTGTTTAATAAGTAGCTTTTGTTTAAAAAGTCTATTTTTCCTTTTTTCTTTTAATCAAAAGTATAACGCATATAATTATAAAAATTATTGAAAATCCAAACATAATCCAAGAGTATCGAAGAGTATTATTAGTGTAAACAATTTTGTAAACATCTATTATGCTCATAAGACCAATTCCTACCCAAAAACTAATAGCACATTCCAAAATTCTGGTGTTTTTTTCCATTTCATTTCTTCACTCCTAATTTTATTAAGTATTCTTACTTTAATAATCTTCTGTTTAAAAAGTAGGTCAATTTAAGGACTTATTAAACAAAGTCTCCCGTAAGGGAGAGGGAATCAATTTTAACTTTTTTATTTTTAATTTTTGTTTCTTCTCCATTCATTCAGTGCCTTATTCAGGTTTTCCAGGAACAGGGCGCGGTCGCTGGGGGTTATGTTTACATACCAGCCCTTTTTGCGGATGATTTGCACAGTGCGCTCGTTGGAGAAACAGGTGGCGAAGTTGATGCCGAAGGTTGCACCTTCAGGCTCCCTGGCGGTTTCCAAATTGCTAAAGGGGATGTTGAAAGAGAAAGGTCCTCCGAGTACTATTTTGGACTTGCTATCGAGTATGAGGTATTTTCGGGGAAATATCGCCCAGTAAATGGCAGCCATAAGCAGGGTTGCGGCAAACATGGTAGTCGCCGCCTCGACTTCGGCGATGATTAGATAATATATGCCGAAAGCGATGAAAAACACAGGCAGCACCATAATGGCTTTGAGATATACGTCATAGCGCGGGATGTCCTCGTAAATTATGGAGTCCATGATATACATATTAGCTGAAAATACCCCATAGTGCTACATGTGCTGTCGATTTTAATTATCTATTTAGTGTAAAATGGTCGGCAGGGTATTCAAAACAAGGGAGGTGTGAGATGCCTACGGTAAAAGTCGGCGATATCAATATCTACTATGAGAGTCACGGCGATGGGGAAGCACTGCTCTTAATAATGGGCTATGGTGCATACTCCGGACACTGGACGCCCCTGATTCCACCTCTTTCTCAGGAGTACCGCGTGATTTCCTTTGACAACCGGGGTACCGGGCGGAGCGACAAGCCGAATATACCCTATACCATAAAGATGATGGCCGATGATGCCAAGGGTTTGCTTGACGTCATCGGCATTGACTCGGCACATGTTTTTGGTATTTCTATGGGCGGCATGATTGCTCAGGAACTGGCACTTAATTATCCCGACAAGGTAAAAAGTCTCATACTGGGCTGCACCTTCTGCGGGGGAACAAAGGCGATACAGCCCACACCGGAGGCGCTGGCGTTCCTTATCAACCCGGAGATGGGGAAATTGTCAGTGGAGGAGCAAGCCAGGATTGCAGTGCCCTGGTTGTGGACTCAGGAATTCATCGATAAGAACCCCGAGGCGGTGGAAATGTATGTAGCCATTACTTCTGAATATCCCACGCCGATTCACGGTTTTGCCTGCCAGGCGCAGGCGGTAGCGACTCACGATACCTATGACCGGCTGTCCCAGATTAAGGCTCCGACACTGGTTATAGTCGGCGATGCCGACAGGATTATTCCAGCCGGGAACTCGAAGATTCTAGCTTCCAGGATACCGAATGCTGAGATGGTTATGCTGAAAAACGCAGGCCATGGTTTCTTCGGTGAAGCAGCGGCAGAAACTGACAGGATAATACTAGATTTTCTAAGGCGGCACCCGAAAGGCAAGAAAAAGACCTAGAGATTGAAGACTTTGTTTGTCTGGCACAGATTATGCGCCAACCAATGTAGCCACGACCCTTTAGGGTCGTGACCACGAGGCTAAAGCCTCGTGGCTACTTCCTAGGCTTGGGGAAGAACATAGGCACCCTTTTCTTGTATTCCAGGTATTCCCTGCCGAACTTCTTCTCCAGCTCCTTCTCTTCAATAGCCTTGAGGTAGAGGACATTAAGCACTATGAACAGCGGGGTGAAGATGAAGATGAGGGACAGCGAGCCGAACAGGACTCCCAAACCGAGCATAAATATAAACATCCCCAGGAGCATGGGATTTCTGACATAGGCGTAGAGGCCGGTGGTAATCAGCTTGGGGGGTGGGTTGAAGGGCACCGGCGTACCTCTGGTGCTGAAAAAAGCTATGACCGGCCAGAACATGATGAACCAGCCAAAGATGATAAGTAGCCAAGCTAATCCCAGGCTCCACCAGGTCGAGCCGAAATGGAGGCAGGTAAGCCATTTGTCCAGCCAGAAGGAGGCGAAGACAAAAAGCACTATTATTCCGAAGAAGATAATTGCCGCTACCGGCGTGGTCAGGATTTTAAGCTTCTTGCCTCCGGTGGCTACTCTATAGACAAAGTCGGCATATCTATCCCAGATGCTCATTGTAGTTAACCAGACACTTAGTAGCGAGGCTTTAACCTAGTCAGTGTAATGGAAACTCCAAATACTAAACACTAAATCCTAAACAATATCGAAGTTCCAATTTTCTAAATCCAAAAGAACTAACGGCTTTTTCTGATTCCTTCTAGCGATGCCTTGGCGTGTGGTGCCATGGCGAAGAATTTGGTCAGCTTTTCGCAGGCGTATTCATCGCAGTAGGCGCAGTTCTCAACCGGTTTTCCCTGGGCGCATTTTCTCATATAGCAAATATTGCAGTAACCGATAAGCCTTTTGCCCTCGGACTTGCAGCCGTCGCAGTTGATGTCCTCCGGCTTAATGGCCATCTTGTACTGCTTGGACCAGGTCTCGGCGGTCTTTTTTCTTTTGGCGTCATCGTTTTTCTGAGTCGCCTCAAATGCCGGGCATTCAGTGCAGACTATTCCACAGTAGGCAATCATCTTGTCCATAGTTTTCTCCTCCTTATAAGATGTAGGGACAGACCTGAGAGTCTGCCCCTACTCCTTTAGTTGGCGTTTGGCGGGTTAGCGGGAAGTTCTGGCTTTCTTCTTGCGCCATCGCGTGAAATAGAGTACCACAACCAGGATTATAATCCAAACAGGGCTGAAAATCGCCAGCCAGATGATTATATTACCTAATGCCTTGCCGAAGGCAGCCAGGCCGCGAACCGCCGATTTGAGGGTCTCCAGAGCGCTCCAGCCGGTTCCGTCTAGGGGCTGCGTCTTCTGTAAGCTTACCTCGATAAGCGCCATGTCCGAGGTGCGCTCCAGATACTGGATGCGTCCCTTAATTTGCTCGATTTGCCCGCGGACATTGGAAAGCTCCCGCTGCACGGCTAAGATGTCTTCTACTTTCTCTGCCTTCTTAAGTATTTCCAGGTATTGAGCTTCGGTTGCCTCTAAGTTGCGAAGCTGAGCCTGCAGGTCGGTGTATTCTTCGGTTACATCCTGGCTTGAGGTGCTCTCGTTAGGCACCTTGACTGCTAGTTTGCGTAGTTTGCCGAGGGCTTCATCGAAGCGGTCGGACGGTACTCGAATGGCGATTCTGCCGTAGGTTATGTCTTTATTTCCGGACTGGTCGGAGGAGACTACGTAGCCGTTCAATTGATTGGCGACTCCGGTGATGCCGGCTATTGCCTCGGTTATGTCATTCACCTCCAGAGTCATGTAGCCTGTTTTGACGATTTTGCGGTCTATGTCTGCCTGGCCAGATTCGGTGGGAGCGTTGCTGTATTGATTATAGTAGTCCACACCAGACCCACCTCGTGATGTTTCCGGAATTGCTGCTCCCGGCGGTAATGGCGCTGGCGCTGTTGTTGCTGGTGCTTTGGCACAGCCTGCTGTCAGCACCAGCCCCAGTATTACCAGCACAGGTATCAGGATTTTGAGCGTCTTGTTCAATTCTTTACCTCCTTGTCACCTGTATATTTAACGAAATAACGCTTTTAAAGTTTATATTGAGGGCTAAGGCCACAGTACCTTGATTTCTTTCTGGCTGACCACAGCCGCTTCTTGTTTGTTCATCTTCAGATAGCGATTTTTCTATTTATTCCTGAGTTTTAAGTCGATGCCTGATTTGGAAGCCAATTCCTGGATAATGGCCCTCAGGACTTTTGCCTTGGCTTTTACGTCTGAATTGTCGATATGGTTATCGGAGAGCTTTTGCTTCATCTCATCTATTGCCTGATTGATAAGGCTGATTGACATAACGATACAGGCTGAGCAATAGAAGCTCATAGACCTGCCATCGTTGTAGTTGTCGAGTAGTTCTGTCACTGCCAATCGTCTTTCTCTTTGTTCCTCTAACCACCGCTCCATCCCATTGTTTTTGATGCTGTTGAGGCTATCCTGGGCAGTTCGACTCCATTGGTCTTCTCCCCAGCCTCTCCTTTTATATCTTTCGCAAGGATATTCTTCGCACTCGATGCAGGTGGTGAATCCCTTTTTCATAACGCAGCACTTGTAGATACTGCACCACGAGTGTTGCTCACCTAAGCGGCAGCCGATACAGCGACTTGGCGCCTTCGACTGATATTTGGCACATAGCACACAGAATATGCCGCATGGGCCGGCGAGGCTGAATTCCTCAGTTAGCTTCATTAGTTAACCACTTTGTTTATTTCTTCTTAACAGGGTAGCGGATGATGGTTTTCTGGACTTTGGCTCGAGGCGATGTCAGGTATTCTTCCTCGTGCACGCCGGCTATTTCGTAGCCGTTTTCCTGGATAAATTTATGCAGCCGCTCGACTGTAGGTTGTTCTTCGCTGTAAGGACCAATGTGGAGGACTTGAGCCACTGTCCCGTAGTCCCACTGCTCGATTTTGACTTCGGTGCCGGGGGTCTTTTGCGGTATGGAAGTTGTTTTCTCGGGGATAGGCAGTCCCCAGATGCCGAGCCACTCGTTCTTGGGGACGAGGTGGGCGTCAGGCCAGCGCGCTCGCAGGCCGCTTACTTTGAACTCAACGCCTTTCTTTTTCAGGTCGAACTTCAGCTTGTAAACCGAGCCGTAAAGGGCGGATATAGCTTCGGTGGCTGCTTTATTGGGGTCACCTTTGGTGTAGACGACAGCTATCTTTTGTGATGGCATCTTAAGTATCTGTGGCTCTTTCTTAGCTGTTGATTTCTGTGATGTCATGTGAGTGCCTCCTGGAGCTTCAGATGTTGTTGTGTGTCTGATTATACATCCAGTTAAGACAGAATAGAAACCCTAAGCCTTGTTTAATTGTCATTGTGAGCCCTCTGCTTTGTGTCATTCTGAGCGCAGCGAAGAATCCCATATCTCCATGTAGGGACAGGTCTTTAGACCTGTTCAAAGCGGACAGACCTGAAGGTATGTCCCTACACTAGTACATGCAGCCTCGACCCTTCAGGGTCGAGATCAGCGAGGCTAAAGCCTCTTGACTACGTATTAATCCCTCTCCCTCGATTATGAGATTCTTCGGTCGCGGAGTTTATCCTGAGCCAGATCCTTCGGTCGCTTCGCTCCCTCAGGATGACAAAGGCGAAGGGCTCCCTCAGAATGACAGAGGGGGCTCTCAGCGCTCTTTGTTGAACGCCCAGTGGTGTTCTGCTATCCTTTGTGTCACATGCTATACAAGCCTACAGGGGGCATCAATGAGTCGGTCTATAGTTGAAGATTTAGAGCCACTGTTCAATCCCAGGTCGGTTGCTGTAGTCGGGGCGACGAACAACTGGAACAAGTGGGGCTATTCCACTTTCACCAGCGCTCTAAATGGTTTCCGTGGTCCGGTATACCCGGTGAACAATAAAGAGAACGAAGTCCTGGGACATAAAGCCTTTGCCGGGGTGACTGATATACCAGACCCGGTTGACCTTGTCGTCTTCGTTATCCCGGCTTCTCATGTCGCCTCTGTCATGGAGGACTGTGTGGCTAAGGGGGTAAAGGCAGGAGTGATTATTTCAGCCGGCTTTGCCGAGATTGGAGAAGAAGGGAAGAAGCTGCAGGACGAGGTTTTGAGGATTGCCGGGAAAGGTGGGATTCGTTTTATCGGGCCCAACTGCATGGGGTTCTGGAGCGCCTCGTCGGAACTCAGGGCTTTCATGTTCCCTCTGCCGGTTAAGGATGGGCCCCTGGCTTTTGTATCGCAAGGCGGAAATGTTGGTGGTGCTGTTGTAACATCCGGGCACATGCGCGGAGTAGGTTTTCATCGGTATGTAAGCTGTGGCTGTGCCGCAGACATACAGATTGAGGACTATATCGAGTATTTCGGTGAAGACCCGCAGGTAAAGGTCATTCTGGCATATATAGAAGGCCTGGTTGATGGCGTACGTTTCTTAGATAAGGTCAGAAAGGTGACGCCGAAGAAACCAGTTGTTGTCTTGAAGCCGGGCAAAACGATGGCTGCTGTCAAGGCAATTTCGTCTCACTCCGGGGCACTGGCAGGCTCTGATGAGGCTTATGAAGCCGCTTTCAAGAGCATCGGGATAACCAGGGTTGAAAGCCCGGAGGAACTGCTCGATGTCGCCATCGGATTTATAACTCAGCCTCTTCCCCGGGGCAGAAATGTTGCTATCCTTACTCCCGGCGGAAGCTACGGCGTTATTTGTGCTGATGCCTGTGCCTCAGAGGGGCTGAACGTGGTCAAGCTGCCAGACAGGGTTATTGCGGCGCTGGATAAGGTCTTTCCCCCGCGATGGAGCCGGGGCAACCCCGTGGACCCTGCCGGCGATAGGAATTTCGTCACCTTTCTCACCGCTCCTGTGAAGCTGTTGAGAGTTGATGAGGTTGATTCGCTGATATTTATGGGATTTGGCGGTTTCTCGATTTTTGCTCCGCTGTTCGTATCTACGGATTCCGGTGCAGCAGCTCCGTGGATTTCCTCACGCGAAGCATTTCGTGAGCTTGCCAGTGCATTCACTAAAGTGCTTAGTTCGAGAGATGCTGCGGAAATCGGCAAATTTATACAGCCTATTGTCGCTGATTTAGCTTCAAGGATGGGCATTTATCATGAGCAGGAAATCGGCGAGCTGACGGAAATAGTTGCCTCTGCCATTGCTGCCGGGAGGCTTAAGGTCCCATTTCTCATCAGCGCATTCTTGCCCCCCGGCTCTCAGGCTCTAGCCGAGATGGGAGTTCGAAACCCGCCTTCAATTAATGAAGCGGTGGCTCATTTTTTTATGGCAATGACCGAGCAGTGGGTGGCGAGCTACAAGAAGCCGGTGCTTACCACAACCTTCTTTGCCGAGGACCAGACCCGTCTCCATGGCTCTCATTATGCTTACCCTTCAGGTAGGCATGCCGCCAGAGTCCTGATTAAGATGGTGGAATATAAGGAGTATCTGGAAGCTGTAGGTGTATTGAAGAATTAAAGGCTCGTTTTTGAGCCGTGGGCAGAATTTAAAGCAGGGCGACCCTTTGAGGTCGCCCTGGCAGGATTTGGCAAAAACTACCCTTGTCTAAGGTTATTTCCCCGTATTGTATTTGTTGTTTGGCTTATCCTTGTCGGGCTTGTGACAATTACCTGTAGTTGCGTATTCCCCTGTTTGATTGTCTGTGTTACAGTTTTTCATTAGTTGCCATTTCCCAGGCCTGGCTTCGACATCGCCTTGAATAGCTTGTACGCTACCAGCGTTTTCCACTTCCAACCTTATTCGGAGTTGGTCCTCTGTGGACTGGTTCTCCAGCCTCTCCCTTATCTGAAGCTGTTCCGGTGTCTTAGGCTTGTCCTTTTTACAGACATGTTCAGCAGCTCGTGACTTCGGATTAAACAGTTTTTGTAGCCCCGGTGCATTCAAGATGCCTTTGCCGGGTATCCCCCTTAGCTTAAGTATTTCGGCCTTGATTAGAAGCCACTTGTTGATGCAGAGGGAAACTGAGACCGGGTCCGTTGTTGCCGAAACTGGCGTGCCGTTCGGGTCAGTACCGGTAACTGTAGCTGTATTGACGATTGGCTCTGGTGAGTCAGAGATAGTGACGGTATAGGTGGCGGTGGCAGTGATGTTTTCGCCCGGAGCCAGAGTGGTGTCAGTCAAAGAAATTGCTCCAAGCTTATTGTCTTCCAGCGTGATGTTACTGACGGTAACGTTGTCGGTGTTAACAATGGTGTAGGTATAGGTAATGGTTTCATGTGGAGAAGCCGAAGTTTTATCGGCCGATTTCTCGATGCTGAGGCCAGCTTCATCCTGAGCATTAGCTATAGTTGAAGACACGGGCATCAGCAGGGCAACAATGGCTATTATCACCGGGATACTCCACTTTTTCATGTCTTGAACCTCCTCTTTGTTTGGTTTTTCGACAGGACGGTTTTCTATGTAGAATTCCATCCTGTCGCTAATTAATAAACGAAATGGAGCAGGAAAGGTTTATGCCCGGTTAAGCAGGAGGTTGAGTGGGGAGGCTGCATATATTACAGAAATCCTAAATTCGAATTTCTAAGCTCTAAACAAATGCCGAACACAAACACAGGTGAACTGGGATGTCTAGTCATTCCCCCTGTTTGGTCGAGCCCGTGGTATTTCTAACTTGGGAAATTGGAAATTTGATATTGTTTGAGATTCAGGATTTTGAGATTAGGGTTTGGCGTTTATTTAGCGGTGTCCTTATTTGACCAGTTAGTCTGGGATTTGTTGAATGGCCAATCTTTGTTCCCGGTATTTTGCCACTCTGAGGAGGAAGGCTGGTTATTGGAGGGACTAAAAGGATTTGGCTCTCCTCCGTTCCAGGTTGTGTTATCGCTTTGTGGGGCAGGCTGGTCTGGCCAAGCCGGTGCTGGCTCCACTCCATTCCAGGTTGTATTATCGCTTTGTGGGGTAGGCTGGCCTGGCGAAACTGGTGCTGGCTTTCTGTGGCCGCTCTCTGATATCGAGTCAATAGCTCGCTGCCAGTTAGGTCTGGCTTGCGGTGGCGCCTTCTCCATAGCGTTTTCCAAAGCTTTTAAGCTCTTAGAGGTGCTATTCTCCAGAGACTTCTTGAAATGCTCAGTTTTGGCACTCACGCCTTTATCCCGTGTGGTAAAGGCGGGTGGCGTTGGCTGTCCTTCTGGTGGTGTTGGCTGTTCCTCCGTTACCGGTGGCTGTTCCTCCGTTACCGGTGGCTGCTCCTCCGTCACCGGTGGCTGTTCCTCCGTTACCGGTGGCTGCTCCTCCGTCACCGGTGGCTGCTTCTCCGTCACCGGTGGTTGTTCCTCCGTCACCGTGGGGAGTGGAGCTGTACCTATGGTGCTCTCTACGCTGGCTATTGCGGAATTAGCCAGCTCCAACTGTTTAGCCAGCCTGGCAGCAGTGATGGCAGCATGCTCGGTTTTTCCCTGGTCAGCCATAGTTTCGACTTCCACAGCTCTCGTCTCGGCTAGCTGGGTGTGAACTTGAGCTTTTTGCGTGTCGGAAACAGCAAGAGCAAGCCTCATATCTTCTGTTGCCAGTTTAACCGGATAAAGCGGTTCATCTGGCATAGCATTTGATGAGGCAATTACGGTGCTGCTGCCGGTCAGCACGAGGATAATGACGGCGGCTACAGCCACACTCCAGCTTTGGCGCCAGCTAAAGAGGCCGGGCTTTGCTGGCTGTCTTTGCTGTCTGGCATGGTGTTGCCTTCCTTCGAACTGCACTCGCGCCCAGTGTTTGAATTCAGGGCGAGGGTGAATGTAGGAAGCTCGCCTGCCGATGTCAAATGCAGTTTTAAGCAGCGGCTCTAGCTCAGCGGCATGTTTCGGATACCTCTTAAGGCAGCTCTTAAGGCTTTCGCCCGAGCGTATCCGCTCGTAACACTCATTAAAGATATCGTCTAACTGTCTAGCCATTGATTTTCTCGTAAAGCGTCTTTCTTAATGAGGCTGTAGCATTGAACTGTAATGCCTTAACTGTTCCCTCGCTTTTGCCCAGCGTTTTAGCCACCTCGGCAATTGAAAGTTGCCCGATAAAGCGGAGCGTGGCTACCTCTCGCTGCGCCTCCGGCAACTGCTCCATTGCTTCCTTGAGTTGGTAAACTTCAAAATTCTGCTCTGTCATCTGTACCGGGTCTTCCACACTCTTTGCATAGGCTTCATTGAGGCTGGCTCTTTTCTCCTTTGACACTTTTCTGACATGGTCGATTACTCTGTTGTGAGCGATCTTGAATAACCAGGCGGCAAATGGCAGCTCACGCCACTTGTAAGAGCCAATCGATCCCAGCGCCTTAATAAATACATCCTGAGTTAAATCCTCCGCCTCAGCCTGACTTCTGACTTTGACATAAATGTAACGATGTATTCTGTCAAAGTTCTGGTTGTATAGCTGAGTAAAAGCTTCTTGGTCACCATTTACTGCCTGCTGTACTAAATTTTCTTCACTTAACACCAGATAACCTCTTACCTGGTGTCTATTATAGTAAAACGAAATTAAAAGGAAAACGTTTATATGGATTTCAGCTTGGTATGAAGAATTTTGGTCGAATTGGTGAGGCTAAAGACTCGCTCAAAGGCGAGCATCTGACCCTGAAGGGTCGCAGCTACGTTTGTTTGGGTAAAAGATGTTGCGAGGAAGTATCTGCCTGCAAAGAAGCTATGACTGCTGCCTTATAAACCTTTGCCCAGTATATAGATAACCAGGTCAGCCAATCGGCAGCTATAACCCCACTCGTTGTCGTACCAGGCGAGCACCTTTACCATGTTGCCGGCAAGTACCATGGTGCTCAGGGCATCGAATATAGAGCTGGCCTGATTGCCTTTGAAGTCTGTGCTCACCAGCGGCTCGTCGCAGTATTCCAGAATGCCCTTGAGCTTGCCCTTAGCTGCAGCCTCGAAAACTTTATTGACCTGCTCAACAGTCACCTCTTTGTCCAAATCGGCTACAAAGTCGCACATGGAAACGGTAGGCACAGGCACCCTGAGGGCAACGCCGTCAAGCCTGCCTTTGAGTTCCGGTATAACCAGAGTCACAGCTCTGGCAGCTCCAGTGGTTGTGGGAACGATATTTGTGGCTGCCGCTCGTGCCCGGCGCAGGTCATTGTGGTACATATCTTGTAGCCTCTGGTCGTTGGTGTAAGCATGAATTGTGGACATGAATCCTTTGCTCACACCGAAATTATCATGCAACACTCTGACCACGGGAGCTATGCAATTTGTGGTGCACGACGCATTGGAGATGACACGGTGCTGCGCCGGATTGTACTTGTCCTCGTTTACGCCCAGAACGATGGTTATATCCTCGCCTTTCGCCGGCGCTGAGATGATGACCTTCTTGGCTCCGCCCTGAAAATGGGCAGATGCTTTAGCAGCATCGGTGAAAAGCCCAGTGGACTCGATTACTACCTCCACACCGTAGTCCTTCCACTGAATCTTGCTCGGATCGCGTTCAGCGATTACTTTTGTCTTTCTGCCGTCAACCACTATAGCGTCGTCTTTTGCCCCCACTTTCCCGGGATAAATGCCGTAGTTGCTATCATACTTTAGCAGATGGGCGTTTGTTTTGGAGTCGGTGAGGTCGTTGACCACCGCCACCTCAAGCTTTTCGCTGTAATGTTGGTTTATTACTCTGAAAGTCAGTCTGCCGATACGTCCAAAGCCATTGATACCTATTTTAGCTGCCATTTGTTCCTCCTTGTGTTCAATTGTCACTCTGAGCGAAAGCGAAGGGCGCAGAATGGCGTTTAGGACTTTTTATTATAGCTCACCTTCACCTTAGTTCCAATGCCACCTCTTACATTCCACTCCGCCAGTATCTCCATTCTTCTGGGCTTGACGGCATTGACCAGGTCATCAAGAATGCGATTGGTTGCCTCCTCGTAGAATGTTTCCACCATCCTGTAGCTAGCCAGATAAAATTTAAGCGACTTTAGCTCGATTATTTGCTTATCTGGGATATATTTTATATTGAGCGTGGCATAGTCGGGCTGTCCTGGATTGAGCGGACAGAGGGAGGTGAACTCGCTGGTAACTATTTCCTGCTCATATTCGCTATCGGGGTAAGGGTTGGGCATGGCTACCAGCAGCTCTTTTTGAGGATAAGTCTTATATTCGAGCTTCAGGCTCCGCACCTTTTTCTTAAGCTCATCCATTGTTCTGCAGTGTCTCCTCTAACATCATGAAATCCTAAATTCTAAGCACTAAATCCTAAACAATATCTAAGTCCAAATGACCAAAACCTCATTTTACCTTTTCTACTATAGAACCGAAGATTTTCATAAGCTCAGTAGCTTCGTTAATCAAGGATTGCCGCCTGCTCTCAGTATCCTCTCCTTTCACTTCAACAAGCCTCAGCCAATACCTGCTCTCTTTACATTCCTTTCGACAAATCTTGACCCTCGCCGCAAAATCTCTTTTGCTTAAAGCTTCATTGGCTTCGATGTAATTCGCTCCTACGGAGCCAGAAGCCCTGACGAGCTGCTTCATTATTTCTACATTAGCTGTTGTTCTGGGCACAATTTTTACAAGTTGTATCACCTCTTTGGCGAATCCCAGGGTTCTTTCTTCTAGGTCATACTGTTTTGAATTTTTAGTTTCGGTCATTTGTATTTGTTTAGGATTTAGAAATTAGTGTTTAGAGTTTTCCTAAGATCTAGCCTCCAGCGTAGTAGTAGTCGACTTTTTCTTTAGCTACTTTCTCTGCCTTGCCTTCAATCGTTAGGAGCTTAAGTTGAGCCAAGGTCTCCATAACAGCCAGTCGCTTGTCGAGGATAGATAGCTTGTCAAAAGGAACCGCCTCACCGCTGGGCATCCAGGGGATCTCGGTGGCTATTTGATAAGCTGTCTTCATATCGTTTTCTGTAATTATCTTTATGGCTAGTTGCCGTTGCTCGTGATGACGATATAGCTCACCTAGCCTTAGTTTGAATCCGCTGAAAACGGAGCCATGTCCGGGGAAGATGAAATTGACCTCCAGGTTAGCCAGAGCTTCCAATGAATTGAAAAAATCGCCCAGTGGGTTTTCCCCGGATTGCGGATGAAGACCGACATGGGGGAATATATCGGGCAGGATGTGGTCGCCGGAAAAGAAGAGCTTCCGTTTCGGTTCATAGAGGCAAATATGACCGGGCGAATGTCCTGGAGTCAACAATACCTTAAGCTCCGAGGAGCCGGTGGATATCTTATCTCCGTCCTTTAGCCTGACATCGGGCGAAACCACCCCTACGAATTGCTTAACTGCGAGCGCGGCTTCAGTAAGTTCGGACAAGTCTCCCTCAGGCACACCATTAGATTCGAAGAGATTTTTTACCTTCTTCAACAGGCCAGCGGCTTTCACATATCGCGAATCAATAAATTTTTCTTCGATGTCGGTGAATGCCACCGTAGCCCCTGACATCTGTTTCAGCTTATCAGCCAGGCCGTAATGGTCGGGATGGATATGAGTAATCACGATCTGAGTAATATCTTTAAATCCGAAACCGCTGAATCGCAGGCCATCTCGCAATGCCGCGAAAGCCTCAGGAGTATCGAAGCCGGTATCAATCAGCAGATTGCCATTGCTGCCTTCTATCAGATAGGCATTGTTGTGGTCTAAGGCTCCTGCTGGTAGCGGCAATTTTATCTGGTGAACTCCCTGAACTATTTCCATGTTTATCCCCCTAAATTGAAAGTACTTCCCTACCGGCGAAACGGGCGTCAGCTCCCAGTTCCTCTTCTATCCTGAGCAGGCGATTATATTTAGCCACTCTCTCGCTGCGGCAGGGAGCGCCGGTTTTTATCAGGCCGGAACCAATGGCAACTGCCAGGTCAGCTATAGTGGTATCTTCGGTCTCGCCGGAGCGATGGCTTATTATGGTTGTCCAGCCAACCTGCTGCGCTCTTTTTACCGTCGCCAAAGTTTCGCTGAGTGTGCCCACCTGGTTTGGCTTTATGAGTATAGCATTCGATGCCTTCTGGGCAATACCACGTTCCAGCCGTTCGAGGTTGGTGGTGTAGAGGTCATCGCCAACCAGCTTAATCTTTTTGCCTAACTTAGAGTTCAGTGATACCCAGCCCGACCAGTCGTCCTCATCCAGCCCGTCTTCAATGCTGACGATGGGATAGCTCGAAACCAAATCGGCATAATAGTCAATCATTTCATTGCTGGCGAGGGTTGCATCTTCTTTCAATAAAACATATTTCCCCTTCTTGTAAAAGCTGCTTGCCGCAGGGTCTAAAGCAATGAAGCAATCGTCGCCAGCTTTGTAGCCGGCGAGGTCAATTGCTATCAGTATCAACTCTACCGCTTGCTTATTGGAAGCCAGTGACGGTGCAAAGCCACCCTCATCACCGACATTGGAATTCAGCCCTTTGACTTTGATTACCTTTTTAAGTGCCTGGTAGATTTCAGCACCCATCTGAAGCGCATGGCTGAAGCTGGTGGTGCCTGCCGGCACTACCATGAATTCCTGGAAATCGGTGGAATCGGCAGCGTGTTTGCCGCCGTTAAGTATGTTCATCATGGGCACCGGCAGGAGGCGGGCAGCAGTGCCGCCCAGATAGCGGTACAAGGGGAGATTTGCTGAATTAGCCGCAGCCTTAGCCGTAGCTAAGGATACTCCCAGCATGGCGTTTGCCCCGAGATTGGATTTATCGGCGGTGCCATCGAGTTCAAGCAGCCTCTGGTCAATCTTTGCCTGCTCTGAAGCTGCCATGCCGGCGAGCGCCGGAGCAATCTTGTCATTAACGTTGCTCACTGCTTTACAGACTCCCAGCCCACCGTACCGGCATTTATCTCCGTCTCTGAGTTCCACAGCTTCATGTTTGCCGGTGCTGGCTCCTGAGGGCACGGCAGCTATGCCAGTGGCGCTATCGGAAAGCTCCACCTGTACTTCGATGGTGGGATTGCCCCGGGAGTCGAGTATCTCGCGGGCTTTGATTGTTTTAATGGTGGCTTTTGTTGATTTCATCGTCTTCAGTCTAGCTTTTACCCTTTTGCCAGGGAGATGGCTTTCTCCACGGCGTCAACGGCGTCCTCCGCCTTGATTATAGACTTATCTTCTTCGCCGTTTCGGTACAGTGACCAGGTGCGCAATCCGATAACAGGAATGCTGGTCTTCAGGGCGAAGCCGATCTCAGTGAGCGTGCCATAGTCGCCGTCAATGGCGATTACGGCATGAGCGGATTTAACCACGGCTATATTTCTGGCGTAGCCCACACCGGTGGCGACGGGAATTTGAACATAAGGGTTACAATCAGCCGGGTTATCGCTGGGCAAAATGCCTATGGTCAGCCCCGATTCGATGGCGGCTCCTCGGCAGGCTGCCTCCATAACGCCGGTCAAGCCGCCACAGACCAGTATAGCCCCCCGCTTAGCCAGCTCTCTACCTACAGCCTCGGCCAGAGCCGCCTCCTGGGCAGAGCATCTGCCACCGCCGATAACGGCGATGGTCAGCTTTTTTTCAAAGCTTGGTTTTCCCACGGTCAAATGTCTGAGTTTATATCAATTTGGTAGCTATTATATCATATCATGTTAGGATGATATGTAGGCGTACTCTGTGCAATAAATCGGATATACAGAAAGAAGGAGTCGAATATGAGACTCGACCCCTTCTCATTTTAGAATTTAAAAAGAGGGGAAAGGCAAAATATATACAGCTATCCTGCCCTTCATATACTCACCATGTCTCATCCGCGCATTGTGTAATAGGCATACTACATAGGTAATAAACCTATCATGCTGCCTTCACCATGTTCTTGGCCTTATGCAGGGCATTGCTGGCGGCATCAGTGAACTGATATACGAGCGGCCCTGCCGTGAGGAAGGGATGGGTGCCAATAGGGCACATGGCGATCTGTTCCATGGTCATCTCGTTCACAATGGCAGTCGCAATTATGTTGACAACCTCACCAACAGTAAGCGTGCAACAGGCGCAGCCGCCCAGAATTTTACCGGACCTGCGATCGAAAGCCAACCTGACTCTCATAGGCCTGGCATCCGGCATTGTTCCTGGATGCTTAGAGGCGGCCTCGGCTTCGCCTACTATCACGTCGTAGCCCAGTTTCTGTGCGTGGACATCTGTCAGGCCTGCCATTGCCATGGCAGTGTCTCCTACCACGGTTGAGAAGACACCTATAGTTCCTATATTCCGCCACTGCGGTTCGAAGAGGTTGGTTGCCGCAATCTTACCTTCGCGAGCCGCCACTGAAGCCAGCCGGATGGGTACCGGTTCACCGTTATAGAAGGAATATTTCTCGGCGCAGTCGCCCACTGCAAAGACGTCGTGGTCGTTAGTCCTCTGGAACTCGTCTACCTTAATACTGCCGGTTGGTCCAATCTCCAGGCCGGCATCCTTAGCTAATTTAACATTGGGCACCACGCCGATCCCGACGATTACCATATCGCATTTTATTTCCTCACCGCTCTGGAGGGTCACCGACTCGGCTTTTTCCTTGCCGTTGATGGACTTGACACCGTTGCTGGTAATTATGTTGACACCGCTTGTCTTCAGTGTATCTTCAGCTCGAATACAGAGGTCAGTGCTACATACGAGCTGCAGGCAGTGCTCAAGCAACTCAACAACGGTTATCTTGTGACCTTTCTTGCGGCACTCGTCAGCGAACTCAAGCCCGATAAAGCCGCCGCCGATAACCAATATATCGCCAACACCCTCGATGGCTTTGGCCAGTTCCTGAAGGTAATCCGTGTTCTTCCAGGCGTACCAGACGTTCTTCTTATCTATGCCCGGGATAGGTGGTTGCAGGGGACTTGAGCCGGTGGCAAGAACCAGCTTGTTATAGCCGATCTCCTCTCCATCTTTCAGCTTGACTGTCTTGTTTTTGCGGTTGAGGGAGATTACCTCGCCGATTTTTGCTTTAGCTTCGCCGAGCAGTTTATCGGGCATGATGTTTTTCTCCACTGCTCCCAGCGTGCCATAGATATATGGGATTCCGCAGGGTACCATGACCTTTTCCTCTATACGTATAACCAGGATATCCTTGAGGCCGTGGTGTTTTTGAGCGCATATGGCGGTCTGTAACCCCCCAGCACTACCTCCTACGATGACTAGCTCGTGTCTTTCCATTATAAAATACCTTCCTGTTTATTTTTTTGTAGAATATGTTCAGGAATCCAAATAGTAATTGTACCATATGGGGGATGCTATGCTAAATCGTACCTTCTGATAGCCATTATGCCATCGAAGGCAAATGGCGGCAAAGAGAGCCGTCTCTACTGAAAATTGCTAATCGGCGAGTGGAGGTGTAAAATGCCGTACTGTCTGGCACAGGCAGACCAGCGTATGGCAGCTACATTGTTTGCCTTGCTGGGTCGGAGCTTAATATGAAATTGGAGGTCACTGTGATGAAAAAGAGCTGCTTTGTTCTAGCGGTAATATTGATGATAGGAGTAATGATGACAGGGTGTAATGCACCACAAGCTAAGAATGGCGATACTGTTCAAGTTAATTATACCGGAAAACTGGCAGACGGTACTGTATTCGATTCATCAATTGGGCGTGAACCTTTGGAGTTTACTCTGGGTGCAGGCCAAATGATTCCCGGGTTTGAAAAAGCTGTCTTTGGTATGAAAGTCGGGGAAAAGAAAACCGTTACCATTCCGGTGGATGAAGCTTATGGGCCACACCGTGATGACCTGGTAGGGGAGTTACCACGAGAAAAACTTCCCAGCGGCTTGACTCCGGAGGTTGGCCAGCAATTGGTGATGACCCGACCGGACGGTGGAAAAACTGTAGTCACTATCACCGGTGTCTCTGACAACACAGTCACAATAGATGCTAACCACCCTCTTGCCGGAAAAGACCTGACTTTTGAAATTGAGCTGGTGAAAATAAAATAAATCGCCTAAAATCGCCCCCATCTTGAGATGGGCGGTAGATAGCATTGTGAAGAAATGTTACTCCATCGGGTGTTCCTTGAAGAATTGCCAGATTACCTCGCTGGCATTGAATTCCCGGGATGTCCTGCCAATCACAAACTTGGGCAGGTACTGTAGCCCGCCGGGCCAGGTATGGCCCCCACCTTCTATGGCGTAAAGAACCACTTCAGCGCCGTCCTGGCAGCCTCCGTAGATTTCTTTCCGCACTGTGGTGCCATCGGAAGGGTCTTTGTCCGGCAATTGTGTAATAGTCGGTACTGAAGAGCATCGGTCTTTGCCAACCCAAAATTTGACTGTATCGGCTACGGATAGGACTTCACCCAGCGTGATTTTCCCGAAATGTATATCGCCACCATCCCATGGCACCAGTGGGTTGTCCGTTCCGTTGATTATCAAAACCGGTACCGGCCGTGACGGCGCCCAAACTGATGCCTTGTTTACCGGTATGTTGCTGGCAACCGGAGAAATAGCTGCTATCTTCTGAGACAATTCGCAGCCGAGGCGATGTGACATCATGCCTCCGTTGGATATGCCGGTTACATAAACTTTTTTGGCATTGATATTGAGCTCATCTGAAAGATGGTCTATCAGAGCAGATATGAAGCCGACATCATCGATGTTTTCAATCTGGGTGCGGTATAGTTGTATTCCCCTGCCGTCGTTCCAGTGCTTTTCGAAACCGTCGGGATAGGCAATCACGAAATCCTCTTTATCTGCAATAGCATTGAAGCCGGTTAGTTTGGGCATGTCTTGTCCTGTACCTCCGCCGCCATGTAGTACTATGACTAACGGGGTCGGTCTGGTCTGGTCATAGGAACTGCTGATATGTACACTGTAGGTGCGTTCCAGCCCTCCGCTAATGATAGATGCCGAGTAGTCATGCTTTGCCGTACTGGAATAATCGATGCCGGGTCTACAGCTAAAGCTCGGCAGGGTAAGGACCAGCATCAAAATCAGGAGAACCAGGAAGGATATTCTTCTTGTTTTTATGGTTTTGCTCAATTTAGATGATGCCCTCCGCCTTAGTTAAACTTGTTCATGGCGGCAACTATGCCTTCGGTTAAGATGCAGTGAATAGCCTCGGCTGCTGTGGCGATGGCGCGCTTGATGGCTGCATCTTCTTGGGGGGTGAAGTCGCTGAGCACGTGGCCGACTATGACGTCCTCGTCGGTGATTGCTGCTCCATCTTCTGTGGTCGGGCGGCCGATGCCCACCTTGATACGGGGAAAATCTTCGCTTCCCATAGCCGAGATTATCGAGTTTATCCCTTTGTGGCCTCCGGCGCTGCCGGAGGGGCGGAGGCGCAGCTTGCCCAAAGGTAAGTCGAGGTCATCATAGATAACAATCAGGTCGTTTACCGGTATGCTGTATTTGCGCATCAGGCGTTCAACCGCTTCGCCGCTAAGATTGACAAAGGTCTTGGGTTTAGCCAGCAGTACTTCAATGCCGGCAATTTTGCCGCTGCCGACTTGGGACTGGCACTGGTGCCCTTTTATAGAGATGGAATGTAGCCTGGCCAGATAATTTATGCAGCGGAAGCCGATGTTGTGGCGGTTGTGTGCATAAGCCTTGCCCGGATTGCCTAGACCTACAATTATATTCATATTGTTTTTCAACCCCTCACCCTGCCCTCTCCCCTTTCGAAGGGGAGAGGGGAAAGAAGTATTGTGAAAGGGGCTGCGCCCCTTTCAATACCCTGTTATTTGAGTTTGTTTTCCGACTGTTTCAAAAGCTCCAGGAACTCGGCTTCGGTGAGCGTTTGGGTGCCCAGTGCCTGGGCTCGGGCCAGCTTGGAGCCAGGGTCTTCGCCGACCACCAGATAACTGGTTTTTCTGGTGACATCGGAGCCGGCTTTGCCGCCCAGAGCTTTGATTTTAGCTTCGGCGTCCGGGCGGGGGAAGGTTTCCAATCTTCCGGTGATGACGAACTCGAGCCCGGCAAGTGGCAAATCCTTTCGTTTAGCTTTATCCGCCTCCAGCTTGACACCGGCTTTCCTCAGCTTCTCGATGATTCTCTTATTCTGTCCCTGGCGGAAAAAGGCCGCTACGCTATCGGAAATTTTAGGACCGATGGAGGGTATTTCCTGAAGTTTTTCCGGCGTCGCCCGGGCTAATTCATCGAGGCTGTTGTAATGCTCAGCCAGAAGCTCGGCTGTCTCCTCTCCGATATTGGGTATGCCTAAGGCGAAGATAACACGCGGCAGAGGTCGGTTTTTGCTCTTTTCAATGGAGTTAAGTATGTTGGTGGCGCTTTTATCAGCCGTCCTCTCCAGGCTGAGAAGCTGGTCTTTGGTGAGATAGTAAAGGTCGCCGGCATCTTTGGTCAGCCCGGCTTCGAACAATATCTGGGACATCTTTTCACCGACCCCTTCGATGTCCATAGCGCCGCGGCTGGCGAAGTGCTTGATTCTCTCCAGCGCCTGAGCCGGGCAGGCGGCATTGGTGCAGCGGTGCATGGCCTCACCTTCGGGCTTTATCACCTCAGCGCCGCATACCGGGCAGGTCCCGGGCATATGGAAGATTTTCTCCTTACCGGTGCGACGGCTGACGATTGGCTCGACTATTTCGGGTATTACCTCGCCGGCCCGCTGTATCACCACCCAATCGCCGATGCGTATGTCCTTGCGGTGTATGTCCTCTTCATTGTGAAGCGCGGCGTGCTTGATGGTGACGCCGCCTACCTGCACCGGCTCCAGAATAGCGTAGGGATTAAGGCTGCCCGTCCGCCCCACGTTTATGCCGATGTCTAGAAGGCGGGTGGTGCCTTGAACAGCGGGGAATTTGTAGGCAATCGCCCATCTCGGCTCGCGACCTACGTTTCCTAATTCAACCTGGAAAGGAATGGAGTTGATTTTGACCACTACGCCGTCAGCCTCATAAGGTAATGCCTCTTCATTCTTTACCCACTTTGCGTAGTAAGCCTTCGCCTCGTCAATGGTATGGCACAGGGCAATGTTGGGATTTATTTTGAAGTTTAGAGACTTCAAGTATTGCATGATTTCCCAGTGCGTTTCCGGAAGTGCCTTGCCTTCAGCCCAGCCTAGGCCATAGACGAAAATATCCAGCGGACGCTGGGCGGTAATCCTGGGGTCGAGCTGCCTTACCGAGCCGGCAGCAGCATTCCTGGGATTGGCGAAAAGGGGCATGCCTTCCTTAGCTCGCTCCTCATTGAGCTTCTTGAAGCCGATTTTGGGCAGATAGACCTCGCCCCTGACCTCGAACCGCGGCGGCGCCTCTTTGGATACGGATAGAGGTATGCTCTTTACAGTCCTTAGATTCTGAGTGATATTTTCACCCCGGTAGCCGTCGCCCCGTGTAGCACCGACCTCAAGCAGGCCGTTAACATAGGTCAGGGCTACCGCCAGGCCATCTATTTTAAGCTCGCAGACGAAGTCGGTCTTGCGGCTGCCCAGAAGGTTGGAGGCTCGCCGGTACCAGGCGTCAAGCTCTTCGTCGGAGAAGGCATTAGCCAGGCTTAACAGGGGCTGAGAATGCTCGACGACGCCGAAGGCTTCAACGGGGGCAGCACCAATGCGCTGAGTGGGTGAGTCAGGAGTGATGAGTTCTGGGTGTGCCTCCTCGAGCTGCTCAAGCTCGCGCATAAGCTCATCATACTCGGCATCGCTGATTTCCGGGCTGTCCAGCACATAGTAGCGATAGTTGTGATAGTTAATCAGCTCCCGTAGCTTGTTTATCCTTTGTTTTACCTCAGCCATGTTTCCCGTAACCAGCCTCATTCATAGTATAGCACGTTGTAAAAGCAGCATTAAACATGTAGTGATGAGGCTTTAGCCTCGCCAAAATCCCGCGATGCAATCATGGCCTACCTTGAGATATGAGCTGCAAACGGTTAAAATTGTTAGTGTTTTTGAACAGAATGTGAGTATGTACTGGCGGGGAGTATTATTAGCATGGTAGAAACATTTCTGTGCCCTAATTGTGGTGAGGAGAATCTGATGAGCTACCAGTTTTGCGGAGCTTGCGGAACTAAGCTGGCTACCAGGATGCAGAAGCCAGAAAAGACATGCTCGAAATGTGGTGCACAAAACCCAACAGATTATAAGTTCTGCGGCGCTTGCGGCGTGATGTTAGACACCTTCTGTCCTAATTGCGGGGCTGCTGTTTCCCCCGACTCGAGATATTGTCCGAATTGTGCCTATCTTTGTGGCGACGGGCGGCATGAGCTGTAGCGATAATTGCCTTTGACTTCAGATTGACCTCCAAGTCGCCTTTGTTCAGGATTATTTGAAGCACTCTCTGGAAAATGAAAACTAAGCCGCCAATCTGGTACACGGTGCAAGCCATTCTAGGCTGGATGCTGGAAGAGGCTATACTGGTGGCTGTGGTGCTCTGGCTGCTGCCGCTCTTCAATGTAAATATTCCGCTGTGGGGCTTGGCTATTTTGATGGTGGCTTTAGCGGTATATTCTTATGTTATGTACCGGGTAGGTAGCCCGACCTTCCTCATGAAGCCGAAGGTGGCTGCTGAGACTATAATCGGCAATGATGGCAAAGTGACCAAGCGGCTGGCCCCTGAAGGCTATGTTAAAGTCCAGGGTGTGCTGTGGAAGGCGACGTGTGTTGAATCGGAATTAGAGGTCGGCGATGACGTTGTGGTTGTAGACATAAATGGGCTCAGGCTTATCGTTAGCCCTAAAGGAAGAACGGCTCAGGATAAGAAGTCCTCTTGACATTAGAGACGATTGTTGTATAATGTAGATAACAATAACTATTATTGATAGAGCAATGAGGAAAACTAAACAGAAGGAAGCTATTCTTGAGGTGTTGAGAGGCACAAACTCTCATCCGACGGCTGATTGGATATACAACGAGGTGAGGAAGGAGATACCCAACATCAGCCTGGGGACGGTATATCGGAATCTTAGGCTATTGTGCGAAAGCGGGGAGATTTCGGAGCTGGACCTTTGCGGTACTTTGGCCCGCTTCGATGCCAGGCAAGACAATCATTATCATTTCAGATGTGAGAAGTGCGGTCTGGTATTTGATGTTGATTTGCCAGTAGACGCGGAAATCGACAGGAGGGCGGAGCAGAAGACCGGTTTTGAGGTTTCATATCATAGGCTCGAGTTTCGCGGAGTATGCGAAAGTTGCCAGAAAAACTGATTGTTTGGGGGGTGGTTTATGCCGAAAGCGGTAATAGCATTAGATGAGCAGCAGGTGACCAAGCTGGAGCAGGTCATTATTGACCGTGATGAGAAGGGAGCGTGGGAGCTGTTGGCTGAGATAAGGGCAAAGGTCAAGGCAACTCAGGATACTCGCTGCGGTATAGAGAAGCTGAGGAAAATAGCTGAGTGAAAAGACAAAGCTGAGGGGGGAAGCGACTAGCACGGGTGGTTGCAATCATCCAACTACTGAAAGAGCGTTTTGTCTTTTTATAAAGCAAAAGGCAATTTCAATTGCCCAAATGTAATAACTTTTTAACTTTTTCGCTATCTATTTTACGACTATTTTATAGTAAGCCAGGCATAATTTACTGAGTTAAGCGAGGAGGTGTAAACATAGGTTATATCTGCCTATTTATACGTCTCCTGTCGAAAACGAAAGATTTTTAAGGAGGATGGAATGGCAAAAGAGGTAAAAGTTTACTCCACTACTAGCTGACCCTGGTGCGTTAAAGTCAAGCAGTTGCTGGACGAAAATAAAGTCCCTTATAAGGACCTTGATGTTGCCAGAGATAAGATTGCTCGCGATGAAATGCTCAGCAAGACGGGCCAGTTTGCTGTGCCGGTTGTTGACATCGATGGTGAGATTGCCGTCGGCTACGATGAGAAATGGCTGAAGCAGAAGCTGAACCTTTAGAAAAAGGTTAACGGGCAATGTACGATTTGATGATTATCGGAGGTGGTCCCGCCGGCATGACGGCAGCCGTTTATACGGCGCGGAAAAAGCTGCATGCCTTGCTGCTGAGCAAAGACCTGGGAGGGCAGGTCAACTGGATATTTGGGGTAGAGAATTACATGGGCTATCAGTTCATCGAAGGCCCGCAGCTTATAAAGAAGTTTGAGGAGCAGGTGAAGCAGTTTCCCATAGATATGAAAATCGGGGAAAATGTCAGCAGTCTGTCTCAAATAAGCGGCGGCTTCGAGGCTAAGACTGAAAACGGCGAGACCTACCAGGCTAGAGCAGCTATAATTACCACCGGTAAGCGCCCCCGCCCCTTAAACGTACCTGGTGAAGAAAAGCTCAGGGGCAGAGGGGTCACTTACTGTGCTACCTGCGATGGTCCACTGTTTGCTGATATGAAGGTGGCAGTCATCGGAGGCGGCAATTCGGCTTTGGAGGTCGTTGATGACATGGTCAAAATAGCCAGCAATGTCTATCTGGTATCGCTGACTTCTCTCACTGGCGACCAGATGTTAATCGACAGGGTAAAGGACGCCGGCAACCTGACGATGTTTGTGGAGCATGAAGTCGTGGCAATAACCGGAGAAAAACTTGTGGATGGTATAAAAATAAGGGATTTGAAAACAAAACAGGAGAGGGAACTTCAGGTTGGCGGTGTCTTTATTGAAATCGGGCTTATACCGAGCTCGGACCTGTTAAAGGATGTAGCTGCCCTTAATCACATTGGGGAAATCGAGGTTAATTGTAGCAATGAGACCAATGTTGCCGGCCTTTTTGCTGCTGGAGATGTGACTAATGTCCCTGAAAAACAGATAGTGGTTGCTGCCGGTGAGGGAGCTAAAGCGGCCCTTCAATCCCATCGTTATTTACAGAGGCTGGGTTGATGAACTTATTCAAAAATGTTACTCCGTGTCATTGCGAGCCCCGATGCAATCGGGGCGTGGCAATCTCACTGCCTCTCCACAGAGATCGCCACGTCGCTCACGCTCCTCGCGATGACAGGAAGAGGAACAGGGCTTGGTCCTCGCAATGACGAAAATGCAAGAATCATGCAGGGGGTAGAATCATGCAGCTAAAAGGAAGTAAAACAGAAGAAAAATTACGCCAGGCCTTAGTTAGAGAGCTACATGCCCATTCGAACTATGTATACTTTGCCGAGGCTGCCAGAGAAGCTGAGTTGGAGCAAGTGGCTGACATGTTTTTGGCGGTAGCACAGAATGAAGCGGAACATGCCGAGCATGAGTTCAAATTTCTTGGCGGCCCTGGTGATACTGCGACAAATCTGAAACTAGCCATTGAACGTGAGCATGAAGAGACTACTAAATTATACCCCGAGGCAGCAGAAACGGCTAAGGATGAAGGCTTTGATGGAATTGCCGATTTTTTCCATCGGATGGGCAAAGTTGAGGCGAAGCATGAGGAGAATTTCCGCCGGCTGCTAGAGACATTGGGCGAGGGTGGGGTCTTTAAAGGAAAGACAGTGGGACATTCGGCGATTGTAATGACGCAATTGATGTTGCCCGAACAGACCAATCCAGCCGGATTTGTCCATGGCGGCGAGTTGATGAAGCTGATGGATAATGCTGCCGGTGTGGTTGCTGCCCTGCATAGCCGGGCAAATCCAGTCACAGCCAGGGTGCATGAGATTAATTTCGTTGGTCCTGTACGAGTTGGTGACCTAATCATAATTCATGCTAAACTTACTTTTACAAGTCGCTCGTCAATGGAGATTCGCATAGAGGTCGAGGCCGAGGACCTTATGGCTGGGAAAAGGCGTCACGTTATGAGGGCTCACTATATAATGGTGGCGGTGGACATAGAGGGAAGACCGGTAGATATACCGCCTCTTATAGTCATTACCGAGGAAGAGGAACGTCTTTTTGATGAAGGCTTGGACCGATATCAAGCGCGAAAAGCGAAATCGGCTAAGTAGGAGGAGATGTGATAATGGGGAACGGAAATAAGCCTGAAAGAAAAGTCTATCTAGATTATATCGCTACCACCCCGGTATTGCCTGAGGTACTGGAGGCGATGCTCCCGTACTTCAGTAATATCTATGGCAATCCCCAATCGTTTCATTCCTGGGGTGATGAACCCGGAGAAGCGATGGAAAAAGCCCGTGAGCAGGTTGCCGCACTCGTCGGCGGCAGTCCGGATGAGATAGTTTTTACTTCAACCGGCAGCGAGGCTAATAATCTGGCAGTCAAAGGGCTGGCTCAAGGTCAGATTGAGAAGGGAAGGCATATAGTCGTCTCAGCGATCGAGCATTTTTCTGTGCTTAACGCCGTACGAACTTTGGAGAAGGCCGGCTTTGAGCTTACTGTGTTGCCGGTGGATAAATACGGGCTGGTTGACCTTGATGAAGTAGCCAGAAATATCAGGAAGGACACGATATTGGTGTCTGTTATGCATGCCAACGGAGAGGTAGGCACAATCCAACCTATCGCTGAGATAGGTAAGAGGGTTAAAGAGGCTGGGGTACTCTTCCATACCGACGCTGTGGCTAGTACGGGTAATATACCGGTGAACGTGAATGAGCTGAGAGTAGATGCCTTGAGCCTGGCGGCGAATCAGTTCTATGGCCCCAAGGGAGCAGCTGCTCTATGGATACGCAAAAGGACTCGCCTTATTCCATTGATAGATGGTGGTGTTCAGGAGGGCGGGCGGAGACCAGGCACGGAAAATGT
The DNA here is from genome assembly GCA_963754385.1 of uncultured Chloroflexia bacterium. GTDB lineage: Bacteria > Chloroflexota > Dehalococcoidia > GIF9 > UBA5629 > 9FT-COMBO-48-23. Next base: position 149,649 of record CAVWGE010000005.1, on the reverse strand, counting down.
GCCGGCCATTGTCGGCATGGGCAAGGCTGCTGAGTTAGCCATTAGAGATATGCCATCGCGGATGGTGAGGCTTTCTCAACTCAGAGACAGGTTAATCAACGGCCTGCTGAGTGCAATTGAACATACTATTCTTACCGGGCACCCTACTCAGCGGCTTCCTCACATTGCCAGCTTTTGCGTTGAGTTTATTGAAGGCGAAGCCATGTTGCTGCTGCTCAATATGCAAGGTATCGCTGCTTCCAGCGGCTCAGCCTGCACTTCACGAGCCTTAAAAGCTTCTCACGTCCTTATTGCTATGGGCATCTCGCATGAAATTGCCCAGGGCTCTTTGCTTTTTAGCTTGGGTTTAGACAATAATGAGAACGATATAGATTATGTGGTGAAGAAAATGCCACCCATTGTTGACAGGTTGCGGCAGATGTCTCCGTTATATGCCAAATTCATTAAAGAAAAGAGGGGGTGAAGTAATATGCCGATGTACAGTGAAAAGGTGATGGACCATTTTATGAATCCTCGCAATGTCGGCGAGATTAAGGATGCCGATGGTATCGGTGAGGTAGGCAACCCGGTCTGTGGGGATATGATGACATTCTATATCAAGGTGAAGGATAACCGTCTTGAAGACGTTAAATTTCAGACTTTTGGCTGTGGGGCTGCGGTTGCCGTTTCCAGCATAACCAGCGAGATGGCAAAGGGTAAGACGCTGGAAGAGGCTGTAAAAATCACACCCAGCCTGGTCGCTCAAGAATTAGAAGGTTTGCCTAAGAACAAATACCATTGCTCTAATTTGGGGGCTCAGGCGCTGCAGCAGGCAATTCGTGATTATGCCCAAAAGAAGGGAATCAAAATCGAAGGTCTGGCAGAGAAAGGAGAGGAACATGAAGAAGAAGAAGGATAAAAAAGAGGTAAAATGCCTTTGCCCTTACTGTGAAGAGGAGGTTATCGCTAGCTGCCCCTTATGTCACGCTTGCGGAGCAGTTTTCAGCTATTGTGTGAGTTGTCAAATTGTTGTGCCGGATGAAAAAGCTGCTGTATGTCCTGAATGTGGCGCGCCGTTGAAAAAAGGGAAGAAAAAGTAGGACGAACATTACTATTTGGGAGAGAAAGGATGAAAGCAGATGAGACTTTGGATTGCGTTGGACTTTATTGCCCAATGCCTATTGCTCATACTGCCAAGAAAATGAAGGAGTTAAAACCAGGGCAGGTGTTGGAAGTTCTATCCGATGATCCGGGTATAAAACAGGATATGCCCAGTTGGTGTAAGACGACAGGCAACGAGCTCCTGGGAATCGAGGAAGAAAAAGGAGTTTATCGGGTCTTTGTGAGAAAGTCAGGCTAGGAGGAATTATGTGGCGATGTACTGTATGCCAACATGTCGATCTTGGTGAATCAGCCCCAGCTCATTGTCCGGTTTGCGATTCGGAAAAGGAGAAATTCGTTACCTATCAGCCTACAGTCGGGGGCGCTAAGACATGGCAGAATCTGAAGGAAGGTTTCATCGGCGAATCTCAAGCCACTATCCGCAATCTGGCTTTTGCCAGAAAAGCAGAGGAGGAAGGTCTTCCGCAGATGGCTAAGCTATTCCGCGCTGTTGCTGCTGCCGAAGAGGTTCATGCTTATAACAATCTGATGTTTCTAGAACTTGTGAGAAGCACTCAGGAGAATTTGGATGCTGCTTTCCAAAGGGAAAACCTGGCTTCGATTAAGATGTACCCTCGCTTTATTGCCGAAGCGAACGAGGAAGATGCTCCCGATGTTGCTTTGAGCTTTAGCCATGCACGGGATGTTGAACAGGGTCACGGGAAGCTTTATAAAAAAGCTATGCAGCATCTAATGGCGGAAAGGGAGACTACTTACTATGTTTGCCAAGTATGCGGCTATGTCTCTGACGGTCTTCTGCCTGACGAATGCCCTGTCTGCGGTGCTCCTAAGAGCCAGTTCAAGGCGATAGACTGAGAAAGGATGTGATATGGAACGCGAGCAGTCTAGAACCATTAAAGCGGTTCAGTTTGCCATTCAGATGGAGATCGATGGCAAGGAATACTACCAGAGAGCTAGTCAAGAAAGCAGTAATAGGGTAGGAAAAGAGTTTTTTGAATGGTTAGCTGCTGAGGAGGATAAGCACCGGCAGAGGTTTGAAGCCATATATAGCTCTTTGAAAAGCGGAAAGGCCTGGCCTGATGTTGACATTCAGCCTCGAAGAGGTGACATACTTAACACCTTTTTCTCCGAAGCGATGAGAACAGCCGGCCCTACTGTGAAGCCGGCTAGCACTGAGCTTGACACCATAGCTAAAGCTATGGAGATGGAGAACAAGACTGAGAAATTCTACAGCAGCCGGGGTAAGAAAGCTGCCTATGATGCCGAGAAAAAACTCTATACTTCACTGGCTGCTGAAGAGAGAGGTCACTATCTGACTTTAGTTGACTATCGTGAGTACCTTATTGACCCGGCGGGATGGTTTCGAAAGGTTGAGCATCATTCCCTGGATGGCGGTTAATCGACAGGGGGATAGTTTATGAATCTAAAAGCGCTTCACAAACTGGGTTACGGTCTGTATGTTGTATGTTCCCAAAAAGATGGCAAGCTGAACGGACAGATTGCCAATACAGTCTTTCAGGTTTGTGCTGAGCCACCTGTTATCGCTGTGGCTCTCAATAAGCAAAATCTAACTAACGAGTTTGTCTCTACGAGTAAGGTATTTACGGTCTCAATTCTGTCGCAGGATACGCCTTTAAGTTTTATCGGTGGCTTTGGCTTCAAGTCAGGTAGGGATGTAGATAAACTCAAAGGCATTAATTATAAGCTGGGCGAGACAGGAGCGCCGATAGTGCTCGACAATACTCTGGCTTATCTTGAAGCTAAGGTAATTAATCAAATAGAAGTTGGCACCCATACCATCTTTATAGGAGAGATTGTGGCGGCGGATGTGGTCAAAGAAGGGGAGCCGATGACTTACGCTTATTATCATGACGTTAAGCGGGGCACTACTCCTAAGACAGCCCCGGTATACATTTGAAGAGAAAAAGGAGGCAGCACCGAAAATGGCGAAATACAAGTGCACAGTTTGCGGCTACATTTATGACCCCGAGCTGGGTGACCCCGACGGTGGTATAAAGCCGGGCACACCTTTTGAAAAGATACCGGATGATTGGGTATGTCCTGTCTGCGGCGCTACCAAAGACCAGTTTGAAAAAGTGGAGGCATAAAAAGTAATGATAGAAAACCTGAACAAAGAACAGCTAGCGGGGATATTCGAGGCACTACCTGTAGAGGTTTCCTTTGCTGATGAGAACGACTTAGTCAGGTTTTGGAACAAGCATGAAACCAGACTATTTAAACGCCCGCTTTCGGTGGTCGGGAAATCAGTTCAGCATTGTCATCCAAAGCACAGTGTGGACAAAGTAAACCAGATATTGGCCGACTTTAAGAGCGACAAAAGAGATTCAGCCGAATTCTGGATAGACCTCAAGGGAAGAAAGGTATATATAAGATATTTTGCCGTGCGGGACAAGACAGGCAAATATCTGGGCACATTGGAAGTTAGCCAGGATATAACGGATATAAAGAAGATCGAGGGCGAGAGGAGACTACTGGAGTATTAAAGGAGGAGCAGTATGAAACCGAGGGAGATAAGGCGTGGGATTTACTGTGTAGGAGCGATTGATTGGGATAGGCGGCTTTTCGATTCACTTATACCGCTTCCCGATGGCACCAGCTACAACTCGTATCTGATTAAGGGCAGCGAAAAGACGGCTCTCCTGGACACGGTGGACCCGACTATGGAGCAGGTGCTGGAAAATCATCTGAATGAACTTAAGGTCAAAGATATAGATTATCTGGTGGCTCATCATGCCGAACAGGACCATTCCGGCAGCATCCCCTGGGTCCTCGGAAAATATCCTAAGGTCAAGGTTGTTTGCACGCCCAAATGCAAAGGGATGCTTGTAGACCTGCTTTTGATTCCGGAGGACAGGGTCATAACTGTCGAGGATAAAGAGACTATTTCGCTGGGAGACAGGACACTGGAGTTCATTTATACGCCGTGGGTTCACTGGCCGGAGACCATGGTGACCTACTTGAGAGAAGAAAGAATTCTATTCTCTTGCGATTTCTTCGGCTCCCATCTGACTACAACCGACCTGTATGTGACCGATGAAGGGCAAGTGTACGAGGCGGCCAAGAGATATTATGCCGAAATCATGATGCCCTTCCGAACGATTATCCAGAAAAACCTGGAGAAAATAAAGGACTACCAGATTGACATTATCGCTCCCAGCCATGGGCCTATGTACGATAAGCCGGAGTTTATTATTAAGGCTTATCATAGCTGGGCATTCGATGAGCCTAAGAATATCGTGGTGTTGCCCTATGTTTCAATGCATGGCAGCACCCGCAAGATGGTGGTATATTTTGTTGAAGCTTTAGCTCAGAGGGGTGTGACGGTGAAACAGTTCGACCTAACAGTTACTGACCTTGGCAAACTGGCGATGTCATTGGTTGATGCGGCGACGGTTGTTATCGGGACGCCTACTGTTTTAGCCGGACCACACCCAAATGCTGTTTACGCTGCTTTCCTGGCAAACGCTCTTAGGCCGAATTTGAAGTTTGCCTCGATTATCGGTTCCTACGGCTGGGGAGGCAAGACTCTGGAACAACTGACCTCACTCCTGCCTAACCTGAAAGTGGAATTGCTGGAACCGGTGCTAATTAAGGGATACCCTAGAGAGGCTGATTTCAAGGCTTTAGATAATCTGGCTGAGGCCATTGCCCAGAAGCACAAGGAGCATGGTTTTGTTTAACTCGTAATTGCAAGCGCTTCGTCTTGTCATTCTGAGCGCAGCGAAGAATCTGGCTCAGATTGAACACCTCGAAGCAATGACGGCGAATAGTGTAAATTATCAAAGGCGTGGAGGTACGAAATGAAGGAAAGTTTTAAAGCAACACTTAAGGTAAACAAAAAAGCAATGGATATGAATCCTTTCGTCGAGGAATTTTTTGCTCGGATTTCAGTGGGTATGGTTTCCTCGCTCAAAGGCACAGAGGACGTAAAGAGTCTGGAGATTCACCAAAAAAAAGGCAATGTTGAAATCACCGTCAATGGCAAAGATATTCCACTTACTCCGTTTCCAAACGACATTATTTCCAATACCCTGGTCGGCATGATTTCTTCGCTGAAAGATGTAGATGATATTGACAGCATAGACATCAGCGTTGAACTAGGATGAAGCCCTGTGTCAGTTGGAAAGATTAAATCCAGCAGGGCTGAGAATATGGAGCATATCGAAGGCGGACTTGAAGCACAGGTTGCAAAACTGGCTGAACTGGTGGACTACCAGGATGGCTCTGTGGTCAGCCGGGAGATAGTGAGCAAGAAGACCGGGACGGTAACTCTATTCGCTTTTGACCAGGGGCAGGGGCTGAGTGAACATACGGCACCTTTCGATGCTCTGGTTTATGTCTTCGATGGCGAAGCGGAAATCACCATCTCCGGAAAACCCTTCCGGGTAAAGCAAGGCGAAATAGTTATAATGCCGTCTAATCAGCCACATGCCCTGAAGGCAATTAAAAAGTTCAAGATGATGTTGACGATGATAAGAGCTTAATTTAGGAAGTCGCTCTGCCATGGTTGAAAAGTCAAACTCCAAGAAATCTGAGAAGGCCAAGATACATGTCACCGGCATGACCTGTACTACCTGTGCCGCTACTATTGAGAAGGGGCTTGCGCAGACTCCCGGCGTGGAAAAAGCCGATGTTAGCTTTGCCTCGGAAAAGGCATCCGTAGAGTATGACCCCTCTAAGGTTGACCTCGCCGAGATTGCGAAAACCATCTCGGAATTGGGTTATAAGGTAGCGACCAAGAAGTCTATATTCCCGGTAAGTGGGATGACCTGCGCATCTTGTGTCGCCCGTGTGGAAGAAGCTCTCTCCAGTGTGCCTGGGGTTATTTCAGCCAACGTCAACTTAGCTTCGGAGAAAGCCACGGTTGAGTATGCTGAGGGCACTGATGTGGCTGATATGCGACGTGCGGTTGAAGAGGCCGGTTACGGACTGGGGGCAGAGGCTGCCACGCTTGAGGATGTTACCACCGCTGCTCAGCGCGAGATACGTGTACTCAGGAACAGGGTCATCTTCGCTGGTGTCCTAGCGGCGGTGATTATGGTGCTGAGCTTGATGCCTGGTTTCCCGTGGAAGCCTTATCTGCTCTGGGCATTGGCTACGCCGGTGCAATTCTGGACAGGGTGGCGATTTTATAAGGGGATGTGGGGAGCACTGAGGCACCGAACTGCCGATATGAACACGCTGATAGCCGTGGGTACCTCAGCGGCTTATCTCTACAGCGTGACGGCTGTCCTCTTCCCCAGCCTCTTTGCTACGGCGGGTATTGAGCCCGGCCTCTATTTCGATACCGCGTCCGTGATAATAGCCCTGATTTTGCTGGGTCGTTTCCTGGAGGCCAGAGCCAGAGGACAGACCTCGGAAGCCATTAAGAAGCTCATCGGTCTCAAGCCGAAAACAGCCACCGTTATCCGCGATGGCAAGGAGTCGGAGGTCTCTGTGGATGATGTGCAGGTTGGAGACCTTATACTGGTGCGGCCAGGTGAGCGGATACCCGTCGATGGTGTTGTCCGCCAGGGCTATTCCAGCATCGATGAATCTATGATAACCGGGGAGAGCATCCCCGTGGACAAGAAGGTTGGTGACACGGTCATCGGCGGTACTATCAACAAGATGGGTAGTTTTCAATTCGAGGCGACGAGAGTGGGCAAGGATACCACGCTGGCTCGGATTATCAGGCTGGTCGAGGAGGCGCAGGGAAGTAAAGCGCCTATTCAACGCCTGGCTGATGTCATTGCCAGCTACTTTGTGCCCGCTGTAATCGGCATTGCCGTACTCACCTTCATAATATGGTTTTTCCTGGGGCCGCAGCCGACACTTACCTACGCCCTGCTCAATTTTGTAGCTGTGCTTATCATTGCCTGCCCTTGCGCACTGGGGCTGGCTACGCCGACAGCTATCATTGTCGGCACCGGCAAGGGAGCCGAGAACGGCGTACTCATCAGGAGCGGAGAAGCTCTGGAGAGGGCACATAAGATAAATTCTGTGCTGCTGGACAAAACTGGGACTCTCACCCGTGGTGAACCTATGGTTACCGATATAATCGGTTCACCATCTTTTGCTGAAGCTGAAGTCCTGCGGTTGGCAGCTTCGGTTGAGCATGATTCAGAACATCCGCTGGCTCAGGCCATAGTCAAAGCAGCCTCGGAGAAGAATCTAGAATTATCCAAGGCTTCGGATTTTAAGGCTATGCCGGGACATGGGGTGGAGGCTAAGGTGGATGGTAAAAGCCTTTTGATGGGCAACCTTGCCCTGATTAGGGATAGAAGGATTTCACTGGATGGCCTGGCTAAAGAGGCAGAGCGGCTCTGGAACGAAGGCAAAACAGTGTTGTTCTTCAGTGTGGACGGCAAGGCGGCTGGCATGATTGCCCTGGCTGATACTCTTAAGCCAGATGCCGAAGAGGCAGTTGAAGCATTGCACAAGTTGAACATTGAGGTGGTGATGATAACCGGCGACAACACTCGTACCGCCGAAGCCATTGCCCGGGAAGCAGGCATTGACCGAGTATTGGCTGAGGTCTTGCCTGAGAATAAGGCGGCAGAGGTCAAAAGGTTACAGGATGAGGGTAAGGTGGTGGCTATGGTCGGCGACGGCATAAACGATGCCCCGGCACTGGCTCAGGCAGACGTTGGCATCGCCATAGGCACTGGCACCGATGTGGCCATGGAAACCGGCGATGTTACACTCATCAGCGGCGATTTGAGCGGCATTGTGACCGCCATATCACTAAGCAAACGCACTATGAGCACCATAAAACAAAACCTCTTCTGGGCGTTTGCCTATAACGTAATACTGATACCGGTGGCTGCCGGCGTGTTGTATCTGTTTTTTGGCCGCACCGGCATTCCTTCCGGGCTGCATTTCATTTTCGGCAATTACGGTTTCCTGAATCCGATGCTGGCGGCTTTGGCAATGGCGGCTAGTTCTGTAACTGTGGTGTCCAACTCATTGCGGCTGAGGACTTTCAAGGCGGTTAAGTTTGAGAAACTAATGGAAGGAGGTGAGAGGATGGCGATAGACCCGGTGTGCAAGATGCAGGTGGATGAGAAAAAGGCTGCAGCTACCTCTGACTACAAGGGAAAGAAATATTATTTCTGCTCGGTAGGCTGTAAGAAGGCTTTCGACGAGAAACCGGAGAAATACCTCGCCGGGAAAAGCAAATGAGGGCTAGCCAGTCTTTTCTCGAGATAGCCGTGAGCTATCCATGAGAACTTGAGTGGAGACCCCCTCACCTAACCTCTCCCTCGAGGGGAGAGGAATAAGGTGAGGGTGAAAATAAACAATTTCGGAGGAAAGATGAAAAAGGAAGAAATCATCGCTTTACTGAATCAAGACCTCGAGGGTGAGCACGGCGCTATCATCCAGTACCTGACCCATGCCTATGCTATGGGTGAAGGCGAGATGGCTTGCGAGATTGAAGCCCTTGCCCGGGAGGAGATGCGCCATCTTGATTGGCTGGCTGAGACCATCGTTGAATTGGGCGGCAAACCCAGTATGAAAAGAGGCAATATGCGCATGGGTGGCAAGTCGGTGCCCGATTGGATGAAGAACGATGTGCTGCTGGAAGAGGATGCCATAACTATGTATAAAAAGCACATTGAGGCTATCGGTGACCGCAAGATAAAGCGGTTGCTGAAACGCATATTGTCTGACGAAGAGTCTCATCACGGTGACTTCGTCCATTTCGTGGGCAAAGCAAAGAAGGAAGGTGCTAAAGACCTGCGAGGGAGCCGCAAGGACAAGGTGACTGAGATTCTTAACTGGGGTATTGAACATGAATATACGGTCATCCTTCAGTATTTGCTGCATTCCTATATGGCGACTAACGAAGAGATGAAAGAAGAGATGGAGGACCAGGCGATAAACGAGATGCAGCACATGGGCTGGCTGGCTGAAGAGATGGTCAGCGGTAAGGCGAATCCCAGGCTGGAGTATGCTAAGCTCGATAAAGCGACCAAGATGGGCGATATGTTGCGTGCTGACATCAAAATAGAAAAGGAAGTAGCCGCCAAATATGACCAGTCTGCGAAAGAAGTCACCGCGCCCGACCTGAAAAAGCTGCTCAGGCGGATACGGGACCACGAAATCTATCACGTCGATGTGTTCACTGACCTGCTGAAGGAAGTCGAGAAGTAACGAGGATTACAGCGATAGATTGTCGTAATCTAATTTAATCATTGAAATCATAATATTGGAGGTGCAGTATGGGTACTTTTGTTGAAGCAGGCAAGACTGGCGAGTTCAAAGATGGGATGATGAAGGAGGTCGAGATTCAGGGCAAAAAAATCCTTCTGGCCAAGATTAAGGACAAATACTATGCTACTACCGGCCGATGCCCTCATTTTGGGGGGAATTTGTCACGGGGCATTTTAGAAGGAACTGTAGTTACTTGTCCTCTGCATGGTTCTCGGTTTGACCTTACCGACGGGCATGTTGTTCGCTGGCTAAAGGGCTCAGGGCTTCTTTCCGCGGTAGGCAAGACACTTAAGGGGCCCAGGCCGCTCGATACCTATAAAGTGAAAGTCGAAGGCGATAAGATACTGATAGAGATATAGCTTCGGCTGGGGAAAGGAGGACAGCTATGTCGCTGAAGGGAAAGATTGTTGCCGTATTAGCGGAACAGGATTTTGAGGATTCCGAACTAACCGAGCCACTGAAGGAGATGAAGAAAGCAGGCGCCCAGGTGTTCGTCATCGGCAGCGGCTCCCAGATGAGCTATAAGGGCAAGAGAGGCAAGGCGACTATAAAGGTCGACATCGATGCCGATAAGGTCAGGGCTGAGGATTTCGATGCTATTATAATTCCCGGTGGCTATGCGCCCGATAAGATGCGGCTGCACCAGCCTATGATTGACCTGGTGAAAAGGGTACACGATTTGGGCAGGGTTGTGGCTGCTATTTGTCATGGACCGCAACTGCTGATTTCAGCCGATGTCGTCAGAGGACGCCGTGTTACTTCGTGGCCTTCGGTAGCAATAGACCTCAAGAACGCCGGTGCTAAATGGGTTGATGAGCCTGTAGTCAGGGATAGGAATCTTATCACCTCTCGCAAGCCATCTGATATACCGATGTTTAATAGAGCCATAATTCAAGCCCTTGGCGGCTGAGCTATGACGCTGGAAGAAAAGATATTAAAGGAATATCGAACAGTCGCTGTTGTCGGTGCATCATCTAATCCAGAGCACCCCAGTTTTATAGTGCTTAGATACCTTTCTGAGCATGGCTACAATGTGATTCCGGTCAATCCCAATGAACATGAGATTCTAGGCATGACTTGCTACCCCAACCTCAGTTCGATTCCTGAAAAAGTCGAGGTAGTGGACATATTCCGAAGGTCGGAAGCAGTGATGCCAGTTGTTGAGGAGGCGATAAAGATAGGAGCTAAGGCGATTTGGATGCAGGAAGGGGTGATTAATGAGGAAGCAGCAGCCAGAGCCAGGGATGCCGGTCTCTTAGTAGTCATGGATAAGTGCATGCGCAAGCAGCATATAAGCCTCATGAGGCGGAGAAAAAGGAGGTTGAGATGAGTTCCAGCCAGGCACATGGTGACAGATTGCTAAGGTGTCTATTGACCGGGTTTGTCGTGCTCTTGCTGCTATTTGTCTTGGGTGCAGCTTGTTCACCGCCACAAGTACCCTCAGAGCCACCGCCGGCGTCACCGCAGACGCCGCCTATTTCCTCAGCACCACAGCCGGCCGAATGGTCGGCTGACGGTATTATCAGCGATGGAGAATATACCAAGGTAGCTGCTTATGGCGATTATGAAATACACTGGACTAGTGACGGAAATTACATATACATTGGCATGAAAGCTAAGACTAGCGGCTGGTTGGCCGTTGGTACACAACCGGGGACAACGATGAAGGATGCCGACATGGTGTTGGGCTTTGTCAGCGATGGCAAAGCCACCGTTTATGACCTTTATTCTACCGGCGACTTTGGTCCGCATCCTCCGGACACTGAACTTGGCGGTACTAACGATATCCTTGAATTCGGTGGTAAAGAGATGGGTGGATATACCACCATTGAGTTCAAACGCCTGTTAGATACCGGCGATAAGTACGATCGCCCATTCTCCGTGGGTAGTAACAAAATCATTTGGTCGTATGGTTCGGATGACCAGTTGACAATAAAGCATGTCAACCGCGGAATTGGAGAGCTAGACCTTTAGCCCGCGCATATGGTCTTGGAGGTATAGATAATGGGAATCTTTCAATCGATAGTAGTCGTCAAATTGATATTCAGCTTGGGCATTATCAATCTGGTTGCCGTTGCCCTGATATTCTTTTCCTGCCGGTGTCTCCCGGGCAGCAGATGGGCTGGCGGGCTTATGAAGCGCTCCGCCTACAAGCACTTCTACAAATATCATTGCTATATCTGGTGGGTGCTCTTGCCATCGGTGGTCGTTCACGCTTTTTTGGCGATTGCCTTCTTTGGTGTGCCATTCCGATAGGCTCACATTCTGCATTTGAGATGAGGAGGAGATAAGTTAAAAGAACGTTTGGTATAGTTATTTTGCTCGCCGTTATTCTGGCGGTTTTGACCGCCGGGAGCGGCTGCACAGGAGATGGGACTATGGACAAGACCAACGAACTGAAACCGGTAGAAGTCAGAGATTATCAGGGCGAAAAGCTTTCCTCGATAAATGATTTCAGGGAGAATTCCATAAAAGGGCCTCAGCAGGTGGATATAGAAAGCTACAGGCTCAAAATCTCTGGGCTTGTGGGGAATCCCAAGGCATATGCTTATGACGAAGTCATTAACAACCACCAAAGCTATGAGAAGGTGGTAAGGCTGGATTGTGTGGAGGGCTGGAGTGTTACCATTCTATGGAATGGTTTGCTGGTCAAGGATTTGCTTGCCGAAGCAAAACCATTGCCAGATGCCAAGGTGGTCATATTTCACGCCTATGACGGGTACACGACTTCTTTGCCCGTTGATTACATAATGAACAATGACATACTAATCGCCTACATGATGAACGGTGTTACTATTCCCCCGGAAAGGGGTTTTCCTTTTGAGCTCGTAGCCGAGAGCAAGTGGGGATATAAGTGGATAAAGTGGATAACGGAAATCGAGCTGTCCGACGACGTTAATTATAAAGGCTATTGGGAACAGAGAGGCTACTCCAACAGCGGTGACCTTGACGAAGACTTCTTCGAAAGATGAAAAACATATTGAAAGAGAATTTAGCCAGGCAGATAGTGCATTGGCTGCTGCTGGCTGTAATAGTGCTTTATCTTCTTACCGGCTTCGGTATTACGGAATACAGGGTTGTCGAGCATCTGACATTCGGATTACTAACTAAAAACTTAGCCTTTAATATTCATAACAACCTGTTGATTCCGTTTATAGTGCTGCTAGGTTTGCATATTTATCAGCAAATCCGGAAGGCATCTAAAGTTTAACCAGTTTGACTTGATAGGCGGTCAGCCGCAGGCGTGTGACACGTAGAAATATAGTCTGTTCTTAATGCTTTCGGTAGTAACCTAAGATTACCTTAACGTGTCCAAACACGTCAACTGGACTTTTCATGTCCCACCACATATATGCTTTAAGCTCACCTCCCTTTTTGAGGTGTACGTGGCCCTCGGCTTCAATTAGATATGCTCTATGATCAGTTACTGGACTTTTAAATGAGCCTAACCAGGTTGTCTTTCTCGATCTCAATCTTGTCTCCTCATACAATTCTCTGGCAGCAGCCTGATATGAACGTTCGCCCTTACGCACCCCTCCACCCGGGAGAGACCAGCGGTGTGCTCCCTTATCCTTAACCAATAGGACTTTGCCATGTCTAATCACAACTGCATCGCCTCTTTTTCGTAGATGTTTACCGTTCATCTGCCTTAGCTCATGCCGTAAAGTGGTGACCTCTGTCAAACGCATGATAACATATCAACCGATGACCCCTACAGAGCGGCCACCCGTAGGCGGGTGACACGTAAGAGACACCTCCTCAAGTTGTTTATGCGTGTACCATTATTATAATGTGTTGCTGCTGCGGTGCAATTAGGCGCGGAACTCTGACCTACCCAAGACTCACAGGTTTGAATCCTGTATGGCCTACCAGTAAGGTAATATCATTACCTTTCTTTAGCTTCAGATTCTTCAACTGTTTACCTTTGTTTGCCTTAATCCAGATTCAATTCCTGGTAATAATATTACCCTGGATGTCACGTTCGAATCTTTCCGGCGCTATTTGCGGAAACATGAGCACACATTTCTAACGCGAGTTGCTTACGTCAAGGGTCACAATTGATTTCACGAGACCATGACACCCATTCGTTTTTGAAATCTGGCCAATCGTGTGGCAGGATGACTCCATTGGCCTTTAAGAGGACAAATAATTTTATGGACAATGTGCGCATGAGCATGAATGCGTAAGCGGTCTCCGTGACGCTGAATGTCCTTTCATCCAGCCAGCGGGTACGTATATAGGCACTGAAATGTTTGGACGGCACATTGAAGGCCGCATTGAACCTCCATAGTTGGTCAGCTAACTCCGTTGAAAGGACGCCACTCGTCTGTAGTTGCCCAACCAATCCGCCGAAAGGCCTATGAGTCCCGCGGTACCGGGGAGGTGACGGTGTTAGATTTATTAAACAACCCTCTAAATGGCCGCTTAAAAAAGTCATGTAGGTCCGTGTACTATCTCTAAAATCCCGTAGAGAGCCAAATAAATGAATATAGTATAGAGGCCTATAGATAGCATCGGGGTCTAGTGAACGTAACCTGTCATCAACCTGTTCCCAATAGATAGGAATTATATCCTCAATTAGGGAACCTGAATCAAATTTATCATCATCCAATAAAAGGGCAAGACGTTCGGCTAACTGTAGCTCTCGCTGGTCAAGTAGATCATGTGCAAGCAACTCAATATCAGTGCTCAACGGTCTAGAACTGCGCTGTTCCATTTATTTATCTTTTCGACTATCTGGTGTAGACATTAGGTCTCTTACATAAATAATATCTGACTTGAGCCTTATGTACAATACTAGCGTGATGTGCAATTTTACTACCTTTATATTTCATACTATTGACTAACTGATGAGAATTGTCCATAATGCAACTTGGGTATATTGATGAGGAAGTGGTGAGATGCCGCAGCGGTATCAATGTCCTAACTGTGGTGCCCCGGTTGCTTTTGGTGTGAGGTTCTGCGGTAATTGCGGAACACAACTAAATTGGCCTGTGCAACAACCCCAACCTCCACCAAGCTATCAACAACCACAACAGCAAAGGGATTACCAGCATGGTCAAGCTAAAACAAAACAACGGAGGACAAGTTCATGGCTTATAGTTTCCGTTACCCTAATCGTTGTTGTGCTGTTGATCGGGGGAGGTGTTTTTGCATTCAACGCAATCTCGGGAAAACCACTATCTGTATCTGATGTTACAGCACCTATAATCACAAATGTCGTTGCTTCGCAAACAGAGACAACCGCTGTTATTACCTGGACAACAAATGAAGTAGCTACTAGCCAAGTTGAGTATGGAGATACCGCCGGATATGGTTCAGCCTCGGCTTTGGATATGGCTCCAGTCACTAGTCATTCCATAACTTTGAGTATCCTTGAGCCGAATACAAGCTATCACTTCAGGGTGAAGTCGACAGACAAGGCTGGAAACCAAGCCGTATCAGAAGATGATACATTCATTACATCTGCACCTAAACGAAAACCCGTTTCAGTTGAAGCCTTCGCAGTCTTTACCGACTCCATTGGCAAATTCAGCGTTGAATATCCTTCTAGCTGGTTTATAGATAGCGTAAGTGGAGAAGACGCCCCTCATCTCAGTTTCAATGTGGTTCTAGAGCCAGATATGGAGTGGGAGGATGAGATTGACTTGGGTTTTGTTTACGATTACCACAGTCTTCTTGGAAATGCCAAATGGTTCAACGACATGTTTGTATATTTAGCCGATGAGGACTTAATAAGTGCAAATAGCTATACCGTTGGGGACTTAACCTGTTGGGAATGCAAAGACAAGATTGGAGAAACGATATCGGTTCTTATCGATTGCGACTTGGAAGGAGGCTTATTGCACCTGCACTATGGATATCCCATAGATACTCTTACAGAAACAGAAGTCAATATTCTGAAAGATTATGCATTGCATATGCTCTCCGCCTTCCGCGTTTACGAGCCGCTAATATCTGAGAGAGAGTTAAACATAATTAAATTGGTCAATGAAAGAAGGCAACTTGAGGGACTTGGCTCATTAGAACTTAATGAGTTTATTAGTGGTCTCGCAAGAGAGCATAGCCATCAAGAGTCTCTACTAAATAAACCATTCACAGAAGGATTAGGTATTGGCCATGAGGGCTTTGATGAGAGGGCAGAAAAAATCTTTTCTACTCTTGGTGCATCTGTTGTTGGGGAAAATGTTGCTCTGGGATATGATAGCTCAGCATCAGTCGTAGAAGCATGGATGAACTCTCCAGGGCACAAGGAGAATATACTAGACCCTAGGTTCAAACGAACTGGCATTGGATCAACGGGGTTTTTTGAAAACCCTATATATACGCAAATATTCAGTGATTAGTTAAGAGTTGATAAGTAATGCCTAAATGGAACTAAGGGGCGATTGCTTATATTTAATCCGCAGACAGCCAGACCCTGACTGGAACTGACAATGGGTTCAATTGCCTCGACGCAACATTAGGACATTTTGTTTAAAAAAATAAGGAGCTGCTGCAGAGCCGGGATAAGTTGTTTCTTCCCAAATACGAGTTCGGAATCTGTCCAATGCGGCCTCCCAATGCCTGCCCACACTCTTACTGTCAAGGGAGATGGGATTATGGCTCTATTTGGGCTGAATTGTCCCTTTCAGTTTATCCAGCCAGGCTGTTGATTTGAGCTGCTTTTCAAGGAGGTATTTGATGTATTCCCGCATCACCTGTTCCAGCTCTGTGGCTAGTTCCGGATTTATTTTTACCCGCCTGGCGGCGGCATAGTCGCAGTTCTGCCACAGGCGCAGCACCTTTAAGGCGTTTAGGGAAAGGGGGCGAGCCACCGGCTCGTGAAAGCCGCAATCATGGCACAGGACGCCACCCCGGCTGGGGCTGAAGAAATTGGTCTCCGGCTTCAGAATTGAATTGCATTCCGTGCACTGCTGTAGCTGGGGGCGATAGCCTAGATGGTCGAGAAGGTTAAGTTCGAAGTAGCGCAGAATAGGCTCGTAATCCTCGGCCTGGGACAGCTGTTGTAAGGTTTCCAGCACCAGGTCAAAGAGGCGGCGGTCTTCGATGTGCTCGCCGGTGAAGGAGTCAACCAGTTCGGCGATGTATAGGCCGCGCGAAATACGTTCCAGGTCATCCTTTATAGGCAGAAAGTTATCGATGGTCTGGGCTTGAGTTATGATGTCGAGGTTACGACCTCGAGCCAGCATCAAACGGCTGTGGGTGAGAAGCTCTACGTGGCCGCCCAGCTTGCTTTGGGGACGGCGTGTACCTTTAGCTACTGCTTTCAGTTTGCCCAGCTCAGGTGTATAAAGGGTAAGGATTCTATCGGCTTCGCCCAGCTTAATTCGCTTTATAATGATAGCTTCTGTTTGATAAGTCCGAGGGGCTGTCATGGCCTACGCCTAGTCACATTTCCTGCCTTCCTTCTAAGGCACGGCTGAGTGTGACATCATCGGCATATTCCAGGTCACCACCATAAGGCAAACCGCGAGCCAGCCGGGTGACTCGAATGCCAAGCGGGGCGATGAGGCGCTGGAGGTACATGGCGGTGGCTTCTCCTTCCAGATTAGGATTGGTTGCCAGTATCACTTCTGTGACCTGGTTACCATTGAGGCGTAATAGCAGCTCTTTGATTTTCAGCTCATCAGGCCCTATCCCATCGGTCGGAGCGATAACGCCGTAAAGTACATGATAAAGCCCCTTATACTTCTTGGTGCGTTCCAGTGGGAGTATATCTATAGGCTCTTCGACGATACAGATTTTGGTATGGTCGCGTTCCTCGTCGCGGCAGAAAGTGCAGGGGTCGGAATCGGTGATATTGAGGCAAACGGAACATAAGACCAGTTTTTCCTTCAGGTTTTTGATGGAGTCAGCTAATGCCGCAACCTCGTTTGCCGGTGCGCGAAGAAGATAGTATGTCAACCGCTGGGCGCTTTTTGGTCCGATGCCCGGCAGCTTGTTGAGTTCTTCTATTAGTCTGGCTATCGGCTCGGCAGTGGGCATTAAATTGGTACTCAAAGGTCTTGTCTCCTTAAAATAGCCCCGGGATTTTGAGGCCGCCGGTTAAGCCGCTTAAGTGGCTGGCAGCGAGCTCCTGGGATTTCTGAATAGCCTCATTCACGGCTGTCATGACCAGGTCCTCGAGCATCTCGGCGTCTTCAGCGTTTATAACTTCCGGCGATATGGTCACTGAGCGAATTCTTTGCTGACCATCGATAACTATCTTGATGGCTCCGCCTCCTGAGCTTACTTCAGCAGTCATTTCGGCTAGCTCTTGCTGAGCCTTAGCCAGTTTAGCCTGTAGCTCCTGTGCCTGGCGAAATACAAACTTGTTCATTCCTCCTCCATTCTGGGTTTCCTGCCAACGACTGTAGCCCCATAGCTTTCTTTAGCCGCTTTTACCAGAGGGCTCTCTGCTTCTGCTTTGGCTTTAGCTTTCTCGCTGGGAGTAGTCAGTACGCAACGCACCTTATAGGAATGTCCGAAGACCTCTCTTAGTTTCTTTTCTACCAGATGCTTATACTTCGGGTCTTCGATATATTCTTTATGAAATTTGTGGTAGAAACCTAATACTAAAGTGTTATCTTCAATGGCTAGAGGCTCGCAAGAGCTCCGCAAAAAGGCATCCAGGTTGCCTTTGGAGCCCTCACCGCGCATGGCATTGACAAAGTCTTTCCAGTGGTCGCGCAGGCTTTCGATTTCAGGAGATGATGTCACTTCCGGAGTCTCGGCGATTTCGCTTGGTGCCGATTCAGTTTCAGAGCTTTCACTTGGTGCCTGAGCTTTAACTTCCGGAGTCTCGGTGGTTTTGCTTGGTGCCACTTCAGTTTCAGCGCTTTCAGTTGCTGCCTGAGCTTTAACCTCTGGAGCCGGCTTGGTTGGTTTGGCAGCTTTGGCGGGGCGGCTAGCCACCGCGGCCGGTTCTTTGGGCTCCGACTGCTTGGGTTGGGCCGACTGCCTGTCTACGGTGAATAAAATAGAATCAACGAGGGCTAGCTCCAGGGGTAATGGGGAATAGTTATCCAGTCGAAGGTCTATCTCACCGAACCGTTTGACTGCAGCCAGCAGGTAATCCAGGCTGGCACCGGCCGCCAGCTCTTTGATCTCGATTAAGTCGTCGCTGGTAGTGTCAACAACCTCTTCTGAGCCGGACCTTACCAGAAGCAAGTCTCGGAGATAGTCCACCAGTTCACGATTAAACTGGCGAAGGTCGAGTCCGTCGCTGCTGACGCTGTTAATGGTCTTGAGCCCGGGAGTGATGTCCCTATTGACGATATGTCTGGCTAACTCTCTAATGCGCATGTCTCCACTGACGCCCAGCATCTCTTGCACCTGGTGAAGCTCAATTTTATTTCCGTAATAGGTAACCAGTTGCTCCAATAGATTTTCAGCGTCGCGGAGGCTGCCGGTAGTTACCTTGGCAATAAGCTTCAAGGCTTCAGGCGTAATATCAATGCCCTCTTTTTCACAGACAAGATTGAGCTTGGAGATAACTGCCGATTGGGAGAGGCGGTGGAAATCAAACCGCTGACAGCGTGATAATATGGTTGCCAGGACTTTGTGCGGCTCCGTAGTTGCCAGAATGAATTTGGCGTGGGGAGGTGGCTCCTCCAGTGTCTTCAGGAAGGCATTGGATGCCTCTTTAGTTATCATGTGGACTTCGTCTATTATATAGACCTTGTAGCGAGCCAGATTTGGGGCATAATTGACTTTTTCTCTCAGGTCACGGATTTCATCGATACCCCTGTTGCTGGCGGCGTCTATCTCTATGATATCCGGAGCACTGCCTTCGTTGATAGCTTTACACATGGTGCAGCTGTTGCACGGCTCGCCCTGGTCGGGGTTTAGACAGTTTATTGCCTTAGCCAGGATACGTCCGCTGCTGGTCTTGCCCGTGCCTCGTGGGCCACAGAAAAGATAGGCATGAGCCACCCGTCCGTTAGCTACGGCGTGGCGGAGTGTTTGGGTAACATGCTCTTGTCCTACTACTTCAGACAGTGTCTGGGGGCGCCATTTGCGGTAGAAAACTTGGGAGGTCATACCGCCCTTATTATACTCCATGTTTGCTGATTGCTAAAAGAGGTTTTACTCATAGAACATTAACCCCAACCTTTGAAATTTCCACCTGTAGCCCCGACCTTTTAAGGTCGGGGTCACGAGGTTAAAACTTCGTGGCTACATTTGTAATTAATTGGGCGGGGTTAAAGTCTCGCGGCTGCATGTTTTCTCCCGTCAATCTGGCTCTCTCATTACCGTTGCTTATTAAGGGAGGAGGCGGGGGAATAGCTTGCAAAGCAGTTGTGCATTGATTTTGAACCTATGTTATAATTGTGCTTTATAGACGGACATAGGAGGAACGTAAATTTGGACAAAGAGAAGAAGGGGGCCATTATTTCGGATTATAAGCTTCACGAAGGTGATACCGGCTCCAGTGAAGTTCAGGTGGCTTTGATCACCGAGAGGATGAACCAGCTGGCTGAGCATTTAAAAGCACATCCTCATGACGAGCACACCCGTCGTGGGCTTCTGAAGCTGATAGGGCAGCGAAGACGCTTGCTGGCTTATATTTCCAAGAGCGATGTCAAACGTTACCGCAGTCTTATTGCCAGGTTAGGTTTGAGGAAGTAAACTACCAGGTATTGTGGGTGGGTTATGTCTGAGTTAAATCAACGTATAATCGGAGGTAGGCCGCTAGCTATTGAGACAGGCAAGTTGGCTGCGCAGGCTGACAGTGCTGTTACTGTTCGCTACGGCGATACTGTTGTTCTGGTCACTGTTTGCATTAGCGATAAACCCCGCGAAAATGGTGATTTCGTCCATTTGACTGTGGATTATGAGGAAAGGCACTATGCTGTCGGTAAAATCCCCGGTAGCTTCATAAGACGAGAGGGACGCCCCAGTCAAGAGGCGACCCTGGCTGCACGACTAACCGACCGCAGTCTGCGCCCACTTTTCGATAAGAATTTACGTAATGATGTTCAGATTGTGGTTACTGTCCTTTCCACCGACCAGGAAAATGACCCTGATATACTAGCGGTTATCGGTGCGTCGGCTGTCTTGACTCTATCTGCTATCCCGTTTGCAGGGCCAGTAGCTGCGGTGCGCGTTGGCTATCTTAACGGCAACCTTGTGTTAAATCCAACATTGCCTCAATTGAGCGAGAGCCCGCTGGACCTTGTTGTTGTCAGCACCAAAGAGGCGATAGTGATGATAGAGGCAGGAGCCAAGGAAGTTTCTGAGGAGATAGTTCTTGAAGCGATTAAGTTTGGGCACGAGGCGAATCAGGAGATTATAAGATTCCAGGAGGGTTTGCGGCAGGTTTATGGCAAGCCTAAGATGGAGGTGAAAGCTTCTGAAATTGCCTCTGAGTTGCTTGCCGCCGTCTCTTCGGAGTTTGGGCATAAGTTGACTGAGGCAGTTAGACGAACAGAGCGGGCTGAACGGGAAAAGGCGATTGAGGCAGTCAAAAAGGAAGCCATGGAGAAGCTTAAGGAGGCATTTTCTGAAGCTGATATTAACGCTGCTCTCGAAGACCAAATTAAAAAGGCAGCCAGAGCATACATTCTGGAAAAGAGACAGCATCTTGATGGTCGCCAACCCAAGGAGATACGTACTATTACTGCCGAAGTCGGTTTCCTGCCGCGTACTCACGGCTCAGGGCTATTCAGCAGAGGGCTCACCCAGGTATTGACCATAACCACACTTGGTTCTTTGCGTCAGGAGCAATTGATTGATGGCTTGGGATTGGAAGCGACAAAGCGTTTCATGCACCACTATAACTTCCCGCCCTTCTCTAATGGTGAGGTAAAGCGCCTCGGGTCGCCAGGACGACGTGAAATAGGACATGGTGCTCTGGCGGAAAGAGCACTGGCCCCGGTGATACCCAGCGAAGACGAATTCTCTTATACTATACGCTTGGTTTCTGAGGTCCTTAGTTCTAATGGCAGTACTTCGATGGCCAGTGTCTGCAGTTCAACTCTAGCTTTAATGGATGCTGGTGTGCCCATAAAGGCTCCGGTGGCGGGGATAGCTATGGGACTAGTTACCGGCGAGGATAATAACTATGTCATTCTTACTGATATTGAGGGTATAGAGGATGCCTATGGTGATATGGACTTCAAGGTGGCCGGTACCAGTCAGGGGATTACGGCTCTCCAATTGGACATCAAGCTAAAAGGCATAAGCTATGAGGTTGTGGCTGGAGCTATAAAGCAGGCGCGTGAGGCACGTACGGAAATACTTGACAAGCTGAGGCAGACTATCAGCGCCAGCCGGTCTGAACTCAGCCCTTATGCGCCCAGAATGTATAAGATGACTATTGACCCGAGCAAGATCGGCGCCGTGATTGGACCTGGGGGCAAGACTATTCGGTCTATAATTGATGAGGCGAAGGTGACCATAGATGTTGAGAATGATGGTACTGTGATTATCGGCTCACCCAGTCAGGAAGCAGCTCAGAAGGCAATCGAAAAAATAGAGAGTCTGACTCGAGAGGTGGAAGTTGGCGTTGTTTATACCGGAAAGGTAACTCGTTTGACAAACTTCGGCGCTTTTGTCGAGATTCTGCCCGGAAAAGAAGGGCTGGTTCATATAAGTGAGCTGGCTGATTATCGCGTGGCTAAGGTTGAAGATATTGTGAAGGTGGGCGATGAGATTATGGTTAAAGTTATTGAAATTGACCATATGGGCAGAGTGAATCTGTCACGACGGGCAGTTTTTTCAGATTCGTCACAAGTTCCAGGAGCTAAAGTCGTGGATTCTACTGCAAGAGACCGTCCTCCCCGAAAGGAGCAGGAACGCCGCCCTGCTCCTCACCAGCGTGATAGTAGAGATAGCCGCCGTCGTTACTAAGTGGCGTTATAAGAAGCCTTTGTCTTTTTATGGAAGTATTTGGGGTGGGAAATGGAACCGATAACGGTGTTAGTCCACGGAGCCTTAGGCAAGATGGGGAGGGAGGTCACGGCTGCGATATGTCGAGACCCCGAACTAGAGTTAGTTGGTGGTGTTGACCTTAAGGCGACACAAGAACAGCTCACCTCGCCTGACGGTTCAAAGAAGGTGCCTCTTTCTTCCGATTTGAGTTCGCTTCTTAAGGTCTGTCATCCTAAGGTATTAGTAGATTTCACGATTGCCGAAGCCTCCATGCCGGCGGCTCGCGCTGCCCTTAAACTGGGAGTTAACGTTGTTATAGGCACATCGGGGCTTTCCGAGGACAATCTCAAAGAGATTGCCCAGCTGGCTAAAGCTAATAAGGTGGGCGCAGTGGTAGCTCCTAACTTTACCATTGGAGCAGCAGTCCTATTAAATGCGGTTAAAGCTGCGGCTAAGCTCTTCGACTATGCTGAAATTATTGAACTGCATCACCATGAGAAGGCTGATGCACCATCGGGGACTGCGCTGGCTACCGCAAAGGCTATGCTGCAGTCGCGGGGCAAACCTTTCCTTTATTCGAAAACCAAAAAGGAAACGCTCAGCGGTACTCGTGGTGGAGAGATTGACGGCGTAGCCATCCATAGCGTAAGATTACCTGGACTTGTTGCCAGCCAGGAGGTTGTGTTTGGGGGGCAGGGGCAAACACTTAGCTTCCGTCATGATACTATAGGTCGGGAGTGCTATATACCTGGCGTTATCCTAGCTATAAAAGAGGTGGTAAGGCGGCAAGGATTGATTTCTGGATTGGACACTTTGTTGGATTTAAGAGGGAGCAAATGAAGGCATATAATGTGGCTATTGTAGGTGCCACAGGAATGGTCGGGCAGGAGTTTATCAAGGTGCTGCAGCAGCGGAATTTTCCCGCGGCATCTGTTAGCCTTTATGCCTCCGACCGGTCTGCAGGCAAGAGGCTATATGTAGGGCATCAGGAGGTCGAGGTTAAAGAGACCAGCCCTGAGTCCTTTCAAAATATTGATATTGCCCTTTTTTCCGCTGGTTCTGAAATCAGTCGCTATTTTTCACCTATTGCTGCTAAGTCCGGAACCCTGGTGGTTGACAATAGCGCTGCTTTCAGAATGGAGCCCAAAGTTCCTTTGGTTGTCCCTGAGGTGAACCCTGACGACATAAAGTGGCACGAAGGGATTATCGCCAATCCGAATTGTTCCACTATTCAGATGGTAGTGGCTCTTTATCCGCTGCACAAGGTTAATCCGATTAAGCGGATTGTCGTCTCTACCTATCAAGCAGTATCGGGTACCGGCGCAGCCGCTATGGAGGAGTTAACTACACAAGCGAAGTTAATATTAGAAGGGCAGAATGTCGTTCCCCACGTTTATCCTCATCAGATTGGATTTAATTTATTACCGGAAATCGATGTCTTCCTGGATAATGGCTATACCAAGGAAGAATGGAAGATGGTGGAGGAGACTCGTAAGATAATGCATGCACCTGATATAGCCATCGCGGCAACCTGTGTTAGGGTGCCTGTTTTTATTGCTCATAGTGAGGCGATAAATATCGAATTTACTGACCCTATGAGTCCTGAGGAGGCCAGGCGTATATTGGCTAATGCTCCGGGCGTCAAGGTTCTTGATGACCCTAATGTTAGCCTTTATCCCCAGCCCTGGCTGGCTGCGGGCTCGGATGATGTTTATGTGGGGCGCATCCGGTCAGATACCTCTCATTCCAGGGGCTTGGTGATGTGGGTGGTATCCGACAACTTGCGTAAAGGCGCTGCCCTCAATGCTGTCCAGATTGCTGAAGAAGCAGCACGACAGGGCTGGGTTAAGAACAGGAAATAGACTACCTGTACGGAGTCCGGTGATGAAGAAGTTTGGTCGCTTGCTGACAGCAATGGTTACCCCCTTTGATGCTAAAGGCAAAGTTGATTACGCACAGGCTAAAAATCTGGCTGAAGCCCTGTTTGATTCAGGCAGTGATGGGCTTGTGGTATCCGGTACTACCGGAGAATGCCCGACTCTTACTCGTGAGGAGAAGCTGCGCCTTTTTGTTGAAGTTAAGTCAGCCGTTGGTAAGCAGGGCACGATTATAGCTGGCACCGGTAATTACAATACCGCAGAGAGCATAGAGTTAACCAAAGAGGCGGAAAGGGCTGGAGTCGACGGTTGTCTTTTGGTGGTTCCCTATTATAATCGCCCTACACAAGATGGTTTGTACGAGCATTTTAAGGCTATCGCTGGGGCAACCAGTCTGCCTTGCATCATCTATAATGTGCCGTCGCGTACTGTTACCAGCCTGGCTGCTGAAACCGCCGTCAAACTCAGCCAGGTTGACAATATCATTGGAGTAAAAGAGGCCAGCGCCAATTTTGAGCAGATAGCTAAGATTATACAGAATGCTAGGAAAGACTTCCTGGTTTACAGTGGTAATGATGGCGATACGTTTCCCATACTGTGCCTGGGCGGCTATGGAGTTATCAGTGTGATTTCACATCTGGTTGGGCTTCAGTTTAGGCATATGATAGATGATTACATCCAGGGCGATATCGAGAAGGCAGCAGCCGCACATCGTAATTTATTGCCTTTGGTTAATGCCCTGTTTGTTGTTGCCAATCCGATGCCAGTTAAATATGCTTTGAATTACTTAGGCTTTCCTGTGGGCAAGCCTCGCCTGCCGCTTACTGAACCGGACGAGAAGTCCAAGGCTGTTATCGAGCAGACTTTGAAGAGTTATAAGATCGATTTGCCGATAGCTGCTAGAGCTTAAGCTTCAGATTGCAGTCACAAGTTCTGCAAGGATTTTTCAAAGTTTTTTACCGTAGGTGGCTTTCTGCCCTTTCCTGGCTCGATGCTATGTCCTTCCTCTTTTAGGCGAGCGGCTTGTGTTTGTGTACCGCCGGGGAATTTAATATTTAAGCTGCCATCTGACTTTAGCACCCGCCAGTAGGGAGTTACCTCCCCTTTTTCACCTCTCAAGTCCTCTTCTGCTACTTCGGCGACAATGCGAAGGAAAATCCCAGTTGTCATTGGGCAAGCGCAGTCTGCGTGCACATCTTTGGCTAATTTCTCCATAACCTGAGTCACAGTAACGAGCTTTCCCTTTTGGACTTTGCGGATTAAAGCATCTACATCTAACGGCTTGGCGATAAGCATTTTTCCGGTTCCGAATCTTTTTTGCATTTTTAGCGGAATCTCAACTATTTTCCCGTGTGCGGGATGTTCTTCTTCTAGCTTCTGCCGCCAGGTTTTACGCGTTTTAGGCATAACTTTATCTCCTTGCCAACAGGTGTTTGCCTTAAGACTTAGAGAGTCTCATAAAATCTGCTTGACCATTATTGTCTGGTCTCGTTTGGCGCCGACGGAAATGACATTAACGGGGCAGGAGAGAAGCTCTTCGAGTCGGGCTACATAGCGGCGGGCTTGGGAAGGTAGCTGTTTGTGGTGGCGGATGTCGCTTATCGGTGTCTGCCAGCCTGGTAGTTCCTCGTAGACTGGTTTACATTTATCCAAAGTGGCGATGTCGCTGGGAAAGTCCTTTATTATGTCGCCATTCAGTTTATAGCTTGTGCATATCTTTAATGAGTCAAGAACGTCGAGGACATCAAGGCGGGTTAGGGCTATACCGGTGAAGCCGTTGACTTGAGCGCTAAAGCGCCCGGCTACAGCATCGAACCAGCCGCATCGGCGTGGTCTGCCCGTAGTAGCACCGTATTCGTGAGCCCGTTCTCTGATGAATTCACCGGTTTTATCCTTAAGCTCTGTGGGCATAGGCCCGCTACCTACTCTTGTGGTGTAAGCTTTGAAAACACCGATTATCTGGTTAATTTGCTTGATGCTTATCCCAGAACCTGTAGAACTGCCCGCAGCCATAGGTGAAGATGAGGTTACATAGGGATAGGTGCCAAAGTCGGGGTCAAGCATCGTGCCCTGAGCTCCTTCTAATATAATCGGCTGCTTACGGGACACCATATCCTGGAGTATGGGGCCAGTATCTCGAATGAACGGGGCTAGCCGCTCTCCATAGGAGCGGTATTGCTCGTAAATCTCTTCCAGAGATAATGGAGGGGCGTTGTATATTTTGGTGAGGATGGCATTCTTGAGTTCGAGGATTGAGCTAAGTCGAGACCGGAAATCCTTATTATTCAGTAGGTCGCAGGCACGGATTCCGAGGCGAGCTATCTTGTCACTGAAAACAGGGCCTATTCCTTTGCCTGTGGTGCCTATAGCTCCCTTACCTCGTCGCTCCTCTTCCAGTCTATCCAGGAGGATATGATAGGGCATTACCAAGTGTACCCGGTCGCTGATGAAGAAATGGCTGGTATCGACTCCGCGCCTCTGGAGGTTATCAATTTCTTCCAGGAGTACTACCGGGTTAATTGCTACACCGTTACCGATTATACAGACTACTCCGGGGTGGAAGATACCTGAGGGGACAATGTGAAGCTTGAACTCACCGTAAGGATTAATTACAGTATGTCCTGCATTATCGCCTCCTGAGAAGCGAATTGCTGCCTTTGCTCTCTCAGCCAGGAGGTCGACTATTTTCCCTTTGCCTTCGTCTCCCCACTGGGCACCAATAATTGCTACAACTGACATTATCTTCGAGCTAGCTTAGTGTGTAAGTTTGGGAAAGCGACCATATATGCTAATGAAGCCTTGAGTTTGCCTCATTGGTTTTTTGTTTGTTTCCATACATATATCAATCGTTGACCCACAGTAAAGAAGCCAAGCACTACTATAAGAAGTAAAGCTATAAAAATGCTGAATCCGTACAATGGGTTCAAAAGTAGCCCAAGCGCTAATATTATAACCCTCTCAGCCCTTGTAAACAATCCGACGGGGCAGTTTATCCCAATACCTTCGGCTCTGGCTCGTACGTAGCTGGTTAGAAATGAGCTGACCAAGGCCAGGAAAATAAGCACCATTTCGACAATGCCTCCACTTGTCAGGTACAGAATAAAAAGACCTAGAAATAACGCCGCGTCTGAAATCCGGTCGAAAGTGGAGTCTAGCAAGGCGCCGAAGCGGGTGGCTTTGTTAGTTAAGCGAGCCAGTGCCCCATCCAGAATGTCGAATAACCCAGAAAGGAGAACCAGAAATCCGCCGATAAGAAGGTAGTTGGTGGCAATAGCCCCGGCTGCGATTACGCTTATTGCCAGGGCAATACAGGTCAAGGTGTTAGGTTTCAGTCGGCTTTTAACCAGAGCCGTTTTTAATGGCTCGGTAATCCGCCGAGCAGCTGTTCTTCTAAATTCAGCTAATTTTATCATGGGGTGTTCCTACGCACAGCTATTAAGCAAGCTGTTATAGTAATCCATAACTTGTCGGGCAATGTTCGGCCAGCTGTATTTTTCGGCTTTGGTCCTTCCTTTAGCACCCATTTGCAGACGCAAAGATTTGTCATGTAGGAGTGGTAGCAAGGCTTGGGCTAAGGATTCCCCATCTTGGGGTGGCACAAGTAATCCCTCCTCACCATGAGCTAGCACACTAGCGTAGCCTTGAATGCTGGTGGCGACTACCGGTTTACCACACGCCATAGCTTCCAGTAAAACTATGCCAAAGCTTTCACCACCAGTAGCCGGGGCGCAGAAGACATCAGCACTGCGGTAATATGAAGGCAGCTCATCGCTGGGGACAAAACCAACAAAAACCACGTTGTCAGTTAGTTCCATGTTCTCGACCAGTTTTTCATATCTAGGGCGTAACACAGTGCCTGGGCCAACTATAATTAGCCGAAAGTTGGGAAAACTGCGCTTAACCTTGGCGCACGCATTGAGTAGATAGCCCAGTCCCTTTCGCCTTTCAAGCCGGCCGACGAAGAGGATATTTATCTTGCCATCGGCGAATTCATTCCGCGCAGGACCATCAAAACTAAAATGTTCGGTATCTATGCCATTTGGGATAATACGGTAGTCACCCGGCAGATGGCGGTTCACGTATTCCATTGCCGGTTTGGAAACGGCGATTTTACCGTGTAGTTTGGAAAGCCATCTCCTAAAGATGAGTTTGCCCAACCAGTAGGTTCTAGGCTTATTGAGGCAAGCGTGAAAAGTGCCGACATTTATGGATTCTGACTTAAGGAGGGCACTTAGACAGACCATCGGTGCGAATGGTTCGTGTAGGTGTAAAATATCAAAATCCTCTTTAGCCAAGATTTCACCTATTTGAACTGGCAACCAGGGGGATACAGGGACTCGGGCGATAGCACCACCAAATGGGACAGGCAAGGGTTTTCCTATGGGGGTAACCTCTTCCTCGAAGTAGCGGCTTCCTCCTTTTGGGCATGGGGCTATTATCTTGACCTTATGTCCCCATTGAATGAAATTATGGGACAGATAAGCGATGTGGTTGACAACCCCACCTGGGGAGGAGTAGTCGTATGGGGAGACTAAACCAATTTTCACTGCTGTTATTGCTCTGGCTTGGCGAATCTGACAGTTGTGTTTTGCTTAACTTTCCTTTGTCTTCTCGCTGGCCACCTCAGGGAGACAAATGGGCGTTTGTTGCTCTTTACCAGCTATGAAGCTCTCAACCCGTCTCCGGGCTTCGTCGTCGGAATATTGGATGGGTGGCGACTTCATGAAGTAGGCACTAGGAGCTACTATGGCTCCAGATAGCCCCCTCTCCATAGCTAATTTACAGCACCTTATGGCATCAATAACTACCCCGGCGGAGTTAGGGCTATCCCAAACCTCCATTTTAAGCTCTAAATTGAGAGGGACATCACCAAAGGTGCGCCCTTCCATTTTAATGTAACAAAACTTACGGTCGGCTAGCCATGGCACGTAGTCGCTAGGGCCGATATAGATATTTTCGGGCTCAATCTCATAATCTAGCTGGGAGGTGACAGCATTGGTTTTCGAAATCTTCTTTGACTCCAGGCGCTCCCGTTCCAGCATGTTATAAAAATCAGTGTTGCCGCCGAAGTTGAGCTGATAAGTTCTTTCCAGCTTGACTCCACGGTCACGAAAGAGCCTAGTTAATACGCGATGGGTAATTGTAGCTCCGACCTGAGATTTGATATCGTCGCCTATAACCGGTAATCCTATTTCTGCGAAGCGTTTATACCAGTAGGGTTCACGAGCAATGAAGACCGGTATGCAGTTAATAAGGCCACAGCCGGCAGCCAGCACTTGCTCTATGTACCACTTGGTTGCCTCCTCGCTTCCGACGGGTAGAAAATTTACCACTACATCTGTTTTTGTTTCTTTGAGAATGCCAGTAATGTTAGCTGTGGAACCCGGCGATTTTGTGATTATTTGCGACAGATACTTACCCAATCCATCATGTGTCATGCCCCGGGTTACTCTGACTCCTGTGTTAGGTACGTCGCAAAACTTAAAAGTGTTATTGGGCCGAGTGAAAATAGCTTCGGCTAGGTCCTTGCCGACTTTATTTTTATCTATGTCTATGGCAGCTACGAAGTTGATATTGCTTATGTGGTAGCCACCCAGATTAATATGCATTAGCCCGGGCACAAATTCACCTTCTTTGGTTTTTCTATAGTAGTGGACGCCCTGAACAAGCGAACAGGCGCAATTACCGACACCTATTATAGCTACATTTATTTTTCCCATAACTTTTTCCTCTCTATAATTCTAGCCCCTTGGTTTGGGGATGACCATCTTGGGTGACCTGACTAATAATATAGGTATCCTGGCACTGTGCAACACCTTATCGGCTATGCTGCCTAATACCCATCTAGCAAGGCCAGTTCGACCGTGAGTTGACATAGCTATCAAGCTAACACTTTTATCATCAGCATATTCTACTATTTTATCAGCGGGGTCACCAGTGACCACGTCATATGTAGATTTAATTCCCTTGCCGCTTAGTCTTTCAGCGATGTTTTTCAGGTAATCTTCGCCGGCATCTTGCATGGCTTTGACAAACTTTCTCCAGTCCGGACCTCCGAGTAAACTGGCTTCTACTGTTCCAGGCGGTGAGATAACCTGGAGCAAGCTGATTAAAGCTCCCGAGTTTATAGCTAGTGTTTCGGCATAAGGTAGAGCTGCTTCACCAATGTCTGAGCCATCTAGAGGGGCAAGGATTTTGTGAAGAAAGTTGAGCTTCCCGGTAGCCCCGGTTTTACGGGGTCGTTTGCTTCGGACGAGCAGAACCGGGGCTGTAGCTTCACTTATCACCTTTTCAGCTATGCTTCCCATCCACCAGCGCGTGATACCGCCTCGACCATGAGTAGCCATGATAATCAAATCAATCTCATTTTCTGTGGTGAAATCAAGGATTTTGTCTGCTGCTATACCATAGCGGGATACTGCTTCAGCTTTGATATTATCGCTTTGTAGACCATGTGCGATTCTGTTGACGTAATCTTCAAGGAGGCGGTTTACACGGCGTGTTTTTCCTCCGATGCCCACACCTAAAATGTGCACGCGAGAGCCAAATCTGGGAGCTAAATCTCTAAGGTAGGGAATTACGCTTTCAGCTTCCCCAGAACCGTCCAAAGGAACTAGAATTTCTTGCAGCTTAAACATCTTCTTTGCCATTTTTTAGTTGATTATAGCGTATGCTCTTGCTTAAGGCAAAGCCTTTATGGTATTTTTGTAATGTGATTTATGACTTTCATACCCACACATTTCACAGCGATGGCGTTTTATCACCGATTGAGCTAATCCGTCGTGCTTTTGTCAAGGGTTATTCAGCTATTGCCATTACTGACCATGTAGCCCTTGGCTCGCTTGGTAGGGTAATCAAGGAAATAAGTGATGATTGTGCCCTAGCCAGAACTTATTGGGACATTCTAGCTATCCCCGGTGTAGAGCTTACTTATGTTCCGCCTGAGACTATCTCTGAAGTAGCTAAGAAAGCCAAAGAAATTGGTGCTTGGCTAGTAGTAGTGCACGGTGAAACGCCTGTTGAACCAGTAGAGAAAGGCACTAACCTTGCTGCTGTCCAATCTCCCTACGTTGATATCTTGGCCCACCCAGGACTCATAACAGTCGAAGAAGCTTCTCTGGCAGCCCAAAACAATATCTTTATTGAGCTCACGGCCCGAAGAGGACATTCTACAGCCAATACTCACGTTGCTTCAGTAAGCCAAAAAGCAAAAGCAAGACTTTTGGTTAGTTCTGATGCTCACGATGAAAATGACCTACTGACGCCGAGCTTAGTTGAATCTATCCTTCATCGAGCAAACATAAATCCGCGGCAGCACCCACAAATTCTCCACCGCAACCCTAAGCTTTTGATTGAGAAAGTTGACAGGTCGTCTTCACGCTCTGGCTAGAACATGCAGATGATTAGCCCTTGCCGATTCTGAATAGTTTGGTACCGCAGACTGGACAAGTCCCACGTGTCGCCGGCCTTTTGTTCTTCAAAGTAACGTTCTGCGGGTTCTTGATCTCCCTCTTTGTCCGACATTTAAAGCAATATGCCTGCGCCATGTATTTCACCTCCTTCCCTCAAAGCTGAATCATATCCATTATAATACGGACTGTCAAGACCTGTATGGTGTAGATACCCAAACTGCACAAAAACGGCCTTCGGCTCAAATGCACGAGTTAGTGGGAAATACCGCTTATGGTGGGTTTGTTCTGGGATAGGCTGGTCTATGTTAGTGTCTTTTGTGGCTCTTTGCTGCAGAATTTAACGATTTCAGCAAAACTGTTGATCTTTGTCAAATTATTGGTTTCGGGAAAGCCGTCATACGTGAGGCTTATCCAGGGTTTCTGATACACCGTGCTGAACTTCTCTGCCATTGCAGCTACGATTCCGCCAGGCATGCAGCCGTGTGGCATTACGGATATAATCCCGGAAAATTTAGGGTCTTTTGCCCAATTAATTCCGCTGCCTATACTCAGAACTGCTTCGCTGCCGCATTTTGTGGAAAAATACTGGCTTGTTAGCCCTAGTATTTCAGAAGTAGGAAGCTCCTTCGGGTCTAAGAAATCCCCGCAATTGGCAGCTATGGCGTGTTCATCATGCTCCTGAATGTGCTTTTTTATGTAGCTGATTATGGTACTCTTGATTTTCCGGTCCATTATGGCATCCTCAAGGTGCCTGTAGTAGGTGTATTTAAGCCATTCACCCATTGGGGATACGATGACTTCGAGGCCTGCACCTTCACATACCTTCACGAGGTTGCTATTGCTAAACCTGTTAGACCGCAAGTATATCTCGCCATTAATGCCAACCAGTGGCTTTCTGGGACGGTCGAAGTCAATGAGAGACCTGAATTCAGTGGTCGCCTGTTGCAGAATATCATCGAAAGTTTCTTTCTTACGGACACAGCTTTTAATCCGGCTTATATATTCATCGAAAAGTCTATCTGCTGCTCCGACATGTCTTTCATAGGGACGGGTACGCCAGAGGAGTCTTTCCAGGCAGTCTACAGCGACGATTCCTTTCCATGCCAGGCGCTCAAAATCAGGGCTTAGGTTGATATCTCGATAGGCATTGTTTGACACTGTGGTGTGAATCGGAATGTCGAAGCCGATATCCTTTAATACCTTCATTTGTTCTATTGCGTATTTGCCGAAGCGGCAGGGGCCATATGCTCCAGCAGTAAACCCCTCGAAGTTTTTCAGGTTGGCACTGTTCTCGTGACAAAACCTTAAGAAATCGCCTAAGGTTATACGGTAAGGCAAACATTCTGTACCTGATGTTAGCTGGTTGCTAAGGAGAAGGTTTTGTTCGTTTGGCTCGGGGAGCACAACCGCCTTGGCCCCACAGGCTTCCATTGCAGCACCTATGACATTAACATGTGATGACATTCTGGGGATGATAAACGTCTTATGTGAATTGGTGAGCATAGACGTTCCCCTGTAGATATCCTTGCGTTGAGCCTCAGACTGTTTGGTAGAGCGAGCGAATCCGTTGATTGTATCCACAAAAGCTTCGAGGCGGGTAACTATGCCGGCCTCAGCTGCGTGTTCATCAATTTCTAACTGCCCTAGGGGCTTGGTTCCAATTATATCCTCAACAATTCTGAGTATGAATGAATTTGGACCACAGCCAAAGTTTGTCAGTACTAACCCATATAGGTGCGGGTCTGATGCTACTATAGCAGCACCGGCTATATGTTTACTTTCATAGAACCAGTATGGACGGTCCGAGTATTCCTTGGGATTTACTGAAGCAAGAGGCAGGAAGTCAAGCGGTATAGGCACTACACCAAGCTGCGCAAGCTTTTCGGCTATGCCGAGGTTAGCCCCCGAATCCTGAGACATATACGACCTGGCAAAAAGAACCACGCCTAACTGGTTGCTCTTATGTAGTTTTTGCAAGAGCTTCTTGCCAAGAGCTTTTGTATCTGCCTCGAATCGCTGCTGTGCTTCAATGCCGGCAAGAGCTGCCTTCTTGCCTTCGCTTTTACTAAATCCCAATTTCGCAGCGATGTCTGCGAGATTGCTTATTGCGTCACTGTAGCCGCGGCTGAAGTCTAGTATAGGTATCAAAAGTCTTTCTCCGAGGTCGAGAGCTTCACGTGTTATGAACGGAGATGCTTGAATAAGAGGACAGGCATACTTTTGGTTTTCATCTCCTTCTTTTTCGCCTAGCCGGGTAGTACACGGGTAGAGGATATAATCGGCATCTGATAAGTTGGCCAAGTGACCATGGAGAAGCTTGAGAGGAAAACAGCTGTCAGTGTAACTTAGCTCGACCGCCTTCTCCATTATTTCCTTGGTGGTCTTGCTGGAAAGGGTGACCTTTACATTAAGTGTGTTTAGAAAGCCGATGAGCAGCGGTGCGTAGTCATATACCAATAGTGCCCTCGGTATCCCCACTGTTGGCACGGAGCCGGAATCCTCCTGATACTCTCGAAAGAGCAACTTTTCCCGCTCGTCAAAGAAGGTTTTTATCTTCCCTTGGCTGATGGTGCTGTCATAACGGTCGCATCTGCTGCCATAGAAAGTGGGTTTTTCATTGGGTACCTGCATGCGAGTGATGGCGCAATTATTTTCGCATCCTTTGCAGGTGAATGTAGAAAGAGCACACTGGCTATCTATGATATTCTGGAATCCTTTGAATTTTGAGCTTTGTCCGGACGTATGTTCTTTTGCCAGGAGCGCTGCGCCTATGGCACCGCTGATTTCCTTGTGTTCTGCTACAATCA
Organism: uncultured Chloroflexia bacterium; assembly: GCA_963754385.1. Classification (GTDB taxonomy): domain Bacteria; phylum Chloroflexota; class Dehalococcoidia; order GIF9; family UBA5629; genus 9FT-COMBO-48-23. The sequence goes on along the minus strand of CAVWGE010000005.1, from coordinate 115,377 downwards.
AAGTTTTGTCTTTAAGTTGCTCATGAAATGCGGAGACAACAGCCTGGTTGTAGAATACAGCCCCGGTAAGAATGATTTTATTACCCAATTTCTTGTTGCCAACTACCTTTGATAGGTAATTTTTAGCTATGGAGTTGGCAAGGCTAGCTGTGATTATCCCAAGTGGCACACCTTCTTGTTGGACCGAAGCTACAGCTTGTCCCATGAAGGCAGCGCATCTTGTACCTAGATCGATGGTATATGGTGCCGTGAAGGCTAGGTTGGCGAAATCACCGTTACTTACTGAAACGCCGAGCATTTCAGCCAATTCATCAATAAAGCTTCCAGTTCCAGCGGCACATGCCTTGTTCATTTGATAGTCAACGACAACGCCATTTCTTTTGATGACAAGCTTTGAATCTTGCCCACCGATCTCAATAATGTCCGCTTCCGGGTCTGTTTCTGAGGCGGCTTTAGATTGTGCGGTAATTTCGTTCTTAATCAAATCCGCCCCGATTAAGCTGCCGATAAGGTATCTACCGGAGCCGGTGATGCCGACACCAGCTATTTTAACCCTGTTTGCCCCGTTTCGAAGCAAGTTTCTAAAAACCTCTTTGACGGCGTCAACAGGTCTTCCAGCAGTCATGAGATAATGTTTTGTCAGTACGGTTTTGCCGGACTCGTCTAGAATTACTGCCTTGGTGCTGGTAGAACCGACATCAACACCGAGATAGCCCGTGCATGGGTGCTTTATTTTCTGAATTACTGTGCTGTCCTGAGAGGCGGTAAATTCTAATCTGGGCATTTTGAAATAGCGCTGCCGGGCATCAGTTTCTGGTAGCTCAATCACTCGCGAACTCTTCCCCATCGAAAGCAAAGCTGCCCCCAGAGCTTCGATGTGAAGATAGTTCTCGGGGACAATTACCTTTACGGGACACCCGTTTCTTTCAGACAATATATCATTAAGAGATTTTAATATCGCATTATTAGCCGCAACACCACCAACGAAGTAAGCTGGCTCCTTAAGCGCCCCTTTGTGGAGAGAGGCGACCATCCGGGCAACGCTTTCGCAGAGTGCATAGAGCATCGCTTCAATTGGGGCACCCTTTTGTTGCAGATGTATTAGGTCGGTCTTGGCAAAGACGCTGCACCGGGCAGCTATTCTGGGTGGGCTACTCTCACATTCCAGTGCCAGTTTGGCAAACTCATCCATACTGATGCCGAGCCTGTATGCCTGCTGTTCAAGGAATCTTCCAGTACCTGCAGCACAAAGTGAATTCGATGTTACCTTCCATGGCTTTCTTAGCCCATCCTCAAGCTGTATTACGATGGAACTTTGACCGCCAATTTGTATGATGGTCTTGACATCAGGATGGCAGTGAAGTAGACCTGAAGTAATCGACAGCGAGCTGCTATACTCCGACCAATTGAATTCTTCTGGGATTACGGTTTTGCCAGAGCCGGATATGCCAGCACTGACAATCTGGTCAAGATTGAACCTCTCGCTTAAACGGGTGAGGAGTGAGTTGACTGCAACCTTTGGACTCGAAGTTATCTTTTCTGTGTCAAGCTTGATGATGCTGCCATATGTGTCAGTTAGTGCCAGCTTGGCATTGACGGAGCCGATATCTAAACCCAGAAGACACTGCATTTTCCTGATGTAGTTCTGTAGGTTTGGGAGAGCCCTCGCTGATTTTTACCTCTCCACTCGGAGATTATAGCAGACTTTTTGCTTTGGGAAAAAACCTTTAAATCTGGCACGGTCCCTTTTACTCTGAGCAACCAACTTGCGGAGGGCGGAAAACCTTTTCCGGATGCCAGAGTTTCCTTTCGGGGATAAAGTGTAGCACAGCTATGAAATGTCCATCGAGGTTGTAAGCACGGCAGTATTTCTCTGGAGGCAGGAAGGCTTCGTCTAAAGGCAATGAACAGCCATTCCTGATAGCTAGTTCATTTCTTCTATCAACAATGATTGTTTTCCAGCTTGAGAGCGGGCTGTCCAAAGGGTGAAGGGACTCTTCCCAAGTGCCCTTATGAAAGGCATCTTCGATTTGGGGCAAATGTAGAGCATCTTCAATGTGAAATGCCCCGCACCGTAAGCGGATTAGGTTTTTTAAATGAGCGCCGCAGTGTAGGTATTGCCCGAGATCATGAGCCAGGGAGCGTATGTAGGTACCCTTGCTACAGTCCACTTTGATTGTTATGAGCGGTAGCTGGCAATTAATAAGCTCTAGGCTTACAATTTCGACCTGCCTCGGTTTCAGCTTTATCGCGACACCAGCACGAGCAAGTTCATGGTATCGTTTACCCTGGTGTTTCAAAGCGCTGTATGCTGGAGGCACTTGCTTAATGACGCCTTGGAAGGAGCTAAGAGCTTCCTCTATCTGGGTCACAGTGATACCGCTGGGGTCTCCACGCTCGATTATTTTTCCTTGCCTGTCAAAGGTATCTGTGGTTATGCCTAGTTCAATCTGGGCGAGGTATGTTTTGCTGCTCTCTGTTAGAAACTGGACAACCCGTGTCGCCTGGCCAAAACAAATCGGAAGCACACCTGTAGCTATCGGGTCTAGTGTACCGGCATGTCCGACATGTTTTTCTCCAGTGAGACGTTTGAGCCAAGCTACCACATTGAAAGAAGTCTTGCCTTCGGGTTTGTTGACGTTGAGAATCCCGTCAATGCTCATCTTCGTTTTCAGTATCGCTGGAAGCAACTTGCTCGATTAATCTGAGAACTTCAGCCCCACGCTCAATAGAATCATCGAGATGAAAGCTAAGCTCAGGCGTATGCTTTAATTTTAGACGGTTGGCTAATTGTTTGCGAAGAAACCCTGAGGCAGCAGCGAAACCCTGAAGTACCTCGTTTTTGTTCACCTTGTTTCCTAAAGTGCTAATAAACACTTTGGTAAGTCTCAAGTCAGGGGATGTCGAAACTTTAGTTATTGAAATAAGGCTGGTAAGTCTCGGGTCATTAACTTGCTCTCGAAGCAGATAACTGAGCTCTTGCTGAATTATGCTGCTTACCCGCTCAGCGCGCCGTGTCATATATGTTCCTTTAAGTTAAAGATTGTGATTTGGATATAGGTGAGAACCTAGCCTGGGAAAACCAAAATGATGGTTTAGCTTACTATTTCCTGCCGATATGATTGAATAATATCGCCGACTTGGAAATCTGTAAAGCCTTCTATTTTAATGCCACATTCAAAGCCAGCGGCAACTTCTTTAGCATCTTCTTTGAAGCGTCTTAGGCTGCTTACGCGAGATTCGTGGATTGATTCGCCTTGGCGTATGACTCGAGCTAAAGCATCTCGTCTTATTTTACCTTCTTTAACCGAAACTCCAGCGACCTTACCTTTTTTCCCTGTGTCAAAGACAGCTATTATTTCAGCCTGTCCTTCGATAACCTCAGTATAGGTTGGCTCCAGCATACCTTTCAATGCCTTATCCACATCCTTTACTATTTCATAAATTACATTGTAATACCGAATGCTTATTCTTTCTGCTTCAGCCAATCGCTGTGCTCCTGGCTCTGGTCGACTGTTAAAGCCGATGATTATTCCTTTAGAGGCCAAGGCCAGTAGCACATCGCTTTCTGTAATACTGCCACTGCCTGAGTGAATAACTCTAACCTTAACCCGCTCATCCCCCAGTTGCTCCAGAGAATCCCTGATAGGTTCGATACTGCCTTGGACATCTGTTTTAAGAATTATATTGAGCTCCTTTATCTGACCAGCGCTGATTTGGGTTGAAAGGTCACTCAGGCCCAAAGTCTTAGCGTGAGCTGGAATTTTTTGTTGCATGTCCTTACTCTTTTCCAAGAGCATCCTTGCTTCACGCTCGTTGCTAACAACTTTGAAAGACTCTCCAGCATGCGGAACAGCATTTAGCCCAAGAACTTCTACAGGAGTGGCAGGTTCAACTTTCTTAAGGTGTTTGCCTAGTTCGTTAAACATAGCCTTAACTCTACCCCAGGTATTACCAAGCACAAGAGTATCACCTGGCTTGAGTATGCCTTTTTGAACCAGCAGGGTAGCTACTGGTCCCCTGGTTTTATCAAGTCTAGCTTCAATCACTACACCTTCTGCTGGACAATCATGCTCAGCTTTAAGCTCCAGCATGTCAGCGACCAGAAGAAGATTTTCTAGAAGCTCATCTATGCCCTGTTTTTTCTTAGCTGATATCGGCACACATACAGTGTCGCCTCCCCACTCCTCGATAACCAAGCCTAAATCTGCCAACTGCTGTTTCACTTTGTCTGGATTGGAGTTAGCTTTGTCGATTTTATTGATAGCGACCACTATGGGCACACCAGCGGCTCGCGCATGGTCTATGGCTTCTATAGTTTGGGGCATCACTCCGTCATCAGCAGCTACTACGAGGACAGCTATGTCGGTAGCTTGAGCCCCTCTGGCTCTCATGGTAGTGAAAGCTTCATGTCCCGGTGTGTCCAGAAAAGTAATTTTTCGTGAGTCTATTTCGACTTGGTAAGCTCCTATGTGTTGGGTAATAGCGCCGGCTTCGGTGGCGATTACATTGCTTTGGCGAATGGCGTCGAGTAAACTTGTTTTACCATGGTCAACGTGTCCCATGATGGTGATCACTGGTGGGCGTGGTGAAAGCTTACCATCACCCGTTGACATAGGGCGTTTTATTTGAGTGGGCACCGGCTGTTTTTTGGCTTCGTAGCCGAAATAGGCAGCTACCACTGCTGCGGTATCAAAATCTATGGCCTGATTGATATTGGCCATGACACCACTTCTCATGAGCTGCTTGATAACATCGACAGCACTAACCTGTAGAAGTTCAGCCAATTGCTTCACGCTGAGAACTGGGGGAAAGCTAACACGAGGCAGTGCTTTTGAGTCAGCCTTAGCTTCCTGGTTGTCCTTCTTTTGGTTGGCAATCGTTTCTTGCTTTTTGTTAGTCAAGCTTGACTCTCTCCCTTTTTGGGTAAGCTCTTGCCATATTCTACCAGCGCTTGGCGGTTTTCCAAAATCAGCTCAGTCCGTAGGGCATGCTCTAGGCGATTGCCTTTCAATCCGATATCCCAGCATTCGCGTATTGGACATAGATAAGCTCCTCTGCCTGCCTCTTTACCCTTGTGGTCTATCTCTACAACGCCAGCACGAGATACGAGTCGAATTAGCTCTCTTTTAGCCCCTTTTTCTCGGCAAGCTATACAGCTACGCTCAGGTACGTGCCTTTGACGGAGAATTTGATTGTTAAGATTATCCTTCAAGCTCGTCTTCCTCAGAATAGCTAGTTGGCCTTGAACGCGCTTTCTTAGGTCTGCTTTTGCCTTTCGGCAACTCAGCCTCCTTTTTGCTACTCTTCTTTTTTATCTTACTGGTCCTTGCTGGTAGTATGTCCTCAGCGAACCTGATCTGGCGGGACTCTGCAGATTTAGCTGGCGAGGAAACCTCCGAAGCTAAAACAAGCTCAAATTCGGTTGGAGTTGCGGATACCTCTGCGATTTCCTTCTCACCGATTGCCTCTGTCTCGCTGATGGGCATTAGACTAGGGAGTTCCTCTGCGGCGGCAAATTCGGGGACTGGTTCTTCCACTTCAGCGACTGCCTCTCTGCCCAGACTGGCCTTTTCTGCCTCAAGGGATGAGATGCTCTTGATATCGATTCGCCAGCCAGTTAGCTTTGCCGTTAACCTGGCATTCTGTCCTTCTTTGCCGATGGCTAGCGATAACTGTTTGTCAGGGACAGCCACTATAGCGGTATTTTCGGTTTGGTTGAGCTCAACGCTTGATGCCTGGGCGGGGCTGAGGGCATTGGCGATGAACGCTGCTGGGGCATCAGCCCATTCGACCACGTCTATCTTTTCACCATGCAGCTCATTTACGATGTTTTGTATTCTAATGCCACGTAGCCCAACGCAGCAACCCACAGGGTCAATACCTTCCTGGCGTGCTGCTACAGCTATCTTACTTCGATGTCCTGCCTCGCGAGCTATCGACTTTATTTCTATGGTGCCGCCATATATTTCTGGGATTTCCAGCTCGAAAAGCCGGCGCAATAGGTTGCGGTGCGAGCGAGACACTAATATCTGAGGTCCTCTGCTGGTTTTGGTTACCTCCAAGACGTACAGTTTGAGCCTTTGCCCTATACGATAGCGCTCATTGTGCACCTGTTCGTTGCTTGGAAGTATTGCCTCAGCTTTGCCTAAATCGATTTGGATTTGCTCTGGCGTAATGCGTTGTATTATTCCCGTAACGATATCGTCCTCTTTGCCGGTGAATTCCTCGAAAATGGCATGATGTTCTGCCTCGTGCAACCGCTGCAGTATGACCTGTCTTGCCGTCTGAGCGGCGATTCGCCCAGCATTCGGGGGTGTGGATTCCATGCTTACAATATCGCCAATCTGGGCATTTCTATCGAGCTTTTGGGCGTCGGCAAGGGATATCTCACGAATCGGATCAGTGGGATTCTCAGTCGCTATCTTTCTTACGTAGACCTTGACTTCGCCAGTGTTGGAGTTGATCTTGGCAGATATATCCTGACCAGCAGCAAAAGCATCTTTTCTGTAAGCGGAAATGAGTGCTGACTCTATTGCGGCCAGCACCACTTCCTTCGGCAGATGCTTCTCAGCCGATAGCTGGGTGAGGGCAACCATGAATTCAGTCTTCATCGCATACCATTCCCCGTTTCTGTTCCCTCAACAAAAAAGTGGGTGCTCGCCCCACTCTTTTGCTACGCTCTTAAATTCTGCTTGCTAGTATAACATAACTATAATTAAAATGCAAATCGAGCCGCTATTGATAGATTTTCATATTTTGCCTTTATACCCCGCATGTTTAGCACCTGGTGATATTTTACTCTGGTGGTAAGCCGCCAAAACGGCGCTGGCGCTGGCTGTAGGCGGTAAGGGCTTTGTCAATTTCTTCCTTGTCAAAATCAGGCCATAGAGCCGGCGTGAAGTAGCTCTCGGCATAGGCAGACTGCCATATCAGGAAGTTACTCAACCGCATTTCACCACCGGTGCGAATTATTAAGTCAGGGTCAGGGATGTCGGTAGTGTAAAGGTACTGGCGGAAAACCTTTTCATTTATCTGTGGCGGTGAAATACCGTCAACAATAAGACGCCGTACTGCCTCGACAATCTCATCTCTGCCCCCGTAATTGAAAGCCAGACTCAGAGTTACCCTCTTGTTATTCCGGGTCAGCTCAATGGCCCGTTTTACTCTCTCCTGCAGCCTAAACGGCAGTCCATCGGGCTTACCCAGGTGGCGGATTCTTATACCATTCTCCTGGGCGAATTTGATTCCTTCGTCCAGTCTGTCTTCCAGAATTTTAAATATCCCGTCTATCTCACGTTTCGGTCGATTCCAATTCTCGGTGGAGAAACCATATAGAGTGAGATAAGGAATCTCGTATTTCATGAATATTTCTACTACCTTCTGTGCTGTGTTGACTCCCTGCCTGTGTCCAGCTAATCTGGGCAAACCGCGTTCTTTTGCCCACCGCCCATTACCGTCCATGATAATGGCTACGTGTTGAGGCAGATGTTTCAAATTTGTCGGTTTAGTCATTTTATGGTTCAATGCCGCCCAATTTCTCGAGTTTTTCCTTCAACTCCTTTCTTTTTGCTTCATCAAGCTTAATTGGGTTGGGCAGAGTTCGATAATGTGGCTCAGACACTCTCATTTTCCCCGGTCCGAGGTCTTCCGTCAGACAGGCATGAGAACCGACGATAGAGTTTGGGCCGATTTTGATGCCAGGCATAACACTGGCGTTGACTCCAGTTTTGCAATTGTCGCCGATGATTGCTCCAAGCTTATCCCGCCCTGTGTTGATAGCTTTACCACCAACTATTACTGAGATTCTCTGCTCATCAAAGCGGAAGTTGGCTAAGACAGTGCCGGCGCCGAAGGAACAGCCTTTGCCTATTATGGAGTCACCAATGTAGCTGGAATGCATCCAGCAGCCGTTGTCTATATAGGAACCCTTGATTTCTGTAGAGTAACCAATGACACAGTCGGCTCCGATATGGCTGTAGTCTCGCACCAGGGCGTTATTGCCAATTATGGAACCGGAGCCAATGTAGACTGGCCCCCTTATCACAGCGTTTTCCAGTACCCTGACATTGTCACTTATAATAACCTTGCCCTCAATGGTGGCTTTTTCTGAGATATAAGCCGAAGCTGAAATCCTTGGTTGGCTTATATCCAGGAGATATTTGACCGCATCGAAGATGTGCCAGGGGTATTTTATCGGTGCCCAGAAATCCGTGTAGGAGATAACCTTGATTTTATGTCCATCTTTGACCAGGTTGTCCAGGGCGCATTCGTAGACATCATCATTATTTGTTTTGACCTTTTCAATGTATTCCAAGAGTCTTTTAGGGTCGGTATGAAGGTGAACTAATATATTTACCAAATTGCTTGGCTCCTGGCCGGGTTTCGGCTTTTCCGCAATGTGTTTGAGCTCGTTTTTTGGATTCATAACTAGGTAGCCGCCGGGGAAATACTCTTTAGTCTGGTAGCCCAGCATGTATGAGGCTGCAGATTTCTTTTTGGCCTCTTGGATGAGACTGGTGTATGACGAGGCTGCAAAAATATCGTTAGGATTCACTATTAGAATATCTCCATCTAAGAAAGATGCGGCGCTTTTTAGTGCATCAGCAATGCCCAGCGGTTGTTTTTGTAGGGTTAGTTCAATCCTGGCGCCAGAGACCATTCCGGCTATTTGCTCTATTTGTCTTATGTTTGCTGGATTACCGATGATTAGGAACTGGTTCAGACCAGCCTGCTTGGCTGCCTCCATCTGATGCTGGAGTAGTGTTTTATCCAAGAAATTTATCAGGAATTTGTCCTCAGTGATGGGGAACATCCTTTTACCAATGCCACCGCAAAGAAAGATTACCTTCATCTTTTTATCTCCCAACTATACTGCAAAGCCAAGCAGGGCTTTTCGGCTAATTTTAACCTAATTTTAAACCTTTCGGCTATACCAAGCTAGTAGCAATTTAATGAATTTGTGGTTACTTTGTGTTTTATAAGAGGTTTGATTGTCTGGGCGGGAATAGCGACAGCCAGGTGCTTTAGTGTTTTCAAGATGAGCTTACTGTGCCAGTCAAAAGAGAAGTCATCCAGCTCGGCTATGAACTGTGGTATGCCGTTTTTGTTTATGAAATCATGCAGGCGTTCAATCTGCCGATTATCAAGTTTCTTGTAAAGACAGTGTGCCCAGTAGTCGGCTTGAAGCTCTTTACCTAGTCTGGCTCGCCACTTCTTCTGATAGGAAGCTAGTCTGGATTCAGAGAAGTCATGGGCTTGAAATGCCTGGTGGAGAATATCAGCTGCTATGTCAGCACACATGAGTCCGTAGTATATACCACCACCGGTTGTTGACTTGACTTGCCCGGCTGCTTCGCCAACTACCAGTGTTCGGTCGGTATATGTCTTGGGGAGGGGTTGGAGCGGAATAGCCCCGTAACCCGGGGTTACTTCGGTTGAGGTTATTTTACCTTGAGTTTTAAGTGTTGATAGTAACTTTTCTAAGTGCCGTTCGGGTCGCTGGTGTGTTAGTAATCCAGCTAGGCCTCTATTATCTCTAGTGGGTACCAGCCAGGCAAAACCACCAGGAGCTAGTTTTTGGTCAAAGCAGATTTCTACCTCGTCGGGGCCGCTCATGTTTACCTCGGCTTGAGCCCCGATGATAAAATCGTTTATCTCTCCTAAACCGAGTCTCCCCGGCAGAGGTGAGCCGAACCCTGTAGCAATGACTGCCGTCTCGGTCTCAAATAGTCTCTTTTGTTCTCCGCAATTTGCTAAGACTTGCAAGCGCTCGGTTTCAGCCTGTATATCAGCCACCTGTGCACCGAAAAGATAACAGGCGCCAGATTCCTTAGCCTGGTCTGCCAACGCTAGGTTAAGAGCCGGACGGTCAATGACGTAGGCCACTTCATGGCTCTGCCACAGTCTAAGTGATTTGCCTGAAGGTGATAAGAATCTGGCTGAGCTAACTGGCCTTATAATGAGGTTTTTACCAATGGGTATCAAATCAAGGCATTCTTTGCTAACAATGCCAGTACAGCAAACATCCTGCTCAGCAGCCATTTTTTTGTCCAGGACAAGCACCTTGTAGCCAAGCCGGGCTAGCTTTCCAGCTAGATAGCTGCCAACCGGCCCGGCGCCGATTATTATGATGTCATACAATTTCATCTCCTAGAGAAGTGGGACCTTTTGGGTCTACCCGGCTAAGCTAAAGCTCTTCATATAAACGTCTAAGCAACCTGCTATGGGGGGATAACATTGATGTACAACCTGAGTGGCTCTTTCAAATAAGGCTCATCTTCGCCGTTTTTGTATAGATAGAAGTCGACTCTCTGTCTTTCCCCAGCGAACTGAGGAGTGAAACTGATTATCTCCTCCCATTTTTCCCCGTTAACCAGCGTGCCTATGTTTACTTCGCTGGCCTTGATGCCACCTACCTTTATCTCTACCCGATAGCTGGCTGGTTGATATTCGTGGTTAACTACACCGATTAGTATGTCAACAGGCTCCCCCAGGATTACTTGTTTTGGGTAATCCTGAGCCTTGCCCTCTGAGCTCAGAATGTAGAATTCAGTGAATTTCTCGCCTTTTTGCGGCGTAGCCACCATGTAGATAATAAAGCCTACCGTAGCCACTATGGCTACAATCAGGAAGATAGTTAAGGCTTTATATAGCTTACTCATGGTACCAACTTAAGCAAGCTAACTTTCAGAATTGGCTCAACTGTAGAAGTAACTGCAGGGAATAGATGCAGCTTGATGGCAGGCATAGCAAATGGTGACTCCTGGTTGTAAAGACTCATTCTAAATTTAGTGCCATTATATTAGGGTGCTGCCTAACTTGCAATCGTTGGTTGGGTAATGGGTAGCTTTATGTCGGGCGTTTGCTTGGAATGCCGAAGTTTGCGGTCAGAAAACCAGTGATTTTCTGCTTGATTAGGGGATACCATAACCAGAAGGTAACATGAGTGCCCGGAAGCCACATGATGCCCGGTTTACCGCCAGCTTTCCAGAAATCGATTGTAGCTTGCCTTGGGATGACTTCGTCCCAGAGCGCGTTTAACATCAATATCGGACGTCCCCGTAGGTATGGAGCGAAGGTCATCGGGTCGGTCAAAAAACACTCTTTAGCCGGGATAACATTCCCAAAGCCCTTCTCGGCTATCTCAGCAAGGTACTGTGGATAGTGACTGCGGAGTTGGTGGCATTCTGCCTCGGTGCAGCCGTGCCCTTTCATTATGGACTTGCTCTTGGTATTCCAGGTGATCTTTTCTGAATTACCCCCGGTGACGAGGAAAATCCCTGCCTTGATGCGTTTATCTATCCCCATGGCTATAGTAGAGACGAATCCGCCAAGACTTATTCCGATTACCGCTATCTGTTCTCTGGATAGCTCTGGCCTACTGCTTGCCCAGTCTATTATTTGGCGTATTTCGATTACCGAGGCCCTGTAGCCTTCGAACCATTCCTCGGGTGTAAGGAATAGAGGAATGCGGTTTCTTATAGCTTCTGGCATGCGCTTGGAATGAAACACCAGATATAAGATGAAGGAAGCTACACCCTTTTTCGCCAGAGTTCGCGCTAGAAGCCTACACGGGATTACACTCCGGTCACCCCATCCGTGAACCATAATAGCTAGCGGGGCACAGCTGGCATCTCGTGGCTGAAAGTATTCGCCGAAGACGGTGTTGCTTTTTTTATATTGTGTACTGTAAGCGGAGGAAAAATCGACTGCGTAACGCAGCCACCGTGGGGTCTTTTCCTTCAGATGCAAGTTGGAACCAGGTTTATTGCGCTGATAATTATACGGGTTCATATCTCAGTTCGACTTAATGTTGGCAACAATGATTAGGTTTTCAAGGCGGGAAGAGGAGGTCGCACCAGCAATGTTGGCTTTGAGGAACCCTCGATAATTCTAGATGCCACACTGCCATAGGCCCATTTGGTGATACCTGAAAAGCCGTGGGTTGTCAGGGCTATCAGGTTAATTGAGTTATCCTCAGCATACTGGAGTATAGTCTCAACCGGTTTCCCTTCCAGCAATGCTGAATTAACCTTTATACCTTTGCTCGCCAGAGCAGTTTTCTTTTTGCCTAAATAACGCCCAGCTTCCCTCTCCAGCTTAGCTATGAAGTCTTTCTCGTATTTCTCCCGGTCTATGTAAGCTGCTAGTTGGGGGAGCTTTGATGGCTCGATAATTCTGAGAAAGGTTACTTCACTGCCCATTACTTTGGCTAACTTCTCTACATAAGGTATTATAGCCTCGGAAAAGCGTGAGCCATCCAGGGTTACAAGTATCTTCCGCAGCTCCTTGTCGGCAGATGTCTTTCCTGGGTGGCCTGACCTTACTAGAAATACCGGGATGTTTGACCTTTGCACGACTTTGTTGGCGATACTTCCCAGGGGCCAGTGGCTGACACCAGTTCGACCGTGAGTGGAGAGTACAATTAAACTAATGTCGTTTTTCCCAGCAAAATCTATGATTGAGGTGGCAGGCTCACCCTCGATACATGCTGCCCGTGTCTTCATTCCTAGAGACTGGATTTTCTCGGCTCTTCTTTCGATATACTCCGTTAGGGCTCGTTCCAGAGGGTCACCCGCGAAACATACGGTGATAAAAATAACCTCGCTATTGAATTTTCTGGCTAGCCATTCAACATAGGGAATAGCCTGTTCAGCAAGTTCTGAGCCATCCAGTGGCACGAGTATTTTTTCATACATCAGCCCTAAGCCTCCCTTCTGGCGCTAGCGTCAAACTTTGAGAACTAAGGTTTGATATACACAAATAGCCCTACTATATTAGCTTTAGGCGGAGTTTTTGGCAAGTTTTAGCGGAGCTTGACAATCTCCGTAGGGCAACCACGTCTGCCTCCGCCGAGTTCGCCACGGGGCTACGCCCCTCGCAATGACAGAAAAGAGCTGTTAGATGAATAACGTTACCTTGGAGTGGAAAGCTTTCTCTAGCATGGTGGCTACTCCGCACGTCTTTTCGACCTCGTCAATCAAGTCTTCCGGCTTTATCTCCATGACTTGCATGCTTGCCTCGCAGGACAGGAACTTAACCCCGAGGTCAATGGCGGTTTTCCGCATTTCCTCAAGGAGCGTTACTTTATGCGACTTCATCATATGCTTGAACATCCAGCGGCCGATGCCGCCGAAGTTGAAGCGTGAAGGGCCGATGCGATTGATACCACCGCGGTTCAACAGGCCCATCATGCGACCAAAGAAGCCCTGGCCTGTCAGGTTCCCTTTCATGATAGCCTTTATGCCCCAGAAGGTGAAAAACATATTGGTCTCTTTGCCGGCTGCGGCGGCCCCAATGGCGATACTAAAGGCAGCAAAGACTTTATCCATCTCGCCGCTGAATACGATTATGGTTACTCCATCATTCTTTTCCATTTCCTCCTCCTTCCTATTTAGCTCCTTACCATATTCTATTGTTTAGAATAAACAAAGCGCCGGGTTTCGTCAACATGAATCGGTCTTGGTTCGCCCCCAATGCCAAAGGTTGATATAATAAGCACTTGGGGTGTAGCGGAATGGCTAAATACATAATCGCCCATGACGTAGGCACCAGCGGCAATAAGGCGGTTTTGGTGGATACTGATGGGACCGTCCACGGCAAATGCTTTGAGCCTTACAGGACCTATTTCCCGAACCCGGGTTGGGCGGAGCAGGAGCCCTTAGATTGGTGGAAAGCGGTTACACGGACGACAAGGCTTCTACTCGAACAGACAGGCGTGTCACCCAAAGACGTGTTGTGTATTACCTATAGCACGCAGATGCTAGGCATTATCCCCATGAACTTGAAAGAAGGGGTGCTGAGGCGTGCCATAATCTGGCTTGATAACCGGGCTGGGGAACAGGCGGAACGGCTGATGAGAAAGTTTCTTGGCCCACGCGTCTTCGCTTTAGTTGCCGGCGCTACTTTGTGTGGTAAGGATGGCATGCCCAAGCTGCTCTGGCTGAAAAAAGAAGAGCCCGATATTTATAACAAGATGTGCTGTTTCCTCGATGTCGCCGGTTATCTTTTCTATCGTAGCACGGGCAACATGGTCATGGAGTGGACCGGCGGCTCTGTCTTTGGAATTGACCTGAAAAAGAAGACCTGGCTTAGCAGTATTTTTCGCTATGTCGGGCTTGACCCTGAAAAATTCCCCCCTTTAGTGCGTTCAATTGATAAAGTCGGAGAACTGACGCCTGAAGCGGCTAAAGAATATGGTCTTTTGGAGGGCACGCCGGTAATTGCGGGTGCTGGAGATGCTCCCTGTGCTGCGGTAGGCTCCGGTGCCGTCGGTGAAGGCGAGGGACATGTCTACCTCGGAACGTCTGGCTGGGTGGGTGTGGTCACCAAGCGCACACCGCAGGGCAAATGTGGAGCCGCCACGGTTCATTCTGCTGACCCGGATAAGGCATTTCTGTTTGCTGAAACGGAAGCCGCCGGCGGTTGCATCCAATGGATTGCTGATGAGTTCTACAAAGCCGAAAAAAAGGACCCGAATATCCCCAATGTCTATGCGCTTATGGATGACGAGGTTGCCAAGATTCCACCGGGCTCCAATTACTTGCTCTTCACCCCCTGGATTTATGGTGAAAGGGCTCCTATAGACGATTGCTATGTTCGCGCCAGTTTTCTCAATCTAAGTGCCGAGCATACGCGTGAGGACTTGCTTCGTGCTGTATATGAAGGCGTGGCGTATAATATCAGATGGATAGTGGAAATCGTGGAAAAAGAATTCAAGTTTCCTCTGCCACAGCTCAGGGTCATAGGTGGGGGAGCAAAGGGCAAGCCCTGGATGCAGATTCTGGCTGACGTAACTCACAGGAAGATTGAGACCGTTCGTGACCCTCAGGAAGCCGGAGCGGTGGGAGCTGCGTTAGTAGCAGCAGTCGGCCTTGGTATATATCCGGATTTTGAGTCGCTGAAAAAAGTGGTCAAGGTAGATAGGGCGTTTGAACCACAACCCGGGAATACGGGAATTTACGACTTGCTATTCCATTCATATAAAGACGTTTACGGCAATCTACGCAAATTCTATAGAAAGCTGAACAAGGAGAGGTTTGACAAGGTAGTGTGTGAAGAGGTGCTTTCGTAGACACTGTGTAGTGGCGAGGCTTTAGCCTTGCCCACTGCGACCTTAAAAGGTCGCAGCTACATGTGGCGGTGATGAGTGACCCTAAACAAGGAGAGATTCGACAAGACAATATGTGAAGGAGGTGTCTAAATGGATAGAGAAGAGATTTTAGGGCTTCCCATAGCCTTGCCCGACGGCGTGGATTACGGTGACTATATTATCGGGACGTATCTTGTTTCTTATCCGGCAGCGCTGCCCGTTCCTATAATTGCGCCTTTCCTGGCTATTGAGCAGAGCACAGGAACGTGGGTGGCTGTGCCCGGCGAGACCGATGAAGTCCGCCGTCAGCATATCGCCAAGGTGGTCGGTGTTTATGAAATGCCTGACTATGAGTCCACCGTGCCGCCTAATCTGCAGAACCGGCAGTGGTTTGTGCAGGTGGCTTATCCGGAGGTCAACATAGGAGAGCAGATACCCATGCTGCTGACTACGGTGGTGGGTAACATTTCCATGGGTGGAGAAATCAAGCTGGTTGACATTCGCTTCCCGGAGAAATATGTTGCCGGTTTCAAGGGACCGAAGTTCGGCATTGATGGCGTGAGGAAAGTGTTAGGCGTGAAAAAACGTCCCCTTCTTAACAACATGGTAAAGCCGTGCACAGGTTATACTTGTGAAGTTGGCGCCGAGTTGTTCAGAAAAGCAGCGGCTGGCGGCTGTGATATTGTTAAGGACGATGAGCTGATAGCCGATGCTTCGTTCAATTCAGTGCTGGAGCGTGTCAAAAGCTATATGAAGATTGAGAAGCAGGTCTATGAGGAGACGGGTGAACACACTCTATATACTGCAAATGTAACGGACGCAATCCCTAAGGTCTTTGAAAATGCCAAGCGTGCCGTGGAGTTGGGCTGTAATGCGCTGATGATTAACTATCTAGCCGTCGGTTTTCCGGTAATGCAGGCGCTGGCCGATGACCCGAAAATAAATGTACCTATCCTTGCCCACATGGATGTTGCCGGCGCCTTATATATGTCGCCCTGGCATGGTATGAGTTCTCATCTTGTCCTAGGCAAGCTGCCTCGCCTGGCCGGTGCTGACGTTGTCGTCATCCCGGCTCCCTACGGGAAAGCGCCGGTGATAGATTATAAGTTCAAGAACGTTGCCCGGAACCTCTCATTTCCGTTGTACAACCTGAAGCCGACATTCCCCATGGCCTCCGGCGGAATCACTCCGTCCATGGTGCCGCAGGTGATGATGGCTCTGGGCAATGACATCGTGATAGGTTCCGGAGGCGGCATCCATGCTCATCCTCAGGGCCCAATCGCCGGCGGAAAAGCGTTCCGACAAGCAATCGATGCCACCATGCAGGGCATTCCGCTGGCGGAATATGCCAAGGACCATGAGGAATTGGCGATTTCGCTGAAGGAATGGGTCGACCCGTTCAGCAAAGGTGTCAGGATTTGAAAGGAGTAGTAAGATGTCTAAAGTTACAGTCTTAGGTGGGAGTGGGGCAGTTGGCAGCATAGCCACGGAGACGCTGGCTTCAAGTGGTGTGTTCTCCGAAGTAACGGTCGCCGATATGAATATCGTGGCGGCAAAAAAACTGGCCAGGGCGGTTAAAGGGAGCAAGTTATCTGCTGTTGAACTTGATGCTGAGAATCCCCAGAGCATAAGAAAGGCAATCAGCGGCTCAGCGGTTGTCCTGAACTGTGTCGGGCCTTTCTACAAGTATGGGCCTGCCATATTGAAATCGGTGATAGAAGCCAGAATAAACTACGTTGATGTCTGCGATGATTTCGATGCCACCGAGAAGCTTCTGGCCATGGATGGTAAGGCGAAGAAGGCTGGCATTTCAGCGCTTATAGGGATGGGGAGCTCTCCCGGCGTGGCTAATGTACTGGTCAGGTTCTGTGCTGATTCCCTGCTCGACCAGGTCGAGTCGGTAGACATATATCATGCCCACGGTGGCGAGAAGGTGGAGGGGGCGGCGGTGGTGAAGCACCGTATTCATTCGATGAAGATAGACATACCGGTTTTTCTCAATGGCAATTCCACGACGGTTAAACTCTTTGAAGACAGCGGCAGGGCGTTGGAAGAGGAGGCCGAGTTTCAGGATGTCGGTACCTACAGCGTCTATGCCTATCCGCATCCTGAGACTATAACTCTGCCGAAGTACCTGAAGGGCGTGAAGAGGGTAACCAACCTCGGGCTGGTGCTGCCGCCGGCTTACGCCGAGTTGATAAAGGGGATGGTCAGGCTGGGTATCACCGATGAGAAGCCGATTGAGGTCCATAATCATAGGATTATTCCTCTGGAATTTGCTGTCGCCTTTATACTTTCGCAGAGGGAGAAGCTGATGAAGGATGCCGGGATTAATCAGCCTATGGGTTGTCTCAAAATTGTGGTCAAGGGATACAAGGACGGCGGGAAGAACACTTATATCTTCTCGATGTCTTCGAGGGGTCAAGGCATGGGTGAAGGTACAGGCATACCGGTGGCTATAGGGGGCATACTTATGGCTACAGGAAAGATTAAGGAAAAGGGTGTCTTGCCACCCGAGGCCTGTGTCAACCCTATGGACCTGCTTGAGCTTGCCAAGACAAAAGTGAAGGCCGTTGCCGGCAAAGGCTTCCCTATCAGCATCGAGCATATCGATAAAGACGGCAAATCGCAAAAGATGGACCTGTTCAGCTAGCTAACTTGATTACTTGATGCCTGAGATGTTGTCTGTCAATGTAGGGGCGAGGCTTTAGCCTCGCCTACTGCGACCTTAAAAGGTTGCAGCTACATTTGTTGTTCTGTCATTGCGAGCGAAGCGTGGCAATCTCTGATTTGATATTTGGCCCTATGAATATCCGTGAAACCATCCGCAAACGAATCAGCATCCGTCATTACGAGTCACGACCTGTCCCTGAAGACGTCTTGCAGGCAGTGGTCAAATCCGGTGAGAACTCGGTGGCTCTGGACGATAGTATCAGAGTCCGCTTTCATCTAATCGAAGAGGGCAAGCTGGTGGCGGCGCGGATGACATATTTAACCGGCACACGTTTTCTTTTTGGCTCAGCGCCGCATTTCATCATCGCTACGTCTGAGGAAAAGCCATTATTCATGCTGAACATGGGCTTCCGCATGGAGCAGATGATACTTTTTGCCACTCAGCAAGGTCTTGGCACCTGCTGGGTCGGTGGTATGTTCACCGAGGAGCGAATCGGTGCCTTTCTGGGTCTGGATAAGGGGGAGCGCGTTATCGTCTTGACTCCGCTTGGCTACCCCGACACATCGTTTTACGGTCGGGTGGCGCACGATGTCATAGAGCTGGGGGCTATGAACTTCGGGCGGAGGAAGCCGCTGAAGCAGATAGCCTTTGGCACTGAATGGGGCTCGCCGCTTGAGACCGAAGATAAAGAACTTCTTGAAGCGCTGGAATGTGCCCGCTTGGCGCCGTCCTGGGTTAACGCGCAGCCGTGGCGCTTTTTAGTAACCGGAAAGGAGATAATAGCTGTGGCTGATGCCAGAGGAAGATACAGCAGCGTTCGTGATGGTAAGCACTTTTATCGTCTTGATGTAGGCATCGCCATGTCGCATTTCTTCCTGGCGGCCAAAGAGATGGGCTGGAGCGGGAGCTGGCAGGTGACTGGATTCGACACGGCACAGGTGGCGAAAGCACACGCCATCCCAGATGGCTACGAGGTGCTCGGGATATACAGAATATAGACTACACAATATGATGTTTTGTTGTCGCTCTAGCTAGATCGCCTCCAAGGAACCACAACAATGAGCGATGTAAATAAATCATTATTCGTTGGGGCAATATAACCAATCAACCCTTTGATATTCATTTTTCTTAGGCATTTGTCGTTTCCGCGCCTAATTGAATAGGCTCCTGGCTGCCTTCCCGCCAAAATAGCAAGGTGCTAGCCTGCGGATGTACCGATTGTCATTTCACTTGTAAGCAAGCTTTGACAGTATCTTCAAAAGCTTTTTGCAGATTCCCCCTGCCATAGCCAAGTTCTTGAACTGCTGGCGATGGATCAAAAAAAGTATTTCTTGTTTGAATGGCTGCAAACTTAACAGGATCAAGTCCACTTTCTTCACCACGAAATTTGTGCCGCAATTTTACTATTCTCAGCATAAGTCGGACCACAAAGGTCGGTAGTATTATTATCTTCTTTTTCTTGCCAAGTATATTCAATATTTTTTCTATGAATTCAACCCATGTAAGGTTCTCATCTCCAATTGTATAATTTTCTCCACCCCTTCCAGTTTCGATGGCTCCCGCAATGGCTTGACAAACATGTTCCACAGCGATCATGTTAGTTCCCCCTTTCATATAGAAAAGAGGATAAGGAGAATTGATATATTCTATTAGAGGCTTCCACAACGGTGTGCGACCAGGCATGCTACCAAAAATATATGGCAACTCGAGAATCATCAACTGAAGATCCGGCATAGCAGCGTTCATAGACTGCTGAGCTTGTTCCTTTCTGGACCTTATGTAAGGATGATATTCTGATAGCTTTTCATCGGGCCAAACACGATCGAAGTACAAGAAATATGAACTCAAAATAACACCACGCTTTATACCTGATTGGCGAGCAAGCGATATTATTCTCTTGCAGGATCGAACATTAGCCTGATAGAAAAACTCATATGCTGGAGCTTTGGGGATAACCCGGTCATCGGCTCCAGCAGCGAAAACTATAGCGTCGTGACCTTTTAGGATATCCACGATGCTACCATCGTCTAGTTCATCGATATTTGCCAGGACAATATTTACATCTTTTGGGAACAGGCCTTCTTCAGGCAATGGTGGGAGTGCGATTACGGTAACGCCATGTCTTCGGTAGATAAACTCTTTAACCGCGCAATATCCAAGGAAACCAGTTCCACCAATAACTACCACCTTTTGCTTTTGATGAGACTTTTCGACCACGTGATCACCTCTCAGAAATTATGACTAGCAGTATATCACTGATAGGTTTTTCAAACGAACTGTGAATTAACAATCTGGCTTATTGTTGGATCAGGCACAGCTTATGTATATTACACAAGGTTGAAAGCAATTGGACTTTTGTTACCATCGGATCAGAAGCCAGCCTAATGCGCTTAGGTTCGAACCCAGCCATCCTGACATCTCGGATAGTTACACTTGACTATGCCTCTTCCTCCACACTCAGCACACCCTTGAGTCTCATCTTTTTCTACAGGCTTGTGCGCTGCATCTGATTTCTTTCCAGAGCCATGACAACCAGGACACATCATCCATGATGTTCCGTTACATACTGGACATCTTGTGCGTTCTGTCTCCGCAGGCAATACAACCACCTCCATATGCAGACTGAGTCTCCAATCCGATCCCGGCAAGGTGCTATAACCTTAACGGCACTAAATGACTTGGAGCTTCAGGTGCTGAGACTTGTAATGAGTATATTAACATTCATTTCGTAAGCAAAATGGGACACTTTGGCCTGGGAGACAACAAATTGTCCGAGCGATTGACCTTGTGGCAACTTTCTAGGTCTTGGGCGGTGGCGTCTCCGCCAGAGTAGCCATGGTACTGTTCTTTGCTTGGCCTCGCCAGTAGATAATCCGTACTGTTTGTCCTGCCTGGCTGTTATACAAGGCATCGAGGAAGTCAGTATCGCTCGTAATGTCCTTCCCATCAAAGCTGACGATAACATCGCCTGCACTTAAACCGGCTTTCGCGGCGGGGCTGTTCGCCATCACTTCCGTTAGAAAACAGCCACTGTCCACGGCCAAGTTTTGCGTCATAATGAGCCATTGATTTACGGTGGTCACGCTTAGTCCAAGCCAGGGACGAACGATGTAGCCCTTCTGAACTAACCCTTCGATAATGGGGCTTGCGGCATGGGTACTGATTGCATAGCCCATGCCTTCCACCCCAACTGCTGAAAACTTGGCACTGGTTATGCCGATAACCTCGCCCGCCATATTGACCAAGGGACCACCACTGTTGCCTGGGTTGATGGCAGCGTTTGTCTGAATAAGGTCATGCAGTGTCTCCCCGGTGTCGGTAGGAATAGTGGTTCCCAAGCGACTGATAATTCCATCAGTGGCACTTGTTCCTTCACCAAGCGCATTGCCGATAGCCACAACCCAGTCGCCGAGTCGCATCTTCGTAGAATCTCCCACCGTTAGCGCCGGTAAACCACTGGCATCAATCTTCAATACCGCCAGGTCACTGAGCGAATCGGCGCTGACCTTGCTTGCATCTACTGTGAAGGTGCGTCCATCATCGAGTGTTACCGTGATTTTCGTGGCTCCTTCAACCACATGGTTGTTGGTAACGATAATGCCGTTTTTGTCCAGAATCCATCCGGAGCCAGCGCCATGTTGGGGTACTGGTTGGTTGAAGATATCATAAGCAGTCATTTCAGTATTAATGGCGACGACCGACGGTTTCACTTTGGCCACTACGTCGGCGATGCTTGGTAGCAACTCGCTACTGGATGCCTCCAGCAGAGTATAGCCGGGATTGATCGGGTTAGAGGCAGTCGGTATTGAGGTGGGAATAGCGACTGGAGGCTGTGGTGCGCCGGCGGTGAATACGATGCTACAGCCAGAGCTTAATACAGCAAGCATAATCAGGGCGGTAGCAATTACATATCTTAGCTTTATGCTTTTCATGAACTTATGTTACCCCGACTCTGTTAAGATTTCATTAAGAATAGTTTTTGGGTTCTCCTCGAAACTTCTTTCTTGAAGTTTCGCTGGAAGTACATAAAGCTTGGCTATAAAACGGAGCCACCTGAGACTGATAGTGAATTATTTTCACAAGGATCATTTGACAACCGGTCGACTGCCTAGTGTTATTCAAACTCGTTCCTTGACAGCACTGTTAGGACCAAACCAGCTATTCCGAGTGGAAATGAGCCAAATATTGCTGCGATCGAGCCAGCTAATGCCAGACCCCAAATTTTCCTCTTCAGTGCGTAGACACCACCCACTATAGCTAATATTCCAAGGAGACCCAATATTATTGCGATGGGCAAATAAAAGTGCCCAATGAAGTTAAACATATGCGGCATTATGCCAGGCATTCTAGGGCTGATGGGTGGGCGAGAAGGATGTAGCATTCGCGTCAAGCCAAAAACACCTGCAACAATTGTCAGGATCCCACCAGTGATCGATTTCCATGTCTGTTTTTCCATTGCTATTTCCTTTTGTGACAGTATACATTAGATGTAGTAATCCTCATTAGCTTTGTCTGATACCTCACATTGACTCCTATTATATCGGTAAAATGTTAAGTTATTATTAAGTAAGTTAAGTTTCATTGACCGGAGTGGGTGATATTGCGTCTGGTCATATTTACAAGGACAGCACAAGAATCAATTTCTTGAATTGCACTTTCTGACGGATTGTTCAACTGCCAGCAGTCGAGGCTGGCTTTCATACCGGCTAAATTTGAGCCTGGATTCTACTCCCCGGCGGCTATCATGTGCCACCCACCCGGGACAATCGCTAGCTGAACTTTAGCTGTAGTCCGTTTCAGACAGCACGACGCAAATAAGCTGCCGTAAACGTTGACGTCAACAATAGTAAGTACTACAATATATCGCATTGCACAATATAGACAAGGAGGGTTTAAATTGGCATATATGCAGCAATTATTAAAAGGACTTATCGACCCTATCGTTCTTTCTACCGTTAGCCGGCTTCCCATATACGGTTATCAGATAATTAAGGAACTCGAGCGAAGTACTGAGGGGCGGCTCAGGCTAAAGGCCGGCACAGTTTATCCATCACTTCGACGTCTGGAGAAAAATGGTTTGATTATCTCGGGATGGATGCAAGCCACCAGGCAAAGAGCCAGGAAGTACTATCATATAACGGAAAAGGGACGCCAGTTTCTGGCCAACCGCTCGGTTGAATGGCACGATTTCTGTACGCTGGTTAACAGCCTGATACGAGAAACCACTTCCGACGATGGCACAATCTTGCCCCTGAGCTAGGTGTGGTTGGATAATCCTATTGCGGAAGCGATATACGACTTGAGGAGAAAACTTTGATGCCAAAACTACATACCCGCGATATCGACATCTACTATGAGATTACAGGAGAAGGCGAACCTTTGCTCTTTATACATGGTCTTGGCTCCGGCATGCAAAACTGGCAAATGCAGGTCCCGGTGTTCTCAAAGTACTACAAGGTGGTCACCTTTGACCTCCGCGGCCACGGGCGGTCTGACAAACCCCTGGAACGATACAATATCGGCATGTTTGCGGCTGATACTGCCGGGCTGATGAAATCCCTCGGTATTCCCTCGGCGCATGTTGTCGGGTTCTCACTGGGTGGTATGGTCGGATTTCAGCTTTGCTTGGACGCACCTGATATGGTCAAAAGTCTGGTGGTGGTGAACTCTCCGGTCACGGGTTATAAGCAATCCTTAAGGGAAGGTTTCGAAAGTTGGAAGCATTTCACCTGGGTCCAGCTTACGGGAATTAGAAAGAATGGGAAATCTAACGGCCAGCAATTGTCCCCAAAACAGGATGAGGACCAGTGGGGACAAACGCTGACGGAACGATTTGGGATAAATAGTATGCTCGCCCAGGCAAATTCGTTCTGGGCCATTCTGAAGGGGAACTTAACAGATGACCTCAGCCTGATTAATTGCCCGACGCTGGTTATCGCTTCCGATGATGACTATGTTCCGGTGGCGGTTAAAAGTGCCTATGTATCGAGAATTCCTGGTGCCGAGATGGTGGTGATTCCAAACTCACGACATGCCGTGCCCATCGAGCAGTCAGAGATGTTCAACACCGTGCTCCTGGACTTTTTATCTAAGCATTCATCCGTCTGAAATAAGAAGCCGGTTGCCATCAACCAACCACATGATATAATACAGGTAGTAAAAGGAAAATCTCTGTAATCTCCACTAATCTCTGTAATCAATATTAACCACGTGACTTTTTGCCCGCCTATGTGGTAGTCTGTCATTTAACATGCCTCATCAGAGACTTTCGCAATCCCCTACCAGGGCTAAACCGCGGCTCTTTTATGGCTATATCGTGGTAGTGGCTGCCTTCTTTATTATGGTGTTAATGTGGGGCACATTGAGTACGTTTGGTATCTTCTTTAAGCCAATGCTAACCGAGCTTGGCTGGACCAGAGCGATAACCTCAGGCGCATTCGCAGTTTTTTGGATTATACAAGGCTTGCTGTCTATTGCAGTGGGGAGGGTTAACGATAGGCTTGGCCCCCGGATAGTGATTACGGTTTGTGGCTCCATTTTGGGTCTGGGCTATTTGCTGATGTCTCAAACCAACGCTCTCTGGCAGCTATATCTGTTTTATGGGGTGATAATAGCCACCGGCATGAGTGGTTCATTTGTCCCAATAGCATCAACAGTAGCTAGATGGTTTGTTAAGAGAAGAGGTACGATGACCGGCATTGTCGTAGCCGGCTCAGGCATAGGCGGATTGATTGCACCTCCGTTGGCTAATTGGCTTATCTCTATTTATGATTGGCGTGTATCCTACATTATACTGGGCAGCATAGCTCTGGTCGTTGTTATTCTTTTTGCCCAGCTTCTAAGGCGTGACCCGGCTCAGGTGGGTCTAATGCCCTACGGTGAGAGTAAAGAAGAAATGGAGCTGAAAGGGAGCACTAAGGCATTTTCCCTCAAGGAGGCAGCTTCCGGGAGACAATTCTGGCTTGTTTTAAGCATGTACCTTTGTTTGGGATTTTCTATGTATACCATCCTGGTACATATTGCGCCGCATGCCACCGACCTGGGATTTTCAGCTACCACTGCGGCCAACATTTTGGCTACTATTGGCGGGGTGAGTGTTATTGGCAGGGTTGTATTGGGTAGGGCTGCCGATAGAATTGGGAACAGGCAGGTTTTTATTATCGGTTTTGTTCTGACGGCAGCCGCTTTGTTCTGGTTAATACCAGCCACGGAGACATGGACACTGTATCTGTTTGCTGCTGTTTTTGGCTTTGCCACCGGGGGTTGTGTTATGTCAGAGTCACCTCTAGTGGCGGAGCTTTTTGGGCTGAGGTCGCACGGCTTGATTCTGGGATTTACTAGCTTTGGTTATTGCATCGGGGCAGCTGCCGGTCCGTTTCTGACTGGTTATATCTTTGATGTTACCAGCAGCTATAATATGGCTTTCCTGCTCTGTGCTGCTGTCAGTGTTGTGGGTCTTATATTAAGTGCAATTCTAAGGCCTACTAAAACAAGCCAGTTAATGTAGGGGCGAGGCTTTAGCCTCGCCCGGTGCGACCTTAAAAAGTCGCACCTACAGGGGTGGTGGTGCACGCCTCTTTAATTGGTATTTCGAAATTTGAATTTGTTTAGGATTTAGAAATTAGGATTTAGGATTTGATTCATAAGTGATAAAATAGAGCCAATCATAAGGGAGACCACACTTTGCTACTGGAAATAAGAGTCCGTAATCTGGGCATCATCGAGAGCATAGACTGGAACCTGAGCCGCGGCCTGAACGTCATCACCGGCGAGACGGGTGCCGGCAAATCGCTGGTCATCGACGCCGTCGAGACGCTATTGGACGGCAAGGTGGCTGATGAAGTTATCCGCCACGGCAGCGACAAAGCCTCGGTGGAAGGCGTTTTCGCCCTGCCTGGTAATGAAAGCATGACACGGCTCAAAGAGCTTTTATCTGAAAAGGGCTTGAAGTCCGATGAAGACAATCTGGTCATCTCCTGTGAGTTCAGAAAGCAGGGGCGCAGCGTTGTCCGGGTTAACGGGCATGCGGTAACCAGAGGAGTCCTGCGCGAAATCGGGCGGCTGCTAATCGATATTCACGGTCAGAGTGAACACCTGTCTCTCCTCGACAGGAAGTATCATCAGGATTTCCTCGATGCCTACGGACATAATATGGAGTTGCGGCACAGCTTCAGCATCAGGGTAACCGAGCTTAACAAGCTGGAGCAGGAGCTAAAGGCGCTGGTTGAAGCGCAGAAAGATGCCGCGCGCCGGCAGGAATTCCTGAGCTTTCAGCTCGATGAAATAAGGCGAGCAAAACTGCGGGACGGGGAGGAGGTAGAGCTGGAACGGGAGCAGACTGTCCTTTCTTCGGCTGAGAAGCTGAAAGCAATGTCTTATGAAGCCTATCAGGCTATAGCCAAAGAAGACGCCTCACGTGGTTCAGCGCCGGCGCTGGACAGGTTGAACGAAGCCGTTGAAATTATGAAGAAGCTCGTCGAGCTCGACCCCACGCTTAAGGAACAGCTCAATTCCCTGGGAGAGGCGGTATACGGACTTGAGGAGGCAGCGCGGGACATCCGCTCTTACAGCGAGAGGTTGGAAGACAATCCGGAACGGCTCGAAGAGGTGGTAGCGCGTTTGGAGCTGATAAAAAATCTAAAACGAAAATACGGACAGACTATTGCCGATATACTGAGTTACCAGGAGAAAACTCAAAAAGAACTGGAGGCAATCTCGCTTTCTTCGGAGCGGCAGGCTGAGCTGGAGAAGATGCGGGCTCAACTCAAGGCGGAGATGGGTCGGACGGCATCCGAGCTCTCCGCAGCGCGCTTAAAGGCGGCGGAAAAACTGGTTGCCGAGGTCAAGAAAGAACTTCAGGATTTGAACATGGCGCAGGTTGAGTTCGATGTGTCCATAACCCAAGAGGAAGCTGAAGACGGTATTCCTCTACCTGACGGCAAAACTTATGCTTTTAGCAGCGAAGGGATTGACGTGGTTGAGTTTATCGCCTCGACCAATCCCGGCGAGCCGCTCAAGCCCATAACCAAGATTGCCTCAACGGGTGAAATCTCCCGTTTTACCCTGGCGTTGAAAGGCGCTCTCTCTGAAGTAGATAACACGCCGGTCCTTATTTTCGACGAAATAGACATCGGTATTGGCGGCAGGAGCGGCGAGATAATAGGCAAGAAGCTGTGGGCATTAGCCCGGAACCGCCAGGTAATCTGCGTCACTCATCTTCCCCAGATAGCTGCCTATGCCGATGCGCATTACAACGTTCACAAGCACGAGTCAGGCGCCCGGACTGTCAGTATGCTTAAAACGCTTGAAGGCGAGGCCCGGACTCAGGAGATTGCGGTCATGCTTGCCGGTCCGCAGTACACTGAAATTTCCCTGAGCGACGCCCGCGCCGTGATGCACAGGGCACAGACCTGGAAGCAAGACCACCGTAGCGGTTCCTGAGAGATTATGTGGCTTAGGCGATTGGTAAAGCAAGAGGTTAAGTTATGATTTCAGGATATGTTTATTTGATATGCTGGGGCAAAAGTGGTAGTAGGGTTAATAAAATATAGTGTATAAGACAGCTAATTTGTAGGCTTTTGGCCGCCTATAAGAATTGGTAGGTTGACTCCGCCAATTCAATTATTGGGTTGAATACCATAGAGTCGTAGAACTGTCGACAGAGCTCTTCAACACCGACTTTCGATTTCCCCATGAATTCTAAACTCTGGTCCGTTATATGACAGCATTTCAATCACTTGTCGCCTTTACCCTGCATTTTGAAATGGTAGCTATAATAACGTCAAATAGCAGTTTGAAGTTACGAAATGCAGAACTAGGGAGTTGGGGAACAATATCATTGGCAAACACATCTTTGCCCGTGATAGCACGTGCTTCACGGCGGCGGCTTGGTTTGCTTTCAGAACCGGGCCTTCCAGCCACATGAATTACCTCAGTCCCAAACTGGAAATCAAGACCTCTGCCATCTTCACTCTTCTTATTCAGGGTTTTTTCAGAAAAGTAGAATTCTATACATAGGTTCTTGTACTTAGCGTATTTCTCTTTCCCTTTGGGGATTGGCAACAATATAGCGCCTGCTTTGCTATGTTTAGCTAGTTTTGAACCTAGCCCTTTCTTTTCTGGGAACGACTCGCCAATGCCATCGTAAGCTTTGATTCCCTCATGGTCTCTATCAAAAATGCCAATGATTACATTTGGGCTATCAGGTGGAACGTATTTAATAACGTTTGCTAAATAAGAAGCACCACCAGTTCCGTGTGCTTTATCAGCTGGATTAAAGTCACAAGGCTTGAGGATGAAAGGGATTAGCTTATCTGGATATAGCTTTTTCCATGCCGTTTCCAATATGAGTGCATCTGTTTTTCCTTCCGTATAAACGATTGCTTGGCTGCCTTGTAAGTATACGGGTTGAATTTTCGTTACTTTCTTTGCTAGCTCGGGGGCTAGAACCCTCAATTGGCCAAGAAGACGTTGGTAAAGCGGGTCGTCCTTTCCTCTAATCATACCCAAATACTCAATTTTTCCCCTTACAACGTTTTTGAAGTAAGGCTTTGATTTGTAGGGGCCCCTATATTTCCTCTTATCATAGTCATGCCAGAATTTCTGTTCAGCTTTTTCCAGCCCGTGTTTTTCCCATGCATGTAGCATTGCACGGATTGAGCGCAGGTATGTACGTCTTACGTTGGTAAACTTATTAACGGTTACTCCTGTGACTTCCTGCCGTTGCTTTCTACTCCGTAGTCGTGTCTTAGTAGGATTGATTTTAAAACCGTTATCGGAAATTATGCGCACCAATTCTTTTCCCAATTCCAGCTGTTCTAGTTCATTAATAACGGCAAAATCGCTAGGAAATCTACCCTTGTTTGTGGAGAATGTAATGTCATCGGCATACCGTGTATAGTCACTCCTGTTTTTCTTAGCAAGCTGTGTCAGCTGACTGTCCATTTTTGCGCAGATCATGTTTGATACAATGGGTGAAGTCGGTGCACCTTGGGGGAGACAGTCATTGAAACAACAAATCTGCGCAAGGATCGTAGCCACCTTAGGGTTTAGACAATAAGGTTTGCCCATGAATAAGCCACGCACTCTCCCAAAGTTGATGCTAGGGAAGAAGTCCAACAGGTCAATATTCAAGACGTAGTTACGTTTGACGTGTACAGAAGCGTTGGTAAGGACACTTTTATCTTGAACGAAGCTATGCACTGGGGGTTTAACCTTATAAACTGACAACAATACTTTGTTCAGTTTCTTCTGTATGATTTTCAAGGCTGATATTGGTGCAAGAATTTGCCGTGTTCCCCCATTTCTTTTTGGGATTTCAAAGCTAGAGTAACGAGAAGACTCAGGTCGTATATAAAGGTGGTAGTATAGCCGTTGCAGGTTGATTTCAAGTAGGTCAGCTATGCCTTTGGCTGACTGCAGAGATAAGAATCCTTTTTTGAGGTCTTCAGGCTTGGCTGACAATACGAGTGTCATAGCGTTGTCCTGAATTGTAGCAGTTCAAGGCGTCTGCAAAGTAATTTCGCTCTTGCGCTCGCATAACTGGCGAGAAAACAATCATCTATTCGCCATATATAGCGAGGGCCAATAAAGCTGCCTTTGAAATACTCGCTGCGTATCGCATCGATAATGAATTATCTTTGCAGGCGCCAATCACATAATATACTTCCTTCGCTTAGAAATGCAAGTATATGCGCCTTAGGAATTTTGTATTTCTTGCCCACTTAAGCCGCCCTGATAGTCTTCCTCATACTATGCTCAATATCCAGCCCCGCTTATTTAGATTGGCTGCAATGTTCGCCTGAACGTTGTTGCTACCTTTGCCCCAAATGATCACAGTATGACTTTTCTCAATCAATATCATCAGGCTTGATATATACCGGTTCATTAAGCCTAATGCCACGATCTACAAACAGACTAATGATAGCCTTGTCGCGGATATTTCCGGCCTGCTCAATCAAACATTCAACCTCACGTTTATTGAAACATGGCAATAGCTTTTTAAACTGTTTCGGAGGCAATTTTATGCCTGTTGTTATCTGGCGGCAGCAGGCGCCGCGTAATCAAAGCCTTTCAGCTTCCGGCGCTCCAGTTTTGCCTGGAGAATAAGCTCAAGAGCCCGGACCATGGCTGTGTCTGCACCGGTCACAAATGTTAAGGCATCACCGTTTTTTTCAACCCGTCCGGTGCGGCCGATGCGGTGAGTGTAGGCATCCGTGGTCTCCGGCATGTCGTAATTAATGACGTGCGAAATACGCAGAACATCGATGCCACGGGCGGCAATGTCGGTCGCCACCAGAATTTTAACCGAGCCGGCACGGAAGCTATCAATAGCAGCCTGACGCCTGCCCTGAGTCAGATCGCCCTGCAATGAGGTGGCTCTGAACCCGGCTCTTTTCAGTTGCTGCATTACGCGCTCGGTGCGATGTTTGGTACGCGTAAAGATAAGTACCGACTCCGTTTCAGTACGCCGCAAGAGCTCTATCAGCAGCGCAGTCTTGCGATGCGGCTCAACCGGGTACAGCGCGTGCGACACTGTGAGTGCCGGCACTGTGCGGCCGATTTGTACTGTGACCGGATTGTGCAGGACATCTTGCACCAGACGCCGGATGTCAGCAGGCATGGTGGCCGAGAAAAGGAGTGTCTGGCGCTGCCTGGTCAGACACTTCAAAATACTCCGGATGTCCGGCAGAAAGCCCATGTCAAACATCCGGTCCGCCTCGTCGATAACAAGGACTTCCACATGCGATAGGTCTATTGTGCCTTTCCAAACGTGGTCCAGCAGGCGGCCGGGACAGGCAACAGCTATTTCGGCGCCGCTGCGCAGTCCGTCTATTTGTTGCTGCATTCCCACCCCACCGTAAATAGCGATACTTCGCAGTCCGGTTTGACGGCCCAGTTCACTAATTGCCTCACACGTTTGCTCAGCCAGTTCACGCGTGGGCGAGATTATGAGAGCATTGACCCGCCCCCTGGGGGACTGCAAAAGACGCTGCAGAATTGGCAACACGAAGGCGGCGGTTTTACCGGTTCCGGTCTGTGCCAGACCAATGACATCGCGTCCCTGCATTATGGGAGGGATGGCTCGAACCTGGATAGGTGTGGGCGTAGTATAACCGAGCGCCCGCACACCGGCTATAACGCTCGGATGAAAATTAAATGTTTCAAAACTCATTAAAATTTAAACTCCTTAGTAAGATATTATAAAGTAATATGTCTCTAACTCACGGCAAGCGATTTAACTTATTTCTGTTACTTCGTTGCCTTATTCTATTAAAACGACTACCTCTTCTGCTATCGATGGGCTCGCCGTCTGTGTGACCTGAAAAACAAAGAGACTCGATGACTTCAATCTCCCGACCCTTTATTGTTTTACCTGTGAGACTGATAATTGCAGCTTCGCCTTCAGATTCTAACGGCATTTCAACAAAGCCATATCCACACGGTTGTCCGCTGCCGATATCCCTGTCATTCATGATATTTACAGATTTCACCTGTCCGAAAACCGCGAATTCTTGCCGAAGTTCATCCTCTGTCAACTCAAGCGGTAAGTTACCCACATATATATTCATGTCGCGGCCCATTTACTAAATTACTCTCACTGTTTGTCCGTCGCCGGCATAAGCAGAGGCGCATTTATGTACTTTCTAGCGCGTTCCTCTATTGCCTTGCTGTCGTCTCCGCCTGGCGCTATTTCTTGTTTTTATTCGGGCAGCATCTCTCTTGGACACGAAGTGGCTCTTAGCTTTTGCCTCACGCATGATTCCACTCGTCTGCACCTGCTTCTGAAAGCGGCGCAGCAGAGCATCCTGGGATTCACCTTGACGTATCTGTACTTCTAATGACATAACACACCCAAAAATTCAGTTGAAACATGTATAAACGCAGCATCCCATACTAAGTACACCCGGGATTGGAGAAACCCTGGCTTCTCAGCGGTGAAAGCTGCCCCGCAAGCGGAACAGTGGAGCGTCTTGTCCTGAAAATTCATTGGATGACCTATTCTCTTTTATTTTAGTTGGAGTCCGGTCATTCAATGCTTAAAATAAATCTGGTGGGATTCTCAGAAGCTTGTAATAACCTAAACTTTAACTACTTTGACTATTATACACTAAAGGGAAGCTTATGTAAAATCTGGCTCAAGACAAATAGCTGATAGGTCTTGACATAGTAAGCTCAGGCATGTAGACTGCGGCAAAAATTGCCTTATGCTTCACGGAGTTTACCCTGAGTGGAGATTCTTCGTCCCGATTGCATCGGGACTCAGAATGACAGAAAAGAAATGACGACAGTGGTTACCGGCGCCAACGGACATGTTGGCGCTAATTTAATCCGCGCCCTGCTGGCCCGAGATAGAACTGTACGTGCATTGCTTCATGTTAACCGCCGGGCTGTCGAAAGCCTGAATATCGACATGGTCAGAGGCGACGTCTGCGACCTGCCGTCTCTGTGTGAGGCGTTCAAGGATGCAGAAGTAGTTTATCACCTGGCCGGCCACATTTCGATATCAGCGGACGAATGGTCGCTATGCCAGTCAATCAACGTCGCCGGGACCCGAAATGTGGTTGAGGCATGCCTTCGTTGCGGGATACGCCGCCTTGTTCACTTCAGCTCGATACATGCCTTCGAACAAGAGCCTCTGGATATCCTGCTTGATGAGTCACGCTCTCTGGTGGAGTTGCGGCACGGCTTACCCTATGACTGTTCTAAAGCAGCCGGGGAGAAGGAAGTGCGCAATGGAATTGAACGAGGTCTGGATGCTGTTATAATCAATCCGACCGCTATCATCGGGCCTTATGACTACGGGCCGTCATATCTAGGCGAGGCTCTGCTGAACTTTGCCCGGGGTAAGATGCCAGCCTTGGTTGCCGGCGGATTCGACTGGGTGGATGTGCGCGACGTTGTCGAGGGGGCGGTTCGAGCCGAGGAGCAAGCCCCGACCGGAGCCAAGTACCTTCTTTCGGGTCATTGGGCATCGGTATCCGACTTAGCCGCCATCGTGGAGGAAATCACCGGTACCCCGGCACCCCGCCTGGTTTTTCCCCTGTGGCTGGCCCGCATCGGCGCTCCGTTTACCGCCGCCTTTGCCCAATTGACCGGGAAACAGCCGCTCTACACGAGCGCTTCCATCCGGGCACTGTGTAGCAACCGGAATATAAGCTATGGAAGGGCAGCGCGAGAATTAGGCTACCATCCGCGCCCGCTGCGGGAAACAGTTGTCGACACGTTTCGATGGTTCGAGGAAAACGGCTATCTTAGCCGCCCGGTGAGGCTACAATCTGCGTAAACCTGGTGAATCCGGTTATAAAATCCCCTACAGTGGATTGTATCGCTGGATATCCTGTCCCAATTACTTCGGTGAGATTATCACCTGGGTTGGCTGGGCTGTGGCGACATGGTCACTGCCGGGACTGGCGTTTGCTGTCTGGACAGCCGCTAATCTCGTGCCCCGGGCACGAGCCCATCATATCTGGTATCGTGAGCATTTCTCCAACTATCCGACTGAGCGGAAGGCACTGGTGCCCGGCGTATGGTAATATCAGGCTTGGAGAAAGAGCACAATTCGTCGGTGTATCATTTATTTAGGCTTTTCTGGATAAGAGAGCTATTCTAACTGCATGTAGCCACGAGGCTTTAGCCTCGTGGGCACGACCCTGAAGGGTCGCGGCTACATTTCATCGGACATGAAATATTGGGAGGACATGTGTTATCCTTTTAAGTATAAGTATAACGATAGTTCGAGCGGTTGCCGGTGTAATGAGTAATCGAATTATGAAGAAATTATCAATTGTGGCAGCCATTGTGCTGTGCCTTCAGCTTGGCTTTGCCGGCTCAGCCGGCTCAGCCTCAGATAGCTCTGTCGGGGTCAAGGAATTGAATTTCGTTTTCCTCCACGGGGCTGCCGGCGATCCCTGTGGCGTGCAGCCTCTGGCTGATTCTATCCTTGAGCAGATACCTAACTACATATCTGAGTATGAGCAGGCAAATCCCGGCATTAAGATTAATGTCAATACTCTGAATAGATGTTATCCAAGTGATGTGGATGTCGAAACCTGGGCTAAGAACATCGCAGATAGCATTGATAAATATTTGCCGGGCAAGGGAGATGTGATATTGATTGGGCATAGCATGGGAGGCAAGGCGGCACTTTATGCGGTGGCCAAGAATGTAGGTAATCTGGCTGATAGGGTACCGCTGGTAGTTACCATCAATACCCCGGTTAGGAGGCTGGACAGATATCAGCTTACCGGCGGCGGGACGTTTTTTGACTTTTGCCGTGCTGGACGGCTGTTAGGCTCTGAGCCGGGGTTGTGTGTTTCAGTATCGACCTATGATAGCTCTGAAGACGGCAAGTGGGTAAGTCAGAACGGGCACTGGCTGGCTTTCATATCGGGCGAAAATGCACCGTTGAGCCCGCAGTTCGATTATGGCGGCCTTGACCCTTACCCGCGGGATATGGATGATGGTGCCCTACCGATGTCAGCTCAATACTCTGACGGCGCCGATGTAATCTACTACGGTGAATACGGACATAGCGACTTCCACATTATAAAAGAGGTAACTGATTTCATGGCAGGGCAGATTCTACAATACATCTTCGGTGGGACTATACAATGCACGGTTCTGGCTAGAGACGGTGACTTCGAGCATAGGGCTACCTCGCTCCTGGGAACAGAGTACTGGCAGGATATTGTCGATGATGTTTTTGGCATTAGCGGCAGCCTGTGGCATTGGAACCAGTCCTATATCAAATGGCAGGAGTGGGAAGACATAGCGGAGTATTACCCGCCGACCTATGAAAAGGACCTGAGGAGCCGTTATGAAATCAGTGAAGTCAGGTCATTGGCTATTTTTACCGGCATCGAGGAGGTGCGCTGGCTGAATCCAGATGACCCTTCGGATTGCCGTCTCTACCTGCGAACCAGAGCTGCCCCCCAAAATTACATACAGGCGGACTGGAAAATTTATCGGCAGGGGCTGTTGCCCGAAGGAACGAAGCGCGACCACTATGAAATCGAAATGGTTGCCGGCACGCCTTTAGCCGCGGTCTACCGCGCATCATGGGCGACCGATAACCCGCGTGATTTGAGGGTGCAGGTATGGTCGCGGGCAGAAAGACCTTTCCGCTGGTTCGAGGCTAAATGGAGAGTCTATCAGCAGGAAGGCCGGTATAGAAAAGTTATTGATGAAATCCCGGCCTTGCCCGAGGCTGCCAGATAGGAGTCTGCCATTCTTGCTTTAACTGTGCATGTACCTGAATCCTAAATTGAAACACCTAAGTCCTGTGCTTAAATCCTAAGTTCTAATTTCTAAGCTCTAAACAAATTCTAAATTCAAAACTCAAATTGGAATTTAGATATTTGAGTTTGTTTAGGATTTAGTGCTTAGGGTTTAGTGTTTGGAGTCTGGGTTTTCGAACTCAAGATTTTTGGAATGTGCAGGAAAATGATGAAGTGGGCATATCTTGTATAGCCTAACTAGGCTTTAAGCACGGCTCGGGCTTTCAGGAAACGAAGCAATCGCTCCCGTGTGACCATGCCGACCAACCTATACTCCTGTAGCACCGGTATCTGGTCTATATCGTAGTCGTCCATCTGCTCGAGTGGGTCTACGGCTGGTTGGTCAGGTTGTGCTGTCTTGAGCCTTTCGGGGGGCGTCATTATGTCGCTTATGCGAGCCGTCTCCCAGCGCTTTTCTGGTATCTGTATGTCACCCAGGGTTACGATTCCATTTAATTTGCCGTCTTCGATGACTACGAAGCAGTGCTGCCCCGAGTTGATAATATATTCCCTGACCAGTCCGAAAGTAAGTTGCTGTTTTATGGGGGTGTAGTCCTGGGTCATCATATCGTGAGCCGTTATACCGCGTAGAGCATCGCGCACCAGCGCCTGACGCCGGCTGGTTGTGGCGGCATCTTCCAGGAACCAGCCGAAAACAGCCGTGGCGGCACCGGCAAACCACTCACGGGCGAGGATAACCGCCAGAATACCGGCAGCGATGAGCAGGAAGCCTACGACCCGTCCGGTTAAGGTGGCGATGCGCGTCGCCCGACTGTAATCTCTCTTTGTAAGCTGCAAAATCGCTCGCAGAGCCCTGCCGCCGTCCAGGGGAAAAGCCGGGATGATGTTGGCCAAAGCCATCATTATGTTGAAATAGAACAGCCATTGCATGAGCCCTGCAAGCATGAAGATTCCGAGGCTGGATGAGGTATAGAGAAGTGCGTAAAATATACCGGCTATTACAAGGCTGGAGAAGGGGCCAGTTATAGCCACCAGTATGTCAGGTATGGGGCGGGTATCCTGCTCCGTTATCCTCGGCACGCCACCGAAGACATACAAGATGAGACTCTTTACCGGCATACCTCTATTGTTGGCTACGAAGCTTTGAGCTAGCGTGCGGGCGCACACCGAGGCAAAAAAGAGCAGGCTGGCGATTACCCCCAGTATTATATTTTGCCACAGGGGGTTGATTCCACGAAAGGTGAGGGCCAGTGTTGTTATTATCAAGGCTGAAGCGATGAACCAGGTATAGTGCACCCGTACCGGAATCCCAAAAACTTCGCCCAACTTTATTCCGCGTGGCATTTTCTCTCCTTAAAATGCATCTTACAGTATAAACGCTGTAGCTAAACGAGGCAAGGCGTAAGATGGCTGCATGAGTATTGACATGGAGAATAGTTCCCATTACAATAGGTAGTAGTGCAAGGCATAGCACTACAAGGCTCAGGAGGGAATTAAGATGGCGTATGTCCAGCAGCTGCTAAAAGGGCTTATTGACCCTATCATTCTTTCCATCGTCGACCGACTGCCTATGTACGGTTACCAGATTGTCAAGGAATTGGAGCGAATAACCAGTGGCTACCTCAAACTGAAAAGCGGCACGATTTATCCGTCGCTCCTCAGACTGGAGAAGAACGGGCTGGTGGTATCCAGGTGGAAGCAGGTTACCGAGGGGAGGGGGAGAAGGTATTATCAGATAACGGATAAAGGCCGCCAGTTTCTAACCAGCCGCTCAGTTGAATGGCAGCATTTTTGCACCGTAATCAGCAGGCTAATGCAGGGTACTAATCTGGCCACGACAGGGTCTCACAGAAAGTGAGACGGCTTCGGCCGGCGGAAATTCAGCTAAATTAAACGGGGGGTTGAAAAGCAATGGCAGTAAAGGTTGTTACCGACAGCACTTCCGACTTGACGCCTGAGATAGCCAGTGAGCTGGGAATCACAGTAGTGCCGCTGAATATTCACTTCAGTACCGAGATTGGTACTGAGACCTACCGGGATGGCGTTGACCTGAAGGCCGAGGATTTTTACCGGAGACTCGAGCAGAATAAGACCTTGCCGACTACTTCAGCACCTGCCCCGGGAATATTTGCCGCAGTCTATGACAAGCTGACCAAAGAGACGGACGAAATTCTGGCCATTACCATTTCCTCCAAGCTCAGTGCTACCTATAAAGCGGCGCTGGATGGTAAGGAGGTGATGAAGAGCAAGTGTCGGCTTGGGATAATCGACTCTCTCTCAGCCATGGTAGGGCTGGGGCTGATTGTCATATCGGCGGCTAAGGCGGCTAAGGCAGGAGCCAGCCTTGACGAGGTGATTGACGTTGTCCGCAGCAGTATGGGCAGGGTGGACTTTCGCCTGGCTTTCGATACGCTGGAATATTTGAGAAAGGGAGGGCGCATCGGTACCGCTCAGGCGTTTCTCGGCTCGGCGCTGAAGGTGAATCCCATTCTCACCATAAGAGACGGTCTTACCGAGGGTGTTACCAGGGTGCGCTGTAGAGCCAAAGCGATTGATTATCTGGGTGACTTCGTTATGAATTTTCCCGATATCGAAGAGGTAGCTATAGAGGATGCCACCACACCGGATGAGGCTAAGATATTAGCTGAGCGGCTTGGTTCCAGGTTCCCCCGTGAGCGCATCTACTGGATGAAGGTGGGTCCGGTTATTGGCACCCATGTCGGTCCTCATGTGCTCGGAGTAGGCGTACTGCCCAAACAATGAGTGCCACAGCATAAGTGCGGAACGATATGGCTGATTGTTCATCCCGAATTGAGTTGGAATGACTCGGTACCAACAGAACAGGCGGTATTGTGGACATGGCCTATACTTTCCGAAACTGCAAAACATAGTTAAAGAAGCTACCACTAGTCTTTACTAGTTGATAACCGCCCCGTTCACAATACTTTCTGGTCGTCTTTCTAAGCGGATAATCTGGGTCTATCAGGTTTTCGCTTATAGCCAGAATTCCCCCCGGTTTCAGTACTCGCCGTATTTCTTTAAGTGCGCTACTCTTATCGGGTATCTCCCCCAGTACGCCAACCATTACGACTAAATCGATGGTTTTATCACCCAACGGTAGGTCATGAGCATTGGCTACTTTTGTTTCAATTTTACTGAGGTATTTGTATTCTAATTTTGATTTTGACTTTGACAACTTCTCCTTCAGTCTAGATATCATTTTTGGCTGCATATCAACGGCGTAAAGTACACCCTCTTCGCCTATCGCTTTGGCAAAGTCCATCGTATGGACGCCTGGCCCGCAGCCAAGTTCCAACACTATCATTCCCTTTTCGATCCCTGAACGTTCAATAATCTCCTCTACTGACCACAACTTTGTTCTAAGATCGGATTCGAGAATACGAGCCTCGATGCTGGAGACAAAAGGCGGTGGCTGAAACCTGCGGATTCTCTTTGCTAGTCTTACTGGCGAGGTAAGACATATAAGAAGCCCCGCCTTTACATAGGCGCCAAAATTACTCAGCATTTCTTCTCCGTGATGGTTTTTTGTATCTGGGCTCCCATTCCAATTACCCTTCCATGACATAGGATATTACCTCCTCTCTTGATTTCACCCTCACCTTATTCCTCTCCCTTTAAGGGAGAGGAATGCGGGTTGGAGGTCAAACCTTGAGGTTATCTCCGCCGCGTTCCTTCTTACCCCTGAAATACTGGCTCCAGAGCTGCGGTGCCATCTGCAGCCACTTCTCCAAACCAAGCTTTTGTAACAGCACAAGGTTGTAAACCTTGGTGTTGTGAGGCAATATTTGGGCTTTGTCGGCACAGGGCGCCAGCTTGAGGCAGGGGAAATCCGCGCACTCGTAGCAGAATTGCAGGCCTTTTTGCTCCACACAGCAGGTGTATGTTGGGCAGACGGGTTCTCCCATCAGCTTTATGTGTCCCTCCTCTGCCCTGCAACCGCGGCAGCTGACTCTCTCGACAGGAATATCCCTTGCCTGGGCAATTCTCTCGGCGAGGGCTTTATCTCCGCTGGCCCTGAATACAGGACAGGCATCGCAGTACAGCCCGCAGACGGCGACAAGTCTGGCTTCCGTTGGTTGGTTTGACATTTCTGCACCTCCAAAATCGCAGAATGATACGTTGTTCCAATCGTAGCATGATAGAGCGGGCCATCACAACTTCTTCTTGACCGCCCTAATCTGTGGTGTTAGAATCTGAGGCCAGGGTTGTTATTTGGAGCCCGGGACGAATGAAAATGGAAAATATGGTACAAGACAGTGATGTCAGGATAACCAGGCTGGAGCTTGCCCCTTTCGGCACCAATGCCTACATAGTGGTTTGTCAGGCTACCGGGGACAGCATGTTGGTGGATGCACCGGGTGAAGCTGATAAAATTTTGAGCCAACTTGCCGGTACCGAGCCAAAGTACATCGTGATAACCCACAGCCATATCGATCATATCGGAGCGCTTGGAGAGCTGAGAGCCAGGCTGAAAATTCAGGTAGCAATTCATCCCGGGGATGCTGCCAGGCTGCCGTCTCGTCCGGATATCGAGCTTAATGACGGCGACATCATAGAATTGGGCAAGCTTAAAATCAAAGTATTACATACGCCGGGACACACTCCGGGAGGCCTTTGCCTTTTGCTGGGCAAGTATTTGATATCAGGGGATACCATCTTCCCGGGCGGTCCGGGGAAAACCGGAACACCTGCTGACTTCAAGCAGATAGTGAGGTCTATAGAAAGCAAGCTCTTCGTCCTGCCTGATGATACCGAGGTATATCCCGGACATGGTGAGGCTACGGTGTTAGGTAAGGAGAAGAAGGAATTTGCCGTCTTTGCTTCGAAGTCGCACGACCCGAACCTGTGCGGAGATGTTCTCTGGCTGTCAGCTTAGATAGCCTACCACCAAACCTCGGCTCGGTAAAAAGCCTCTGCCAGCTTGCACCCCTTCCCCTCGGCAAAACTCTCGTATCTTTGTTTGAGGAAGTCACTCCATTCTTGAGAAAAGTGACCCACCTGGCTGTGGTGGCAGCGCAAGGCTGCCATCTTTATCTCAAAGGTGTCGGTAATATCGCTGAAGTAGTTCGGTTCTTCAGCACCCCAGAGAAGGACTTCTTTAACTTTGTGAGGCTCAAGCCCTTGTTCAAGCAGGTCAGGATATGCCCAGCGGTCCCGGGCATAGGGGAAGACAGCGTCCAGCACGACTTGACCGGTGATGCGGTGGTCGCGATGCCAGATATACCGCCGGTAAGGGTCGCTGGTGGCTACGATTTCCGGTCGATGGGTCCTGATTAAGCGGACTAGCTCCTTACGAAACTCCGGTGTGTCCTCCAGAGCTTGGTCTTCATGTCGCAGGAAGATGACCTCGTTTACCCCGAGCAGCTTGGC
The DNA here is from genome assembly GCA_963754385.1 of uncultured Chloroflexia bacterium. GTDB lineage: Bacteria > Chloroflexota > Dehalococcoidia > GIF9 > UBA5629 > 9FT-COMBO-48-23. The sequence continues at coordinate 74,978 of CAVWGE010000005.1, read as the reverse complement.
GGCGGCTAGCTGTTCCTGCTCGCGGATTTCAGCTAATTTCTCGGGCTTCATTTCAGGGTCATTGCTGCCTTTGTTGCCGTTGGTGCAGACTACATATATAACCTTTTTGCCCTCATGCGTCCATTTGACTACAGTCCCGGCGATACCGTATTCGGCATCGTCGGCATGAGGTGTAATCACCATTGCGTAAAGATTCTTCGTCATGTTTTAAGCCTCCAGGGCGATGGTGTTAACATGAAATTGTATGATACTACCTGCCTTGATACAATTGCAATTTAGAAACCCCCTCACCTAATCTCTCCCTCGAGGGGAGAGGAATAAGGTGAGGGTAAAAAGAAGCAATCCAGAAATGCAAGGCAAATTCACAGTCAGGTATTGCCATCCGCAGGACCCGAGGGATGCTGCCGCCTATGAGCGGCTCAAAGAAGGGGCGGTTTTTGCCCACCTGTTGAGCCGGCCTGATTACCAGGTCAGCGAAAATCTTTTTTTCGCTGAAGCGAGTGGTGTAGTCGTTGGCTTTGTAAATGTCCTGCCCGAGCTTGGCATCGGGCGCGTAATCCTCGAGTCCAGTGTCAGTCCTTTATACAAGTTAGAAGTTGTAATTAAGCGGCTTTTTGACCGCGCTATGAAGCGAGCAAGGGGACTGGGGGCGAAAGTAGCCCACGTGAGCATACCTGCGACTGAGGCAGCGCAGGCGGAACTACTGTCGAATTTGGGGTTTAAGGTAGTTCGACGCTTCTATGAACTAAAGTTGGATGCTTCCAGTGTGAATCTCGAGGCTGCTACACAGTCAGGCCTGGAATTTCGGCATCTTAAAGCCGGTGAGGAGGGACTGCTTGCCTGGATTGAAAATCGTTGCTTCATGGGCACCTGGGGTTTCAATCTAAATACTGCTGAATACATAGGCTGGGAGCTAAGCATCAGAGGCGACTGCCCGGATGATGTGATTTTGGTTTTAAGCGAAGGTAAGACAATCGGCTATTGCTGGACTGAGGCAAAATATGGTCAAGGCTCGTCTACGGGTAAGGGGAGAGGGCGGATTTATATGCTGGGTGTGGACACAGACTATCGAGGCAAAGGCCTGGGCAAGAAACTGCTCCGGGCGGGTCTGCTGCATCTTAGGAACAAAGGTCGGGAGCTCATAGACATAACCGTAGACAGCCAGAACATTGTGGCTGTCACGCTTTACCGCTCCATGGGCTTTCAGATGCATGGAGAAACCGTATGGTATGAGAAAGCCGTAGACTAGCCTGTTTCTCCAAAGAAAATTAGCCACGACCCTTTAGGGTCGTGCCCACGAGGGGCTACCAAAGTCATTGCGAGCGAAGCGTGGCAATCCCGCAACCCCACCCCATTGAGATCGAGCATGTGACTAAAGTACCCGTGAGAAATAGCTTAAATAGGTCTTTCGGCCTTTGTTTGCTATTGATATATTGTGTACACTGTTGACTAATAATGTTTCTCTAATCTAGTTAGAGTGCAGTATTGCTCAACAATGCTAAAAAGGGGAGAAACAGAGCCAATGGGAACTTCAAACCAGGGGAAACTAGAATTTATGACTACCACCGAGCTTGCCGGATATCTACGAATTTCAAGGGCAAGTGTTTATCGCTTAGTTAGGCAGAAGCAAATACCGGTGAGCAAAGTGGGACGCCAGTTGCGTTTCCGTAAAGATACCGTTGATGTGTGGCTATCAAAAGGGGAGGCGAGCTAAGAAAATGGCAAGAAAACAATCGGGCAAAGAAAAATTTAAAGCTCCGCTGAAGGGTACTCCCAAAAACATAAGGCCTCCTTCTTCCTCAAGGTTATATTTGGTAATGGCACTGGTAGCAGTTGTCATTTTGGTTGGGGGATATTTGTTCTACTATTTTCAGGAGCAGCAAATGCTCCGGCGTTTTGAGAGTGGACTTTCAACCGTCGCTCAATTGAAGGCGGAGCAGATTGCAGAGTGGCGTTACGAAAGTTTGGTGAATGCCAATGTACTCGCGGGAAGTCCATTTTTCACCGAGGGTGTAGCAGAGTTTATGGCTTCGCCAACGGATACTGAAATTAGGGATAAGATCCTTGCCAAGTTTGCAATCATAGAGAAAGCTTATCCATATCAGGATATACTGCTGACTGACGTGAATGGCAGTGTGCTTCTAAGACTCAATGATAGTGTGCACAGTCTTAGTGATATGACATTGACACAACTGGCAGTTGCCATCGAGGAACATAAAGCCGTCATGACCGATTTCAATTATCCTCCGGGTAGCGATTCCCCGCAGCTGAATGTCATTGCGCCTCTCTTCCCCTGGGGGCAAGATTCGCAGCCGGCACTGGGGGCAGTGGTTTTCTGCATCGACCCCTCTGAATATCTTTGGCCGATGCTGCAGTCCTCGCCTATGCCGAGCGAAACCGCCGAGACTTTTCTGGTTGAACGCGATGGTGACCAGGTGTTGTTTTTGAGCGAGCTGCGCCATCAGAAAGACGCTGCTCTCAAATTGAGGGTCCCTTTGAGCCAGCAGGAAGTACTTGCTGTCATGGCTGTACTGGGGAAAGAGGGAGTCGTTGAAGGCAAGGACTACCGCGGAGTAAAGGTATTAGCTGCGCTGAAGCATGTTCCCGATTCCCCCTGGTATATGGTAGCCGAGCTCGATACCAGTGAGGCACTCTCGGTATGGCGCCTTAGGTCCGGCATGATTATAGCTTCTGTCGCTGGATTGCTGGCTGCCGCGCTTGCCGTCATCGGGCTCATCTGGCAACGGAGGCAAAGGCTGGCGTATCAGGCGATGTATCAGGCAGAGATTGAATCTCAGGCGCTGCGCAGTCACTTTGAGTATCTGGTAAAGTACGCCAATGACATTATCTTCCTTATCGATGAGAACTACGGCATCGTCGAAGCTAATGACCGCGCACTTGAAACCTACGGTTACACGCGAGAGGAAATGCTTGGCCTGCCGCTGACTGCTCTCGTAGCTCCCGAAGACATTCCTTCATATCGGGCACGGCTGCGTAAAATCCAACAAAAAGGGGTGATTGTGGCAGAAGCCATCCATCAACGCAAAGATGGCTCCACCTTCCCCGTGGAACTCAGTGGGCGGACCATCAAGATAGAGGGCAGACCGTATATACAGGAAATAATCCGTGATATCACCGAGCGCAAGCAGGCGGAGGAGAAGATGCAGCATTTCAACCTCGTGCTTCGCGCTATTCGTAACGTCAACCAGCTTATCGCCAGGCGTGCCGACCGCGACAGTCTGCTCAAGGGTGCCTGTAAAAACTTCGTCAACACCCGCGGTTATTACAATGCCTGGATTGCCCTGTTGGATGAGTCCGGCAAGCTGGTAACTGCTGCTGAAGCCGGTCTGGGCAAGAAGTTCCGGCAAATGATTGAGCGGCTGAAGCCTGGCGAATTGCCGTATTGTGGGCGGGAGGTGCTGAAAAAAACGGGTGTTGTGGTAATCGAAGACCCGGCATCGGAGTGTGTCGATTGTACTCTGGCGAAAGATTATCCCGGCAGATGTGGTATGAGCGTCCGGCTGGAATACGGTGGTAAGGTCTATGGACTGATGACCGTTTCAGCGCCGTCCGGCATTGCTGGGGAAAAAGAAGAGCTGGACCTGTTTGAAGAAGTTGCCGGTGATATCTCTTTTGCCCTGTACAGCATGGAACAGGAGCAGGAACGCAAGAAGGCTGAGGCGGAGTACCAAACCATTATCCGCACTGCTATGGATGGCTTTTGGCTTACGGATATGCAGGGGCACTTCTTAGATGTGAATGAGGCTTACTGCCGTTTAATAGGGTACAGCCGTGACGAGCTTCTAAATATGTCAATTTCAGATGTCGAGGCGATAGAGAAACCAGAGGACACAGCCAAGCATATCCGAAAGGTAGAAAAGGTTGGCTACGACCGCTTTGAAACCCGTCACCGACGTAAGGACGGCGAGATTGTTGACGTAGAGGTTAGTGTTAACTATTTGTCAACTGATAGTGGGCAAATGTTTGTATTATTCATCCGTGATATCACCGAGCGGAAGCGAGTGGAAGAAATGCTGGCCGGCGAAGCGATTCGGCGGCGTATTCTGATCGAGCAGTCCAGAGATGGCATAGTTGTTCTCGATGAGAACGGCAAAGTGTATGAGGTAAACCAGCGATTTGCCGAGATGCTGGGATATTCCCTTGAGGAAGCCCGTGAGCTATATGTGTGGGATTGGGAATTTCAATTTCCACGCGAACAAGTGCAGGAAATGATTCGCAGTGTTGATGAAAAGGGCGACCACTTTGAGACACGACATCGTCGTAAGGATGGTACCACCTATGACGTTGAAATCAGCACCAACGGAGCTATGTTTGCTGGGCATAAGCTGATCTTCTGCGTCTGCCGCGACATAACCGAGCGCAAGAAGGCGGAGGCAGCACTACGCCGCTCGGAGCAGAACTTCCGTGACTCAATAGAAAACTCACCTTTGGGCATACGCATTTTTGATAAAGGTGGAAAGACTCTTTACATCAACCGGGCTTTGCTGGATATGTGGGGCTACAGTAGTATTGAGGAACTGGAAGCTGTGCCTAGAAAACAGCGTTATACTCCTCAGAGCTATGCTGAGCAGATGGAAAGGCTGGAGAAGAGGAAACGGGGAGAACAGGCTCCACTCAGTTATGAGGTCAGCATTGTGCGTAGTGACGGTCAAGTTCGATATCTATCAGCGTCCCGTGGAGAATTGCTGTGGAATGGTGAAAAGCAATTCCAAATATTGTATCAAGACATTACCGAGCACGAGAAAACTGAAGAGGAAAAGAGGCAACTGGAGCAAAAGGCTCAAATTGCCAGCCGTCTGGCTTCTGTGGGTGAGATGTCAGCCGGCATAGCCCACGAGATAAATAACCCGCTCACCGGCGTCATCGGCTATGCCCAGTTGCTTATGGACCGAGAGGATGTCCCATCGGACATCAGGAGAGACCTGGCAGCTATCAATGATGGCGCTCAGCGGGTGGCCGGCATCGTAAGCAGGCTGCTGACCTTTTCTCGCCAGACCAAGCTGGAGCGGAGGCTTGTCGATATAAACGAGCTCATAGAAAGCACCCTTGCCCTGCGAGATTATCACCTGAGGGTCAACAATATTAAGGTTGTCACCAGGCTCGCCACTGATTTGCCGGAAACTGTGGCTGACCCGGGTCAGTTCCAGCAGGTGTTCCTCAACCTGATTGTGAACGCCGAGACGGAGATGAAATTAGCCCACGACAAAGGCAGACTCACCATAACCACCGAAAAGAGTGGCAAAACGATAAAAATATACTTCAAAGATAATGGCCCGGGAATAAAACCAGAGTTCATAAACAGGATATTCGACCCCTTTTTCACCACCAGAGAAGTAGGTCAGGGTACGGGGCTGGGCTTGAGCCTCTCTTACGGCATAGTAGCCGAACACAAGGGGAAGATATACGCCGAAAGCAAGCCGGGCAAGGGCGCTACCTTTATCGTTGAACTGCCCATAGTCACCGGAGTCGAACTGCTGCTAAAGCCACCCGAGCCAGTTGCTGAAGAGCCAGAGAAGGCGGTCAAAGCCAGGATACTGGTGGTGGATGACGAGCAGGTGGTCAGGGACCTTGTGAAGCGGGTGCTGGCTGGCGAAGGTTATGAGGTAGATACCGTAGATAACGCTGATGATGCGCTGAAGGAAATCGAAGGCAAGAGATACAATCTCATATTGCTGGATGTCAAGATGCCGGGCATAAGTGGCGTGGAATTATACGGGAGTATCCAGAAGATAGCCAGATCGTTAGCCCGGAGAGTAGTCTTCATTACAGGCGATGTTATGGCCGCCGATACCGAAAAGTTCCTCTCCGAGACTAAAGTTCCACATATTGCCAAGCCCTTCAATGCTGAGCAGTTAAGGAGAGAGGTTAAGCGCGCTTTGACCGGAGGTCGGTAGAAGGTTACGGTAGCCCGTTTCGCTTAGTCGTCAAGAATCCTGTCGTATTCTTGGAGTATCCTGTCAGCGATAGTCGCCCAGCTGAATTCGGTCATTTTGTCTCGCCTTGTTTTGATATGCTGGTCATTGTCTTCTCGATGGTAAAGAAGCTCTGATATTTCGCTGGCCAGATTGTGGGGGGAATTATCTTTGGCTAGACGTCCCATTTCGCTCTGGCGTATGATGTGTCTCATGTTGCCTACATTGGTAGCTACTATTGGCGTGCCGCAGGCAAGTGATTCCAGAGCGACCATGCCGAAGCTCTCATAGTATGAAGGTATGGCGCAGATATCTGCGGCGCTGTAAAAGAGCGGCAGCCTCTCTTGGTCTACAGAGCCGACAAAGGCAACTCTGTCCTCTATGTGCAGTTCTTTGGCTATGCGCTGCAGCGTCTGCACTCGCCCCTGGCTGTACTCATCGCCACCAACTATCATAAGCAGCGGTGGTTTTCCGCCTTCTATGTAGTTCAATGCCACTAGTAGCTGTTCCAGGCCTTTCAGAGGTTCGATTCTGCCGACAAAAAGTACGACCTTTTGATGGTCTAAGCCCAGTTCCTTCCGGGCTATCTCCTTATCTATAGGCTTGAATAAATCCAGGTTGACACCGCAGGGTATGATGGCAATCTTATCTGTAGAAGCACCGTAGTGCTTTATAAGGTCTTGCTTTTCTTTTGCCGTGGAGGCGATAATGCGGTCACAGCTACCTATCACCTCTCGCTCGCTTTCTATCCGTAGTTCAGGCTCATCTTCGCCGATGCCGATGCTGTTTTTGACGGCACCAAGGGTGTGAAACATCACAGCGTGAGGGACATGCCACAGGGCCTGTAATTGCCTGCCTACCAGGCCTGACAGCCAGTAGTGGCTGTGTATCAGGTTATAATGGATGTCGTTAGACTTCCTGAAATTCTCTATGCCGCAGGTAAGCCTTTGAATGTAGGCATAGATGGCTACTTTGGGCACTTCTTCGTCAACGCCGGTTTCGAGGTGGATAAGCCTGACGTTTTCCCCCAGCTTTATTAGCGGCTCGTGCTGTGGTTGATGAGCCATTGTATATATATCTACCGCATGGCCTCTCTTGCCCAGCTCTTGTGCCAGCTCTCGAATATAAACGTTCATGCCGCCGGTATCCCTGCCTCCCAGAATGCCCACAGGACAGCTATGAATGCTAATCATGGCTATATTAAGTCGTTTTGTCACGCCGTAGCTCCTATGCCGCATAACTAAATGAGCACTTGTATAGTGGCAGCTCGTGTCCTCCGAGATGATATTTGTAGGCTTCGCCGCCTTTCAGGAAATCGAATAGTTTTTTGTTCCTCTCGATGCTGTCTTTGATACATAGCGCCTTTGAAATAACTCCCACGCTCAGCCACCCATAGTCCGGTTCATAGCCGCTGTTGTACAGATATACTGTATCCTTATAATCAAAGCACATGGTAGCGGCTACCGGTTTTTTATCGAGCTCTAATATGTTGAGCCTGAGCAATTTCTGCTCTGCCATGGCATTTGCCACTGCCCGGAAGAACGATTCCATTTGGGGAGTCAAAAATGTTGCCTTGTCCTGACGGCTATCTCGAAACAGCCTTAGAAATGTGTCGACATCATATCGATTAGCGTCTGTGCTGTGGCGATAGTTAAGTTCGCCTTCTTCGTCCAATCTTCTGAGCTTACGCTTCAACTCGTGACGCTGTTTGCCACTGAGCAATCGGAGATAGTCCTCCCAGGTAGCGGGCAAATCGAGTTCCACAGTAACATCTTCTTGTGAGCATGAGACCTGCCATGCTTGACCTGGGGCTATTTTTACCAGACTTGTGAGCACCGCGGAGTCAGGTCTCAGGGGTGCCAGCTCTAAGCGGATAATTCCCTCGGCTTTCAGGTTATTCAGCAGCTCGCAAAAGAAGCTCTCTTCGTTGCCGGGCTCGACAACAAAGTCCAGATAATCACAGACATCGCTGCTGCCGATAAAGGAAGCGACATTGTCCTTTACCACAAGCGGGGCAATTCCCATGGTCTTTCCCTGGTGCCTGATGGCGACCAGACATAGCTTAGCCCCGGGGCCGAACTGCTGCCACCAGATTTTTGACCATTCAGGCGATGAGAAGATTGAGCTTGCTGCCGAATTGACTTGAAGCTTTTTCCAGTCGGAGTATATGGAATCAAAGCTCTCCGAAATGAATTTAGAGTTCATGAGCTTAAGCCTGTTCATTAGATTCGTCAGGAACAGTTGACAGTTATTATAGCCTGAGTAGCAAGGTTTGTGCCAATGGCATTTTCTTCTCCCCCTCCCGCTGACTCCCTCCCGCCGGGAGAGGGAGAAAATAGTTGGATAGCCATTCTGTTGAAGCAGGCTGGAGAATGTGTTAGATTAGACGAGTTGCCTACAGATTTGGGATTTGGTTAACTTGGCAGAGATTTAGGAGGTGCCATTAAAATGAATCAGAAACAGTTTACTAAGCTTTTTGAACCCGGTCGTATAGGCAGCCTGGAGCTTAAGAACCGGCTGGTCATGCCGCCGATGGGGACGAATTATGCCTTGAAAGATGGGTCGGTTACACAGCGGCAGATAGACTATTATGAAGAAAGGTCAAAGGGCGGAGTTGGCCTTGTTATCGTGGAGATTTCCTGTGTCGATTCTCCGGTGGGTAAGGCTGCGGTGAGGCAGATATGTATTGACGATGACCGGTTTATCCCCGACCTGAGCAAGTTGGCGGAGTCTATCAAGCGGCATGGAGCTAAGGCAGCGATACAGATTCATCATGCCGGCAGGCAGACTTCATCTAAATTGACCGGACATCAGCCGGTAGCTCCCTCGCCTGTTCCGATACCGGGAGGCGAACAGCCGAGAGAGCTGACGCTTTCGGAGATAGCATCGCTTGTAACCCGCTTCGCTGAGGCTGCTGAGCGGGCTAAAAAGGCTGGCTTCGATGGTGTGGAAATTCACGGTGCCCATGGCTATCTCGTCTCACAGTTCCTGTCTCCGCTGTCCAATCACCGACGGGATGCTTATGGCGGCAGCCTCGAAAACAGGGCTAGGTTCCTGTTGGAGGTCATAGAGGCTATAAGGGAAAGAGTTGGCAGTGACTATCCCGTATGGTGTCGTCTCAGCGCCATGGAGATAGGTGTTGAGGGGGGGATAACTTTGGAGGAGACGCAGGTGGTGGCTCAACTGGCGGAGAAAGCCGGTGTGGATGCCATTCACGTTTCGGCGCATCAGGTTACCCCGGCCCGCCGCCCGCCGATGGCTCAGCCACCATGTTTGTTTGTGCCGCTGGCTGAGGGGATAAAGAAGGTTGTTTCTGTGCCTGTCATCGCTGTAGGCCGGATTTCACCTGAACTGGGTGAGGGCGTTCTTCGTGACGGTAAGGCGGACTTCATTTCTATAGGCAAGGCACTTTTGGCTGACCCTCATCTGCCGCAAAAGGTGGCGAGGAGCAGAATGGAAGACATTACTCCCTGCATATGCTGTTTGACCTGCCTTGACAGCGTAGGGTGGCGTAGGGAAGGGGTATGCTGCGTGGTGAACCCGACTCTGGGCAGAGAGCGGGAATATGAGTTAAAGCCGGCGGAAAGCCCCAAGAAGGTGGTTGTTGTGGGTGGTGGGCCCGGTGGGATGGAAGCCGCCAGAGTGGCGGCACTTAGAGGGCACAAGGTGGTCTTATTCGATGAGGGTGAAGAATTAGGTGGGCAGTTGATACTTGCCTCGAAGCCACCATTTAAAGATACGATTGAGACGTTTAGGCAGTATCTGGTAGGTCAGGTTGCCAAATTAGACATTGAGATGCGGCTGCGTGAAAGGTTTACCTTAGACTTGCTGGATGAGCTAAAGCCGGATGTTGTCATATTGGCTACCGGTGTCAAACCGTTTATTCCGCAGATACCGGGGATACAGAGCAAAAAGGTTATCCAGGCTGGCGAAGTGCTTGTCGGAGCTAAAACGGGAGAGCGGGTGGTGGTGATAGGCGGTGAGCTGGTTGGCTGTGAGACGGCGCTGTACCTGATGGAGCAGGGTAAGAAGGTTACCATCATGAGGCGGGGTCCGGAGTTCGCTACCAAGGTCCACCAGTTTATCAGGGGACCTTTGCTGGGCAGGCTGCAGTTCAAGGGCGTTTCCATGTTAACCGGGGTTGAGTATGAGGAAATCACCGAGGCTGGCGTAGTTATCAGAACCGGCACAGGGGAAAGAAAGATAGTCGAGGCGGACACTATAGTGCTGGCGGCTGGTGCTGTGCCTGATACCGAGCTCTTAGACGCTTTGAAGGGTAAAGCTGCCCGGGTCGTTTCGGTGGGTGACTGCGTCGAGCCGCGTGGGATAAGGGAGGCGATGGAGGAAGGCTACAAAGCGGGTCTTATGCTCTGAGATGCGCGTTTAGTGATAAGAAATCCTAAATCCTAAGCACCAAATCCTAAACAATATCAAAATCCGAATTCTCAAAATTAGAAACGCCGTATGTTTTGGTCATTGGTGTTTGTGGCTTTGAATTTATTTAGAGTTTAGAAATTCGAGATTAGGATTTGGGTAATGGGGAGTTGGGGCTATGGGATGTGGAGGTTTCTAAGGTATTCGGCGCGGCGGGTCATTGCTGCCAGAGCCCTTACGGCGTTCTCGGGCATGGAGTAGGTGGGTATGCCTCTTTCGATTGTCAGGCGCATGCCCTGCCGCTGGTCACTGGAGTTGCCGGGAACGACGATTATTGGTTTCTTGTTCCGGTCGCGTATGCTTTCCAGGCGTGACAAGAACCACTCATCGTGGATGAAGGCATAGCAAATCGTCAGGCAGGAGTCCACTGCCTGAGCCATGATTTCGAGACAGGTGGCGTAGATGAGAGATGCCTCATTGAAGGGAGCCCACACCAGGTCTACCGGGTTTTTCAGGCTGGGCGAAGGTGGTATCTTGTCCTTAAGGAATTCACGGAGCTTTTGCTGAACATCTGCCGGTAAAGGTGAAATATTGAGCCCTGCCTTGGCGCAGGCATCAGAGGTGGCTACAGCGCCACCGCCGGCCTCTATCAACAGGCCTATCTCGTTCCCAGTCGGCAGATAGTGGCAGCTGAAGGCTACAGCTAGGTCTATGAGCTCTTCCAGACTGTGGGCAGAGATTATGCCTTTCTGTCGGCTGGCTGCTTCGAACAAGGCGTAATTGCCTGCCAGGGAGCCTGTGTGGGAAGCAGCCGCCTTAGCGCCCAACTCCGAGCTGCCCCCTTTCCAGGCGATAATCGGCTTTCTTGGTGATATCTCCTCGGCAAGCTTCAGAAAGCGGCTGGCTTGCTTTAAGCCCTCAATATAAAAAGCGATTACTTTGGTCTCGGGGTCATTGCCAAAATAGTCCAGGAAGTCCTCGATGGTAAGGTCGCTCTGGTTGCCGATGCTTATAATGCCGCTGAAGCGAAGCCCTCGCTCGCTGCCCAGCTGTGTCATGTTTTGGCTTGCCCAGCCGCTCTGCCCGACGAAAGCCACGCCGCCGGGCTCCATCGGCAATCTGGCGTAAGGTATGATAGTATTGATATTGGCTCGTGGCGAGATTATTCCCATGCAGTTAGGCCCGACTATCCTCACATTTCCTTGGTGAGCTGCTTCCAGCATCTGCCGTTCCAGCTCCTTGCCCTCGGCTCCCAGTTCGCTGAAACCGACGCTATGGACCACGGCGAACCTGACACCTTTTTTGGCGCACTCAGCCATTACCTGAGACACGCTCTGGGCGGGTATAGCTATTACTGCCAGGTCTATTTCTCCGGGGACATCCAGAATGCTGGGATAGCTCTTGAGGGACATGATTTCGGATTCCTTGTTGTTTATGGGGTAAATTGTCCCCTTGTAGCCGTCATTCAGCAGGCGGGAGACGAACATTCCGCCTGACTTCGTTTCGTCCTGTGAGGCGCCGACTATGGCTATGGAACGAGGTTGAAGCAGGTTTTTAAAGTCTGGGGCAGCAGTTTTAGGTGCCATCAATTTTGTTTGCTTCGGACAGGTCTGAAGACCTGTCCCTACATCATGTTTCGACAGCGGGTGAAATTATATAACAGTAGTTAAACAATGGAAAGATTAGGTAATCTACGTGATTATGTTGTTGGGCGATGTAGTTCTGGGTATGGCCAGTGCGGCGCGGTCTTTTAATCTGGGTCCTCTCATTAAGCCTGCCGGTTCTAGTTTTGAGAAGGGTGCACTGGTGAACTGGGATTGTCGTTGTGTCTTTCCTCGTAAGGCTTTCAAGAATTGAGGATCATCCTGCAGCTTGGTGATTCTCGGATATGACTTAGGCATTTGCCCATGTCTTTTAGGGGATAGTTGATAATTTATAATCGTGCCGCGTGTCATACTAAGTTTGTAGCTGTAACAGTCTTCAAAAGTATTTGTCAGGCGGCGCGCACTAACAGGTCTCTGTCGCCCCTTGGCTTTGGCATAGGCCAGCAGCGCAATGCCTATAGGTGTGGTAAAAGGTTCAGGCATAAAGATTAGGGCTAGGGCTACCGATTGTAGCCCTACAGAATATGCAGATTTCATGTCAAAGTAGTTCTGGATATTTAAGCTTATCTGTCTGTTTTTGTCAAATAATTCAGTCCCCCACCCCCTTGACCTCGAAGCTGTTCTGTAGCCATAATGGGATGATTAACTAGTAATGAAATCCAATAAAAAGAATTGAGCACGATAAAACCATATCATTTACAGCTACAAGAAATAAATGTCCATATGTTCCCCTAGCATAACTTAATAGGAAAAGTTAGTGCACAATTGGGCGAAGTGTGCAATAAAGTTGGCATCTTGACAAAGGTAACCCATTTACCTATAGTACCCACCACTGAGTCGCTTTCATATTGGCAGTGACGAGCAAGCCTAAAGCTTTAAGATATGCGAAATTAGACCGACCTAGCGAGATGGGGTAAAGGGGTAGCACATGGCAGATTTAGAAACTGAGTTCTTGTGTGACGTAGTCGTTGATGTCGATTGGGGAGGTATGATAGACATAGGAGCCACGCCACAAGGCCACCGACATATTGTCTACATCAAGGGTGGCACTTTTGATGGTCCGAAAGTCAAAGGTGTAGTGCTTCCCGGTGGAGGTGACTGGTTCATCCGCCGACCTGATGGAGTGGTTGAGTTGGATGTCAGGGTCGCCCTTCGCACCGATGATGGCCATTTAATCTATTGTTACCTCCGGGGTATAAATGACATGGCTCCTGAGACTGCGCTTCGGGTGATTATGGGGGAGGTTGTGGACTCTTCGAGTTGCTATTACCGGACAACCCCCGTCCTTGAGACCGCATCCGAGAAATATGGCTGGCTGAACCGGATCATAACGGTAGCCATTGGCAGGCTTACATCTACAGGGGTTTGTTACAAAGTGTATACAATCCTTTAGGTAGGTGTAAAGGAGGCCGCAGAGGCTTTTACCACACAAAAGTCCAAATTGTTAAAAGCGATTTTTCACCTGGAATAACCTTTTCATATCCTTTACTTCGCTTCGCCATAAAAGACAAGCCTCTCCCGTTGTAGCAGAGGCTGATTGACCACTATGTTAACTATTTGGCAGCCTTGGCTGGTGTTTTGCTTGGACGTGCTGTCTGTTTGCTTAAGGCGTCGCGGTCGCCACCGCTCATGCCGGCGATATGCTTGACCAGCTTTTTTCTTGACTCGATGTCGTACTGTGTAGTGATGGCGATTTGCTCCATGATTGGTGAGCCGCCACCGTGATAGTTGCCCACATTGATTATGCCGCCGGTGGCTGAGCAGAGGACATCACCCAGGAACCGCCACAACTGCGCCTGATCCTCCACCGGCATGTTTGCATTACGCTTGGTATACTTTAAGAGCAGGTCTCTGGTCTCCGGGTTCATGAAATCCTTCTCGTGAGGGAAGGTGGCTACTACGCCGCCGGCGATGTCGCAGAGTATCTCAGCTTCACGCCACACTGCCTCGCCTGTCAGACAGCGGCCGACGTTGCAATAAATCGAATTAGGTATGTAGGAGCCGGGTCCATAGGGGATAAATCCTAGACCCGGGATATACACCTCCGGCTTGCCAAGGTCAGAAGCCGTGTAGCCGGCGGCATAACCCAGCTCGGTGGTCATGATAACCTCGGCCAGCTTCTCCCGGACGTGGGGCGTCTTGTGAATGTTGTTCACCTCGGCGGCGAGGGCTGCCGTTCCTAGGAGGATATCGCCGATGGCTGGCTTACAGCCCGAATAGGAGTGGCGGTGGAACAAGGCGAAGAGGAGAGCCAACACGCTGCCATGCTGCCATTCACCGGCAAGGAAGACCCTTTCCCAGGGGATGAAGCAGTCGTCAAAAATCAGGTAGGAATCTGTGCTGCCTGGCACGAACCCGCGCTTGAAACGCTCTCTGGGTCTGAGGTTATGGATGGTAACTATTTGTTTCAGCCCATCCCAGTCGCCCGGGATGGCGAAGGCAACGGCGTAGTCCTTATCCTCGGGGCGCAACGCCCGGGTGGGCACCACCAGCACCTCATCGGCCACTGAGGCTTCAGAGATGTGCACCTTGCAGCCGCTGACCACGATGCCATCGTTGAGCCTCTCCTTGATACGTACGTAGGCATCAGGATTAGGCTGGTCGGCAGGCCTTAGCATCCTGTCGCCTTTGACGTCTGTCTGAGCGCAGCAGCCTACCAAGTCCTCGGTTTGGAAACGGATTAGCCACTTCTTGAAGTTCTCATGATACCGGGTGGCACCTTTGTTCATCTTGTCCGCTTCGTAGGACACGTTGTAGATAGCATTGGTGGCGTCGATGCCCATGCACCGCTGTATGCAGCCTCCTACCTTCTGACAGTACATGCGGGTCATGTCCTGCTTCTTGTGCAGGTCATCGGTGTTCTGATGTATGTGGGTGAAGCGGTTGATTCTCTCACCGGTGAGATGAGATATGGCGGTGCACAACTCCTGGTTCTCCGGCTTGGCGGCTTCATCGAATGTAGTGCCCATGGTGTTAATGCAGTCCATCTGGCGCTCGTCTTTGCGGTCAATCAGTTCGCCGTCAAAGTAGACGTTTCTCTTCATCTTGGTCAATCCTTGGATATACTGTTTCTTTGTCCTCATTTTCCCCCTCCTTACTTAGTGAATAGCTAATTTGAGGTTCTAGTTTATTTGGATAGATAACCGATGACTATAATGCTACCACTTTAAAGAGAAAAGGTCACATTAGGTCTCGCTGCCTCGAATTCGTCTCTTTTCATTTTACTAAAAGCGTGCTATTGTAGAGCTAGGCTGCCGACTCCAAAGAAGAGCACTAATGGCTGAATATGAAGTTGTGCATGTGGCGATAGCTCCTCCGGCTACGCTTGAGGAAGAGCTGATAAAGAAGGTTGCAGCTATTATCGCTAAGAACCCCTATGAGACTCGGCTTCGCCTGGCAGGAAAGATTCTGAAAATCATTGCCAGCTATGACACCATGCAGATGGCGGAATCAACCGCCCGGAGCCTAAGAGAACTAGGCCTGGTGGTAATTGTGTGCCCAGATTCGGAGCTTCGTAAGTATTCACCGAGATATAAGGCACATACCATAAAATTCGAGGAGCAGGCAGCACTATTCTGGAACAGGAGCGGCAAAGAGAGGCGAATGGAGTCGAGCGAGGTGTTCTTGATTATCAGCGGCAGGATGCAAACTTATACTGAGACGGAGGTGACAACTACTGTAAGAAAATTAAATGTGACAGCAACTTTATTGACTGGCGGCATTCCCATAACGAAAAAGGTCAAAGAAAAAACCACGGATAAATCATATCAAACTGAAAGTTTTGTCAGGCTCTACGACCGAACGTCATCGGAGCCGATTGTAGAAATCCTGCAGCACGACTTTAACTACTCGTTCCTTGGGTCGGAGATGGCTTCTTCCTCTGTGACAAACTTCAGCACTACCGTTAAGAAAATCAGGGCTATATTCCCACAGGCGATTTTCGATGACAGACTGGTAGAACCTTTCGGGGCGAATATACCTGCTACTATGCCTCAGGATAACATTGAGATGAACTGCAAATTGATTTACTTCTACCACCGGACAATGAGTGACCTTGGTTCGTCAATATAGCTTAGTTACGCGTATCTTCGAACAAGCAGCCGCAGAGCGAATTTATCTTAAGCCCTATGATTCAGCTTTCTCCAGTAGGACAGAAAAATGCCCCGGCGCTGGTAGACGTGAATAGCCACTAGAAGCGTGAATGTCCAGCTCCATACCCACATCGGAAATAATAGATAGCGCTCCTCACCTGATACAGCAGTGACCCAGCCGCTGGCAATGTCTATCACCCCAACAACCGTCATCGCCAGGGTTACCGTCAGCCTGCTTATGCTGTACGATTTTTTATTTTTGAACAGAGCCAACAGCAGTCGCCAGTTTTGCAGGAAATGAAGTATTAGAAAACATAACACAATAAAGGCAATCGGACAACTCACCAGCCTGGCCGTATTGATGTCCAGTTGTCTCAGGAAGAAAGGCTGCAGGCTAATAACTAAAGCGGCTACTGCTATCGTCAACACGGCAATGGTAATTCGCCTCATCTTGCTTGTGTAGATGTCCATCTTAGCTATTCTCTTTGGTTGAAGTATGGTTGAGTTGTTCACTTGTTCCACCTGCGACACACCAGCTTGATTATACATTTACGCAAGCCAAAATGGAATCTGCTGTGGGCTTGACTACTACCTATGCCTCATCTAAAATGATGGCGGCATATTGTCATGTTTGCTCGCCTTAGTCAGAACCGGAGCGTCAGCTCGCCCTTCCCTCTGTGCTTAGATTCTGTCATCCCATTTTCTGAGTCACCGCTTTGCAGGCGAAGGAGGTTACTCATTGCCTAGGTTTTCCTTATTCCCCAGGGAGCAGAAGTTTTTCGTCCTTTTTGAGCAGAGCGCTCAGAATGTGGTCAAGATAGCTCAGCAGCTAAGAGACATGGTGAATACGTGGGAGAATGTTAAGGAGAGAGTGGGAACAATAACTACCCTGGAGCATGAGGGGGATGCAATTACTCATCAAATTGTCGCACAACTACATCGTACCTTTGTGACCCCACTGGACCGCGAAGACATTGCTCTGCTGGCTGAGTCTCTAGACGATATAACTGACTTCATCCACTCAGCGGCGGATGCCATGTTGCTCTACAAGGTGGAGCGTCCTACCGATAAGGCCAGGGAGTTAGCCGATGTTGTCGTGCAGGCAGTGATTGAAGTCGAGAAGGGTGTATCTGCAATACATGGCCGCATCGAGCGGGATAAACTTCTTAAGCTATGCGTGGAGATTAATCGCCTGGAGAATGTGGGGGACAGCATTTATCGCTCGGCGCTGGCGGAGCTTTTTGTTAGCTCAACAGATTATGCTCACCTTATCAAGTGGCGTGAGATTTACGAGGATATAGAAACTGCCATAGATAGGTGTGAGGATGTGGCTAACGTCCTGGAAGGCGTGGCGCTGAAATATGCCTGAGCATCTATGGCAGACTTGTCTCTAACTCAGCCTGGCGGGATACGGTGGATTTAAGCTTATTATTTATAATTTTTATCATCCTCGTAGCCCTGGCTTTCGATTTTACCAACGGCATGCATGATGCCGCGAATTCCATTTCCACCATTGTTTCCACCAGGGTTTTGACGCCGAGACAGGCCGTCATCTGGGCAGCGTTTTTTAATTTCGTGGCCTTTCTCATATTCGGCACGGCAGTGGCGACCACGATCGGCAAGGGAATGATTGATGTTAATACAGTGACTCCAACTGTAATTCTGGCTGGCGTTTGCGGCGCTATTTGTTGGAATATACTTACATGGTATTTGGGTTTGCCTACCAGCTCTTCTCATGCTCTGATTGGCGGATACGCCGGAGCAGCCATAGCCAAGAGCGGCTTTGGAGTTATTATAGCCAGTGGCTGGTACAAGACATTGATTTTTATTGTCCTGGCGCCGGCTATTGGTCTAGTTTTGGGTTTCATACTAAGGGTCATTACAACCTGGATTGTACGTGGACAAACACCGACTGCGGTTAATAAGTGGTCGCGGGTTTTCCAACTTTTTTCTGCCGCTCTTTATAGTTTGGGCCACGGCGGTAATGACGCACAGAAAACTATGGGTATTATAACAAGTCTTCTCTTCGTCGGTGGCTTAATCAGCGAATTTAAAGTACCTTTATGGGTTGTTCTGAGCGCACACGCCGCTATTGCTCTGGGCACATTGAGCGGCGGTTGGCGAATTGTTAGAACAGTGGGGCAGAAAATTACCAAATTAAGACCTATTGACGGTTTTTGTGCTGAGACAGCCGGCGCGTTTAGTATTTTCTTAGCCACTCATCTGGGTATTCCAGTGAGCACTACACATGTTATCACCGGAGCTATATCAGGTGTAGGTTCGGCGCATCGTCTTTCCGCAGTGCGCTGGGGCGTGACAATTACCATTGTTTGGGCGTGGATTTTTACTATTCCAGGCGCTGCTGTTATTGGTGCCATCATTTATTCATTGATTAGAGTAATTACACTAATTTGAGGAAAGAGTCATAAGAACCATATTTCGGGTCGAGTGAATTAAAGCTTTAGCCTTTGTGGTCAATGATGTGTATAATTAAATTGCTGTGGAGGTAATAACATGGAAATGAGTGCCAGTTTTCACAAAGGTTTTCAGGAAATTCAAGATAGAGTCCTGGCTATGGGTGATATGGTGGCGAAGGAGATAAACCGCTCTGTTGAAGCCTTGAAAAACCGGGATTTAAAGATGGCCCACCAGATAATTGCTGCCGATGCCAAGATTGATGAGCTGCGGTTTGCTATCGAAGATATGTGTATTGAGCTTATGGGCACGCAGAAGCTGACCATACCTGACCGGCGGGTCATTGTGGCTGTTATTAATATCATAACCGAGCTTGAGAGAATTGGGGATTATGCTGAAGGCAATGCCAAGATTGTAGTCATGATTGGCGATGAGCCGCCCTTGAAACCGCTGATTGATATTCCGCGGATGGCAGAATTGACCACCGAAATGATTGAAAAAAGCCTCAAGTCTTTCGTTACCCGCGATGTGGAACTGGCAAAGTATGTAGTCACTATGGACAATGCTGTTGACGGTCTTTATGACCAGGTCTTCCGCGAGCTCCTCACCTTTATGATGGTCGACCCGAAGACCATTAATCGGGGGACACGTCTCATATGGGTTGCCCATAACCTGGAACGTGCCGCCGACAGGGTGACCAATATATGCGAGCGCGTCGTCTTTACGGTGACCGGGAAGATGGAGGAGCTGGAGGTTTCTAAATATTAACGGACTGACCTGGTCTGCCACTTTAGTTCTCTCCGACACATAGACGACACCGCTGTGTATTGCCCCATATTCAGAGCTTAACCTCGCTCTTGCAGCCTGATTTAGCTATACTTGCTGTGCTATGCAACTAGCATTATACTGATGTTGGACGGTAAGCGATGGGCGACAAAATTCTTTTAGTTGAAGACGACCAGACTTTGCTGGATGTCCTCAAATATAATCTGGTTAAAGAGGGCTATAACGTGATTACTGCCACCGATGGTGCCCAAGCCCTGGAAATTGCCCGAAACCAGAAACCGGAGCTGATTGTCCTTGATATCATGCTCCCTGAGCTTAATGGCTTTGAAGTGTGTCGTATTTTGCGGAAGGACATGACCGTGCCTATCTTGATGCTGACGGCCAAGGGTGAAGAAATTGATAAGATAGTCGGTCTTGAAATCGGGGCTGATGATTATATGACCAAGCCTTTCAGTATGAGGGAGTTGCTTGCCCGTGTGCGAGCTATGTTGCGACGAACCAGGATGACGGGGCTGGAGTCTGCTGAGGGGGCAAAGGTTAATATTGGCAACCTTGAAATCGATACCCCCCGGCGTCGAGCCACGCTTAGCGGGATGGCGCTGGACCTGACGCAGAAGGAGTTCGATTTACTGGCTTTTCTAGCCGGAAATAGGGGGCTGGTCTTCAGTAGGGAGCAGTTACTAGAGAGGGTATGGGGTTATGACTATGCCGGGGGTACTCGTACTGTGGATGTCCACATCCGATGGCTTAGGGAGAAAATAGAGGAAGATCCGGCAAAGCCCAAGCGGTTGATTACAGTGAGAGGCATCGGTTACAAGCTGGAAGGTTGATGTGTTTCGTAGTATTCAGTGGCGCATAACAATCTCTTTCGTCCTGATTATTCTAGTTAGTATGTGTGTCCTGGGGTTTTATCTGGTTGATTTTGTCCGGGACACTCAAATCAATAACCTGCGTTCACAACTCGAGAGCGAAGCTAGACTTGTGGCACAGGCCAGTCTGCCCGGCTTTGTGGCTCAGGATAACAATGCGCTTGATACTCTGGCAAAGGCAACCGGAGACCAGATAAATTCAAGAGTCACTATTATCGCCAGGGATGGTACAGTCCTGGGCGATTCAGAACATGACCCCATGACTATGGAAAACCATGCTGCGCGTCCTGAGGTGATAGAAGCCCTGGCTGAAGGTGTTGGTGCCAGTACTCGGTACAGTACCACTTTGGGGCAACAGATGCTATACGTTGCCGTGCCCATAACCAGTCAGGGAACGGTTATAGGTATTTCTCGGGTGGCTCTTCCATTGATAGAAGTTCAGAATTATATAAATCGACTTATTCTAATCGTTGCCATCTCTATGGTGGTAACTGCCTTGATAGCCATTCTGGTTGCGGTATTCGTTGCGCGGGCAACCACGCAACCTATCAGACAGCTAACTCAGGCGGCTAGAAGAATCGCTTCGGGAGAGCTTGAACAAAAGATTCCTGTCCTAACAATTGATGAGTCGGGTCAGCTAGCGAAGACCTTCAATGAAATGTCTTCTAGCCTTAAAAACTTGGTAGCAGAGATATCCGACGAGAAGAGCAAATTGGCAGCTATCCTTTCAAATATGGCTGATGGCGTGATAATGACGGATAATGAAGGTCTTGTACTGCTGGCTAATCAAGCTGCCGAGCATATGTTCGATTTTGAGGAGAAAAAGGTAATCGGCAAGCATTTAGTAGAAACAGTTCGAGATTATGAAATAGACAGGGCGCTAAAGTCATGTCTTGAAACGGCTAAGGAATACACTGCTCAGCTTGAATTCGGTTCAGGCAAGCGCTTCCTCAGGGTTATTGCTGTGCCACTTATGACTGACGGGCTGACCGGGGCTCTACTTCTGTTTCAAGACCTTACTGAGTTAAAAAGTCTGCAAACTATGCGACGCGAGTTTGTGGGTAACATATCGCACGAGTTAAGGACACCCCTGGCCGGAATCAAGGCTATAGTCGAGACCTTACAAGATGGTGCTGTTGACGATAAAAAGGCTGCCAGGGACTTCTTATCCAGGGTTGACAGCGAGGTAGACAGGATGATGCAGATGGTGACGGAACTGGCGGAACTGTCACGTATTGAGAGCGGTAGAGGCAACCTCAAGCCGGAGACGGTCAATCTCAATTCGCTAATAGAGGAGGTCATTGCCAGCTTCAAGCCGCAGGCAGATAGAAAAAGCGTGGCTTTGTCAGCTAAACTCTTCACTGACCTGCCTCTTATCCGGGCTGACAAAGGCCGGATATATCAGGTGATAACTAATCTAGTCCATAATGCTATAAAGTTCACCCATTCGGGTGGATGTGTAGTAATTTCAACCGAAGTTTCAGAAAATTCGGTTTTGGTGAAAGTATCTGATACAGGCGTCGGCATCTCCAGGGAGGACTTGCCCCGTATTTTTGAGCGCTTCTACAAAGCAGATAAGGCGCGGTCGGGTGAAGGTGCTGGGTTGGGGCTGGCAATTGCCAAACATGTCGTCCAGACCCACGGTGGTAATATCTGGGTTGAGAGTGAGGAGGGCAAGGGTTCCACCTTTTTCTTCAATCTACCACTTCAGACAAATCCTCAATAAAGCAATATCAATATTTAACACAATCTTAACAATACCTTAAACCGCTATTAAACTTCATCTGCTATTCTACATACGGGGGAGATAAAACCAATAGAACCATAGGTTTGAGGTTTTTTCTTATCTTAGCTAAGAATGAAGAAAGTCTTGTTCGTCTGCGTCCATAATTCAGGTCGGAGCCAGATGGCAGAAGCTTTTTTTGAGCATTATGCTGCAGGGAAAGCTGTGGCTCTTTCTGCTGGAACTCGACCGGCAAGTCATGTTGACCAGACTGTAGTGAAAGCTATGAGAGAAATAGGCATAGACATAAGTTCCAAGCGTCCTAAGGCATTGACTTTGGAGATGCTGGATGGCGCTGACAGGGTTATAACCATGGGTTGTGGAGTTGAAGGCGTTTGCCCCGCGACCATTGTGCCAACCGAAGATTGGCAGTTGGAGGACCCGGAGGGAAAACCTATCGAAAAGGTGAGACAGATCAGGGATGAAATCGAAGCTAAAGTGAAGAAACTTATTAGAGAAAATGTTACCAAAACAGAGGTGAAAAATGTGGAGACAACGGTATAGTAACGAAGCTCTCTACCCATGTAACGGGCCTGTTGCTGTTAAACGACACTCAAACAGTGGTAAGAGAAAAGAAAAGAAACTCATGAAAAGGAGGCCTATGCAATTAGAGATGCAATTCAATTAAAAGTGGCAACTGAAATGGTAACGGAAAAAGCTTTATTCATGCCGTGAAATTTGAAGTGCCATATTGGTTGCTAAAGAAAAATCAAACTAATCGAAAGGAGAAAGAAAATACAGAAAAATGAAAAAGTGGTTGTTTTTAATACCTATAACAAGCTTAGTCCTTGCTGTTCTAGCCCTTGGCGGTTGCGGTCAGAGCGTATCGGGGACTATTACTGAAGCCGGCTCGACAACCGTCCAGCCATTGGCGGAGAAATTGGCCGCTGCCTTCAAAGAGAAGAACCCTGATGTCACCGTAACTATTCAAGGTGGTGGTACAGGTGTTGGCATCAAATCCGCGGCCGATGGGACTGTCGATATAGGCGCAGCTTCCAGAGAGCTTAACCCTGATGAGCCAAAACTGGTTAAGCATCTTCTGGCAAAAGATGGCATAGCGATCGTTGTCAATCCCAGCAATCCTGTAACCGGGCTTACCAAAGACCAAATCATAAAGGTTTTTGCTGGCGAGATTACTAACTGGAGTGAAGTCGGCGGCAGCAGCGGAACTATTACCGTCGTTGCCAGGGAAGAGGGTTCTGGAACTAGAGGCGCCTTTCAAGACATGGTGATGGGTAAGACTTTGATTACTGATAAAGCTATTCTCCAGCCATCCAACGGTGCCCTGAGGACATCGGTGTCAACAACTCCTCTGGCTATTGGATTTCTTTCCTTAGCCTACATTGATAGCACTGTCAAGCCTCTCGAGGTCAATGGTGTTGCCCCCACTCAAGAAAACTGCAAATCTGGCAAGTATCCGATTGTCCGCCCTCTGTACTTTTTGACAAAGGAACAGCCAACTGGTTTAGTTAAGGCATTCATCGATTTCTGCACCAGCAGTGCAGGGCAAAAAATTGTTCAGGACGAGGGTTACCTTAGCATAAAATAGTGGTTGCCGCAAGAGGGCTTACACTATATTGCTTGTGCCTCCTTCTTTATTATATAGGTAGAGTTGGAACGGGATTTCTGATAAATCCTGTTCCAACTTAACATGTAATCTGGTGAAAGCAGACAGATGTCCAGAATTTCTCGCCGGTTCAGTGAAGTTCTTTCCCGGCGGATGATTTTTATCTCCGCACTGGTCGCTATTCTACTTGTGTTCCTCATCGGCCTCTTTGTAATTCAACAGGGCATTCCAGCACTGCGAAGTATCGGTATCCTCAAGTTCCTTTTCGGCACCGTCTGGCGTCCGGGGATTGGCGAATTCGGCATACTGCCTATGATTATAGGCTCAGTGTATGTCACCATCGGTGCCTTGCTGCTCTCCGCCCCCTTAGGAATTGCCTGTGCCATTTTTCTGGCTGAAGTTGCCCCTTATCACGTCCGGAATGTGGTCAGAAGCGCTGTAGAGCTACTTGTCGGCATCCCCTCAGTTGTTTATGGATTGGTAGGCATGGTGGTCATTGTCCCGCTTATTCGAGAGATAGGTGGCAACGGTTACAGCGTTTTGGCTGCGATTATCGTACTTACAGTTATGGTTCTGCCTACGGTAATCAGTATCAGCGAAGACAGCCTTCGACGTGTACCTGTGGGCTATAGAGAAGGCGCCCTAGCTCTAGGTGCTACCAAGTGGCAAACCATCTGGCATGTAATGTTGCCCGTAGCTCGTTCCGGGATTGTGACTGCCGTTATCTTAGGTATGGGCAGAGCTATCGGCGAGACTATGGCGATGATTATGGTCATTGGCAATTCCATACTTATGCCGGGGTCACCTTTAGCCCCAGCACGAACCTTAACCGGAAATATCGCCGTTGAGATAATGTACGCTAGCGGAATTCATGAAAGTGCCCTTTTTGCCACTGGAATCGTACTTTTCCTGTTGATTATGGGGCTTAACAGCCTGGTTTTTGTTGCTAGGAGGCAGTCATGAGGATGTCTGCTAAGGTTACGCAGAGAATAGCTTGGGGGATAATCTGGATGGCGGGCATGCTCACAGTAGTTGTTCTTGCCCTGATAATTGGCTACGTTGTGGTTAAGGGGATAGGTAATGTCAGTTGGGACTTTCTGATTACGGCACCTAAGGGTGGGCTTAGCGGCGAGGGCGGTATTTCCACAGCCATAGTCGGCACTTTCTATGTTGCTATACTTACCATTGCCATTGCCGCACCTCTGGGGCTTGGAGCAGCTATATATCTCACTGAATATGCCACTGATAATTGGGTGACTAAAGCCATAAGATATGGAGTAGAGACTCTGGCTGGTGTTCCGTCCATTATTTTTGGGCTTTTTGGTTTTGCCCTCTTCGTAACAATTTTGCACCTCAACTTCTCTATCCTTTCTGGAGCTTTAACCCTGGCCTGCTTGGTGCTGCCCACTTTCATCCGAACTGCTGAGGAGGCTATAAAGGCAGTGCCTAATTCGTATCGGGAAGCCGGGCTGGCTCTGGCGGCTACCAAATGGCAGACCGTCTCTCGAGTTGTTCTGCCGGCAGCTTTGCCGGGCATAATCACCGCCGTGATTCTGTGCGTCGGTAGGTCCGTCGAGGAAACCGCCTGTCTCTATGTCACCATGGGCGGTAGCGCCGCCATGCCGGCTTCGTTTCTCTCCGGTGGCAGGACTCTGTCGCTACATCTGTACTATTTGGCCATGGAGACAAGAGCACTAGATAAAGCCATGGCTACGGGCGTGGTGCTGATTGTCATCATCCTACTTATTAACGGTACTACCAATTGGTTGACTAGACGCTTCCATGCTAAAATGATGGGGACGTAAATGAATCCGAAAATACAGACCAAAAACCTTGATTTCTTCTACGACAGCAAGCAAGCTTTGAATAAGATCAACTTGGGCGTTAGGGAATACTCCATCACTGCTCTCATGGGACCGTCGGGGTGTGGCAAATCTACGTTTCTCCGCGCACTGAACCGAATGAATGATGCAATTCCCAAAACTCGCGTGAGCGGGCAGGTATTGCTGGATGGCGTTGACATATATGCTCCGGATATAGATGTAGTTGAAGTACGCAAAAGAGTGGGCATGGTTTTTCAACAGCCAAATCCGTTGCCTAAATCTATATTAGAAAATGTTGCTTTTGGTCCGAGGATGCTTGGGATGAATCACAAGACGAAGCTTGGGGAAATTGTGGAAAGGAGCCTTAGAGCTGCGGCTTTGTGGGACGAAATAAAGGATTGCCTGGATAAGTCAGGGCTGGCGCTTTCCGGTGGTCAGCAGCAGCGACTGTGTATTGCCCGTGCCCTGGCCATAGAACCAGAGGTTATACTTATGGATGAGCCGTGCTCTGCTCTCGACCCCATAGCAACCACGAAAATCGAGGAATTGATGCAGGAGCTTAAGAAGAGTTACACGATTGTTATTGTTACCCATAACATGCAGCAGGCAGCGCGAGTTTCTGATTGGACCGGGTTTTTCCTCTTGGGGGACCTGGTTGAGTATGGCAAGACCAGCGAATTGTTCAGCCGCCCACAGGATAAAAGAACAGAGGATTATATCACCGGCCGTTTTGGCTAAGGAGGAACCAAAATGCCGAGAGAAAGTTTTGAGCGTCACCTTCACGAGCTTCAGGACGATGTGCTGATTCTGGGCAGCATGGTGGAAAAAGCTATAAGCCGCTCTATAGAAGCCCTGAAAAAGAGAGATTTAGAGCTGGCAAGGCAGGTAATTGCCGGTGACCGCGAGATTGACCTGAAGCGTTATGAAATAGAGGGGAAGTGCACTGAACTTATCATTACACAGCAACCGATGGCCAGCGACCTGAGAATCATTATAGCTGTTCTGTATATTATAGTTGACCTTGAAAGGATAGCTGACCATGCTGGGGGCATTGCCAAAATCGCCATAATGATAGGCGATGAACCTCCGCTAAAACCTTTGATTGATATACCCCGCATGGCGGAAAGAGCTACAGATATGCTACATCGGAGCCTGGATGCGTTTGTTAAACATGATGCTGATGCAGCCAGGCAAATAAGTGCTGAAGATGACGAGATTGATAGTCTATATGACCAGGTCTTTCGAGAACTGCTCGTCTTCATGATGGAGGATCCTAGAACTGTAACCAGGGCGACCCGCCTTATCTGGGTAGCGCATAACCTTGAGCGCACTGCCGACAGAGTCACCAATATCTGCGAACGTGTCGTCTTTACTGTGACCGGGAAGATAGAGGAGATGGAGGTTTCTAAATATTAACGCCATTTCCGGGCAGTACCAGCTTGCTCCTTGGTCTTAAACGTTTGCAGGATCCCTTCAGTGTAGGTTTCACCTTCGCCGCTTGAAATAGAGTGCACGCTTATGCCTGTTTCCTTGAGTTACTCTATGTGCTAGTCTCATCGTTTGTGCAAAGACAAAAGCTATCAAAGGTGATAAAATAACCTATACGTTTTGCGTCTTAGGTTAGTTTTCTCATGATTGAAGAGCTTTTGCCTGACCTTTATAGAGTTGAAATTCCTCTTCCCAGAAGCCCTTTAAAGGCTCTCAATTCTTATATAGTAAAAGGGCGGGAACGGTTTCTAATCATCGACACGGGAATGAACCGTGAGGAATGTCTGCGCACGATGCGTTCTGCGTTGCAAGAGCTGGATGTTGACTTGAACAGGACGGACTTCTTCATCACCCACTTGCATGCCGACCATTCAGGTCTGGTGGATACTTTGGCCACTGATACGTCCAAAGTATACTTTAACAAGCTAGAAGCCTCTTTTGTTGCTTCCCAGGGTTCTGAAGACTACTGGAAAGGACTCTTTGTCTTTTACCGCTCCAATGGTTTTCCTGAGGACGAAATCGAGAAGGTGCGGAAAGACCACCCGGGCTATCGGTATAGCCTAAAACGCCAGATTAATTTGGTCACTACAGAGGAGGGGGATGAGATAGAAGTTGGCAATTACCTGTTTCGGTGTATTGAAACCCCGGGGCACTCACCGGGGCATATGTGCCTTTACGAGGCTAGCAAGAAAGTCCTTGTATGCGGAGACCATATTCTTTTTGATATAACGCCTAATATTACCTACTGGGGGCAACTGAAAAATTCACTAAAGCAATATCTGGCAAATCTGGAGAAAGTTTATAAGCTTGATGTGAATCTTGTTTTGCCCGGTCATCGCAGTATCTGGAACAACCACAGAAAAAGGATTATGGAATTGCAGGAGCATCATCGGGACAGATTAAGTGAGGTGCTATTTGCTCTGGAAGGCGGCGAAAAGACGGCATGGGAGGTAGCCCCTTATATAACCTGGGATATAGACTGCAACTCTTGGGCAGAATTTCCCCCAGTGCAGAAGTGGTTTGCAGTTGGAGAAACTATTGCTCACTTAGACTATCTTGCAGCAGACGGCAGGGCACGCAAAGAGACTAAAGACCATAAGGTGCTGTATTCGCTGACATAAAGATTTGTGATTATTCTGGAGGAATGTATAAAATGGATGTTATGCAAGCCATAAAGGGACGCCGAAGTATCAGGAAATATCGTAGTGAGCCTATTCCGGAGGAAGCGCTTCAGACTGTTCTTGAAGCAGCCCGGTGGGCTCCATCCTGGTCGAATACCCAGTGCTGGAGGCTGATCGTGGTTCGGGATAAGGAGACGAAGTCAAAGCTGGCCGGCACACTTAAAGGCATCAGGCCGGGCAGAAGCAATCCGGCGACAGAGGCGGTGAGAAGTGCTCCTGTTGTCATAGCCGCCTGTGCTGAGCGCGGGCTTTCCGGTTTCTATAAAGATGAAAGCGGGCAGAGCATACCAGCTACTGATAAAGGTGACTGGTGGTTGATGTTTGATATGGCTTTGGCAATGCAGAATATGTCGCTGGCTGCTCATGCACTTGGCCTGGGCACTGTTCATAACGGCTTGCTTGATGCCGCTGAAGCCGCCAGGATTCTGGGAGTACCTGAGAACGTTGTCGTTGTTGAGTTACTGCCTTTGGGCTGGCCGGATGAGGAGCCGGCAGCTCGCCCGCGAAAGGAAATTAACGAGTTCGTGTTCTTCGAGAAGTATCAGAGGTAGATGAATGGCAACGAGTTACCGTAGTTACCGTGGTGATAGCATAGCGCCGGTACTGGCTCTAATAATCCTCTGCTTTCTGGTGTATATAGTAACCGTTGTAGCAGGGATTCTAGGTCACGACCTGATACCGCTGCTAGGGCTGCAAACTGCGTCTTTCCTTGCGCGACCCTGGACAATCGTGACTAATCTTTTTGTTCATGGCAGTATCTGGCATCTGTTGTTCAACATGATAACCCTCTACTTCTTCGGCACCTTTTTGCTCAGACTCGTCGGGACTCGTACCTTTCTCGTCATATACTTTTTGGGCGGAATAGCGGGCAATATCTTCTTTATGCTTTTCGCCTTTATCGGTTTTCTAACGTCACCTTTCTCCATAGTTATCGGTGCCTCAGGCGCTATTTTTGCTCTGGGTGGTACGCTGGCCGTGCTAACGCCAAAGTTGCGCGTGTTTGTGTTTCCCATACCGGCGCCCATGCCTTTGTGGGTGGCGGTAATCGGTGGTTTCGTTATAATATCCTTTGTCGGGGGCATAGCCTGGCAAGGTCACCTCGGCGGCATAGTTGCAGGTCTTATAGCCGGCCTTATCCTGCGTAGAGGGGTGCGCACCCCGTTATCTTAGTTTCCCGCAATACCATGCAAAGTCGGTTCTTTACCAAGGCAGGCTTGCATCATTTTCTTTCCTCTCTCGAAGCCCAGCCTGAAGATTTTGTAACCGTATATATAGCACCCAATTCCTTTCCCGATTACGCAGATACGCTGTCGTTAGTGCCTAAGTACGGTGTCCATGCTGGTGAGATTAAGGAGGCAGTTAAAACCGAGGCGGTCATCAGCGGCGCCGGGAAATACGGGACCGGCGCAGCCATATTCTGGAATGGACTTGGGAACGAGCACATTGTCCTGCCGCCGTTCCCCATTGCCGAAAATAAGGTTTCGGTAGGCAAACCTGATGTCTCAGCGCTCTACGAAGTCCTGGAGAGGAGATATGTCATTGGTGTCGTGCTGGTGGCATGGGGCTCGTATGCCTTAGGGGTGTTCGATGCCGGCAATCTGGTGGCATACAAAACGGGCACCGGGTATATACACAAAAAACACAAGAAAGGCGGCAGAAGCCAGAAGAGGTTTGCCCGGAGAACCGAGGAGCAAAAGAAAGATTTCCTGCGCAGAGTGGGCAACAGAATTGAGGAAAGGTTCGGAAGCTTCGTCCCGGACTATATCTTTTTCGGCGGCAACAGGCTGATTTTGAAGCCGCTGATACAGGAATCTAAATACCTGCAGGCAAAAGCTAGAGAAATCTCGCCGCGGATTCTGGATGTAAGGTATGCCGACAGGGAAGCTCTGGTCAATAGCCTGGCCGAGATAACAAAGTCCCTCGTTTTTACTTTTTGACGCTCTGTGTGACACGCCAAATTATCGCTGCACATTCCTGACAACTGTGCAATGGTGCTTACTACACACGGTGGTGGGAAATCTCGGATATTCGTATAGTGCCTGACTAATTTTATTGATGTCTTTTCGCAGGTAGTACGTCACAGCAATTATAGAAGGGATTGTCTCCGCATGGCGAAGAGAGTAAACTGTACCGAAGCCAGTTAAATAGTCCCCACTTTGACTAAGAAAGGGTCCAACAACGCTAAAAAAGCAGGATACAAAAAGACGAACTTCTGGCTCAAGCCTGATAAACACGGAAGAGGCTTTGTCGTTGCCTTCCGATGAAGTTCTGAGCCGGCTGGGTTCTTCAGAAACAGGGCTTACCGCTGAAGAAGTGGCCAAGCGTTTAGAGACTTATGGCTCCAATGAGGTGGCTCGGAAGGGCAAGAGGTCTGCCATCATCGAATTTCTATCCCATTTCAGGAGTCCGGTAACGATAATACTAATAATCGCAGCTATTATATCGGGCATATTGGGAAACCCCATAGATGCTATTATTATCCTTTCCATCGTTTTGGTGAGTGTAATTCTTGACTTTACCCAGGAATACCGAGCAGGTAGGGCGGCCGAGGCGTTACGAAGAAGGGTGACTACAACAGCCACTA
This sequence comes from uncultured Chloroflexia bacterium, assembly GCA_963754385.1. Taxonomy (GTDB): domain Bacteria; phylum Chloroflexota; class Dehalococcoidia; order GIF9; family UBA5629; genus 9FT-COMBO-48-23. The sequence continues at coordinate 44,480 of CAVWGE010000005.1, read as the reverse complement.
CTTTTAGAAACAGTACTAAGCAGGATATCGAGGTTTCTGAACTGGTTCCCGGTGATGTAATCGCCCTTTCGGCAGGAGATATTGTACCAGCGGACGCCAGAGTAATGAGCGCCAAGGACTTCTTTGTTGACCAGTCCGCTTTAACCGGAGAATCGTTCCCCGTGGAAAAGACTGCCGCACCGATTACCAACACTAATATCGCTGACTCAAGTAAGTGGAATAATTATCTGTTTATGGGGGCATCTGTAACCAACGGCACGGCCACGGCGGTCATTACCAGAACCGGGGATTCTACTCAATACGGAGAAATTGTTAGAAAAAGTGTTGAGAGAAAGCCTGAGACTGAGTTTGAAGGGGGCCTGAGGAGATTTGGTCACCTCATCATGCAGGTAACCTTTGCCCTCGTCATATTCGTGTTTTTCATCAACGCCTTGTTTAAGCGCGATGTCTTGGAGTCCTTGTTGTTTGCCGTTGCCCTGGCGGTGGGACTAACGCCGGGACTATTGCCAATGATTCTCTCGATAAACCTTGGCCGGGGAGCTGCTGCTATGTCAAAGAAAGGCGTTATCGTAAAGCGTCTGGCTTCAATCCAGAATTTTGGCAGCATGGATGTCTTATGCGCCGACAAGACGGGGACATTAACAGAAAATAGGGTCACCGTGATACTGCATGTGGATATGGAAGGTAAGGATTCGGAAAAGGTATTCCTTTACTCCCTGCTGAATAGCCGCTACCAAACCGGACTTAGAAGCCCGCTCGATGAGGCTATACTTAAACACGAGGAAGTCAATACCGACCATTACCAGAGGATTGATGAAATCCCCTTTGATTTTATTCGAAAGCGGCTTTCCGTCGTGGTCAGCGAGAATCGAGAGACTATTCTCATTAGCAAGGGAGCACCGGAAGAAATCGCCGGGGTTATCTCATACTACGAGCTAGATGGAAAGATATATGACCTGACAAGTGACACCAGAAGCCAGATTGACCGGCAATATCGTGATTTCAGTTCTCAAGGATTCCGAGTTCTTGGCGTCTCCTACCGAAGGGTAGAAGAAACCAAACCGACCTATTCCATAGCTGATGAAAACAACATGGTTTTTCTGGGCTTTATTGCTTTTATGGACCCTCTTAAGGAGACTGCTGGTGAATCCCTTGAGTTATTGAGACAAGCGGGTGTGAAGCTCAAGATTCTAACCGGCGACAACGAGGTCATCGCTGGCAAGATCTGTCAGCAACTGGGCTTTCAGATATATCAATTACGGCGGGGCAAAAGATACGACGATAAACTTGGACATTTCGTGCGCACTGCTGAAATTGAAGCCATGAATACCGTGCGCAGCAGTGAAATTGAAGATATGAATGATGATGCCCTGGCCAGGGTCGTAGAGGGAGCCGATATCTTCACAAGGGTTAATCCGGCACAAAAGAACCGCATAATGAATGCCCTGAGGGCCAATGGTCATGTTGTTGGTTTTATCGGAGATGGCATAAATGACACGCCTTCCATGAAGGTGGCTGACGTCAGTATATCTGTCACCAATGCCGTGGACATCGCCAAGGAATCTGCGGATATTATACTTTTACGTAACGACCTGAAAGTTGTCAGTGAGGGCGTAGTAGAAGGCAGGAAGACCTTCGGTAACACCATGAAGTATATCATGATGGCAATGAGTTCCAATTTCGGTAATATGTTCAGCGCGGCCGGCGCTTCGCTGTTCCTACCATTCCTGCCTATGTTGCCGATACAGATACTGCTAAACAACCTCCTGTATTCCTTCGCCCAACTCGCTCTACCGTCCGACAATGTTGACCAGACATATGTCCAACGGCCACAAAGACTGCAAACATCCTTTATCAGGAACTTCATGTTGTCCTTTGGACCTATCAGCTCAATCTTCGACTTTCTGACCTTTTTCGTCATGCTTTTCGTCTTCAAGGCATCAGCACCATTGTTTCAGACAGCGTGGTTCGTTGAATCTTTATTCACGCAGACGCTGGTCATATTTGTTATAAGAACCGGGAAAATACCTTTCTACCGGAGTAAGCCCAGCAAACTTTTGGTGCTGAACATCATAGTCATTCTTATCTTTGCTTTAGCACTGCCATTTACTGTTGTCGGTGCTTTTTTCAGCTTCGTAGCGCTACCGCTGAAATTCCTGCTTATACTGGTAATTTTCATTGTCACATACCTGGGACTGGTAGAACTAATGAAGATATGGTTCTACCGAAGGTACGGAACGGCAGGTGAGTCCCCGAGGTAGTGGACGGAAATGCCGGCCGAGTCTATATGAAACGTCTGCGGCGGAAAAAATATAGCATCGCGCCGATAAGAATAAGAGTAATTGCCAGTAGCAAGAAGAAAGTTAGAGGACTGCCTTTATCCATGCCTCCGGGTAGTATTACACGCATTCCATAAACACCGGAAACGACCAAAAAGGGTAAAACGACGGCAAGCATGACAGCCAGAATGCGGATGACGTTGTTAGCACGATAACCACTCAGAACATAATCCGCGTCTTTAAACACTTCGATTATTTCTTTACATTCGTCCAAAGTCGCGCATATCTTGTTCATGTGGTCCATTAAGTCGCCGTAGTAGACAGACAAATCCGTCTTGGAAAAGCGCTTCAGCTTGTTTTCCAGCTCTGCTAAGAGGGTGCGCGTTGGGAACATAACGTGCCTCTGGGTTAAAATGTCCCGCCGCAGAATACTTATTTCCTTAGCTTCCTCGACTTCTTCATCGAAGACATTATCTTCCACATCTTCCATCAGGCTCATAATCTTGTTTAGAATGGGAAAGTAAGCGTCTAATACCCGGTCCAAAATTACGTACAGCAGATAGCCAGAGCCATGGCTTAAATATTCCTTCCTGGCTTCTTCACTAGACTCGCACTCCCGGAACAGCTCATCCGGCGCTGTAAGCCTGGCGGGGTGAAGCGTAACCAGGAATTTGTCACCAACGAACACTGACCACTGCCGCGTTGTACTTACTCGCGTCCGTTTATCGTATACCGGAAGATGGAAAATTACGAATAAATATTGCTCGTATTCATCTATTTTCGAGAGTTGCCTGCGGCTCAGGCAATCTTCAAGATCCAGGGGATGGAAATTATAATGCTCCGCCAGATACTTTTTCGCCTCTTCCGTCGGCTCCACAATGTCAACCCAGGTGAGGTCATCCCAAGTAATTGTCTTTGAATTCAATTGTTTCTGTTCCAAATTTTTCTGAGGTATAACCATTTCGTATTATCCTGACTGTTTGGCTATATTATATCAACAAATCGGGGTATCAGTCGCGCATCCATGGAAGAGCGTGTCCTTAGTTGCCGTAAAGCGGGAATAGCGACAATCGGCCTACATAGTACGGAAGCTGTGGATGTCGCACGACGTACAAACGGATGGGTTTTTCATATTTGCCAGAATTTGATTTTCACCCACTACCAGACGTTATCATGATAGCTCACCGCCTCCATCCGTGAACGCTAAACGTGACACACTATAGAGTTGCACGATATAGCAGTTTGTGCAGGGATGGTCGGACGGACTCCTGTGCTATAATCATGGGTTGGGTTTGAGGTAAATCGCGAAAAGCAAGGAGATAATATGGGCTACCTGGAGGAGATGGCGAAATACCAGAAAACGGAGAAACAGAAAGGCTTCTCAGCCGATTTTCTCGAAGGGCAGCAGATAGAGGACTACGAGTTCTGGGATGAAATAGAGATAGGCAAGGAGACTGTAGGACCGTTCAAGTTTGAGGTCAAGGCTGAGGACATGATGGCTTATGCCGAGGGAGTTCCTGATGCTAACCCGGTGTTTTATGATGAGGAATATGCCAGGAAATGCGGCTATGACGGGCTGATTGCTCACCCATTGTTTATTACTCAGGTTCTCTTTTTTGTTCTCCAGAAAGGGCATGGAAGTTGGATAAGGACTCCGGGGGCCAGAAACCCGGGCCAGATATTCGAATGGCATGACCCGATTCGAGCAGGAGATGTTCTCACTCTCAAAACCAGGGGCTACGATAAGTGGATTAAGAAGGGAAAATACTACTTGAGGTATCTATCGGAGCTATATGACCAGTACGGCAAGCTGAAGATAAGGGGCTACGTGACCCTGATTTTGCCTAAGTCCAAGGCCGACGTGTTAAAATTTTTCAAAGGCGAGCGTGCTCTGGAAGCGTGAGCAACTACGAAAGGCTTTGTAGGGGAATCAGCAGTAGGTAATGCTAATGGCAGAAAAGTTAACCTTTGAGTCGGTGAATTGTGGTGATGTGTTGCCTGAGGTTAAGCAACACATGAGCCAGGAGGTTATCTGGAGGCACGCTGTAGCCTCGCTTGATTATAACCCGCTTCACACCAATCCTGAGTGGTGCAAGACAGCCCGGGTGTTCGGTTTGCCCGTTCCGGTGATGCACGGCAATCAGACGATATCGTTGATGGCAACGGTGGTTACCAATTGGGCGTGTCCTGTTGGCGGCAGGTTGAAGCGGATGGAGGTCAAGCTTATTAAACCTGTGCCGGTGGGTTCCACCTGCACTTATGGTGCTGTGGTGGCCGAAAAGCATCCCATAGGTAAGGGAGAGAACTTTGTAGTTCTTGATTTGTGGGCAACGGACCAAGACGGAGATAAGGTGGCCGTTGGTACGGCAGATGTTACGTTACCTTAGCAGTGCTTTTTTCACTGAATAAGTTCTTGTTGACAGGATAGTACCTAGTATGGCAAAGTACCCATATAAACTTTTGGGAGGGTTGTGCCATGAGGAAAGTCGCCGTTGTTGCTGACAGCATCTGCTGCCTGCCGCAGGAAATAGTGGAGAAGTATGGTGTCTATGTAGTGCCCATGGAAATAATCTATGAAGGCAAGAGCTATCGAGATGGCATCGACATTAGCCCTAACGAGGTCTATAAAATCATGCGAAAAAAGGAGAACTTGCCTACCACATCAACGGCATCAGCCGGAGACTTCCTGAACGCTTACCGCCAGTTAAGCCAGAAAGCCGAAAGCGTACTTTGTATTACCGTGACCAGTCTGCAGAGCAAGGCCTTTGAGGCAGCATCGGCAGCCAGGGAGATAGCCAAAGAGGAGATACCGGGCGCTATCATTGAGGTGTTTGACAGCCGCTCCGTAGCCGGTGCTCTGGGGTTCATCGTTCGTGAGGCGGCTCGATTTGCCAGCCAGGGGGCAGGGTTGGCTGAGGCAACTGAGGCAGCGCGGAACATGATGGGCAAGGTGAATTTTCTGGCTATGCTGGATACGCTTTACTATCTTGCCAGGCTCGGCCGCATTGCCAGAGCCGCAGCCTGGGCCGGAAATGTGCTGGATATGAAGCCTGTCCTGGAACATAATCCGGCGGTTGGAGAGACGATGCCTGTGGCACGTCCCAGAACTAAGAGAAAGGCTATAGAACGAATGCTGCAGATAATGTCGGATAGAACGAAAGGTTCAACGGTGCACGTCATGGTGCAGCATGCCGATGAGTTGGAAGAGGCAAAAAAGCTTGCCGCTGAGATTGAATCGAGATTCAACTGCGCTGAAATGTACATAACCGAGTTTGCTCCTGTCATGGGGGTGCACACCGGACCGGGCTTCTCGCTATTGCCTTTTACGCCGATTAAGATAGTTCGGGCAAAAGCCTCCGGCTGTTCTTTGAAGACTTCAACGTAACTTGCCTCGCGCCAGCGAGGCGAATATGCCACCGAAGCAGAGGACAGCAAAGATGATGAATGTCACGTTCACGCTTCTCAGGAAAGGTGGGTAGTATTCCGGTGTGATTTGCACACGGCCGATATAAATGGCAAACATCACCATTACCATGCCCATGCTGAACATCATCCCTATCTGTCGCATAGTTGACAGTGTAGCCGAGGCTACCCCATAAAATTTCTTGTCTGCAGAGCTCATAACTGCATTAGTATTGGGGGAGGAGAACAGGGCAAAGCCAAAGCCGAGTATCATTAAACCGGCTATGATGAACCACAGGCTTGTTGTTTGGTTTAAGAAAATGAAGAAGATAAGGCCGATGACCGTCAATCCCATACCTGCCGACGCCACGATTCGCGGCTCGATTTTGTCGGAAAGCCTCCCGGCAGATGGCGAAAAGATAGCCTGTATCACAGGCGCCGCCATCAGAACCAAGCCGGCGTCCTGAGGATTAAGACCTTTAATATACTGGAGGTAAAGGCTCAGGAGAAAACTAACGGCGAATGTGGCACTGTAATTTATTAATGCTGCCAGGTTGGATAGGGCGAATACCGTATTGTTCCTGAACAGGCGTAAATCTAAAACGGGGCTTTTCACCCTCGTTTCCCATTTAACGAAGGCTACGATTCCAAGGCCGCCGGCTAGAATCAACCCGGCGCCTAGCAGCTCTGGCAGCATGGTGAATCCATACATTATGGCAATGAGCATAACGCCGTAGATTATAGAGCCGACGATATCGAATTTCTCCCCTTTTGCTTCAGCCCATTCGCCTTTTAATTTCCAGGAGATAAGAGCGATTACCATTAAGCCTAGAGGTACATTTATCCAGAAGATGCTTCTCCAGCCGAGATATTGTGTTAGTAGTCCTCCCACGAATGGCCCGACTGAAAGGCCTGCATAAACGGCGGCAACATTTATGCCCAGGACTCTACCTCTATCTTTAGGAGGGAATACTGAGATTAGAATAGCCACGGCGGTGCTATAAGTCATCGCTCCGCCTATTCCTTGTAGGATCCGAAAAGAGATAAGCATAGCCCCAGAGGTTGAAATTGCCGAAAGAGCTGAGGCAGCAGTGTAGGCAATAATGCCGTAGGTGAAAATTCTCTTCCTGCCATATATGTCGGCTATTCTGCCCAGGGGCACTAGGAACACGGCTGCTGAAAGGAGGAATGCTGTGGCTACCCAGCCCAGCAAAATGGCGTCCATGGCTAGCTCATCCCCAATTGACGGCAGTCCTATGATTATGGAGGAGCTCATGAAGGGGGTGAGGAAGGCGCCCACTGTAGTCACCAGCAAGGCGGCTCGCCGACTTGTCGCCTTTTCTACGCTTGCCCCAGGTTCTCGAGTCTGCATAAACCTGACAATTCTACCACTTGCTGTCGTTGGTGTGAAGGCGAGGTTTGCCGAGCCTGAAATTGGCCGCCACTATATTATGTCATTGCGAGTCCCGATGCAATCGGGACTCGCAATCTCTGCATGGCAATGACATCTGCCTCGGCTGATATCGCCACGTTGCTCTTCCGTGGGATGGCTCCTCGCGATGACAGATAGGCGGTTACTAGAATCCATGATGACAATATGCTGTCATTGGTGTATGCTATGATGGAATTTAAAGAAAGGCGGAGGCATAAGCTATGAGGCAGTCGGCTGATGCCTATCTCGATATAGAGACCACCGGTTTATCCCAATTTTTTGATTATATCACTGTAATCGGCGTTCTACGTTGCGATGGCAGAAACAATGAGCTAATTCAGTTAGTCGGCGAAGAAGTGACCAGGGGCAACCTCATTACAGCTCTTAGAGATGTAAAAACAATCTACACCTATAACGGCGCCAGATTCGACCTCCGTTTCATTGCTAATTCTCTTGGCATAGACCTTGCCGCAGCATACTATCATTGTGACTTGATGTATGATTGCTGGAGGTGTAATTTGTACGGCGGTTTCAAAGCAGTTGAGCGACAGTTAGGCATTCCCCGGCGGCTAAAAGGCGTTAACGGATATGAAGCGGTGCAGCTATGGTGGAGCTACTTGAAGGGGGGTAACCAGAGTGCCCTGTCTCTTCTTCTGGAATATAACAGAGAAGATGTAGTAAATCTCAAGACACTGAGAGAGAGGCTGAACTCGTTCTGAGTATTTCTGCTGCCTGCTCTGATAAGAAAAGTATGTAGCCATGACCCTTCGAAGTCATGGCTACATTTGTATTAGCAGGCCACCTTCTGTTGCTGGCTGGCTTTGGTTTAGGCAACCACGCCAGCTCAAAGACCTTGCTGTTTATATTGCTGGGCCAGTTTAGCGTAAATATCTGAGCCGAGTCTCAGTTGAACCAGTTGCTCTTGTGATAGCTGCCCCTTTATTCGGGCAGGTACACCTATGACCACTGATTTCTCTGCAATCTTTGTTTCTGGCGCTACTACAGAGCCAGCTCCGATAATACAGAAGTCACCGATTTCGGCACCATCGAGGAGAGTGGCATTATTGCCGACCAGAACATTGCTGCCGATCCTGTGACAATGGACGACGGCTCCATGTCCAATGATTGTGTTGTCACCGATGATGACGTCAGTTCCGCCATGGACAGCGCAATTATCCTCGATGCTGGTATTCTTTCCGATTGTTATTTTGCCAAAGTCTGCTCTAATAACTGCCCCAGGCCAGATATTCGAGTTTTCACCGATTTCGACGTCGCCCACTATGTAGGCAGCTTCGCTGATGAATGCTGACGATGCTATTTTGGGGCTCTTGCCATTGAACTCTCTTATCATCTTCAACTTCTCTCCAAATGTTATTCTAAGCATAACGAAGAATCTAGAGACCCTTCGCTGTTGCTCAGGGTGACAGCTTGTTTATAGCCAGGCTCTTAATCGCCTGAGGGCGGCTATTTTCTCCTTATCGCCAACTTTAGCTCTTTCCAGTGCCTGGTGGAGTATTTCGATGCTTTTATCGTAAGTTTTCCTGTCCACAGGATAGGGGTGACCGTCTTTGCCGCCATGGGCGAAGCTGTAACGGGCGGGGTCTCGCAGGCTGACCGGCACGTCATAGACAAGCTCTGAGATTAAGCCGAGAGCGCGTAGAGTTTTCGGACCTACACCCTCCAGGCTCAGCAGGTTTTCGAAGTTGGCCGGTTGATGCTCATAGGTGATAAGAAGTGTCTTACGTAGGCGGTCGGGATGTATATCCGCAAGGCTGAGGTGATGGCGTGATGGCAGGTCTAAGGTCTTGAGATTTTTTAACCGGCTGACAAGCTCCTCCGGTTTTTCCTCAGTAGCGATCTGGGTGATGGTATCCCGTGCCGGTTCGCTCTCAGCGGCTACCAGGTTTAAGACTTCGCCTCTCGCCTGGGAGCAGATAGCGGAATGAGGCTCGCAGACAAAGTCGGTCACCTTTTCACCGAGCCAGTGATAGCGGCGGGCGTAGCGGTTGCCTTCATTCATACCTTGCTGAACTACCGACCATGAGCCGTTTTTGGTGAAGATGAAGGTATGGTGGTATAGCTGATAACCATCTTGAAGTGCTGAGTTATCAACCTTGGCTGCCATGCGGCTGGCATAGACCAGGGATGAAGTGTCCGATTTCAGGAGATGCCCGACGCCTTCAATTTCGCTCGGGGTTTTGCGTGATGTTTTGCCCTTGCCGCCGGCGATGAACAAGCCCAGGTCGGTTTCCAGTCCTTTAATCCCTTCTTTGAGGGCGCCGCAGACGGTGGTGGTGACACCGCTGGAATGCCAGTCATAACCCAGTACGCAACCGAAGGCTTGGAACCAGAAAGGGTCTGACAGGCGATGGAGCATCTCTTCGGGCCCGAACTCGGTGGTGATGGCTATGGTGATTTCCCGGGCCAGCTTAGTCATACGGTCGAAAAGCCATCGCGGCGCCTTGCCGTAATGCAACGGCAGATTGGCGATTCCAGTTCGTTGTGCAGAGTTGGTCATTTGCCTACTTTACTGCATGAACCTTTATGCTTCTGATTGAGCTGCCAAGCTTTTTCAAATCTGCCCGCGTAATGCCAGAATCATTGACCAGTGCCTGTACTATGGGCTCTTTTGGTGTGTAATCAGTTGCCAGAGATGCCTCGTCAATTATGCGTACTTGTTTGAATCCAGCAGCCTTAATTGCTTCTACATATTCATCCTGCATTATGGCACCGGCCAGACAGCCGATATAAGCTGCCACAGAGTTTTTTATCGAATCCGGGAGTTCGCTAACCAGAACCATGTCGGAGACCATCAGTCTGCCGCCGGGTTTTAATACTCTGAATGCCTCCTGAAAAACTCTGTCTTTATCCGGCGATAGATTGATAACACAGTTCGAGATAATCGCATCGACATGATTATCAGCCACGGGAAGGTTTTCGATTTCGCCCAGCCTGAACTCTACATTTTCGTAGCCGCCTTTGTGGGCATTTTCTCGAGCTTTTTCAACCATTTCCGGCGTCATGTCGATGCCGATAACCTTGCCGGTTTTGCCGACACTGTTAGCTGCCAGGAAACAATCGAAACCAGCGCCTGAGCCGAGGTTGAGGACGATATCTCCTTCCTTCAAAGAAGCCAGGGCTACCGGATTGCCACAGCCAAGGCCTAGATTGGCACCTTCTGGAACTGACTGCATGTCCTCATCGGTGTAGCCTATCTTTTTGCTTATATCTGCGGCTACATTGGTTGTGCCGCAGCACGGATTCTGTGGCGAGCAGCAGGAACTACCACTTCTGGCAACCTGGGCATAGCCCTTCCTGACGACTTTCCTGACTTCTTCCTTTTTCATTTCCCTCTCCTATATAAATAAAATCGGTAGCTGTAATGCTCTTTTTAATTTCCTGCTGCCCAAACTGGGCAGCATGCCATTTATTGTCAACCCCTGGCTTTACAAGGATAGGTAACCGGAGGAGTAGAGGGATTGCTTGGCGGTATCGGCTGAATCGGCACAGCTACCATAAATGTGCCGGTAAGTCCACCGAGTGTAACCATATAAGTCCCGGGTAAATCTGCGCAAATTCCGAAGCTCAGAATAGAATCAGCCCCAGCAGCCACAGTCACTTCCTCTGTTTGGACAGTGCAGTCATCCACCTTCAATTCAGCGGTGTAGCTGCCCTGAGTGCCGCCGATATTGGCTATTTTAGCGGTGATGACCACCTTCTCCCCGCTGTCAACCTTGCTCGGGTTGATTTCGAGGTTGGAAAGACGGAAATCAGGAGGTAAGAGCTTTTCGACCACCAGATTTAACTCTTTGCTTCCAACTGAAATTCTGTAGGTTCCGGCCTGGCTTCTGGTAAGCGTGAAGGTTATTAACTCCGTTGCTCCGGGGGTGAGTGTAATGCTCTTTCTGTCATCCGCAACTCCGTTAACCATCAAAGGCACGTTGTATGTATCCACTTTGGCATTGCTGTTTCTTATCTCAACCTCAACGGTAGCTTTCTCACCGGTGGTAATCTTTGGCGGCGTGATGTCTAGAGACAGTACTTCAAAGCTTGGTTGAGCCTCAGCACAAGCCTGCAGGAGACCAAGGCTTGCTATCAACGCAAGTAAACATATTGCGCCAATAGTTTTTCTCTTCATAATTAGCACGCCCCTAGACTTTCCTGACCTCTTCTTTTTTCATTTCCTTCTCCTATATAAGTAAAATCGGTAACTATAATGTCTCTTTTTAGCTGCTTGCTGCCCGAACCGGGCAGTGTGTTGCTACCCTCAGCCTCCAGAGCCGCAACACCCAGAAGGAGGGGGTGGTGGAGGAATAATTTGTATAGGCTGCACGGGCTCGATTACTAGGAATTTGCCGGTAAGCTCACCCAGCGCAACTGTATAAGTGCCGGGTGAATCCCTGGAAACTTTGAAGACGAACATATAATCAGTGCCAGCAGGTATTATGATTTTCTCTGTCTGGTCAGTGATTCCGTCTATCTTCAACTCAGCAGTGTACTTACCTTGAGTGCCGCCGGCATTGGCTATTGTGGCGGTGATAACCACGTTTTCCCCCGTGTTAACCTCACTCGGGTTGATCTCCAGGTTGGAAAGGCGGAAATCGGGAGGTAAGGGCTTTTCGACTACCAGGGTTGATTCTTTCCTTCCAACCGAGATCCTGTAGGTTCCGGCCTGATTTCTGGTAAGCACGAAGGTTATTGACTCTGTTGCTCCTGGGGCGAGTGTAACGCTCTTCCTATCATCCGCCACTCCGTTGACCATCAATGGCACGTTTAACGTATCCATTTTGGTGTTGCTGTTTCTTATCTCAACCTCAACGGTAGCTTTCTTGCCGGTGGTAATTGTTGTTGGTGTGATGTCCAGAGACAATGCTTCGAAGCTTGGCTGAGCCTCAGCGCAGGACTGCAGGAGACTTGTCATTGTCATCAACGCAAGTAAACATATTGCGCCTATAGTTCTTTTATTCATAATCTACCTGCACTGCTTGTGATTCATTTGGGTTCTATTACTTCCCATAAAGCATAAATCCGGCTTGCTTTAATTTTTCTTTGCCGATTAAGTCATCAGCCAGAAGCGGAAGCTGTACAATCGGTGCAGAGAACCGTTTGTACATTTCCTTCAGATATTTGTCTTGCATTGTACTCCTTTGTTTCAGGTAGTTGTTAGTTAAAATAGAGCCTGGCAGAACAAGATTGGCCACTATTAAGCTTGTCCGGATATTGATGGTTGCCAAGTCTGCCATTGCATGGCTGGCTTCTTCTATAGGGGTACTTTCCGGGTACATGACAAAACTGAAAGTAGTTTGATTGGTATCCTGCATCATATCGATCACTTCTCTGAACCTAGCCTTGGTAATTCTATCCACCTCAGTGTCATCGGTTGTTGTGAAAATTTTTATCTCTAATTGTTTGCTCCACTCAACCGGCAGTTTCAAAAGACGTAGGGTATGCCCTGTCGGAGCCGTATCAAAAACCCGCACCTCGAAATCTTTCCGTGAGGCAAACTCGATGAATTTCTCGAAGGTTGCCATTTCTTCAGTGCAAGGCGAATTCAGCTCTTCTTCGATGGCAATAACTCTTTCTTTGTTGTATTTTTGTCTGACTTCGGCAAGCACCTTTTCTTTGTACTCTTGTGCAGCTTTTGGCGCATCAATATGAGCCATCCAAAGATTCTTTTCGCCTTTTATCTTTATTGGCTCATCAGTGATTGTTTGTTCGAAAATCTGTCCCAAATGAGATGCGGGATCTGTAGTTAGCAGCAGCGTTTTATATCCCTTGTCTGCTATCCAAAGGCTGGTAGCTGCTGCAACTGATGTTTTCCCAACTCCACCCTTGCCGGCAAAGAAAATTGTTCTTCTCCAACCATTTTGAGGAACAAGGAGCTGATTAATGGTGTTATTTACTTTTGGGTAACCTTGGACCCTGAAATTATGTTTTGCTTCTATTATTTGGGGTGAATAATCGGCAAGTTTTACAGGTTTCTCATAAAGCTTCTTTCCGATCTTAAACAACGATTCCTTGCCTTTGACTTCATTTGCTTCCAGTTCCATTAGTGCCACGGGCACTGTGAAGCTGCGTTTTATTTGCAATAAGAACTCTTGTTGTTTGGCAAATCGGCGTAGCATAAACGGGTTATCGCATGCGCTTTGAGGGTAGATGCCGTTGACAATCAACTCTTGTGATTGGATTCCTAGCTTTGCTAATTCAGTAATTGACCGCTTAGCTTCGTAAATAGATGTTGCTTCTGGCCTTAAAACGAAAATAAAGGTAGTCTGTTCTGAATTACGCATAGCGGTGATAGCGCGGTCGAATTTTTCTTTTGATTCTGCCAGGGCTGCAGCTGGCCCGATGCATGTTTGCCCGCTGCTCCCATCTTTTGTCGCCTTTTCGATAACATCGCTCCAGGCAACTGGAAGCTCCAGCAAGCGCAGCGTGTGACCTGTAGGCGCAGTATCGAAAATAACTATTTCATAATCAGGTTCCTGCAAGAAATCCGTGAAGCGCTCAAAGGCAGCCATTTCAGCAGTGCAGGGCGAGTTGAGCTGTTCCTCAAGGACAGCAAAGCTTTCATCCGGGATAAGACCTTTCAGTGGTGCTAAAGCTTTTTCCTTATATTCATCTGTTGCTTTATCGGGGTCAAGCTCCAAGGCAAAGAGGTTTGGCAGATTCTGGATGGGAGTAATTTGGTAGCCGATAGGTTGCTCAAACGCATCAGCTAAATTAGAAGCAGGGTCTGTGGTGATGATTAGCGTTTTTTTACCAAGACCTGCAAGGTAGGTCGCACTGGCAGCGGCCATCGTAGTTTTTCCAACGCCACCTTTGCCAGAAAAGAAATAGAATTTAGTTCTCATATTCTTCATTTTTAAACTTTCTTGTAGTAAGCTGATAGTTTCCTGAATTTGAGTATATTAATAGCGATTTGCTATTAGCAGCAATTGCTTCCCGCATCGCAGCGAGCGTCACCTCTATAACCAGGTGCACAGCGGATATCGCAGAAATCTTGTCCGGCACAACAGCCTTGTTACGATGTCATCTCCTTAGCAATAACGGCGCTAGGGTTGACGCCGTCTTTTAATAAATTTTTCAATTCCTCTAACGTGGGATAACCGCCCGATTTTACGACATCCCCGTTAAAGGTAGTGATCGGCAAGGCTTTCAATTGTTGCTCTTGAATTAATTTAATTACCTGGGGATTTTCCCTGAATTTCTTGGGGTTTAGCGTGATACTATAACGCTCAACTTCAGAGCCTGTCTTTTTAATTTCCTCGAGTACGTTCTGTAAGTCAAGCAAGGCTTGGTCAGGGCTGGGGCCGCAAACTCCACTGGAGCAACACATCGCGGATTCATAAATGATAATTTTTTTGTCCATAAATCTCAGATCCTTGTTTCTTTGTAAATTTACAGTAGTGTCACCAACAACCAGACGCCTGCACCGAGCAGTAAGACGCCGGACACAATGCGAATAGGCCCTGCGATTTTACTGGCAATTCCGGTCAATTTGCCGAGCCCTATACCTAATATAGCTGCGACCATTAGCAGACTGTACCCGATGGCAAACGTGGCGAGTATCAAGGCGCCCCAGCCCCCCTTTCCTTCTAAAATGGACAATCCCAGTACTACTGGTAGCATCATTGGACCACAGCAGGCCATGGTATAGGCTATGCTGCCGCAACCGATAGCAAGGCCGAAAATCGAGGCGCCTAACAATCCCGTGGGCAGTTTTCGCTTGATAGGACCGAATGTTGGCAGGCGAAATGGGAGCAGATTCAGCGCTGCAAGCCCGAAGAAAATCGTTATGATGGCTATCAATATCTTGCCATACAGCCCGAATGTACTACCTGCCGCCTGTCCGATGTAACCAACAAGGTATCCCGCTGCTGTTAAGGAAAGGACTGACCCTAGCATAAAAAAGCCGGCTATGACAAAGATATCCCTCCGCTGTTGCTCCTCACGGGAGCCGGCATATCCGATGACAGCAGCCATCAGAGGAGCAGAGCAGGCAAGGGAACCAAATGCAGTAAGCAAACCCAGGAGGAATCCAGCCGGCAGGAGTAGGACGCCAAATTCCGGGGCATTAAAAACTTGTTGAATCCAGGCTTCCATGCCAGCTATTTGCCCCCACAACAGCCAGGGGAGCTGCCTGGCGCACAGACGGGTTGGGAAACCACCAGATATGTCTGCAGAAGCTTTCCTACCGTTATGTCACCGGTAAGAATCGCTCCGTTGCCGCTGACACTAATGGCCAGAACTGCCGGTAACTGAGTAATAGCCAAACGCTCTGTCGTAATTGAGAATTCGGGGTCGCTGGCACTCAAGGTCATAGTGTCGACATGTGCACCCCTGGCCTCGATCGCTACTGATGCCTCGGCCACTCGGGTGGTAAGTGTTTCAGTTGAATTACTGTCATTTCCTGGCAGAGTCACAAAAATGAAATCGTGGTCAGTAAATTTAGCAGCGAGATTTTGCGTCCACTTCAAGTCTCCGACGCCCATTGTTTTGCTCGTGTTTGAACCTATTGACGGCACAGTGCCGTTGGTCAAGGGCCCACTCGAAGCGGCGCTGTTATGTGTTGTCAGGGCATAGGTCGCGGCAGCTGCAATCAAAATTATTCCCAATGCAAAACCAGCGATCTTCCACCACTTCACCTTTGTTATCTTACTAAAAATTTTGTCTTTCATTACATAGTCTCCTTCTACTTTATTCGGCATAGTTCGGCCTCTTTATCTGAAAAAATCAAACGTTGACAGGCTGTTTGAAAAACTCGGCCAACGAATCAAGCGTCTCCGGGTCAACCCAGCACTCAACGGTCTGTCCTTTTCTCTTCATCTTTATCAGGCCTGCCCTGTGAAGTTCCTTAATGTGGTGAGAAATTGTTGAAGGCGCCAGACCCAAGTTTTTGCCGACTGCCCCTACGCATTCGCGCATATCAGTTTCTGTGTTACAGGTTCCTCCAGGCAAGCAGCACGAAGCTAAGCGCGTGAAAATGCTCAAACGGTGTGGATTCGACAGTGCCTTGAATGCATCGGCGAGTCGCTCGGAGTCGGTATTTCGAAAATTCGACATGTTTCGAATTATAGCCGAGTCCATAGAGCTTTGTCAAGCACTAATGAGTTTTAGGTTGAACGCAATGATTTAATATCTATCTTGTATTTGAGGTGCTTACCCAAGAAAATCTTCGCTGGAAATATAAGGCTACATTGACCAGACTTACCAATACCGGTACTTCCACCAGCGGTCCGATGACGGCAGCGAAAGCCTGTCCTGAGCCGATACCGAACACGGCTACAGCCACGGCAATTGCCAGTTCAAAATTATTGCTGGCAGCGGTGAAGGCGATTGTCGCCGTCTTGCTATAATCAGCCCCTATTTTCTTACCCATGTAAAACGATACCATGAACATTATCACAAAGTATATGAGAAGCGGGATAGCAATGCGGATAACATCCAGCGGCAGTTGGACAATGATTTCACCCTTCAGAGAGAACATAACAACGATAGTAAATAATAAAGCCGCCAGGGTTACAGGGCTGATCCTGGGTATAAATGCAGTTTCATACCACTGTCGCCCCTTAGCTTTGATGAGAGTGAATCGAGTAATCATGCCACCGAAAAACGGTATACCAAGGTAAATGAAAACGCTTTGAGCTATCTGCCCGATGGTCACGTCTACTGCTGCACCTTTCATGCCAAACCAAACTGGCAGCACCGTTATGAAGATATAAGCGTAAACCGAGTAAAACAGTATCTGGAAAATCGAGTTAAAGGCCACCAGCCCAGCGGCATATTCGGTGTCGCCTTTAGCCAGTTCATTCCAGACTATGACCATGGCAATACATCTAGCCAGCCCTATTAGAATAAGGCCTGCCATGTAATCAGGATAGGCACGCAGGAAAAGAATGGCCAGCAGGAACATCAGCACCGGGCCGATTAGCCAGTTCTGTATCAAAGACAGGCCAAGTATTTTCCAGTTGCGGAAGACGCGAGGCAGTTCCTCATATTTAACCTTGGCCAGCGGTGGGTACATCATGAGTATGAGTCCGATGGCTATAGGTATAGAAGTGGTGTCAACTTGAAACAATGAAATAAAGCCGGAAACGGCAGGCACGAAATAACCAAGACCGACTCCGAAGCCCATAGCCAGGAATATCCAGAGGGTCAGGAAACGGTCTAATATCGAGAGTCTACCAATCGTAGGTTCCGGCTGGTTTGCCATAGTTTTCACTCCTCACTCTAAAAGTTTGGCCAAAGCCTTGCGGTTTTCGATGAACTCCGGCTGGTCCAGTAAGGGGCAATCCTCAAGGCAACACTTGCCCTTTGCCAGGTCGATGGCGAAGGCGAGGCAGGTTCGCTTGCCGCACTTCTGGCAGTCGGTCTGTGGCAGGAACTTATGCAGCACAAGTCCCATACTCATTTTGGATTTACCAGGTTCAACAGCTTGCTGCGGCTGGTTTAGTTTAGCCACAATTTTGTAAAGTATAGCCGGTTCAGGATACGCTCCAAGGTCATAAAGCGTGTAGCCCATGAATACCACGGGATTCTCCTGGTAGCAGCTCCGAACAGCTTCTTCTATTACTTTTGAGTTTAATCCGGGTGTCTTTGTATCTTGTTCTCCCGGTTTGCACAGCAGGTTAATTATGCTGACTAGTTGCTGGTTAAATCTGTCTGTTAGTTCCGTAGGGATGTTGGAGAGGTATGGGGTAAGAGCTTTTGAGCCTATTATGCGTTTTGTTTCGTCAATCCCGTTCTGCTTAAATGCCAGCAGCGTTTCGCCCGGCAAATGGCCGCTTGATTCCCTGCCGCAAAGTACAATGTAGCGGATATTCGGGTTGGCTACTATGTTGCAGATTATCTTCTCCAGTCCTATATTCTCGGTTTGCAGCATTCCGGAAAGTGCAGCACCGGCGTCTACCGCAGACATTACTAGCTCGTTCAGTTCAGATGGTATAGCAAAGTCGAAGGTGTCCAGAATGGCGCAGACGGCAACAGGAGAATAGTCGTTACCTCTGACGTAACGGCCTTCCTCTGGAGGATAACCATCCGGCGGCTTTACTTTGAGCATTAGACTAATAATCTCTTTTGAGAAGCTGTTTAATTGTCAGCGCGGGCACCTTAGTCTTCAGACGTCTTACCATCTTCAAAAAGGTCGATAGGATACAATATTTTCTTTAACTTTGTCTTCCGCCTTAAATGGCTTGACATTCTATTATCCGGCTATTTCGCTAAATGAACATATCGATTAACATCCAGGCTGCGAGTCCAATGAGCACAATAGCTAATATAATCCGTAGCTTCGACACATTGATTCTGAGTGATATGAAAGGCCCAAGACTCGCTCCAATAAACGCAGCCGCTGCTAAAGGCAGTGCAACCCACACATTAAAGAGGTTACCACCTAGAAGGTGCCCTAAAAACCCTGGCAACGCAGTTATACCGACATAGGTTGAGGAAATACCGATGGCAATGCGTGTTGGGCACCCGAATAGCAGTACCAGCATTGGCAGGAGGAATAAACCTCCACCTACTCCAATCATTCCAGCTACAAAACCAACTAAAATAGCAGCTGGAACCAATATCCCCATAGATATCTGATATTGATATTCTCCACACGTTCTATCCCAGCAGTACCACTGTGGCATAAAATTTGGATGCTGTCCCTCGGTGGCCGGACGAAACATGAAGAAAGCAGCAATACCGAGTACGGCGGCAAAGATGCTCTTTAACACCAGAGCGCTTACCCATTGAGCAATATACCCACCGGCGAAAGAGCCTAAAATGGCAAAAGGGACAATACTAAAAAGGAGCTTCCAGTCAACTGTTTTCTTACGGCCAAAGACTATGGTAGACGCTATGCTTGCCAGCATAATCATGAACAGGCTGGTGGTAGATGCCTCGTGCATGCCCATTCCTGCCATTAGCAGTACAGGCACATAGGTAGAACCTCCTCCCTGACCTACCATTGAGAATGGTATGGCAAGTGCCAGTACCGCCGCACAAGCGATGACCAAAACTGTCACGGACATCTCATTAATCCTCGAGGGCAGGGCATGTAACTCTGCTCTCCAAAATGCCAGATTACCCTTTGTAACCAGAGCAGGGTATGCAGTGTGGCTCGTTATCTACCAGGCGCACATACCTTTCGAAGACATACTCACCGCATTTTACACATTTTATTTTATTGAACGACCCCCTCGGGATATTAAATTTGTAGTCAGATAGTTTCTCATATTTGAAGACCTTCTCATCCGGCTGGGCATACATCCAGTCTATAGCTTCCTTGGTCACTTTGGCCGGAATCTGCGATGGTTCAACCTTCTTCTTCCTGTAGGCAAAGAATTCCAGCATACCAAATTCATCTAAGAAATCAGAAGTTAGCGCCACCCGAATTGCACCTTTCTTAGGATGATAGAAGACCGCAGCTAACTTACCCCAGAAAGTCTTCTCCATCAATGATTTACCGTAGGTAGCGCCGGTGGCTATTTGCATACCATCCATAAGGCAAGTCTGAGGGTGTCCAATGCCCAACTCTGGTATGACGTAAAATCCATGGTCTTTCTCATGCTCTACGCCTAATTCTTTCATGGCCAATTTGCCCATGCGATAGCCAAGTGGCATGAATGGACAATGATGCCCGTGAAACTCCCATCCCCATTCCGGTACAACCTTCATGTATTTTTCCTCCTTTTAGTTTTAATTCGCTTCACTTCTCAACCTAATTTGGTAATGATGATTAGGTCATATTCTTTCCATTATCCAGTCACTACTTTCTTACGGACTATCATACGTGGTCATACTTATTAAGTAGGTTCAGAAGTCTCTCCCTTTGCTCATCTAACTCCCATTTGTTCTAACTGGTCAATGATTTGAGCTTTGGGCAGGAATCCTGTGTGCCGAGCAACTTCTTTGCCGCTGCTATCAAAAAAAACCTGGATAGGCATAAACCTGATACCGTACTTTTCAGCCAGGTCTTCGTGGAAGGGGATTTCGATAATCAATATGTTGATCTTTCCTTTATATTCCCGGTCCAGTTCCTCCAGTATGGGACGCATTTCCTTGCATGGGATGCACTCTCTCCACCCGAATTCGGCCAGAGTCGCTTTGCCATTGTCTAGTACGCTCTCTAGGGGAATCGCGGCTAGATAAGAACTCTTGTCCTCCGGATTGGCACCTTCACTCTGGCAGGCACAAATCCATAACAGCGCCAGCATGGCGAAGGCAAGAAGACAAATCCGGATGATGTTGTTCCTTGTAATCATGCCTATATTTCTCCTTATGTGGATAAGTCGGTCGCACAGTATGTTTTTCCTTCTTTTAGTTTTCTTCCTTGCAGGAAGCCGGGGTCAAAGTAGTTCCCCAGCAAGAATCAAACTATCACGCCATAATAGAAATGCGAAGATAATTGGTATGTTCAAGCTTGTAGCGATGCTAAATATATCCATTATAGTTCTCCACTGAGGCTTTTCTCGATTTTACTCTTCAAGAATTCTTCAAGGTTGTCTCTGCCACCACCAGTGGGTAACCAGATTTCCGGTACGGCGACGATGTGTTCGGAATTACCTCTTACCACGTTGATAAACAGTGAGAATGGGGCAGCATTGTACTTTTTAGCAATATCAGTGTTTTCTTTCTTGTCCAGATCGACCACCTGGAAAGTTAGTTTACCGCTGGATTGTTCATCCAGAAAATAAAGAAACATGGTAGCTTGAATCTTCTCTCCCACCACTGCAATGCAATGACAGGGCTTGCCTTGCTGAAAATAGACAATGTCTACTCTATCTGGAGGACCAAGCGGTTCCTTTGCTGGATTCGCTGCCGGTGCTGGGCTGGAACACGCAGACAGCAAGCCAAGCGCCAGCAGAAAGTGCAAAAAGAGGTAAATCTTATTAGCTTTAATGGAGATGTTCATATTTTTAGCACCTGGTTAAAGCAGTCTAGGATTGTATCCATAGCACCACATAATATATGCCTACCCCTATAAAGATGATAGAGACTATTATACGGATGATTCGTTCGGCGCGGGTAAGGGCATTAAGCCAGTTAGCAACTCCAGCTACGCCGACAGACAGGAGCGTGCCGAATATCAGTACCGGCAGTCCGGTGCCGACGGCAAAAACTGCTGGCAGTGCCGCACCGCCACTGGACTTGAGGGCTATGGGCATCAGTGCCCCGAAGAACAGGACTGCGCTATAGGGGCAGAACGCCAGGGCGAAAATGACACCCAGCAGAAATCCGCCTATCATGCCCCAGCCGGCTACTTTGCTCCCCAACGAGGCTAATGTGTTACCTCCCCTGCCGAAAGAGAGCCTGTCGATGAACAGCATAAGCAATCCTACTACAATCAGCAGGGGCCCCAGGACACGTTCACCGACGTCCTGGACTGTTGCGGAAATCCACGGGATTTCCAGTCCAACCACGATGATAAGGATGCCCAGAACAGAATAGGAAAACATGCGTCCCAGGGTATAGAGGGAGCCGGTTATTACCGCGTACTTACGGTCTGTTACGTTGCGAGTGATGTAGGCTACGGCGGCGATGTTGGTAGCCAGAGGGCAGGGCGCAATGGCAGTTATCAACCCTAAAAGCAGCGCCGTGAGCACGGGGATATTGGAACCACCCAAAATGCTGCCTAAATCCATTATTCTATGTCCTCGAGGCTTTGGTTGATAACGTTCTTGACCTTCTGGTCGAAGCTTTGTTTATTGCTTGTGCAGTGCCAGGACCAAATGTCCTGTATGTCTCTAATGTGGTCGGTATCGTCCTTAATGGTATTGATGAACAATTGCGAGCCAATGGCGCCGTATTTGTTGACGATGTCGGCATTTTTGCTGTCGCCGATGTCATATACCCCGAAGGTCATTTTGCCACTATTCAGCTTGTTCTGGAAATATGTGCTAACGACATATCGAACGCGCTCTTCGAAACAGAGGCAGGTGACGCAGCGCTGAGGTCGGTGGAAATAGATGACGTCTACTCTGTCAGGCATGGTCGAAGACTCGTCTGGGGGGGTGGTCGTTTGAATTGGGTTTGAGGGTTTTGGAAGCGAGGGTGTTGTGGTGGGAGGGACTGCGGCTCCCTCTGGTGAGGCTGGTGGAATAGCCGGGCTTGTGCAAGCAAAAAGCAATCCAATAATTAAGAAAACGGCTATAGTAAAACATATCTTAGCGCTTCGTGATAAGTACATGGTTCTGATATCTCCTTAATATTTTAAATTTGCCTGTGTTTATACTAGGATTGCGGTCTCAAGAGCCCATTTGCTGCCCTTCTTTGGCCATGGCATTTATTATCAGTTGCGTGACCTCTGCTTTTGAAGGTACCTTGCCGAAGCTCACCACCTGCTCATTGATTACCAGGGCAGGTGTGGTCAGGACATTGTAGGCAATGATTTGACGCATGTCTTTGACCTCCTCAACAGTGGCATCAACGCCGAGCTCTTTCACCACCTCTCCGGTGGTCTTCTCCAGCTGATGGCACTTGGCGCATCCAGGGCCCAGGATTTTTATGTTCATCTCTTAGCCTCCTTCATGTTTCTATGATAGTTTTTACGATGAGCTCCTTCGCCTTTTGTACATCATCATCTGAAATATAGTCCATAAGGGCCTTAATGTTACCACCGATATCTTCGTGCAGTGCTTTCTTTTTCATTCCGATGTCCCTGACCAGGACAATACTTTTAGTTGGCGTGAGCCCGGACTGTTCAACAGTTTTCTTAGCACACTCAAAGGGGCAGCCGTCCACGGTGATGACCTTTTTCGCTGCTTTAGTCTTACCTATTACGGGCTTCACTCCAAGCGGCAGGGCACCCAGACAACCAATAGCCACCTTCTCAAGCCCCAGTTCTTTGACAGCCTCCATGCTGGCTAGAGCGCTGGTTATGCCCGTATTTGACATCCCACCAAAACAGGAGAATATGATGTTCTGATGGGTCTTCATTCCTTCTTCCCAGTGTTTCTCGTTTGCCATAAAACCTCTCCTTTGATGGCTCATAAAATTGCGTTAAACAAATAACCAACGATAATGATACCTATGGTCACAACGCCGACAAAAACACCAATCAACTGCCATTTAAGCACGCGGCGCAGGATTATAGTCTCAGGCAAGGAAATGGCTACTACAGACATCATGAATGCCAGAACAGTTCCCAGCGCTGCTCCTTTTTCCATCAAGGCTTGTACCACAGGAATAATACCAGCAGCATTGGAATATATGGGCACACCGATCAATACTGCTATCGGCACGCCCCACCAGGCATCTTTACCCATGAATGAGGCCAGCACCCCTTCAGGCACGTAGCCATGAATACCGGCGCCAACTGCTATACCAGCCAGAAGATAGGGCCAAACCTTACCCACTATTTCACGTATAGCATTTAAGCCATATTGGACGCGGTCTTCAAATCGCATGCTCGCTTGTGCTGTAGTTGCCTGAGACAGCTTAACATCTAATACCCAGCCTTCTATGAACCTCTCCATTTTCAGTTTACCTATCACCCACCCGGCAGCTATGGCTATGGTGAGTCCGGTTACTACGTAAATTAAAGCGATTTTCCAGCCAAACATGCCGTAGAGGAGAACAAGAGCCACCTCATTGATCATAGGCGACGCAATCAAAAATGATAAGGTGATACCCAGCGGAATTCCTGTTTCCAGAAATCCTATAAAGAGCGGGCAAGCCGAACAAGAGCAGAAGGGGGTGACAATACCCAGTCCCGAAGCCAGGACATTCCCGGTAAATTCCCTTTTTCCAGCTAGCATCTGCCGGGTGCGTTCCGGGGTAAAGAAAGACCTTATAATTCCGACTCCAAAGATGATGAGGACCAGCAGCAACATCACTTTAGGTGTGTCGTAGAGAAAGAAAGCAACACTGCTACCCAGATGGCTCGAGGCAGGGAGTTTAAATACGTTGTATGTCAGGAAGTCAGCGGCTGGTTTAAGCCAATAATATACGACCACCCACAGCACTAGCCCGACACCGAGCATAATAAATAAAATAATTCTATTTTTGGTTGTTCTGGTCTCGGTGAGTGTGCCGTTGGCACCAGCATCAGAGTTGCAGATATTTTTATCAACCATTGCTAAATAACTTTATTTCTTAGAGCTTTCATAGAAATAGAGGGGACACTATCAAGCGGTACTCAGCTTCCTGACCACACAGTTTGGACCTACTCTTTCAGCCTGTCGCAACCGTTGCCTGTCCAGCAAGGCTGTTTCGTTCTCTTCCAGTCCTTTTCTGACTGCCTCAATCAAATCTATGTAGTATTCTCCTAGGCTTTCCTTATCTATTGAATACACTGCCCATAGTCCAACCCGCCTCAGTCTTAGAAGTCCTGCATCATAGAGCGCGCTCAGGTTCCGCGAGGCGCGGGGTTGGGAAATGTTGAGTGACTGCATTACCTCGCAGACGCAACACTCACGCTCCAACAGCAGGTTAAGAATCCTCAGCCTGGTCTCGTCCGACAGGGCTTTGAATGCTTTAACTAATTCTCTCATTACCAAACTCCATTACTATATGTGCATTTACGCATATAATGCCACAAAAGAGGTCTTTTGTCAAGGGTAGGTTCAAGGACAGGTTACTAGTGTGGCTGTTGAATGCCCAGGACAGTGAGCCGCTCGGTGCATTTTATGCCCCTTACGCCAGCAGGGGCAAAGACCATGGAGCCTGCGCCTGTATCCCACTGCTTCTGGCCTGCGGTGAAGATGCCTTTTCCCGATACCACATAGAAGAAAACATCATAGGGCTCATCGTGAGGCGGTATCTCGTAGCCGCTATCAAGGCATATGACTGCCACGTTGAAGTGCTTGCCCTTGAATAAATCTTTCTTGCTTTTATCCCCGGCGACAAAGTGCGTAAAGTCCCGGATGTCATATTTCTGCTCTGTTCCCATTCTTATCCAACTCCTTCAGTAGTTCAGGCCAGTGTTATATTCTTCGGGGCATTGTGCGCTGATGCATTTTCATGGCTACCATAACAAAGAGAAGTGTAAAGGCCAGTAGGGCCAGGAGGTCAAGGGCTACGGGCAGATGACTTTTGCCTTGAATAGAATACCGGGCAATATCGGTAAAGTAGGTCAAGGGCGAAATGTAAGCGATTCCCTGTCCCCAGGCGGGAAGCTCGTCGAGAGGGATGAAGATGCCGCTTATGAAAACTACCGGAAACTTGACCACTGAGGCGATCATGTTGACCGTGGATGGGAGATTTGTAGGTGGAATGGAGAAGACATTGCCCAGCGAAGCAAAGCAGAAGGCCGCCAGGATAATTGCCAGGGCGAAAACAAGGGGGCTTGATATGGTAATTCCCAGGAAAAGGCCTAGCACAATGGGCACGAGGGAAATACCCAGTCCGAAGATAAAGGATGCCAGGATATCTCCCAGGATAATAGTCTCTGTCTTTACCGGGCAGGACATTAGCCTTTCCAACGTTCTTGCCTGTGCTTCCCAGGGAATCACTATTGGCGATATCGAAGTGGCGGTGAAGAAGAGTATCATGCCCAGGAGCCCGGGTATCATGAAATCAACAGTCAGGTGACGGCCGATAGTAAAGGCAAGGAACAGGAAGACGGGGAAGAGAACCCCAAAGATGACTACCGGGCCTTTAGAATAGTAAATGCGCATGTCCTTGCGCGCTATCGCCAGAGCGCGGCGCAACTGCTCAATTACCGTTCTCATATTAGGCGTCCTTAGCTCCTTCCTCTGTGAGAGCCACAAAGGCATCTTCCAGCGAAGGTGCCAGTATGTTGAGAGATATTATCTTTAGACCAACGGCATCCGAGTGCTTGACCAGCGAAACTGCCAGCTCTCCGGGGTTGTCGGTATAGAGTCGGTACTTATCTCCGAGCTTATTAACAGACTTCACACCTGCGATATTTGCCAGGATTTCGGGGCTTATGGAATCACTAAAACTAACTTCAACTGAATGCATGCCGCTCATAGCTATCCGGAGCTTCTCCGGGGCATCAATGGCAACTATCTTTCCCTTATTGATAATGGCTACACGGTTGCAGAGCTGGTTGGCCTCGTCCATGTCATGGGTAGTAAGAAATATGGTTTTCCGCTGGCTATTGAGGCTCTGCAGGAGGTCTTTGATGAGACGCGCGCTCTGGACGTCCAGGCCAGAAGTCGGTTCATCCAGGAATAGCACTTCAGGGTTGCTAATAAGCGCCATGCATAGAATAAGGCGTTGCTTCATGCCCTTGGAATACGCTTTTACCAGTTCATCTTTCCTGGGCAGAAGGCCGACCTTGCCCAGCAAGTCAGCGGTTCTTCCTCTTGCCTCGCTGGTGGGAACGCCATAGAGTTCCGACATCAGCATAAGGTTATTCCAGGCTGATAGGTCAGCATAGGCATTTGCCATTTCCGGAACAACGCCGGCCAGTTGCTTGGCCTTCAGGCTTCCGGCCTCGTATCCCGAGATTGAAGCCTTCCCCTCATCTGCTCTCATGACGCCGGTCAAAATCCTGACAGTGGTTGTCTTGCCGGCGCCATTCGGCCCCAGAAAGCCGAAGCATTCACCGCTCTTTACCTCAAAACTGATGTGGTCTAAAGCTAAAAGCTGCCCGTAGAATTTGGTCAGGTTGTTTACCAGTATTGCGGGGTCATCGCTCATTTTTATTTCGCCTATATCATCTACTCTGGAGAATGGCTTTGGCATAATTCTTCTTGAATCGGTTTACCCATATCCAATGCCGAAAGAACCAATTCACGGTACCGCTGCATCCTGTCATGGTCAATAGAATAATGGACGTGATAGCCGCGCCTCTCCCCTTTTACCAGTCCGATAGCTTTAAGCAGGCGCAGATGCTGGGAAACAGCAGACTGGCTGACCCCTAGAAGGCTGGCTAGAGCGTTTACACATAGGGCATCCGGTATCTGCTGCTGACAGAGCAACTTCACAATCTTGAGTCGAGTAGGGTTGGCAAGCGCATTGAACAGTGATGCTTGCTCCTCCGTATTGTCCTCTAACAGCTTCAAAAGATTCATATACATATAAGTATCTGATAATATACTAATATATTTATGCTGAGCTTGTCAAGTAGCTTCTAGGCCTCTCATCAGCGTTAAGTTGCGACGAAGCTAAAGCTGTGTTACTTGGGGAAATCCAAAATCCTCAGCCTGGTCTCGTCGGAAAGGGCATTGAAGGCCTTAACTAGTTCCCGCATCAGTAAACTCACTCAAGTTATATTCTTAAATTCGCAATTACGCATATAATGCCATAGCAGGATTATCATCTCAAGAGTTACAAAGTGGCATATTGCCCTTTTAACTTGACAACCTGCTTGATGACGAATAAAATCTCCTGACAACATAAAAGCCAATTTACAGCTGACAGCTATGATAAGTGTTATTATTCCGGCCTTAAATGAAGAAAAATTCTTGTCTGACTGCCTTGAATCCTTAATAAATCAGGATTATGAAGGCGAATACGAAATCATTGTAGTTGATAATGGCAGCACCGACAACACAGCCAATATTGCCCGAAACTTTGGGGCCAAGGTTATACCTTGCTCTGAGAGGAAGTGTGTGTCTTATGTCAGGCAGGTTGGCGCTGACGCCGCCTGTGGCGACATAATTGCCCAGGCAGATGCCGATACGGTTTACCCACGGGATTGGCTAGCAAAGATAGCAAACCACTTTTATTCACACCCGGATACGGTAGCTGTTGCTGGCAGGTTCGTGTATAGGGATCCTCCGTCCTGGGCAAAGTTCGAGTATTTCTTGAGAGACTGTGCCAATAGGTTGGCCGCGGCACTTTTTGGCAGGCCATTCCTTGTCTCGGGGGCAACTTTTGCCTTCCGCAGAAGGGCATTCTTAAACGTGGACGGCTACGAAGTTACATCCTATTCGTCCGACCAATATGGTATTTCTAGCCGATTGAGTAAAACGGGAAAGGTTTCCTATGACAGGAATTTGTGCATCTTAACTTCTTCGCGGAGCGTGAGAAAACCTCTCATCCTTTGTATTATGGAAGCTCTGGTTCATATAAGCCATTGGGGTACCTACATGTGTAAGTGCTATGTGAACAGCTTTGAAAGATTTGCCAACAAGACAACTCTAAGGCGAGTTGCGGTGAGATTATCCCCGGTGGCTATGGTTATCATCCTGATTACATACGGGTATGTAATACCAACGTCACCTGTTTTCGGAAAGGTCTATTACAAGGCAACCGAACATGATAAAGTTGTTGCCCTGACCTTCGATGATGGTCCTAATGAGCCATATACCTCAGAAATACTTGATATACTTGACAGCTATAATATCAAGGGTACCTTTTTTGTGGTCGGTAAAAACGTAGAGCTTTACCCAGAAACAGCCAAGCGCATGATAGCTGAAGGACATGTGCTAGGGAATCATTCGTATTCTCACAATGCTAACCATGCCCTTACTGAGTATGGTGCAAAAGACTTGGCAATTGCGGAAGAGGCCATATTCAATACTGTTGGTGTCAGGCCCCACCTTTACCGGCCGCCACATGGCAAAAAGAGCCCATGGGAGCTTGAAGAAGTTAAAAAACAGGGTTTGATTGAGGTAACATGGAGCGTTTCAGCTGCTGAGCTGAACGGGGCAACGCCATCGTCGCTAGCTCAGAACATTGTCCGGGAAACTCATCCCGGCGAAATAATACTTTTACACGATGGCTACGGGACATTGCATGATTGCAGCAAAGCTGACAAGAGTCTCACTGTGGAGGCGTTACCGTTGATTATCGAGAAATTGCAAGCCGAAGGATACAGGTTCGAAACAGTCCCTGAGCTTCTTGATGTGCCGGCATATAATGATTAGGCATTTGGATGAACCTGGAAGTTATTTTTCAACAGGTCTTCAATTTAGCTGGTACCTTTAATCTTACACTAGTAGTTTTTCTGTTTCTCATCTGTTTGATCGGCGAGTTTGGTGCATCTGTTCCATACCTGCTTGAGACAGTGTGGCTTGTATCTGGATACAACTTCGGCACTGGCGTGCTTCCCCTTTTTGATCTGGTGCTCTTGTGGCTTGTAGCGCAGGTTGGCAGACAAATAGGAGCGACAATGCTCTACCATCTTGGTCGGTTTGGCAGTATGCCTTTAATAAGACTTTACCACAAGCATTTTAAAGCTAGCTTATCGGGCAAGTTATCCGAGAACAATTCTATACCATTCAGCTTTCTTCGTAGAGTGAACTTTTTATCGCCGTTTTCTATAGCTTTAGGCCGATTATTTGGGCTTCGGATTCCAATAACACTAACCTTAGGGGTCAAGAAGCAATTAAGGGTGCTTTTGGTGGGGATTGTGCTTTCCAGCCTGGTTTGGGACGGTATGTATATTTTCCTAGGTGCGGTTGTGGGTGCTAACGTGGTGTTGAAACCGCTCCAGATGATCTTGTACTCATTAATCGGTCTGACTATACTGTATGCAGTGAGCTTCGCTGTGCGCTATTTGTGGAAGCTGAGGACGTCTAAACGGGACGTGGGAGAACAAGCATAGCCGCGCACACGGATGTTTTTAGAAATCCTAAATTCTAATCTCTAAACCCTAAACAAGCTCAAAACCTAAAAATATATAACCAAAATAGCTAAAAATTGATGCCATTCTGAGAAGCGGAGCGAGCGAAGAATCTAGATTCTTCGCTTCGCTCAAGATGACAGATGTAAAGGATGTGCGCATATTTGCTACATATTTGGGAGTTTGGACTTTATTATTGTTTAGTATTTGGGATTTCGCTGGGCATCACGGTGTGGTGGGCACGGGTTCAGACTCGTAAATCTTTTCCTCCACCAGCTGTTCTTCGGTAAGCCCAACATCGGCTTCGATGTCTCTTCCTTCGACCCCCTTAGCCAGGATTTCCTTGTAATATTCATGCTGAATGATTAAATTCATTATCTCGCTGGTCCCGGTCCATATCATGGCCAGCCTGGCTTCTCTCATCGCTCGCTCCACAGGGAAGACGTTGGTGTATCCGATGCCGCCGAGAATCTGCATGGCGTCGTTTACTATCTCCCAATGCGTTTGGGTGGCCAGTTTCTTGACTTCGGATACCAGTCTCCTTTGATAACCTGGTGTACCTATGCCGTCATCTATTGTTCTGGCTACAGCGTAGGACAGGGCGCTGACGGCATCGAGTTTGGTTACGCAATCGGCTATCTTGAAGCTGACTCCTTCGAAGTTTCTTATGGTCTGGCCGAAAGCTTTCCTCTTGTTAGCATATCTGGCGGCTATTTCCAGGATAGCTCGGGAGCCGCCCACGCCGCCGGAAAGAAGCCTTTCCGGTACCATCAATTTGTAGAATATCTTTGCCCCCTCATTTTCTTTCCCGAGTAAATTTTCCTCCGGTACCGGCACATCGCGGAAGACTAACCTTCCTGTGCCTGTACCTCGGCTGCCCATCAAGCCGTAGACATGTCTAACCTCCACGCCCATGTCTCTTTCGACGATGAAGGCGCTTATTGAATTGCGGCCAGCTCCGGGGTTGGTGACGGCGAATACCAGGAAGAAATCGGCGCCTTCGGAGCCGACAACAAAGCGCTTCTGCCCGGTGAGATAATAGTTGTTGCCTTTCTTTCGAGCCACGGTGGTGGCGCCGAAGAAGTCGGAACCTCCTCTTGGCTCGGTGAGCGCTTCGCCAGCCCATTGTGTGCCTGCTATCAATGGTTTAAGGTATTTCTGCTTCTGGGCTTCGGTGCCGAACAAATTCAACGCTTCGCCGACGATAGAGACCATTGAACAGAGACAGGCAAAGGGTATGCCCAGCTTATTAATCTCTCCTATGTAGAGGATTTCATCCACCCATTTAAGCTCTCTGCCACCGTACTTTTTCGGGAATCTTATACCTAGAAGATTTCTCTTTCCTGCTTCCCTGACAAATTCATAAGGAAACTTGACCTTATCAGCATCCATGTCGAGAATAAGCTGCCGTGGTATGCTCTTGACGAAATCCTGCACCTCGCGCTTGAGCTTCTTCTGCTCATCGGTCAAAAATACCTCTAACATTTCTCTCCTCCTTTTGGGTTGGCTTTAAGAGCTGGCCATGTTGAAGCCCAGACCCAACCGATATTCTGATTTTATTCCTTTTTTCAACAAAACGCCAAGGCATGTGGAAATGTCAAATGCAAGGCACCTTGCTTGGTTTTTAAGCCGAGCATCAGTTAGGCACTGTGAACAGTCGGAACATGTATTGCAGCATCTCTTTATGCAGTAACAATATCTGTCACATGAGCCTCTGTCACGCGGGCACTATGGTCATGGTTCGCACGTCGGGCACCAAGACTGATCCCAGAACAAGTAGGGAAAGTAATATGGGTACGAATATTCAGGATATTTGGGGCATGTCGGGCATGTCGGGCATGTCGGACATTGTGGACATAGCGCCATGCCTTCGTGCAGACCTTTAGTATAGCCCTCGTTGTAGCCAGCATCTTTGCCCCTGCCGTAACCTTCGTCGTATCCAGTGTTGTAACCGTCTAGTTTCCCTTTTTCATACCATTGCTCACATGATCGAGGTATTGTTCCCGGCGGTGCGCAGGCGGAGCCAGCCAGGAAAGCTCCAAGCAAAACCAGAACAGTTACGGGTAGCAAGATATATAATGTTAGTCTATTTGTTTTCATCTGTTTCTCCTTTCCTTTGGCCCTATCCTTTTCTCCGTCTTTTCCTTACTTCTTTTTGGTCTTTTTCACTGTAGATTTCTCTTTTGTCTTTGTCCTGGCTGCCACCTTCGTCTTTTGTGACTTGCGGGCAGCAGATTTTTTGCCTCGAATACGGACTTTTCCGCGGGTGAGGAAGTAGGCAGCTGCGAGGCCGCCGAGAAGGACGATAACAATCGGAATAATTATTAGAAGTAGAGGAAGCGGCTTAATGACCTTTAGCTCTATCCCCCCCGGCTCGAGCGTGAGTCTGAGCCGCTGGCTATTCTGGCCTTCGATACTCCCGCTTACAGTCACTGGCTCGAGGTAGGTGTTGTTCAGGGTTGAGGCAGCGGCAACTGCATATCCGGTATTTTGAGCGCCATGGAGTTCCAGGAAGTAGCTGCCGAACTCCGGATTGGCTATGAGATACAGTTTCTTATTGCCGATAGTGAACAACTGTGGCGATATCTCCTTTGTTCCATATAGCAACCTTCCCGGCTCTACGGACCCGCCAATGGTAATCCCCATGATATTCTGCCACGTGGAGTATTCTTCGGCTTCTGTCCAGCCGGAAAAAGTGTCAAAGGTGAACTCCGATAAGTCGATGTCGGGTGGATAGAAGGAACGCCTCAAGGTGAAGTTAACATTAGTAGCACCGTGCTCAGCCTGAACCTGCACAGTTATACCCGGCTGTGGTTCACAGGCGATTGCCTCGACGGACACAGTTTCTGTGACAGTAGGTATCTGATTGAGCAAAGCGAAATTGTTACTAAGTTCGTAAGAGCTGAATTCATAATATCCGTCGTTGTTTGATGTTGTGCTCTGTGCTGTGCTTGAAAGATACAAGGTAGCCCCCGGCACGGGCTGCTGATTGGTATCTATAATGTGGCCGGATATAGATGTCATCCGGCTGAAAACGCGAATGTCAGAGGAAGCATTGCCCGTTACTTGAATCGACCGGAGACAAGGGTAGGTCTCCCAATAACAGTCTGCGCCGTCTAGGTCGGGGCATACGTACCTGTTACAATAGTCCCATATCTCCGTAGTAGCTTCGCCGTAGCAGGCAAATCTTATATATCCTGGGGTTGAGGGTGCCATCCATGATAGCGTATACGTTCCGTTGGTGGTGAAGTTACCGACTGTTGCCTGGCTGCCGCCCGGAAGCTGAGCCTGCAAACGAACATGCGTGTTGACGGCGTTTGTGCTGACGGTAATGTTAATAGTCTCACCGGTCAAGTATACGGATTTATCGGTTGTGAGCGACATCGAAAGGTACGATGGTTGGAAAGCAGCTTTGCTTGGCGCAGTCTCTTTATCAGCTAAAGTGGCATTTGTAATGATAGGAGCGGATTTCTCTGTAGGGGAATCCAAGACTATAGCATGGCATGGCGCGACCGCAGAACCTATTGTAAATAAGCCCAGTACCAGAATAGTAAGCCAAACCCATGAATTTAATCTCATCTTTACCTCTGTCTACTTAGTTCACGATTATTTTAGCACATTGCGTCGATGTCATGGCGGCTGCACTTTATTGTCATTGGCCTTTTCCAAAAGGCAGAGCTTCCTCTTTATTCACCAATGTAGCAGCGAGGCTTTAGCCTCGCTGAACTCGACCCTAAAGGGTTGAGTCTACATGTCGGTTAGTAATAAGCGACCCTGAAGGGGCAAGGTTACATGTTTGGCTTTGAGGTTCTAGCGGTTATGGCGGCGCCTAGGGCAGTCACGATTTGTGGTTGGGTAGGAACCAGGAGTTTTATATTCATCTCCTGTTCTACAGTCTTGATGAGGCCGGTGTTGAGAGCACCACCGCCGCAGATGGCGCACGGTTCTTCCAGTTTAATCTTTTTAACCAGTGAGGAAATCTTGCTGGCTAGGGCTTTATTGACCCCGGCGGCGATGTCCTCTTTAGGGATGCCTTCAGCGACTCTGGTGACGGCCTCAGATTCGCCGAAAACTGCACAGCCGGTGCCGAAGGTGACTGGTTGCTTGGACTTGAGCGAGAGTGGGCCGAAATCCTTCAAATTTATGCGCAGCACGTTGGCAATGACTTCAATAAAGCGGCCACTTCCGGCAGCGCATTTTTCGCTAATGGTAAAATTGGTCACCATACCCTGTTCATTTATCCGTATTGCCTTGGTAGACTGTCCAGCCACCTCGATAGCTGTTCTAGCTTGGGGGAAGACGTTGTTTATACCTCTGGCAGTGCAGACTATGTCGCTGACTTGCCGGCTGGCGAAAGGGACATTGGTGGCGCCAGTGCCGGTGGCTACAGTATCGGCTATATCGTTCTGGCTCAGATTAAGTTGTCTCAGCAGTTCCTGCTTTATCGTCTCGGCTGCTGTCTGGTAATTGGCTCCGGAAGGAATCACGTGGTAAGCGGCAAGCTCGGAATCTACGATTATGACCCCCTTGCTGTATACCGAGCCGATGTCTATGCCCATAAACCAGGTCATTTTGGATTATTTCCTTAGCTGAAAAAGGTTGCCTTCTTCAGGCGGCGTGGCTTTGTCGATATGGTCTCGCCTTCTGCACTTGCTTTTATATAGATTTCCTTTGCCAGTATGGCAGCCCCAATTGCCCCGGTGAGCAGCGGCTCTTCGGGGACGAGGAGTTCACAGCCCAGGTTTTCCTTCATCGCCTTAACCATGCCGATATTCTTGGCTACGCCGCCGGTAAGCACTACATCAGGCTCTACCTTCAGCCTGCGCATCATTGCCGCCACCCGGCTGGCCAGGGCATCGTGGAGTCCGGCTACGATATCCTCCAACTTTTCTCCACGAGATAGCAAGGCCACCACCTCCTGTTGAGCAAAGATGGTGCATAAGTTGCTGACCTGGATTTTTTTGGTGGCTTTCAATGAGATGTCGCCCATGTCTTCCAGCCTGATACCCAAGGTGGCAGCGGTGACTTCCAGGAACCGGCCGGTTCCGGCAGCGCATTTATCGTTCATGACGAAGTCGACTAGCTTGCCTTTCTCTATCTTCATACACTTGGCATCCTGGCCGCCGATATCGATGGCAGTCCTGACGTTGGGAAATAAGCTGGATACGCCTCTGGCATGGCAGGAAAGCTCTGTTATCTGGTCGTCAGCAAAAGGGACGTTCACCCGTCCGTAGCCTGTGGCTATGATGTAAGAGATGGCATCAAGCTGCAAATTGGCTTGCTCCAGTGCCATTCTCATCACCTCATTGGCTAGCTGACGATGCTCAGGGCCAGTTGGTCCTTTGATAGTGGACAATATCCTGTCGGTCGTATCCATAAGCACGACCTTGGTCATGGTGGAACCTATGTCTATGCCGGCGAAGTACAAATTAGCTCCGGGTGCGGTGTTGCTAGCTGATTGTCTCAATGAAGGCCTCAGCTCTGGTTTTTAAGGGGGCTAGAGCTCCTATGGTGTAATCATATTCTATATAGGTGCTGGGAATGCCGATGCTGTCGAGGTAATCTTTGAGCGACGGCATTTCAAAGGCAAAAGGGTCACAATATCTGACGAGCAGCAATATGGCGCCGTTGACTTTCCATTCTTTGACGATGCCTTTGAGGTAGCCGAAACGGCTTTGGATGTCTTTGGCATAGTCTTTCTTGGTCTCGCCGATGGTAGCCTGCCTGAAGGTGCGGGCGCAGGTAATCTCCTTCATGTAGTAATCGGCCAGCCCGGCCAACGGGTCGGCAGTCAGTTTTACACTGCCTCTGTAAGCCCTGATGCCGCCGCAGGTCTCATCTATGACCACATTCGCCTTAGCCTCGAACAACTGCATGATACCGGTATCATCCAGTGTGCTGCTCCAGATAAGGAGACGTGCCGGTTTCTTTTTGGGGCCGTCGGCACGGCTCTTAATCTCGTCTATAACCTGGTTTAGCAGCTCGTTTCCTTCGGCTACAGGCAGGCTCATGAGCGCTTTTACTACCTGAACGAGCTCTGTCCCCGAGATAAGCGGTGGGACTGGCTTGGTTAGCTCGTATAATTGCTGTACCAGGGCGTGCTGTTGATTATGAGCCTCGATGGCTGACTTGAGCTTATCTGCGGTCAGTTTCTGCCCGGTAAAGGATTCCAGCGTTTTTCTGAAGTCGTTCAGTTGTGACTTGAAGTACTCAATGGCTTCGGGTCGAACAGTGCTTGGCAGATCGATGTAGTGGAAGTAAGGATAGTCAGCATAAGATTCCCAGACGCGGGCAGTCTTCTCCTGAGGGTCACATGAGTGGACGGTGACCATCCCGTCAAGGAAGTCGTCTTTCCCTTTCAAGGCACAATCGAGGCAGGTGCGCATGATGGAGCAGAACGAGGTGGGCAAAGCTCTATCTGTCTCGGTAACCGGCTCCTTGATGTCGCCGTATGTCCGGTATGGTACCAGGTCGAGGGCGGTTAGTATTTCCAGAGGGACATAGACGCAGGGATAGCCTATTATCTTTTTGCCTGCAGCCTTGAGTTCCTTAGCTCTCTGCGACCGGTTTAAGTAAATACCCTGGACTTTGCTCAGCCCTTTGTCTGACATTGCTGACACCTAATTAAATTGAAATTATTTGCCTTCTTACCAGTCGAAGCCTTCCTGTTTCCTCATTCGTTTGTAGTGCTCCATTGTCTCCTCAAAAGGCTCTGCCTTGGCCAGGGCATCTTCCGGGTTGAACAATCTGAGGTCTACTATGTCCCCTTCGATAGTTAGAGAAGGCACCTTCAGGTTTTCCATGAGCATATTCGCCACGTAAGGCAGGTGTGTCGAGGCGCTGCGGCAGCTGATAAGTGGGTGAAGCATAGCCCCATCGCATTTCCATTCTCTGGCGAATTTTATATAGGGGTAGGCGAAGGAGCCGCTGGGCACGTTCTGTTGCCGGGCGTCTTCAGCATAGCCGGCAAAAAACTGGAGGTTAAATCTGGCGATTCGTTCCAGCGGGTCACTGACGCCACTCAGGTCAAGAGGTATAGGCGGATGATAGCCGAAGCTCTCGATGACGAAGTTCCACCCTCTCTCAGCCAGTTTGTCAAAAAAGCCTAAGCTGTGCCAGGGCGGAAGCTCGGCGAATAACAGCCGGTATTTCTCCTCAGGTATAGCTCCTATGTGGTTGTTCACCCTGTCTTCGACCTCTTGATACATATTTTGGTAGAGCTGCAGGGAATCCTTGAGGTCGCCGGCCAGGAATAAGGCTGCCGCCATGGCGCTCCAGAAGTCCCGGCTGTTCATGGGGCACGGTTTAGCCTTGCGCAACTCATTCACCTGATACCATACGCGATTTATCTCTATCATGAGGTCAACCGTTTCATCCAGCTTGACCCAGTCCATTTTTTTGCCCAACATGCCTTCGACGAAGGCTACGAAATCCTTGAGGTGCTTAACTTCCATGTCAACCATGGCTTCGAGAGCGCCCTCGATGAAAAGCTCCTTTACTCCGGGGCTGGGTGATTCCAGTGTCCATACCGGGACATCCATGTAACGGCCTAATGCCTGGAACCATT
The DNA here is from genome assembly GCA_963754385.1 of uncultured Chloroflexia bacterium. Classification (GTDB taxonomy): domain Bacteria; phylum Chloroflexota; class Dehalococcoidia; order GIF9; family UBA5629; genus 9FT-COMBO-48-23. The sequence continues at coordinate 7,329 of CAVWGE010000005.1, read as the reverse complement.
TGTACCTGGCATCGCAGATAGCAGATGAGGACAGCAGGAATAATGGCTTTGGCATGCCTCCGAAGGGTGACTCTGGTGGTACCTCGCCTTTGAATTCTCTCATCATCCTCGACGTATAACCGAGACCAGCCAGGCTGTAGCCGCAGAGATGCGTAGGAAAGCCGTCGGCATACGCCTGTTCCAGATATTGCTGGGCAACGCCCATAGCTGCGGCGACGGCACCATAATTTTCCGGATAGACCGCTTCCACGTCCATAGCTTTTAGTATGGGGTCACCGTAGTAGAAGTTGAGCATAGCCCAGACGGCAGGCTTGCCTGCGTTTATGGCTTCGATGCTCTTTAGATATGTCTCGTTTACCTTAGCTCGAAGCGGATACATTGTTTTCAGCCGGTTTATTACCTTCTTTTTCTCTTCTGTAACCATGCCAGTTCACTCCTTTGGGATTTAGGCTTTTTGGCAGGCTTTATTGTACCGGTAAATTCAAAGTTAGACGATAGTTCCGGTTGTGTACGGGCACCAGATATGCGTTCCGTATTATAACATAATAGATAGAAGGTAGTGTTTAGGATTCAGTGCTTAGTATTTGGTATTTGCTATTGCGTGGGTTATATTAAAGCCTCTTTAAGCTCTCGTGCTACCTGGAATGGGTCGCTGGAGATGATGCTGGCGGGAGAAAGAAAATATCGAGGTCAACAATAGTTCGGTTGGCTGGGTTCACAGCTCGCCTCTAGTACCTGGATGTACTCCTGTAATAAATCAGCTGCTTGAGCTGCATTGCCGTTCTCCAGTGCCGCCAGGGTATTTTCCAGAATGTTGACTTCACGGGTGAGTTGTGCCGATACATTGCTCAGAGAACCGCAGCAAGATGCCATCCCCTCAGACCGCCACAGGAGGGTTTCCTTTATCTCCAGCATTTTTTTCACATCTTTAATAGCCTGTTTTATCTTCTTCGGGTCAGCTATTTGCTGCCTGGTAGCAGTAACGCTGTCTTTATTGATTATCAACATTTCACTTTGTTCTCTGTGGGCAGGGCTAAAGCCCTGCCCCTACATTTGTGTTCGTCATCTTAGTGTCTAAAGTGGCGTATGCCGGTGAGCACCATAGCCATATTGTATTTATCGGCTGTGGCGATTACCTCTTTATCTCTTATCGAGCCGCCGGTTTGTATTACGGCGGTGGCTCCGCCCTGTGCTGCCACCTCAACGGTATCAGGGAAGGGAATCATGGCATCGGAGGCGAGCACGCTGCCTTTGGCGGCATCACCGGCTCTCTTTAAGGACAGCTCCACGCTGACTACCCTGTTGGGCTGGCCTGTGCCCATGCCGAGCAGCGTATTGTCTTTAGCCAGGACGATGCCGTTCGACTTTATGTGTTTCACAGCTTTCCAGGCGAAAACCATATCGCGCATCTCGGACTTGGTTGGCTCGCGCTTGGATACGGTCTTGGGCTTAAACTCTTCCTCGGTGTAGTAGTCCTGCTCTTGCACCATGAAACCGCCGCTGATGGGACGAATGTCGATGTTTCCGGTCTTGCCGTGCTGATGCAGTACGGGCAATGAGAGTAGACGCAGGTTCTTCTTGCGCTTGAAGATGTCAAGGACTTCATCGCTGTAACCTGGGGCTATGATGCAGTCGTAGTGAGTCTTATCGATTTCAGTAGCCAGAGCCAGGTCGATGGGGCAATTGCAGGCGACAATGCCCCCGAAGGCGGATACCGGGTCACCGGCAAGAGCTCTCTTATAGGCTTCAATCAGGTCATTATTGCTGCAAAGCCCGCAGGCGTTGTTATGCTTGATGATGGCTACGGTAGGGTCAGTGAAGTCGCAGGCTGTGCTCCAGGCAGCTTCGAGGTCGAGGAAATTATTGAAGGAGAGCTCAGGACCGTGGAGCAGCTTGACCGACGTCATGCCCGCAGGCTTCTGCCTTATCGATTGCTCGGCATAGATGGCAGCTTTCTGGTGAGGATTTTCTCCGTAGCGCAGGTCGTAGAGCTTCTTCATGGCTATGGTCATATTCTGCGGGAAGGTCTCCTCGCCTCTGAGATACTGGGCAATGGCGGTGTCATACATGGCGACGTGCTGGAAGGCTTTTTGAGCCAGCCTTTTTCGCTCTTGCTGGTCCACCTTGCCTTTTTTCAGCTTTTCGATGATAACGTCATAGTCTTCAGGGTCAACGATTACCAGGACAGATGGGAAGTTTTTGGCGGCGGCACGAATCATCGTCGGTCCGCCGATGTCTATATTCTCAAGAGCCTCTTCAAGGGAAACATTGGCCTTGGTTACTGTCTGTATAAAGGGGTAGAGATTGACCACAATCATATCTATGGTTTGAATCTTATTCTTTGCCAGCTCGTCCATGTGCTGAGGAAGGTCACGCCTAGCGAGTATACCGCCGTGGACTACAGGGTGAAGGGTTTTCACCCGGCCGTTTAGAATCTCAGGGAAACCGGTGAGCTCCGAGATGCTGTGAACTTTTATGCCCTCAGCCTCAATGGCTTTTTTAGTGCCACCGGTGCTGAATATTTCGACATCTAGGTCTTTTAGTTTGCGGACAAAATCGACCAGTCCTGATTTGTCGGAAACACTGACAATAGCGCGCAAGTTAGCCTCCTTAGGAGATAATTAATTTTTTGCCATCCGTGGATTTGATAACTTTACCAATTTCTTGGGTTTCAGGCAAGGCGGCGGTAAGTTCGGCTACCTGTTGCGGGGAGCAGAAAATGACCATACCTATACCCATGTTGAATACTTGATGCATCTCGGCTTCTTTGATTTTGCCCCTTTCTTGAATGAGCTTGAAGATGGGTGGAACCTGCCAGGCATCTTTGTTGAGCTGCACAGCCAGGCCCTGGGGGAGTATTCTAGGGATATTACCTTCGAATCCACCGCCGGTGATATGGGCCAGCCCTTTAACCATCGACAAAACCGGCTTCAGTTCCGAGTAGTAGCAGCGGTGCGGCTCGAGAAGCACCTCGCCCAGAGTCCGCTTCAGTTCAGGGTAGGAGATTTGTAGCGAAGATGGGTCTCGGTCTATGTCGAAAACCTTACGCACCAGCGAGTAGCCGTTGGTATGTAGTCCACTGGAAGGCAGGCCGAGGATAATATCGTCAGAAGCGATGGAATTGCCGCTGAGTATGTTTGTCTTTTCTACTGCCCCGATGATGAAGCCAACGAGGTCATAATCGTCGCCGTGGTATATTCCCGGCATTTCAGCAGTTTCGCCGCCGATTAGGGCGCAGCCAACGTTTTTACAGGCCTGGGCTATGCCGCTGACGATGCTCTCCACCTTTTCCGGCAGTAGTTTGCCCATCGCGATATAGTCGAGGAAGAAAAGTGGAGAAGCGCCGCAGGTGAGAATGTCGTTGACACAGTGATTGACTAAGTCGACGCCGACGCTGTCGTGCTTATGTAAAAACGAGGCGATTTTGAGCTTGGTGCCTACGCCGTCAACACTTGATACCAGTACCGGCTCGGTATAGCCCTTTAGTTGGAACATGCCGCTGAATAAGCCGATATCGGTTAAGACTTCAGGTCCGGAGGTAGACCGGGCAAGTCGCTTAATCAGCTCTTTGGCTTTATCGGCAGCCTTGACATCGACGCCGGCACGGGCGTAGGTCTCACGATCCGCCGAGTTCACTCAAACTCCCTGAAGGTATGGCTTCTAGAGCCAGTTTGTCCATCTCCAGCTGCACCGGTATGGGGTATTCTCCGGTGAAGCAAGCCAGGCAGAAGATATCTTTGGGCAGGCCTATAGCTTCAATCAGACCTTCGATGCTTATGTAGCCGAGGGAATCAGCTCCGATGGCGTCTCTGATCTCCGGTACGGTCTTTTGGGCGGCGATAAGCTCCCATCTGGTTGCCATATCTACGCCGAAGAAGCAGGGGTGGCGGATAGGTGGTGCACAGATGCGCAGGTGTACCTCTCTGGCGCCGGCTCGCCTGAGCATGGCGACTACTTTAGGAGTGGTGGTGCCGCGGACTATGCTGTCGTCGACGACCACTAATCTTTTCCCCGCGATTGTTTCGGACAGCGGGTTGAACTTCAGCTTAACACCGAGGTCTCGTAGTCTCTGGTCGGGCTCGATGAAAGTGCGTCCTACATAGCGGTTCTTGATTAGACCCTCGCAGTACGGGATGCCTGAGGCTGCGGCATAACCGATGCCGGCAGCGGTGGCGGAATCGGGTACACCCATCACCAGATCAGCATCGACAGGGTATTCCCGAGCCAGTATTTTGCCCATGGCTTGTCGTGCCGGGTAAAGCAGCTTGCCCTGTATAATGCTGTCGGGGCGGGCGAAGTAGATATATTCGAAGATGCATAGAGCTTTTCGGGGGCCGTTTTCCGTAAAACTTCTAACCCCATTTTTGTTTATAACCACTATTTCGCCCGGTTCGATTTCCCTGATGAACTGAGCGCCGATATGGCCAAAGGCACAGCTTTCTGAGGCGATTACCCAGCCACCGTCGATGGTGCCAAGACAAAGCGGTCGTACTCCCATGGGGTCGCGAACTCCAATCAGCTTGTCCTTGGTCAATATTACCAGAGAATAGGCTCCCTGCAGGCGGCGCATGGCGTACTTTATCTTGTCTACCAGAGTTCTTTCTGTGGAGGATATGATGAGATTGGCGATAATCTCGGAGTCGGTAGTGGTGGAAAATTCGTATCCCAAATGGCAAAGCTCGTCGCGGAGGAATTTGGAATTGACTATGTTGCCGTTGTGTCCTAAGGCGATGGTTGTGGAATTTGCTTCCACCAGTATGGGTTGGGCATTGCTTGGGCGGCTTGAGCCGGTGGTGGAATACCTGGTGTGCCCGATACCGATGTGACCCGGGAGTTGGGCCAGTTCGTCCTCGGTAAACACCTGGGAAACCAGTCCCATTGAGGTGTGTAGGTAGATTTTCTTTCCGTCGGAGGTGGCGATGCCGGCGCTTTCCTGTCCACGATGCTGGAGGGCGTAAAGCCCAAAAAAGGTAATTCGGGCTACATCTACTCCGGGGGCATAGATACCGAAAATACCGCAGCTTTCATGCATAGCTAAGCTTGTATAGTTATTATAAGCTTTTTGCTATGTAGAGGTCAATTTGAATGTTTTCATGAGATGTAGCTGCGATCCTTTAGGGTCGCACGGCGAGGTTTGGGCGGATTTTTTAGGGGCAGGTCTAAAGACCTGTACCTACTTTTGCTTTTTATCCTTCTTTTAGAGGTCTGCCTTTAGCATCCTTTGTTATGGATGTGCCGACTAAAATCAAGATCCCTTCAATGAATCCCCATAGTGCACCAGCCCCGAATGTGATAAGTGTCACAAAAATCTGGGCAATACCTATGCCAATATAGCCGAGATAAAAGCGATGGACTCCGAATCCACCGACGACTATGCCCAGTATTCCGGCAACTATTTTGGACTTTGCTCCCTCTCCAGCCAGCGGGACGCCACACTTGACGCATATTTCTGCAGCAGGGTCAGTTGGCTTACCACAGTTCTGACAGAAATTTCTGCCACCGGATGGTGCACAGCCACACGAGACGCATAAAACGGCTTTTTGTGCCACCTCTTTGCCGCAGTTCCTACAGTACATCTTTACCTCCTCCCGCTGATTTAATTAACGATTATTATGCAAAATTGTTTCGTATATGCTGTGCAAAATATAGTCATATTCTGGTACCTTGTCAATAGTCCGTGCCTCTATCATCGTGAATGTCTATTTCAAGGGGTATGCATGGTGGATTTTGCCTTCAGCCAGTCCAGGGCTGTAGTTATGGCTTTTTCTTCCAGACGCAGCCTGTGTCCCGCGTCTGGGATTATGACCAGTTCCTTAGGCTCCCCGGCATGCTTGTAGAGCCTGTGGGCGTGTTCTACGGGCACCAGGTCGTCTTTATCGCCGTGAATCAAGAGGAGGGGACGGGTAGAGATTCTGCCTATCCAGTGAAGCGGTGAGACCGTGTTGAAGCTGTCAAGCCATTCGTCTGCCGAAGGTGGAAAGTCCTTATCTCTTATCACGCCGATGCTGCGGAAGTGGTCTATGGTAGCTTTGGCGCGCTGCTTGTCGGTCAGAAAACCGAATTCAGCCGGGCAGGCGAAGGTTACCAGAGAAGACACCCTGGGGTCATTGGCGGCGACATAGACGCTAACGGCAGCACCGGCGCTGGAGCCGAGAAGACAGAGGCGCGATTTATCGACTTCATACAGACTGATGAGGTAGTCGATGGCAGCCTTTAAATCCCGTGTCCAGCCCATCATGTCAAGGTTGCCCTGAGCTTGGCCGGCGCCGCGGAAATTGAAAATCAGGGTGACAAAGCCGGCGGCACAGAACCTTTCAGCCAGTCCCGGATAGCCTTTGTCACCGCTTGAGCCGGGCTGTCCGGAAGGGATGCCGTGGCACAGGCACAGTGCCGGGCAAGGTCTCTTAGAGGTCTCTGGAAGATAGACCTCGCCGGGAAGCCGAAGGTTGTCAATCGTTAGTGTGAAATCTCTTTTCATTCAATTTGCCTGGGCGTCAGAAATACGATAAACTCCTTATTGCCCTCGGCACCAAGTATAGGCGAGGCAACCAGCCCGCGCAGTCTTAAGTCATGCCCGGTTGCCCAGACGATGAAGCGACCGAGAACCCGGGCGTGAACCTGTGGGTCTTTGATTACGCCGCCTTTAGGCACCTCTTTTCTTTTTGCCTCGAACTGCGGCTTGAATAGCACGATTATGTAACCAGGTTCCATAAGGTGTTCTATAACGTTGGGCATTACCTTGGTCACGGAGATGAAGGACAAGTCTATGGTGGCTATGTTCACCTTTCCCGGCAGGGAGAAGGGATAGTGGGCATTTATCCTTTCCATGACAACTACTCTGGGGTCCTGCCTCAACTTATAGTCGAGCTGACCGTAGCCGACGTCTATGGCGTAGACACGCCTGGCACCATGCTGCAAGAGGCAGTCGGTGAAGCCGCCGGTAGAGGCGCCGACATCCATAGCCGTCAGGGAAGCGACATTGAGCTTGAACTCATCCAGGGCATGAGCCAGCTTGATGCCGCCACGGCTGACATACGGCAGTTTTTCGGCCAGCTCGAGTTCGGCGTCTTCATCCACCGGAGTGCCCGGCTTGGTGATTACCTTGCCGGATACGGTTACCTTGCCGGCCATAATCAGAGCCTGGGCCATTTTCTTGTTTTCAGCCAGTTCTCTGCTCACCAGCAGATTGTCCAGTCGCTGTTTTGCCATATTTACTCTGTAGGGACAGGGCTTTAGCCCTGTCCGAGTTGGAAAGACCTGAAGGTCTGTCCCTACGTATTTGTCTGCTCTGACCCTCCCCTATCAAAGGGGCGGGTATAAGCCAGCAAG
>CAVWGE010000004.1:0-251113 GCA_963754385.1 uncultured Chloroflexia bacterium | reverse complement strand
GCTTCGCCCGCATTTTCTTCCGCAATGCCATCAATATAGGGCTGCCGCTTCTGGAGTGCATTGAGGCTGTTGACGGCACTGAAACCGGTGATATTCTTGAGGTCAACTTAACCAACGGAGAGATAAGGAATATCACCCGAGATAAAACCTTTGCTGCCAAAGCTTATCCTGATTTCATGATGGAAATAATAAATGCCGGCGGGCTGGTTGAGTATACTACTAAGAAACTAACCGGAGGATTATAAAGTGCAATTCAATGTCGCAGCGTTGTTAGGCGATGGTGTTGGCCCTGAGGTGACCACTGAGGCGATAAGAGTCCTGGAAGCCGTGGGGAATAAATTCGGCCATAGTTTTCAGTTTCATCATGGTCTGGTGGGTGGAGCAGCAATAGATGCCCAAGGTGTTGCTCTGACTGAAGAAACCTTGAAGATGTGCCGAAGCTGTGATGCCGTGCTGCTTGGAGCTGTCGGCGGACCAAAATGGGATGACCCAAAGGCTAAGGTACATCCAGAAGATGGGCTTCTAGCCTTACGTAAAGAGCTGGGGCTTTTTGCCAATTTGCGTCCGGTGAAAGTATTGCCTATGCTCGTAGATTCAACAACCCTCAAACCCGACGTGATAAAGGATGTAGACCTGATGGTAGTTCGTGAGCTTACCGGTGGACTTTACTTCGGCCAGCCCAAGAAACAGTGGCGCACTGCTAAAGGCAGGAAAGCTGTTGACACTATGGCATATTCGGAACAGGAGATTGAGCGTATAGTAAGGGTCGGCTTTGAAATAGCCCTGACTCGTCGCAAGAAGCTCACTTCGGTAGATAAAGCTAATGTACTTGAGTCATCTCGGCTGTGGCGACAGGTTGCTATCGAGGTCGCTGCCGACTATCCTGATGTGCAGCTGGAGCATATGCTGGTAGATGCCTGCTCCATGCGTCTTATCCAGCGCCCTGCCCAATTTGATGTCGTGGTTACAGAAAACACGTTTGGTGATATTATTACTGACGAAGCCTCGATGCTGGCCGGCTCCATGGGAATGCTGCCATCAGCCAGTTTAGCCGGTATTCCAAAAGGCGGCATCTCTAAAGCCTTTGGCATGTATGAGCCAATCCATGGCAGTGCTCCAAGCCGAGCCGGACAGAACATAGCCAACCCGATCGCCACCATATCAAGTGCTGCCATGATGCTCCGCTATTCTTTTAATCTCGTAACTGAAGCTGAAGCCATCGAGAAGGCGGTAATCACAGTCTTGGAAGAAGGTTATCGTACCTATGATATAATGAGTGAAGGAAAAATTAAGGTGGGGACGAGGGAGATGGGTGAACTGATTGCTAAGAGAGCAGCTAAATAAAGGGAAACGATGCCAAAAGTTCAACTCTATGATACGACTTTGCGAGACGGAGCCCAGCAGGAGGGCATTTCCTTCGCTGTGGCTGATAAGCTCAAGATTGCCCAGAAGCTGGATGAATTGGGCATCCATTTCATTGAAGGCGGTTGGCCGGGGGCTAATCCCAAGGATACCGAGTTCTTTACTAAGGCTCGAGCTCTGAAATTGAAGCACTCGGTCTTAGTTGCTTTCGGCAGCACCAGACACCCCGAATCTAAGGTGGGCAAAGATGCCGGTTTGCAAGCTTTGGTGGAAGCTAAGACCAAAGTCGTCACCATTGTCGGCAAGAGCTGGGATTTGCATGTGACCGAGGTTCTGGAAACCAATTTGAAAAATAACCTGAATATTATCGCTGAATCTATAGACTTTCTTAAATCAAAAGGCCTTACTGTATTTTTCGATGCCGAACATTTCTTCGATGGTTACAAGGCGAATCACGAATACGCAGTCCAGACGGTTGAAGCTGCAGCCAAAGCTGGAGTTGACTGCGTAGTCCTCTGCGATACCAATGGCGGTGCACTACCTTCTGAAATTGCTACTGCTATTGAGGCTGTTAAGAAGGCGGTAACGGTCCCTCTAGGTATTCACGTCCATAACGATAGCGAGCTGGCTGTAGCCAACTCGCTGACCGCGGTTCAAGCTGGAGCCATCCAAGTCCAGGGGACTATTAATGGCTATGGTGAACGCTGTGGTAATGCCAACCTGTGCTCGATTATACCAGCCCTAAAGATTAAGCTGGGTATCGATTGCATCACTGATGAGCAGCTAGCTAAGCTAACTGAAGTTTCTCGTTACGTGGCTGAATTAGCCAATTTGGCTCCATCCAGCCATCTCCCTTACGTAGGTGCTAGTGCCTTTACTCATAAGGGTGGTCTGCATGTATCCGGCATCATAAAGTGGGAAGACAGCTACCAGCATATCAACCCTGAGACGGTGGGAAACCGCCCTAAGGTGGTTGTATCCGAGTTATCGGGCAAGGGCAACATTATCTATAAGGCTAAGGAGCTGGGTATCGCTCTGCCGTCGAAGGGCAAACAAACGCGCCAAGTATTGCAGCAAATAAAGCTATTGGAAAGCCGCGGCTTCCAGTATGAAGATGCAGATGCCTCCTTTGAATTATTATTGCACCGAGTTCAGCCCGAATATAAGCCTCCTTTTGAACTGATTGATTTTATGGTTGTGGTAGAGAGACATCGTCGCCCATCAAGTGAAAGCGAAACGGATTTGCTTTCCGAAGCTACAGTAAAAGTGAAAGTTGGTGACAGGATTATTCATACCGCTGCCGAGGGCAACGGTCCGGTGAATGCACTCGACCGGGCTTTGCGAAAGGCTTTACTCGAATTCTACCCTGACTTGACTGCTATTGAGTTAGTTGACTATAAAGTGCGGATTTTAGAAGAAAGTGGCGGCACTGGTTCTCAGGTGCGGGTGCTCATCGAGTCCAGCGACGGCCGGAAACAATGGCGAACTGTAGGCAGCTCTACCAATATAATCGAGGCCAGTTGGTTGGCTCTGGCGGACAGCATGGAATACTGGCTGCTGAAGAGGAATAAAAACAGGCAACGCCGTTAATATGAGTTCCAAAGATTGCGTTGCCTGTTAATAGGTCAGAGATTCCTATTCAATTAGCGTATAGCGTTGAAAACCTAAGCCTTTACTACTTTTCCCTCTTGATGATTGTGGCTACTCCTTGCCCTCCGCCGATACAGGCGTTTGCCAGGCCATAAGTCCCGCCTTCCATATTCAGTATTCTGGCTAATGTACCGACCAGCCTGGCTCCGGAGGCACCGAGCGGATGGCCGATTGCCGTAGCTCCACCTTTTATGTTGACTTTCTCAGGGTTAATGCCCAGCTCTTTCATGCAATAGAGGGCTACTATACAAAACGCCTCGTTTATCTCCCAGAAGTCAATATCTTTCACCTCTAACCCGGCATGCTTTAATGCCATTTTACTGGCAGGCACCGGCCCCTTTCCCATAACCGTCGGGTCTACGCCGGCCCATCCCATAGACACGATTGTAGCTAAGGGCTTAAGATTGTACTCTTTTGCCTTCTCCTTAGACATCAGCATTACGGCGCTGGCGCCAGCGTTCAACGGTGAAGAGTTCCCCGGTGTTACCTGACCATCAGGCTTAAATGCCGGTTTAAGTACAGCAAGACCTTCCATTGTCGTGTCTGCCCTGATACTCATGTCGCAATCGATGACCTGCTTTGTACCATCAGCCAGCGTTACTTCAATAGGCATTATTTCGCCTTTGAAATATCCCTCTGCAAGCGCTTTGGCTGCCATCTGCTGACTTCTGAGCGCCCACTTATCCATATCCTCTCTGGTAAAATCAGTCTCCGAAAACAACTTTTCTGCGGTGAGTCCCATGTTGATGGTTGTCAAAAAGTCATATTTCTTAAAGCGTTCGTCCGTTATTAAGGCAGGGTCTGGGTCTCGCATAAATTTACTCGGGTCAATACCAGGACCAGGCATCGGGACATGCGTCATGTGCTCAAGCCCGCACGAAATAACAATATCCGAGTAACCAAGCATTATCTCCATAGCACCCGTGTGTATGGTTGACATTGAAGACCCGCACTGCCTGTCGATTTGCTCGCCCGGGACTTCGAACGGCAATTCTGCTTCAAATATTACACTTCTTCCCCCGTATACCCACTGCTCACCCACTGGAAAGGCAGTGCCAACCAATACGTCATTGATTTGCTCTGGCTTAATCTTGGTTCTCTTGATGAGCTCCTTTATCAGCGCTCCGGCAACCACATCCATTCTCAGGCCATTGAACACATCCTTCTCTGGTTCTCTCGGCCTAGACCTTGAAAACGCAGACCTCATGTAGTCAACTATGACCGCTTCTCTGGTTTGTAACATTGCTGAACCTCCCTAATAGTCGCTTAATTGTAATACATTCGAGGGGTAAGAACAATCGATTTTGTACTTAAGTAATTATACCGACTCGCCTACTGGAATTATATATAATGGTTTAATTTGTTCTTCGATTTTTAGGACTTTCCTTACCTCTTCGTCTTCAAAGGCACCGACCATTACCGCAGCTAATCCCAGAGCCACAGCCTGTAGTGAGATATTCTGACCGACATGCCCGACTTCCATATAGACATATCTCTCGCCACGCCTGCCGTATCTATAGGCAGTTCTGGGATGAAGAGCACAGACCACTATAACAACCGGACAGTTGGCAATGAAGCTTTGCCCCAAGGCAACATCAGCTAGTTTCTGCCTCAAGTCGCCACTAAGATGCAGGCTCAGAGAATGGTTATCTACTTGATAGTGGTATATGCCGGCTGCTAAGGTTTCTATTCCGTGCGCACCAATGACAACAAAAATTTCCAGAGGATAGGTGTCTCCAGCACTGGGAACAGCTCTTCTTCCGCCGGTGCCTGTTATACCTTGAGCTGACCACAATAGCTGGGAAAGCTGTGCTAAAGACAATGGCTGAGCTCTGAACCTTCTAACTGACCTTCGCTTTGAAATGGCTGCTTCTACCGATATCTTCCCCTGGGGGTTTGGGGATGGGAGCTTAATGGGAATTTCTTTCTTTCTTACCACTAGCCTTTGATAACTCCTATGGGACTTGCCATGGCAACTTTTCTGGAAATCCCGGCTTGATGGGTTACTTCGACTACTTGAGTAACATCTTTATAAGCTTGTGATGCCTCTTCTGCCAGCGAAGCCATGTTATCGGTTTTTACCGTGATACCCCTAGCTCTCAGCTCATCGGCGACATCAACACCTCTCAGGCTACGCTTGGCTGCACCCCGGCTCTGCACCCTGCCAGCACCATGGCAGGTAGAACCAAAAGTTTCTGCCATCGCTTTATCCGTGCCTATGGCAACATAAGAACGGCGGCCCATATCACCGGGAATGAGCACTGGCTGTCCAACTTCTTTATATCGTTGCGGTATATCCTTGTGTCCGGCAGGAAAAGCTCTAGTAGCCCCCTTACGATGGACACAGACTGTGAGCTTTTGGTTATCCACAGTGTGCTCCTCAATCTTGGCAATATTATGAGCCACATCATAAACCTGCTGCATGCCCAGCTCTTCAAGGCTCTTGCCGAAAACCTTGACGAATGACTCCCGTGCCCAATGGGTAATGCACTGTCGGTTAGCCCAAGCATAGTTGGCAGCACAAGCCATTGCGGCAAAGTAGTCTTTCCCTTCCTCCGACTCCACCGGAGCACAAGCCAGTTGCCTATCGGGCAGATTGATACCATATCTTCGAACTGCCTCTTCCATGATTCTCAGGTAGTCATCACAGACCTGGTGCCCAAGACCTCTCGAGCCGGTGTGGATCAGGAGTAGCACCTGTCCGACTCGGTCAATGCCCATAGCCTTGGCTGCGACCTGGTCATAGATTTCACTCACTATCTGCACCTCAAGGAAGTGGTTTCCTGAGCCTAAGGTTCCTGATTGAGGTGCGCCTCTCTTCTTAGCCCTGGCACTTACCTTATCAGGGACAGCTCCTTTCATGCGACCTGTCTCCTCAGTTGCTTCCAGGTCTTCAGGTCTGCCGAAGCCCCGTTTTACTGCCCAGTGGGCACCGTCAACCAGCACCTCGCCTATCTCCTTTTCACCCACCCTTATTTTGCCTTCGGAGCCTAGACCGGAGGGAACATCGTGGAACAGTGCATCGACAAGCTCTTTAATCTTAGGTCTAACTTCATCTTCGTTGAGGTTGGTACGCAGCAGTCTTACACCACAGTTGATATCGTAGCCAACGCCACCTGGCGAAATTACGCCGTCGCTGACCCGGGTAGCTGCCACTCCGCCTATGGGGAAACCATAGCCCCAATGAATATCAGGCATAGCCATTGAGCGCCTCACTATGCCAGGCAGGAAGGCTACGTTGGCCACTTGCTCCAGGGATTGCTCTTCTCTGATAGCCTCCAGCATAGCCTCATCCGCGTAAACTAATCCCGGCACCCGCATTCCCGGTTTATAGCTTTTGGGAATCTCCCAGCGGTAGTCATCTATTTTATTAAGTTTTCCTTGCCATTTCGGCATACCCTTGTCCTCTAAATATCGAAGATCACCTGTACCTTGTAGCTACCATCCTCTTTGCTTATCCGTAGCATGTGATAGGTAGCTGCCTTAACCTCTCTCTTCAGCTTGTGCTTCCTTGGTTTTATCTTTTCCCCAAAACATCTGGCTTTGATTTGTGTGCTGGTGAGTTCTTCGATTTCAAACCTTTTGAAAATTATATGCTCTACATCAAAGATATAAATAAGCTCATTCAGCCATTCTACCAGAAGAATTTCCACGTCCTCGGCTGACAACTCTAGCTCACGCCGGACATCTTCCTTAAAATCATCCAGGTCTGCCATCAAGTTGAAAAGTCCGAGGGCGGCGTTGGCAAAGACCTGCTTGATATCGGTGCCATAAGCGACAATACCAATATCTGCAGTATGGTCTATGACTTCGAAAGGCTTCTCCACTGTCCTCACTACATGTCCAGGGGTTGACTTCATTATATCATGTCTTAAATGAGTCAAGAAACCTAAAAACAAGCTTGACTCGAATTATCTGCGTATGATAGTATGCGCCCGCTTGGGCCGCTAGCTCAACAGGCAGAGCAGCTGACTCTTAATCAGCCGGTTACAGGTTCGAGTCCTGTGCGGCTCACAGTCAAATTATTTTTCACTGGAGGTATATGTCAAACAAAACTTGGAAGAACTATAGAGAAACAAAACATTCTAAGCCATCACCATTAAAAGGCATCAGGGTACTTGAGGTTTGCACCCTTCTGCTGGGTCCGGCGGGTCCAGGTTTTGCAGCCGAGATGGGTGCTGAAGTCATCAAGTGTGAAATCCCACCTATGGGGGATACTTGCCGTGACCTGACTCCATTTGGCTACTTGTTTAGGGAGCAGGGACCAGCGTTTGTACATATGAACACCAACAAATACTGGATAGGTTTGGATTTGCATAAGACCGAAGGGCAGAAGGTGTTTTTTGAACTTGCGGCTAAATCTGATGTAATTGAAAATAATCTGAGACCGGGTGTTATGGAAAGCTGGAATGTTGGCTACCAACAAATTAAAGAAATCAACCCCAGCATTATTTATCTCTCCAAGAACGGTTTCGGTCAGTGGGGCCAATATGCTGAAGAAAACAGGCCGTCCAATGACGGCGCTTCACAGGCATTTTCCGGATACGCCTGGCTTTCCAGTTTTCCCAACCACCCACCCCTCAAAAGCCGCCTATATGTCTGCGATAATTACGGTGCGTTGATGGGGGAACTGGCCGTTCTGGCTGCACTCCACTACCGGGAAAAGACAGGTAAGGGTCAGTTCATCGAGCTGTCACAGAGTGAGGCTATTATGCGGGCAATGTCATGGGTCTGGCCCTACCAGCAAATTACCGGCAAGGTAGCTATGCCTGCGGGCAATATGGATGTATCTATTTGCCCAGCTAATACATTTTACTGCGCCGGTGGTACGTTTGTAGCTATAGCAGCGCCAACCCCGGAAGAGTTCAGAGGCCTGTGTACCGCTATGGATAAGCCTGAACTAGCTGATGACATGAGATTTAAAGACCACCTTTCTCGACTGCAAAAGGATAATGCTGAAGAAATCAACAAGATTATTGCTCAATGGACTAGAAACAAGACTCCACAGGAAATCGAGACGCTTGCCGAAAAACACGGTTTCGCCGCCTCCCAACTCTACACCACTAAGGATGTTGTAGAGGATACGCATTTCCGAGAGCGAGGCTTCATGACTGAGGTTGATGACCCTCTTCTTGGTCAGTACCTTACCCATGAGTTTCCTGTGATGATGTCGAAAACACCTCCAAAGACTAGAAGGTCAAGCAGACCTGTAGGCTTTGACAACGAATACATACTGACACAGATTTTAGGTAAAACTAAAGACGAGATTAAACAGCTATATGAATGTGGCGTTATTGGTAAATGGGCGGATGTACCGGCGCGACGACCACCACCTGGATGGGATGGCAAGGCTGGACTTCTTATGCCAGAGAACTTATCAGTGCCAGTGAATGAATCTAATTTACCGAATTCAAACCAAGGGAAAAAAGAGAAGCCGACTACTAAAAAGCTATTAGATTGGGCAGAATGGGTAAGAGGGCAAGATGACCCCAGTATCGCACATAACAGACCAGAAGCCCTTGATGATATAACCGTGTTGGATTTGAGCTACAAGAGTTTTGCGGGATGTTATTGTTCTTCGATGTTATCTGAATTCGGTGCTCAGGTCCTGAGAATAGAGCCGCCTGAAGGTGATTTTATCAGATTATGCACCCCTTACGGCATGACGTACCGAGGTGAAGGGCTTAATTATTTAACTGAGGGGAGAAATAAATCCCATATTACCCTGAATCTAAATAAGTCGGAAGGCAGAGAAATACTAAAAGCTTTGGTGGGTCATGCCGATGTCCTTATAGAGACATTTAGACCCGGAGTAATGGATGATTGGGGTATCGGCTATGAGCAATTAAAGGAGATTAATCCGAAACTGATATTTGCTTCTATAACAGCTTACGGGCAGTTCGGACCCATGAGCCAAAGTCGCATGCCGGACTATGATAATATAGCTCAGGCCAGGTCAGGAGTACAATCAGCTACAGGTGAAATTATGCCTCAAGGTAAGAGCTACGACGAATATCCCTGGGCGGTCCCAACTAAAACTGGACCATGGATAGCATGGTGCCAACCAGGAACATTTATGGCTGTTGGCATTCTAGCTGCTTTACATCATAGAGTGGTGACTGGCGAAGGACAGGCACTTGATGTAGCTACGGCTGAGGCTTTCGCCCGTTTTGATGACTATGCCGCGTTGTGGTACCAAGAAACCGGTATCATTAATGAGCGCTTCGGCAATCTAGATGTCGCCGGCTGGTTATATTGTTTCGCGCCGACCAAGGATGGCGCCGTTTTTCTGGGCGGTTTGAGATTAGAGATGTGGCAGGCGTTTGCCGACATGGTGATGAAATGGGATGAGTGGGACGCCGCGAACTGGACAACTCTAAGAACCTTTATGGAAAAGGAGAGCCAATTGAAATGGGCACCGCTGGTCTTTGCCGAAACACGTAAATATAGCAACGAGGAACTTGTACGCATGTCGGTAGAATACGCCAAGACTGGCCGTTTAGCCCCCATCACACCGGTGGTGGCACCAGTTTGTTCCCCCGGGGAGGCCATGATCGATGCCAACTGGCTAGACAGAGGGATTTTTACTCCCGTCAAAGACCCTATCTACGGTGAACTCGTCGTTGCTCAGGCTCAACATAAGATGACTGAGACACCTGTAAGGACAAAATGGGTGTGCCGACCGGTAGGCTATGACAATGAACACGTCTACCACAAATTTATGGGCTTTGGACCGTCTAAATTAAAGAAGCTGGCGGAGGCTCATATAATCTGAGTAACTCAATGACACCGGGTGCTAACCCATTTATTACCTTCCTAATGACACTATTATAAGTGTCCGTAATCTATCTGAACTAGACCATCATATAGCTACAAATTTAGCCAATAATAATATCATCCAGTGCTCGTTTTGGCACGTGATGTACACCCTGGCTGTCCCGCCAGTATTTGGCATCTCCACCAGGCCCGATTTTCTCAATGACAGCTGTTTCCCCTGGTTTGCCAAGGGCTATGACGAGGAGTATTTCGTAACGCGGTGCTATCCCTAAAGCCTGGCTGAGTTCCTGCCTTTTTACTGTGGCAATCATGCAGCCGCCCAAGCCTCTCTCCGTGGCTCCTAAAAGAATGCTCTGAGCGGCTATGCCATGGTCGCAGCCGAAAGACCGACTTATCTCCGTGTCACCAAGCACTATTATATACGCCGATGGCCTTTCACCTTCAGCCGGGCCTGGCCAGCCTTCGAGATAACTAGCCCAGCCGAGGTGTGAAAATATCAAAGCGTTCTTTTGGGACTCGCAGGAAAGCACATACTTCAATGGTTGCAGATTCATTGCCGAAGCTGACAGCCTGGCCAGGTCGACAAGTTCTCTCAACGTTTCGAGTTCGATAGAGACTTCCTGATAAAACCGCCGGTAGCTTCGGTTCTTTAAGACCAAGTCTTTCAGCATTTTGCTTCCCTCCTTAATCTATTGATTTGAGGATAACCTCGCTTTTGTCATTCTGAGCGAAAGCTAAGAACCTCACTCAAGGTAAACTCCGTCAAGCAATCTTATTATCTAATACTATAGTGGCAGAAAGTGCAAACCCCAGACGCCGGTATAGGCGAAGAAGATGTTCTTGGGTATCCTGCCGGCAGCACCGAAGAGAAGAAATTTCCATATCGGAAAACGAAGCAGACCAGCAGTAATACCAGCCAAATCGAAAAACGGGTTGGGTATCAGGGCGAGGACGAAGATAGTGGCGCTTCCCCATCTTTTCATCCAATACACCATTCTGGCATAGTTACCCACATTTTCCACAGCTAGCCGACCGCCGTAGCCCAAAAGATAGCCGGTCATCTCGCCGATTGTGCCTCCAATGCCGGATACGACTCCCACCAGTATAGGATTCAGAATGGCGCCAAGCGTGGCCACTAAAATCCAGCCCGGCACAGGCACCACTATGCTGCTGCAGGTTATGATGGAGATGAGGAAGATACCCAGATAGCCGTATACTCCAAGCGCGACCACCTCTTCCCGGTTTAGAAAGATAAAAACAGAAAGCGCGATTACAAAAAGCAAAACCAATATCTGAAGGTATCGCTCCTTTGTCCAGAAACGTTTTCCTGTCTTGTTGCCTGTCCGCTGCATATGCTTGCTGCTTCGCTTATTTCTTTACTTTAACTGGTATGACCAGGGCCGAGCCCAGTATGAAGTAGAAGACGCAAATTAAAAGCATAACCGAATAGCCCAGGCCGGATTGTCGGGCATTGCAGAAATCAATTACCGGACCGGTGAGCCTGGCTAACGCTCCGGCACCGGCTGTAGCTATATTGGTCAGCCCCAAATAGCGGGCTTCTTCGCCTGCGGGAACAAGGTCGATAGCCAGCGCCCAGTTGGTGCTCAAGAAAGCTCCTGACGAAATCCCGAGAAGACCACCGCAGACCAGCGTGCCCAAATAACTACGCGTAAATAATAGCACCAGTATACCAACGATACCAATGAAGCCCGAGAGGAGAATAATCGGCTTACGACCGAATCTATCGGAAAGCTGCCCTGCAGGGTAAACAGCTAAGAGCAGGAAAACGCCCACAGTAATCATGAGGTCTGCAGCTACTCCTGCCGGGTTGGAATGCTGGATTACATCTCTTATGAAGTACAGGGCAAACGTTTGAAGTACTACCATCGCCATCAAGATAAACAACCGGGATAAAAGAAACCATACAAAGCTCATATGTCCTTTGACATCGATCTTGTAGGCGCTGGCCAGGGTTTTTGTCATGGATGGCTGCCCGCTGGGAGATGATGGCTGTTCTTTTACTGTCAGCATGGTGACAATCATGCCCACCAACAGTATCAGCCCGGGCAATCCTATTGCCAGCCAGAGCCATATCTCGCCACCGTAGCCGGCATAACTATCCATGAAGTAAGCCACCAGGCGCAGAAAGGCTACACCGCCCAATACCTCAGCCAGGCTTTTTGCTCCAGCCGCTACCCCTCTCCGCCCTTTTGGCACCAGGTCTGGAATAAACGCCTGAAACGGCCCCTGTGCGATGTTGGTGGCGACTTGCAGCAAACAATAGCCTAAAAGTAAAAAGGGGAAGCTGCCGGAAAAGCCTATACTGGGGAGGAAAAGCAGAGCCAGTACCGTCCCGACAAGGATAAAAGGACGCCGACGTCCCAGAGGCGAACCGAAGCGGTCACTGAGCGCACCAGCCAGTGGCTGAATAAACACGGCTATCATTGAGCCGGCGAAGGTCAGTAGTCCGAGATAAGTATTCTTCTGTGCTTCGGGAGCGAACTCCAGAAGACGGAGCGGAATTATAATAGTGTGCAGGCTGGGCCAAAGAACCGATAGAGCCGCCCCGAAGATGCTTATCTTAATATAATCGACAGGTCGAAAGGCTCTTTCTATAGACACTTTCCCATTATCTCTGTCTGCAATATCAAATCTTGTGCAGAAGCGACGAGTATTTCTCCATCCGGCTCATGCCGGCTTCCGACTGTACCATCCAGGTCATCCAGCAAATCTCGATAGCCCTATAGCCGACCTCCGGCGCCATGTGTTCCATCAGTCGGACGAAATCTATATCGGTGGAGGGCATATCCATGTTTGCCTTAGCCACTATTTCGGCGATAACCCTTTTCACTATCTTGTCCGGCATTACCGTGTCAATGCCACCCATCATTCTCAGATATTGAAAGCTGTTTATGCCGACGCCTTTAATTTCTCCTATCGGGTCTTTTTCCCAGCCATCGAGCCGGGCATGTTTCGCCCAATAGATAAAAGCCTGCCTGTCGTCTAATCCCTTTTCCTTCTTTACCCCGGCTAAGTAAGAGGCGACCGACTTCGCCATTTGCCAGGAGCGCTTGTTTCTCCAGATTTTCTCAAGCTCATTATCATTGGTAGCGGCTAAGTCTTCCAGTGTGCGAACCCTTCCTGGCTCTACGAATTCTTGCCTGAACTTCTCCACCTTAGGCACCACTGCCTGAAAATAGTTCAAGCCGATTGAGGTAAAAGCAGCATCCACTACCATCAGCACGATATTCCCGTGCCACCGCTCGGTTTTGAGACAGCGCTGGCAATATTCCCTCACCTCGGGGACCTGCTGCATGTAGCTGTCGACTGCTTCTTTGAGCTTCGACATTAAATTTCGGTTCTTAGATTACGGTAAGTAAAATGATAGTCATCCTGATTTTGTGCTGACCCTAATCCTTCTGACTATATAGAATATTACAGCCGCTACCACGAAAACGGCAAGTATATCAATATATAACGAGTATTTTTCCAGAATATTCCAATTTTCTTTGAGCAGGTAACCGACAAAAACCAGTGCCAGATTCCACGGTACCGACCCGATAAAAGTGTATAAACAGAACTTGGGAAAATTCATCTTTCCGATACCGGCAGGCAGTGCATTATAAGTCCTGACCACAGGCAGCATTCTTGAGAATAGGACGGTCAAACTGCCATACTTGTCAAACCATCCCTCTACCAGTTGAAGATGTCCCATGTTCAGCAGCACGTATTTCCCATATCTTTCAATGAATCCTCTGCCTAGATATTTGCCTACTTCATAAGCTATTATGGAACCGGTCAGATTGGCGAAGGAACTGACCAGGACGATTAGCCAAATATTCATTTCCCCCATATAAGCCAGAAACCCGGCGAACGGTATTACAACCTCGCTGGGGATAAGAATCAAGGCGGATTCCAGCGTCATGGTTACAAAAATTCCGGCGTATCCCCAGGAAGATATCAGTTGTGTTATGAACTCGAGTATGTTTAATATCATCTTGATATCATGATAAAAAAGTGTATGCTTTTCCCAGCATTATATCACTAAATATCATCTGCCAAATTTCAGTTATTTATAATTGTTTTTGTTATAATAATCCGCGTGCTTTACCCTTAATAAAATTTTTCAACATGTAGCCTCGACCCTTTAGGGTCGAGACCTGCGAGGCTAAAGCCTCGCAGCTACTTTTTGTATAATAAATCAGATGTTTCTTTATTCTTGCGAAGCGTGGTGGTAAAATTAAGCTGAGCGTGAGCTATGTCAGGTCATTCTAAGTGGGCACAAATCAAGCGCCAGAAAGGTGTAACCGATGTCCGAAGAGGGCAGCTATTTACTAAACTTGGCCGTGAGATTACAGTGGCGGTACGTGAAGGTGGGCCTAACCCCGAGTCCAACTTCCGTCTGCGTTTGACGATGCAGAAAGCCCACGACAAGAACATGCCGTCTGAGAACATCGAGCGGGCGATAAAGCGGGGGAGCGGCGAACTCGGGACAGCCGGCCTCTCCGAGATAATCATCGAGGGCTATGGACCTCATGGTATAGCTGTTCTGGTAGAGGCATTGACCGATAATCGCAATCGCACCATTCAGGAAGTGCGCAGCCTGTTCTCCCGCCATGGCGGCAGCCTCGGTGCCAGCGGTAGCGTTGCCTGGATATTTGAGACTAGAGGCATAATCACCGTAGAAACCGATGGTGTGAATGCTGAAGAGCTGGCAATGGCGGCAATAGATGCCGGTGCCGATGATGTCAAAGAGGAAAAAGGCTATCTCGAGATTCACACCACACCGCAAAATCTAGAGACGGTGCGGAAGGTGGTGGAACAAATCAAGCTGCCGGTTTCAGCCGAGGTTCAGCGGGTGGCTAAGAGCACAGTGGTCTTAGACGAGCAACAAGCCATTCAAACTCTGAAGCTGCTAGACCATCTGGAAGAGCTGGATGACGTTCAGCATGTTTCTGCTAATCTCGATTACTCCGAGGCTGTTCTGGAGAAGCTGCGGGCTCAGGCATAGCTATGCGCGTTCTCGGCATTGACCCGGGCACTTTAAATCTGGGCTATGGTTTAGTAGATGAGGACGAGGGTGGGATGACAATGGTTACCTGCGGGGTATTTAGCCTGCCTTCCAAAGTCCCTGTAGAGCAACGACTGTCCTCTTTGTATAAAAAGCTCGGTGAAATTGTAACTCGCCACAAGCCTGATGAGGTAGCTATCGAGGAGCCATTCGTAGCTGGAAACGCTCGCTCGGCTTTAGCTATAGGCAGGGCTCAGGCAATAGCTATACTTGCCGCAGCCAATGAGAATTTACCGGTTTTTCGCTACTTACCAACGCAGGTGAAACAGCAAGTGACCAATTACGGCGGTAGCAACAAAGAACAGGTGCAGGAGATGGTGAGACTTCAACTCGGGCTGGCTCAGCCGCCTCAGCCCAGCGACGCCGCCGATGCCTTGGCTGTTGCCATCTGCCACCTTCATCAAAGACATATTGAGCAGTTGCTGGCTAGGAGCAAGTAATCAGATGATAGTCGCTTTAGAAGGCACATTGGAACATCGGAGTATCGATTCGGCGGTGGTTAAAATCGGACCGCTTAGCCTTCACGTTTATATTCCCGGCTCTACCTCGAGCCGGCTCGGAGCTGTCGGAGACAAGGTCCATCTGCATACGCATCTGCATGTAAGGGAAGACAATATTGCTATTTATGGCTTTTCTTCTACCGAAGAGCTAGCGCTTTTTCAAAATCTCATCTCCGTTTCAGGCATAGGTCCTAAGGCAGCCCTGGCATTCCTTTCCACGTTTAGTGCCGAGCAACTGGCTTCAGCCATAATCAGCGGCAACGTTGACCTGCTCACTCAGGTGCCTGGTATCGGTAAAAAGATAGCCGGACGGGTGGTATTGGAATTAAAGGGAAAGCTGGAGAAGGGATGGGAAGGGACTATTACCCCGGCTTTGACACGGGAAGATGCCGATGTGGTGGCGGCTCTGACCAGCCTCGGTTATTCCCTGAGAGAAGCTACTCAGGCTGTCGCCAATCTGCCGGCTTCGGAGGATATGAACTTGGAGGAGAAGGTCAAGCTGGCTTTGAGCCAGCTAGCCAGGACATAGTCGGGAGTGAACATGATTATTGAAATCCTGCTTGCGGTTGTTTTAGTGCTTTTGGGCGTATTGATTTTTCTTGTTCTCAGAAGCAGGAAGGTGCAGCCGTCTGACCTGAAGAACGTTATGTCAAGCACATGGACGGAGCTGGGGCTGGACCAGAAGATAGGTACCATAGAGAGCCATGCCAATGACATCAGGCAAAGCTACCGGTCGTTCGAACAAATGCTTCGGGTGCCCAAAGAGAGAGCATCTTTCGGTGAGCTGGCTCTGGAGACCATACTGGCGGACCAGCTCCCGCCGGACATGTACGGTATCAGGGAGGCGGTTTTCGACGGCAAGAAGCCTGATGCCCACATAAAATCTACGGAGGGAATCGTTTGCATAGACTCCAAGTTCTCGCTGGACAACTATGCTGGGATGCTGGCGACAGAAGACCCAGCTGAGAAGCAGAGGTTAAAGAAAGATTTTATTGCCGATGTCAGGCGCTGCCTTGACAAGATAGCTGCTGATTATATATGTCCCGATAAAGGGTCTGCCGAGTTTGCCTTTGCCTATATTCCGTCTGAGAGCGTCTATTATTTCCTGCTGAATGAGGCATATGAGCTGCTGCGGCACTACGGCAGGGCTGGTGTTCAGGTGGTATCGCCGCTGACTCTTTCCGCTAAAATCGAGCTACTTAGAGCCGGCATCCAGGCCAAAAAGCTCTCGGAAAAAGCCGAAGAGGTTAAAAACGACCTCATCGTTATTTCACGCCGGTTTGCTGAAATCGATGATAAGTGGCGTGTCTTTTTCGGCACCCATCTCAAGAATGCGACGCTTCAAGCAGAAGAATTGGATAAATCATATAAAAAGCTGAGAGACGAGTTCGACCGCATCTCAAAAATTCCACAGAAGTGAACATGCTGCCGTTGTTCACCAATGTAGTGGCGAGGTTTTAGCCTCGCCATCACGACCCTAAAAGGTGTGGCTACATTGGTTATATAATAAAAGGACTCTAATGCCTTCGTTTAATATTATTTACTAATGTAGCTGCGAGGCTTTAGCCTCGCAGGTCTCAACCCTAAAGGGTCGAGGCTACATGTTATCGCAAGGAACAGAAGGACTTACATGCCTCAATTTAAAATCATCTCCGACTTCCAGCTCACCGGCGACCAGCCGCAGGCAGTTGACAGGCTGGCTGAAGGCTTGAACAGCGGCTACAAGCAGCAGACCTTGCTCGGCGTTACCGGCAGCGGCAAGACCTTCACCATGGCCAACGTGGCGGAAAGAGTCCAGAAGCCAACACTGGTCATCTGCCACAACAAGACGCTTGCCGCCCAGCTGGCCACCGAGTTCAAGGAATATCTCCCCGATAACGCCGTGGAATATTTCGTCAGCTACTACGACTATTACCAGCCGGAAGCCTATATTCCCAGCACCGACACCTACATCGAGAAGGAAATAGACATAAACGAGGAAATCGACAAGCTGCGCCATGCCGCCACCCGGTCTTTGCTCGACCGCCGCGATGTGCTCATAGTAGCCTCGGTATCCTGTATTTACAGTCTGGGTGAGCCTGAAGAATACCGCAGCTTTGTAGCTACCATAAAAAAGGGCGAAAAGTGCAACCGTGATAAGCTGGCTCGCCGTCTGGTGGACATGCAGTATGAAAGAAACGACTTCGATTTTACCCGCAGCCGGTTTCGCATACGCGGCGATACCCTGGAAATCCAGCCAGCTTATGAGGAAATTGCCATCAGGATTGAGCTCTTCGGTGACGAGGTCGAGCGTATCGTTGACATCGACCCGCTCACCGGCGAGCTATTGACTGAGCGTGATTCGGTTGACATTTACCCCGCCAAACACTTCGTCACCTCACATGACAAGCTTCTGCTGGCTATCGAGGACATCAAGGTTGAGCTGGAGCAGCGGCTCAAAGAGCTTAAAGACCAGGGCAAGCTTCTTGAAGCTGCCAGGCTCGATGCGCGGACCAACTATGATATCGAGATGCTCCGCGAAGTCGGCTACTGCCATGCCGTGGAGAACTATTCCCGGCATCTGCAGCGTCGAGCCCCGGGCAGCGCGCCGTGGACGTTGCTCGACTATTTTCCTGATGACTTCCTGCTGTTCATCGATGAGTCTCACATGACCTTGCCTCAAATACGCGGCATGTATCACGGCGACATCTCCCGCAAGCGGACGCTGGTCGATTTCGGCTTTCGCCTGCCGTCGGCGCTGGACAACCGCCCGCTGAGCTTCGATGAGTTTAATGAGCGCATCAATCAGGTTGCCTATGTCTCGGCTACCCCGAGCGAATATGAATACAAGCACAGCCGGCAGGTAGTGGAGCAGCTGGTCCGCCCCACCGGTCTGCTCGAGCCAACCATTGAAATCAAGCCCAGCAAAGGGCAAATCGACGACCTCATCTATCAAATTAAGACCAGGGTGGACAAAGGCGAGCGCTGCCT
Organism: uncultured Chloroflexia bacterium; assembly: GCA_963754385.1. Lineage (GTDB taxonomy): Bacteria > Chloroflexota > Dehalococcoidia > GIF9 > UBA5629 > 9FT-COMBO-48-23. The sequence continues at coordinate 232,783 of CAVWGE010000004.1, read as the reverse complement.
GGTGACCACGCTGACCAAGCGCATGGCTGAGCAGTTGGACGATTACCTGAAGGAGATGGAAATCAAGACGCACTACCTGCACTCCGAGATTGACACCTTGGAGCGGGTGGAGATTCTGCGCGACCTCCGCCTCGGCGTCTATGACGTGGTGGTGGGCATAAACCTGCTCCGCGAAGGTTTGGACCTGCCTGAGGTAAGCCTGGTAGCCATTCTGGATGCCGACAAGGAAGGCTACTTAAGGTCGAAAGGGGCACTTATCCAGACGATGGGGCGGGCGGCACGTCATATCGACGGCCATGTCATCATGTATGCCGATACTGTGACGGCATCCATGCACGAAGCCATGGAGGAGACTCAACGCCGTCGCCGTATTCAGGAAGCCTACAACAAAGAGCACGGCATAACCCCGCAAGGTATAAAGAAGGCGATTAAGGACATCACCGAGCGGGTCAGAGTGGTAGCTGAAGCCAGAGCCGCCTACAGCCCTACGCCCATATCCAAGGAAGAGGTCCTCCGGCTCATCAAAGACCTGGAAGCGCAGATGCGAAAAGCCGCCAAAAACCTCGAGTTCGAGAAAGCCGCACTGCTCCGCGACCGCATCATCGAGCTGCGAAAAGACGAAGAGCTACTCTCCCCGCTGACCAGATTCAAGTAGCCATCAGCCCTGGCAGGCAGGATTTACGTGGAGTAATGCTGAGTGCTATTATTAATTCGGCGAAGGGGTCAGAACGCGAGAAGACGCGGATATTTAAGCGGTTACATGTTATTTAGGGAAAGGGGGGAAATGATATGAAACAAGATGCTAAATATATCCGTTGGTTTGAAGAGATCAAGATTGAAGATATTCCCATTGTTGGCGGTAAGAATGCCTCGCTGGGAGAGATGTACCATGAACTTACAAGCCAGGGAGTCAAAATTCCGAACGGGTTTGCCATAACTGCCGAGGCATACTGGTATGTAATAGAATCAGCCGGAATTCTTGACGAACTCAAGAACGCCATGGTGGGTCTGGATAAGACTAACCTGGATGACCTTATGAAGCGGGGAAAAAGAGCGCGCGATTTAATTTTGAGCGCAGGCATCCCCGATGACCTCTGGGCTGAAATAAGGACTGCCTATGACAAGCTCTGCGAGCAGTATGGCCCGGACACGGATGTCGCGGTACGTAGCTCAGCTACGGCAGAAGACCTCCCCACGGCCTCATTTGCCGGTCAGCAGGAGACTTATTTAAATATACGAGGATACCCTGAACTTAGGGAGTCCTGCAGCAAGTGCTTCGCATCGCTCTTTACAAACCGGGCAATATCCTATCGTATTGATAATAACTTCGACCATTTCGAGGTTGCCCTTTCCATAGGTATTATGAAGATGGTACGCTCTGACCTGGCCACCAGCGGCGTGATTTTTACTATTGACACGGAGACGGGCTTCAGTGACGTTGTTTTTATCACAGCATCCTACGGGCTGGGAGAAAACATTGTCCAGGGTGCTGTTAACCCTGATGAGTACTATGTTTTCAAACCGACTTACAGAAAAGGCTACAAGGCTACAATCAGAAAAATTCTTGGGGATAAATCCGTCAAAATGATTTACGGCATAAGTGACTCAAAAGTTCTAACGCGAAACGTGGCAGTGCCGGAGGCGGACCGCAGACGGTTTTGTATTACAGACGACGATATCCTGACCTTAGCCAGCTATGCGCTTAAGATAGAAGACCACTATTCAGGAAAAACTGGAGAATCCCGACCAATGGATATCGAATGGGCAAAAGATGGGATAAGCGGCGACCTATTCATTGTTCAAGCCCGACCGGAAACGGTTGAGTCACAGAAAGCCATGGATGTCCTTGAGACGTATCGCCTGGAGAAGAAAGGCTCAATACTGGCGATAGGAAAACGTGTGGGTGAAAAGATTGCCAGTGGCAAAAGCCATATAATCCCCGACGTAACTCATCTTTCTTCGTTTAAACCTGGAGAGATACTTGTGTCAGACAGTACTAACCCGGACTGGGAACCTGTAATGAAAACGGCGGCTGCTATTATAACCAACAGGGGAGGTAGGACCTGCCATGCAGCCATAGTCAGCCGCGAGCTTGGTATCCCAGCAGTGGTCGGCGCTGGCGATGCTACGGAAAAAATTCATACTGGACAGGAAGTTACGGTAAGCTGTGCTGAGGGCGATGAAGGTACGGTATATGAGGGAATTCTCCCATTTCATATTGAAAGGCTCAGCCTCAAGGACCTCCATCGGCCAAAAACAGAGATTATGATGAACCTCGGCAATCCCGAAGAAGCTTTTTCCCTCTCCAAGATCCCCAATAACGGTGTGGGTCTGGCACGTATGGAGTTTATTATCAACAGTTACATAAAGGTTCATCCTATGGCTCTCGTCCATCCTGAAAAGATAACGGATGAGGCAGAACAGAAACAATTAGACGACCTAACATTCGGTTACGAAGATAAACAGGAATATTTTGTGGAAAAACTGGCTCAGGGTGTCGGGACTATCGCGGCAGCTTTCTATCCGAAACCTGTTGTCGCACGCATGAGTGACTTCAAAACTAATGAATATGCCCATCTCATAGGGGGACACTACTTCGAACCGGTAGAAGAGAATCCCATGATAGGTTTTCGTGGTGCCTCTCGTTACTGTGATGAACGATACAGAGAAGGCTTTGCGCTGGAGTGCCGGGCGATGAAACGGGTTCGAGAGGAGATGGGATTGACCAATCTCGTCATTATGATCCCCTTTTGCCGGCGAGTGGATGAGGCCGAAAAAGTTCTGGCGGAGATGGCAAAAAATGGCCTGAAACGGGGAGAAAATGGACTTCAGGTCTTTGTCATGTGCGAAATTCCAAATAATGTCATCCTGGTTGATGAATTCAGCAAGCTATTTGATGGCTTTTCCATCGGCTCCAACGACCTGACTCAACTCGTTTTAGGCGTTGACCGTGACTCAGCGCTGTTGGCCCACGATTTTGACGAGCGAGACCCTGGAGTGATGAAGATGATTTCTATGGCTATTCAAGGAGCCAGAAGGAACCAGCGCCATATTGGACTGTGCGGTCAGGCGCCAAGCGATTATCCTGAGTTTGCCGAATTTCTGGTGAAGGAAGGGATAAATTCAATATCGCTCAATCCCGACTCGGTGATGAAAAATACCCTCAAGGTGATAGAGATAGAAAAACAACTGTTTAAATAAATACCTCAAAGTGACAATAATAGCGCCGCCCTGCTCCGCGACCGCATCATCGAGCTTCGAAAAGATGAGGAGCTGCTCTCCCCGCTGACTAAATTTACATAGGTAACAGGTTGTTTCTTGGGGAATTAACAAGGAGAATTTAACTTTTATTTGTATAAACTGAGCTGATCAAGTAATCTTTGCTTATAGGCCGGAGGAATGCCTTTCGTTTCCTCCAGTAAAGAGGAAATTGATTTAATAATCGCTAGGGTTTGTGGTTTAGGATCAATAAGATATGCTTCTTGATAATATTTTGCAGCCTTTTCGTAATCCTGTGCCTTGAGTGCAATTTGCCCCACATGTACATAAAAGTCCTCAGGTAGTTTAGCTATATCATCAAGAAGGCTCCCATATTTAGATAAATAATTTTTGTAATTGTAGAATACCGCATAGTGTCTAATATAATCCGAAGCTAAATTTTTTCTCTTGTCAACAACTAAGATAACTGGCTTACCAAAGCCCTGCATAATACCTGTCTCAAGATATACATTGCTTATTGTGCTAATTGGTAAACCATCGTAGACCATCGCAATTCCAAAGGCACAGCCCTGTGTGTTCCGGCAGATCGAGCAGAAATAATCCCCATGTCGCACCAGTTTTGAGCCCTCTATAATATTGTAGTCCCGATCTGATAAAACTTGAATTATCTTGCCAAGAACTCTCTTACTAGCATCTGTTTGAAATTCACCGGATGGAGCCATTACGAAAACAGTTTTTGGCTTTGGTAGAATAAGCCTGTTGCATTCTCCTGCGTTTAAAGGACATATGACCAATTACTTTATCCTGATATTCTTATAAGGGCCGGGGGACTTTTTATGTTCAATTATTCTGCCCCTATCAGTATCTATTTTCACGTAACGCTTTGTGACTGGATTTAGTACTTGGATACGTTTTGAAATCGCACCTTTTAGTTTCCCAGATATATCCCTCTTGGCCATATTTTTACCTCAATATACTGATATGATAAATTATACCATATAGAATTGATCAAAGTGTACCCAGCAATAACCCTAGTCTTTATATTTGCGAAAAAACAACGGTATAATCAGAAGTTATATTTTGTTGGCATACTCACTTCATTTAAGGACATCACCGACCGGGTCAGCACTGTTATCCAATGATTACTACTATTAGGGAGCTTGTTTCTTGACTTTGGAATATGGCGGGGAATAAGATACTGCAAGATCATAGTATAGAGTTTGGTGGAGGTGCTCTTATGGATTATACAGTATGGGAAGAGAAGAGAATCTCGGTGAACAATATATCGCTTGATCCGCATAATCCTAGAATACCACCTGATTTAGAATCACGTGACCAACCTTCATTGCTAGCTGAACTTGTAAAACATGACAAAATTGAGGAACTCGCTAGACATATTGCCAGAAATGGTTATTTCCCTACTGAGTCTCTTATCGTAATAAAAGAGAAAGGTAATACAATCGTCCTAGAAGGTAATCGGAGAATAGCAGCGCTTAAACTTCTTATTGCACCCGAGGCTGCACCAGAAGACCAAATATCAAAATTTCGGTCTCTTTCTAATAGGATGGATATAAGTAAGATAAAAAGGGCTAAAGTTGTTATTGCCCCTAGTCGCGAAGCAGCAGCGCCAATTTTGATGAGCAGGCACACTAGCACTCAAATCGAGTCATGGAAGCCGATAATGAAGGCTGCTTTTTATTATAGGCTGTTACAAGATGGTATAACCATTGAAGACTTGTCTCATGAATACAATATTGCGGTGGCAGAAATCATCAAACATCTGCGAATGTACAAAATGTATCAAATTGCATGCTCATTAGTTTTGCCCGATGACGTAGCAAAAATTGTCAGTAATCCTAGGGAATTTAATGCTTCCACATTAGAGAGATTCTATGGTTATAATATTGCCAGGGAGTTTTTAGGAATTAGTTTTGACGAAGGTGCTGGTATCGTTGGCTCTATAGACAAAGACGAATTTAAAAAGGGATACAAAAAAGTTATTACTGATATCGCCACGGGTAAAGTAGATTCTAGGAAACTTGGCGACGCCAAAAATGTACAGACATATATTAATTCTTTCTCCAAACAGGAAACTCCAGATTTATCCAAGAAAGGCCACTTCACCTCTGATACGTTGCTTAGAACCTATAAAGCTGCAACTAAAATCACTGTAAAGCGAGGAAAAGTATCCAAGAAAATTAAACCAAAATCGAAGGGTTTGATTCCAAACCATATTTCATGTGATTTAAATAATCAACGTATTAACGATGTCTTCAACGAGTTAAAAACACTTCCAGTCGCCAAATACCCAAATGCAGCAGCCGTTCTCTTCCGTAGCCTCTTGGAGATGGCACTCTCATATTACCTAGCAGGATCGGGAGAGCTCAATGTTATAATTGAGGATGAAAGACAAAAACGGAATAAAAAGGGACAGACATTAGAGAATGATTGGCAGCCAAGCTTAAAACGCATGCTAACTCATTTGACTGGACAGACATGTAAAATTATTCAGAATCCTAACATAATAAAAGTACTTAAAAAGTTTATATCGGAAAGAGAAGAGCTACTGTCCCAGGATAGCCTGAATTATTTTGTTCACAATCCATTTTATTCTCCCAATGAGGAATCTTTGCGGCGTTTTTGGGGTCAACTAGAAGGACTATTTCAGATTATATTAGTGGACCCTGATACCAAATAATCTGTCTATGGGGATATAAGATTTACATGGGTTATACACAGAGCCCCTTACGATACGCAGGTGGCAAAACTAATTTTTCGGTATTATTAGCAGAATTCATTGAATTAAATGGTCTTCGCGGTGGAATTTATGTCGAACCATATGCGGGGGGTGCAGGGGCCGGATTGAACCTACTTTTCGCGGAGCGTGTTAGTCGTCTTATCCTTAATGATGCAGATAGATCTATTTATCTTTTTTGGAAAGCTGTATTATTGGATACCGAAGGATTCGTAAAGTTGATAAAAGAAACCCCTATAACTATCGATGAATGGCAGAGAAGAAAAGAAATCATTAAAAATGCCCAGTCTCATTCTGAACTCGAAGTTGCCTTTTCCACGTTCTATTTAAATAGATGTAATAGATCAGGAATTTTAAATGCAGGCCCTATTGGTGGCAAATTTCAAACCGGTAAGTGGCGTCTTGATGCGCGCTTTAAAAAAGATAGTTTGATTAAAAAGATTCAAAAAATAGCCTTTTATAGTGCCCGTATCTCTATCTATAATCTTGATGCTATTCAATTCATCGAGCGGTATATTCTTCCTTTAGCTGAGACAAACAATAGACTTCTGGTATATCTTGATCCCCCCTATTATTCGAAAGGAGATCGACTTTATCTTAATTACTATACGCCAGAAGACCATGCGAAACTTGCAGAATTCATTAATGGACAGTGCGGATTCAAATGGATTATCTCATATGATGACGTCTCAAAGATTAGAGAATTCTATAGTAATAGGGTTATAAATAAAGTCTCTCGCTATCACTCAGCCCATAGATCGAAAATTGGCAATGAATTAATTATCTTTTCACCAAATAGCGTAATTCCTGATGTCAGCAATATTTCGTAGTCCTGTTCTTCCAGCTTCTCCATGAGCCGAACTATCACAACCTGCTACTTAAGCAGCGCTAGGAATTCCTCTTCTGTCAGGTTGGCTTGCTTTAAGATTCATCTCAATGTTCTCTCCGGCAAGTCCTTGTTGGAATGGATATATTAAGAAGACGGCTCATCAAATTGAATTAAGTCAGCCAACCACCTGTTAAGCACCGCAATTCAGGAGCGAAATTGGATTTCGCCGTGTAAAATAACGTAAAATACGTGTTTCGGTAAGGCTATACAATGCGGAGAGCCTCATCTATATAGCAGTCAACAAACGCGAGTAGGGAGGCCTCTAAGGCAGCACCCATCATGACGCATCCAGCAAGATATGCCTTACCGTCCCTGCATCTATGTGCCTCGCGGTAGTAGGCTCTCGAAAGACGAAACACTTCGTTATACTGTTCTTCAGTAAGTGCGAAATCTGACATGCTGTAGCTCCATAACGCCTCAAACAAAAGTATGTTACTAGGTTCGCAGTTTTGTCAAGAAGCGGGATATGTGTGATTTTATTCTAACTGACCTGCAAAACAGGCTGAGAGGACATCGGGCCGAGATAACTATTGGTGGTTTCAAGTGAACAAACAGCCAGTTTGTTTGACTGACAGATCTCAGTACCTGAGCAACCTGTGGAAACAGAGTTTTAAGAAAACGACCATGTTGCAGACATAGAGTAGAAACTACTTCAAGCTCTGGCATTGGTAACTTTGCTCACTTTTTTCGATAGCGCATCCTTTTGCATAGCCAATTGGCATCTATTTCGGGACCATTTTTGGTACGATTGGCCTGCAAGAAGTATAATTCCTAATGCAGGGAGTTAGTTTTTGCTTTTTGAGGAGCAGTAGCAATGTCCTATGTATACTCTTTTCGGGATGCTTGCGAAGACAAAGCCGTTCTAGGCAACAAGGGAGCTAACTTGGTGACCATGACTAGGCTTGGACTTCCAGTCCCTCCTGGCTTCATCCTTTCACTTGACGCGTATGCTGAATACAAAAGGAGGGGTAGCTTTCATGAGGTAGAGATTGAGCAAGCTGTAGCCACTTTAGAGAAGCGGGTGGGTAGGACTCTTGGCAAAGATTTGCAGGTTTCCGTCCGTTCCTCAGCCCTGGTATCCATGCCAGGCATGATGGATACCATTCTGAATATGAAAGACCTTGCCGAAGTGAAAGCGGCAGTGAAACGGGTCTTTGACTCGTGGGATAATATGCGTGCTGTGGAATACCGACGTCTCAACAAGATTCCATCTGACCTAGGCACATCAGCTATAGTTCAGGTTATGGTCTTTGGCAACAAGGACGCAATTTCTGGGACAGGCGTAGTATTTACTCGTGACCCTAGCACAGGACAGAAAGTGCTCTTCGGTGAATATCTTAGTCAAGCTCAGGGAGAGGATTTAGTTTCGGGAACGAGAACACCCCGTCCAATTGCCGATCTTGAAGGTCTGATGCCAAATGCCCATGCTGAACTGCGCGAAATAGCAAAGTTACTAGAAAGCCACTATCGTGACATGCAAGACATTGAGTTCACCATTGAGTCGGGCAAGCTTTATATTTTGCAGACTAGGTCTGCTAAGAGAAGCGGCCAGGCAGCCATTAAGGTAGCCGTTGACATGGTTCACGAGGGACTTATCACAACAGAAGAGGCTATGAGTCGCCTGAGCGCCGCTGATTTGCAAACACTGCTGCACAAACACATAAGATCGCCTGAGTCATGTCAGCCACTAACCAAAGGACTTGCTGCAGCGCCGGGCGCCGCATTTGGACAAGTTGTGTTCGACGCGGGCGAAGCAATGACAATGGCAAAAAAGGGCTTGCGTATCATACTAGTTCGGCCCGAGACAAGCCCTGATGATATTCAGGGGATCGCAGCCGCAAATGGAGTGTTGACGTCTAAAGGTGGCCTTACTTCACATGCTGCCATAGTTACCAGAGCTATGGGTAAGCCCTGTGTCTGCGGAGCTGAGGAGATTGACATAGACCTCAAGCTGGAACAGTTCAAAGCCGGAGAACAAATAGTAAGAAAAGGTTGCGAAATCACCATAGACGGTACTAGCGGCACTGTCTACGAAGGTTCCCTGCCTCTGGCGGAAGGGCAGTTGATAAAGGAGTTTGAGGAACTCATGACCTGGGCTGATGGTTTTAAGCGCCTGGGCGTTAGAGCCAACGCTGATACACCAGAAATGGTGGCTCAAGCGAGAAGGCTTGGTGCTGAAGGTATTGGTCTGTGCCGGACCGAGCGCCAATTCAATGAGCCTGAACGCCTTTCGGTTATAAGAGCATTCATTCTGGCAGAGACTGAGACCCAGAGAGCGACAGCATTAGAACGCCTCCGTGAGCTTCAGAAGGAAGATTTCGTGGCCATTTTTAGGGAATTGAAAGGATTGCCTATTGTAGTCAGGCTTCTCGACTTGCCACTCCATGAGTTTCTACCGTCAGAAGCAGAAACCTCAGCCCCCCGTACTAGACAGCGGATAGCTGAACTAAAGGAGATAAACCCGATGCTTGGCCACAGAGGTGTAAGAGTAGCGGTGACCAACCCTGAAATTTACAAAATGCAGGTTGAGGCCATAGAAGCAGCGAAGGCTGAAGCACCAGCTGACGTTTCTATCATGATACCACAGGTCATTACACTCCAGGAACTACTTTTGATAAGAAAGAGCTGTTTCGAAGGTTCTAGCTTGAAGGTCGGCACTATGATGGAAACAGTCCGTGCCTGTATGCGAGCTGGTAGGCTAGCAGAGGTGGCAGACTTCTTTTCATTTGGTACCAATGATCTCACCCAAGCAGTATATTCTTTCAGCAGAGAGGACGCCGAAAAGAAATTTCTATCCACTTATCTGGAAGTTGGTATTCTTGAAGACAATCCCTTTGAAATAATAGACGTCAAGGGAGTAGGCAGACTAATGGAAACTGCAGTATTCTGGGCACGGCGAGCGAGGAAAGACATTGAGATCGGTGTCTGCGGTGAACAAGCAGGAGAGCCGAGATCAATCCAGTTCTTCAACGGAATAAACGTTGACTATGTGAGTTGTAGCCCGTTCAGAGTGCCCATAGCTAGACTTGCGGCTGCACAGGCAGCTATCCAGCAAAAAGGCATGGCTGAAACTGAATTTATGGCGTGATTGCCTATAAAGCTCCCGCCTATGTTTTGTTCCTACAGACAGTTCAGGAACCAGATATTGAGTCTGCCTCAAGGGTAAGCCCATTGCCTAAACATTACATCGTATTGTTATTTGGGAGACACCGGAGAGGCAGTGCTGGCTCCGGCAGGAGCTAGCCGCTCCTTAGTATTGAGCCCGGATTACGCGGGTCTTCAATACCGTCGAGAATCACATAGAGCGGCGGCTCATCAAATTGGATTAAGTCAGCCAACCACCTGTTAAGCACCGGTAACCCAGGAGCGAAATTGGATTTCGCCGTGTAAAATAACGTAAAATACATGTTTCGGTAAGCCTATACAATGCGGAAAAGCGAGAATTAGCTTGAATTATCGAGACGATTTAAGAAACATAGTCATAATCGCCCATGTAGACCACGGCAAGACCAGCCTGATTGATATGATGCTGAAACAAAGTAAAGTCTTCCGTGATAATCAGCAGATGGGTACTTTAATACTTGACAGGAACGCCCTGGAACGGGAAAAGGGTATTACAATACTGGCCAAGAACACAGCGGTAATCTACCGCGGTGTAAAGATAAATATCATAGATACTCCGGGCCATGCTGATTTCAGCGGCGAAGTAGAGCGAGTCATGAATATGGCAGATGGCTGTCTGCTGCTGGTTGATTCCGTCGATGGGCCTATGCCCCAGACCAGATTTGTGCTAAAACATGCGCTGGCTAAGGGGCTGAAACCGATTGTGGTCATTAATAAGATAGACAGGGAAAATTCCAGGATTTCCGAGGTGGTTCATCTGACTCAGGACCTCTTTCTGGAATTAGCCACCGACGCAGACCAGCTTGATTTTCCCGTACTGTACGCCAGCGCCAGAGACGGCACGGCTACCACTGACCCGGAGAAAGAAGGCGAAGACCTTATACCATTGTTTGAATCTATACTTCACAAGGTTCCGCCACCCGGCATCGAGTCCGGACCTTTCCAGATGCTGGTATCTAACCTGGACTATAGCAGCTACAAAGGCAAACTTGCCATCGGCAAAATTTACCGCGGCAGCGTTAGACCGCATGATAAGGTCGCTGTTATCGGGAGTGATGGCAGCACGAAGAACTACGAAGTGAACCAGGTATTCACCTTTATGGGCCTGGACCAACCGGAAGTAGAGGAGGCAACCGCAGGCGATATCGTGGCTATAACCGGCGTGGAAATAGTAAGTATCGGAGATACCATAACCAGCCCCGAACAGCCGGATGCCTTGCCTCGTATAGAGATAGGCGAACCTACGTTAAAAATGATGTTCGGCGTAAATACTTCACCGCTCGCCGGCAGGGAAGGGAAATACTGTACCTCGAGGCAACTCCGTGAAAGGCTTTACCGGGAACTTGAAACTAATCTCAGCCTGGGGGTTCAAGATACCGAAACCCCCGATGTTTTCTTTGTATCCGGCAGAGGAGAGCTGCACTTAGCCATACTTATCGAGACCATGCGCCGCCAGGATTACGAGTTTGAAATTTCAAAGCCGGAAGTTATAACTAAAGAAATAGATGGCAAGCTTATGGAACCTGTGGAAGAGCTCACCATCGATACGCGCACAGAATATATTGGTGTTCTCACGGAAATTTTAAGCTCGCGCCAGGCTAAATTAACCAATATGTATAATGATGGACAGGGTAATGTACGCCTGGAATTTCACATCCCCACGCGTGGTCTAATTGGTTTCCGCAGCACGTTTTTGACTGCCACCCGGGGTGAGGGCATTATGAGTACATTATTGTTGGGATATGAACCATGGTATGGAGATATCGTTTCAACCCGTAGTGGAATGCTGGTGGCCTCTGAAAACGGTACTGCTGTTACGTACGGATTAAACAATGCCCAGGGAAGAGGTATGACATTCATCGAGCCGGGCACACCGGTATACGAGGGTATGATAGTGGGGATGAACTCCCGGGGAACCGACCTTGCAGTCAACGTCGCCAAAGAGAAAAAACAGACCAACATCCGCGCTTCCACGTCCGATATCGCCATTAAGTTGACTCCGGCATTGAAATTTAGCCTTGAAGAAGCTCTGGGCATGATAGGCGATGACGAACTTATTGAGGTGACACCTGACAACATCAGGTTGCGTAAGCGATTGCTGACACAGAACCAGCGCGCCAGAGCGCGCCATGCAGCAGACAAAGAACCACAATAAATAGGTAATGGCCGTACTTAATGGGTGAAGGGTGGAAGCTGTCAGCTCCTTTGTTTGAAGGCCTCGTACATTACCAGTGCGGCGGCGACGGAAGCGTTAAGCGATGTAATTTCCCCTCGCATGGGGATATGCGCCAGAGGGCGCCTTACGTTAGGGATGTACAAACTCCGTCCCCGTTGACGGAGGACACAAACGTACTTATAATAAAAACAACTGGCAAAAAAAGAAGGGGGTAACAGGTCATGGTTAAAAAACTGCTATTCATAATTATTGCCATCGCGGTTTTCTTTATCTCTGGTTGTCTTCCGAGCCCTATTGTAGTGCCGCCAGCAGGCCCATCGGAGGAAGCGCCTGGCAACGGCACAACTCCTCCGCCGGCGCCTCCGACAGAGCAGTGGAGCGGCTGGGCACAGGTGCCCGGCGGCGGCACGACTGATGCCTCAGCAGCCCCGGTTGTTTTCAATAGCAAACTATATCTCTTCGCTAAGGGCATCGACGATAAGCGTGAATACGTCAACACGTCTGACACCGCAGGCAACTGGAGCGGTTGGGCACAGGTGCCGGGCGGCGGCACAACTGATACCGCATTAGCCGCTACCGTCTTCAACAGCAAACTATATCTCTTCGCTAAGGGCATCAACGACAAGCGTGAATACGTCAACACGTCTGACACCGCGGGTAACTGGAGCGGTTGGGCACAGGTGCCGGGCGGCGGCACAACTGATACCGCATTAGCCGCTACCGTCTTCAACAGCAAACTATATCTCTTCGCTAAGGGCATCGACGATAAGCGTGAATACGTCAACACGTCTGACACCGCAGGCAACTGGAGCGGTTGGGCACAGGTGCCGGGCGGCGGCACAACTGATACCGCATTAGCCGCTACCGTCTTCAACAGCAAACTATATCTCTTCGCTAAGGGCATCAACGACAAGCGTGAATACGTCAACACGTCTGACACCGCGGGTAACTGGAGCGGTTGGGCACAGGTGCCGGGCGGCGGCACAACTGATACCGCATTAGCCGCTACCGTCTTCAACAGCAAACTATATCTCTTCGGCAAGGGCATCAACGACAAGCGTGAATACGTCAACACGTCTGATACCGCAGACAACTGGAGCGGTTGGGCACAGGTGCCGGGCGGCGGCACAACTGACGCCGCATTAGCCGCTACCGTCTTCAACAGCAAACTATATCTCTTCGGCAAGGGCATCAACGACAAGCGCATATACGTAAACACTTTTGGCGCCGCAGGCGACTAGAACTGCTTTGCAGAAGTGCCCGGTGGTGATATAACGGCGGCTGGTCGGGTAGCAATCGTCTGATTTGTAAAAGCTGAACGATACATCGAATTGCTACCCGGCAGCCGAGGTTGCTTTGGTTATGGTAGAAGCTACCGGCTCCTTTGTTTGAAGGCCTCGTACATTACCAGTGCGGCAGCCACAGAAGCGTTAAGCGATGACAAGACTAACAAGAGAAAATGAAGCCGGCACCTGTTAAAGAACAGGTGCCGGCTTTAAGTATGGCTAAGTTTCGAAGGTCAGGGTAAGGATATCGGCAAGCTCGACCTTGTCACCTTCCCTCAATAAGTACCTGCCTTTTCCGTTGATGCTGGACCCGTTCAGCTTGGTGCCGTTGGTGCTGTTGCGGTCCTCGATGTAGCACTCGCCATCTTCGCAATCGAGTCGTATATGCTGCCTGGAAATCAGGTCAGCTTTATCCGGTTTCACCAGGGAGCGAAAATCACTCCTGCCCAGAGAGCCGGCATTGCCGGATATGGGTATATGCTCCCCGTTCGACATTATAAACTTCGGCCCAGGCCCCGTGTCGACGGGTGTGGTGGCCGGGGCACCATTTGCAGCCTGTGTAGCGGTAGCCAAAGGCAGGTATCCTGCCCGTGTGCCTGCATGATGTCCTGCATAGGCTACGGCGGGTTTTCTGACAACGAAGACGATTGCCACCGCGGCTGATACAGCCAAAAGGCCGAGCAACAGTATATACAGCAGCCGGGAATCGACCGGTCCGTTGCCGCCGCTGAAGCCGCTGGTCAAGATGTTACTTTCGCCGCCGGCTATTTGTGAGCTGCTGCTAGTTATAGTGGATACATACGGGGCGACGGTTACGGTGGTGCTGGCGCTTACGCTGCCTCCACTATTTGTGGCAGTAAGCGTATAGGTAGTTGTATAACTGGGACTCACACTGTATGTGCCGGAATTGGGAACCGAACCAATGCCGGGGGATAAGGTGACCGTAGCTGCATTGCTTACGGTCCATGTCAGCACAACGCATTGCCCGCACTGAATGTAGCACGGATTTGCCGTAAACGAGCTGATTACCGGCGCACAAACAGGCTGCGGTTGAGTTTGCGCAACTACCACCACGCTCGACCTTGTGCAACAAGAACTGCTACAGTGTGTGCAACAGGAACTACTACAACTCGTGGAATAAGGCCACCTCAATACGATTCCCGTCAAATAAGGCCAGCAACTGCAGTCATAGTAAGGATAGTAACACCTCGGTGGTGGTGGCGGTGGAGGCGGAGGTGGAGGCGGTGCCGGAGGCGCAGGCGGAGGCGCAGGAGGCGGAGGCGGAGGTAGAGGCGGTGCCGGAGGCGCAGGCGGAGGAGGCGGAGGCGGAGGAGGTGGTGGCGGTGGCGGTGGTGGTGGCGGAGGTGGTGGCGGCGGTGCCGATGGCTCAGGTGGAAGTTCAGAAGAGGTAGAAGTGGCGGTGGCGGTGGCCGTGGCACTGACGGAAGAGTCGGTGGTAGTGACAGTGGCCGTGGCCGTGGCACTGGCAGAAGAGTCGGTGGTAGTGACGATGGCCGTAGCAGTGGCCGTAGCGGTATCTTCGGCAGATACCGGTGTGGCCTGGAATACTAGCGCAGAGCATACTAATAATGCTGCTGCCAGGATTAGGGTTGCCTTTTTTAAGTTCATTGTACCTCCTTATTGATTTTTTATTTTTTGAACTTTAATAACAGCACAGAGCATACCAGCAATGCTGTTGTCAGGACGAAAATTGTCTTTCTAAAATTCATAGTCCCTCCTTATTTATATTTTATTTTTGGAAATTAATGCTAAGTTTGCCTGCAAGGTCAATTACATCACCGTCAGCAAGCGCATGTCGACCAATTCCCTTGATATCCGTACCGTTTATCCTGGTGCCGTTGGTGCTACTGCGGTCCTCGATGTAGTACTGGCCGTTTTCGTACCAGATGTTGATGTGCTGTCTCGATATGTAACAGGCATTATCATTCGGCATAAATGCTTCAAAGTCATGCCGGCCGAATGACCTGGCATTACCTGCCAGTAGTATCTCGTTCCCATCCGGCATGGTGAGTTTAGCCGGGGGAGCTTCTATTACAGGCGTGGTGACCGGCAGTGTATCCGTGGACCGTGTCTCTTCTTCAGTCTGACTTGCCCCCGCTTGTGTATCTGCCGCCTGCACACTGCGGGCTTTCCCGGACCTCCTGATAAGCAAGATGGCTATGGCGATAACTGCTACGACCAACAGGGCTATAAGGCCCCAGAGCAAATATGGTGGCTGCTCTACGTTGACCGTTACCGATGTTGACTGCGTAGTACCGTCAATATAAGTGGCGGTCAGGCTGTACGTAGTTGTCTTATCCGGCAATACCTGCGTGGTCCCGCTGATGCCGACATTACCAACATCAGTGATTACTACCTGGATTGCCCCGGGGGCATTCCAGGAGAGGGAGGTTGACTGCCCGCTCTTTATCGTGGACTGGCTGATATTGATGGTGGGTGACACCCTGGGCATGACCGTTATGGTTGCAGTCGATGATACGGAGTTACCCGATTTACCGTTTGCCACCAGCGTATAGGTGGTGGTGGTGGTGGGAGTGACTGTTGTGGAGCCGGAAGCAGCCACCGTTCCAACCCCGGGTGATATAGTCACGCTGCTAGCGTTCGTGGTCGTCCAGGTCAGTATGGCTGTCTCCCCCGCTTCGATAGAAGATTTATTGGCACTGAATGAGTTAATCGAGGGAGGGTTATACACCGGCGCCGGCGTAAGGTCCGGTATGTCCGGCGGATAGTAGCTCCTGGTGTAATTAAAGCTCAATAAGCGCGTTGTCCAGGAGAATTCAGAAAGGAACCACATCTTCCAGGTGTACCCGCCGGCAGGGTCAAACGACTGGGCGACAAAAGGCCCGATTCTCCAGACGCCGGCGTACGGGCGATACCATCTGTAACACAGCCAGTGTCCGTAGGGTGAAGTGCCGTAAGGGTAATACTCCCATAAATAGAAATAGCCCGGTCCGTTGAAGGATACGACCAGATAGCATGCCTCGTTACGGTACAGGTTGGTCAGTATCTGACCGTAGCTGTTGACGAGGTAAGCATTTACTATGGAGCTCGGGATACCAGGTTCAATAGACAGCGGCGGCGAAATTTGCAGGTTAGAAGATGTCTGGCTGTATGTTTCTACTTGCACCGGTGGCTCTATAGACTGTCCCGTCTCATCCGGAGGTTGCCATGATTCATCAGGGCTTAACGGCGGAACCGGGTTGTCCTGTGCCTGGACGGAGGAGATTTCACTAATAGTGACTGATAAGGCTAAGATGATGACGAGCAGTGCCATTAAGATCTTTTTCATTTGTTACAGTCAACTCCCGAATATCATATGTCCTATTAATATTAACTATACGTGTGTCGGGAGCAGGCTGCTTGACTCAAGGCTGACAGGTCACTGACAGTTACCTGACAAAATAGAAGACGGTAGATAAACTGGTCTGAGGGGATTAATTTCTGATGGGCTTTGCCAGGATCAGATAAGGTGAAACTTCAGACTTATGGCGCCGGCCGGTTCTATAATGTCATCGTTATTAAGACTGACCGGACCTTTGCCGCTGATGTCCTCGCCGTTGAGATGGGTGCCGTTGGCGCTGCCCAGGTCCTCAACGTAGAACTGCTCGTCGTCCAATTTAACCTCGAAATGCCGTCTGGAGATAAGTACCAGGTCATCCAGGCTTAACGCTCTGGCGAGGTCACCCCGGCCTATCACCCTGTTGCCGGCAAGCTGAATCTCAGTGCCATTGGGTAACACTATTTTTGCGCTGAGGACGGCTGATGGTAATGCTGCGGATAGCCCCTCAGGCTCCGCCTCATCAGGTGAGGATACTGTACTCTGATTTCTTCCCCGCCTGGCATAAATCCTCGACAGATAAAGACCGGCCCCGACCAGTATGACCAATAGTGAGATTCCGAGCGCCAGCACCAGCGGCTGGGTGATAAATTCATACGCTTTATCGAAGAAATTAGCTTCTTTCACAGGGGCTATCGGCAATGGTGGTGATATTTGCTCGGCAGGTTCGCCTTTTGAATACGTCCAGTAAACGAGATTAGCCTGTGGATTATTCGGGTCTCCCGCAGCCCATTGACCATCGCTGTAGAACCAAATCCGGTATATATGCTGTCCTTCCGGTTCGTTATTCGTGGAAGTAAATGGCCCAAGCCGCCACAGGCCGCTTTGTAGCAATTGCCATTTGTAGGCTATCCACTGTCCCTGGGAATCCTGGCCAGCTGGAAAGTATTCATAGATATAAAGCCATCCGGGCGTATTTATGTCCACGTCCAGGTACCAGTTTTCATACGCAGTGACCGTGAATTCTTCCTGTCCCGAGGCTGCGATGAAACCAGCGATAAAGTTGGGAGTCGTATTTTCAGACTGTGACGTGGGCCCCAGCAAGACATATTCAACCGGCGGCTTGATTTCATCCTGAGATTGGTCGCCGGCAGGGACATTCGGTATTGTAGTATTATCAGTCGGCGCCCCCATCGCCCCGACATGTGCCGTCTGACCAAACAGCACTGCAAGAGCGCCGAAAATCAACGCGAAAGTAAAGAACAGTAATGTATTTCTCATTTCCGTGACTGGACCTCAGACTTTACCGGATAGCCGTCTGCTGACGATATCGCAGCCCGAAAAGCCTGCGCGTCAGCAAACCTGTGGTCGGGCGAGAACAGGATGCCCTGTGCCAGGCATTTTGCCGTGCGCTTCGATATGCCGCAAGAAATCAGGTAATCAGCAACAGCAGTGGCTTCAGTGTACGAGCGCGGCCAGTTGGATTTGAACAAATCCAGGCAAATCTCGTTCGGATGCTTGAGAGTGAGGAGATATATACAGGTCTGTGCCAGGCCGAAGAGGTCGCACCGCTGGTCGCAATCCCCGCCAATGAACAATTCGGGAATATCGAAACCCTTATTTGTTATCTTCGTGAACGGGTCGTGGCCTGTCTTATCTTTGCCAGAACCATGCAAGTTTTTCGCTGTGCCAAAATCGATAAGCTTGACCGTACCGTCGCTGCTCAACATGATGTTCTTTGGGTTAATATCCCTGTGCATTACACCGGCTTTGTGAATATAGGAAAGAGCATCCAGCAACTGGCAAGCCCAATTGATGACCTGTTGCTCTTGATAAGGAGTTCTCGGCGATGATGCCATTAGAGTCTCTCCATTCAGGTACTCAATGACCAGGTGAAATTCGCCCTTATAGTAGAAATTATCGAGGTATTTAACTATGCCGGCATGTTTCAGCCGCTTCAGGTAGCTGGCTTCCAGCATCAGCTTGTCCAGATACACATTATCCATCGTCGTGCCTCGGCGCGGTGTCTTGATAATGCACGCCTTGCCTGTTTTTCGCTCTCGGGCAAACCATATAGTCGCCATGCCACCCTGTTTATGAGGCGGTGCCATTAGTTCATAGCGCCCGTTAACGAAGTATATGCTATTAGCCGCCTGGGCAGGCGTCTGTGTCTTTTCGTGGCCTGAGCGTGAGCCATGACTCTTGCTACGCTTGCGCAGACCAACGAGTATAGCCACGGCTACTCCCAAAACCGCATAGACCAGGACCATTAACAAAACGATATCATCTGTAGGCCACATCATATTCTCCTGATGCTGGTCTGGGCTGTAATCATAGCCTGCCAGGATGGAAGGTTGTCGGGTTTCAATATTACTATCGATATATTATCCGGTCCGCCCGCCAGGTTGGCCTGAGCCGTCAGGTCAATACAGGCCTGATTGAGATTGGGAGCGCTTATAACGGTCTCCGATATCTCATGTGAAGGCAGCACGCCGCATAGACCATCGGAACAAAGGAGGATATTGTCACCGGCGTACAGTTTTACATGATAAAGATCCGGGATAATGTTCCGGGAGTAACCAAGTACGCGTGTTATCTCGTTCTTGCGGGGGTGGCTCCTGGCCTGTTCCGATGTGATAGTCCCGGCATCGACAAGCTGTTGGACTACAGAGTGGTCCTTGGTGACCTGTATGGTCTCCCGTGTGTTGATTACATAGCACCTGGAATCGCCTATGTGGGCTACATATAGCTCCCCGCCTATCACCAGCGCAGCGGTCAGGGTAGTACCCATGCCCTTCAACTCACTGTCGCTGGCGGAATCCAGAACGTTGCTGTTAGCTTTTTCGAAGGCAGAAGCTAAAATAGAGAGGGGCGGAGCAGGGGACTGGGCGAGGAGACCGGAAATACACTCTGCATGTAGGGTCCTGGTGGCAAGGTCGCTGGCGATTTCACCGGCACTGTGCCCACCCATACCGTCTGCAACTGCGAAGAGACCAGCGGAAATTGAGCCCAGGTGGGTCCTGAGCTCGAAGCTGGAGCACAGTATGCTATCTTCGTTGAGCTCTCTTAACAATCCTGTTTCCCAGCTATAACCTGTTTCCAATCGCTCCTCCCGCATTTCTCCTTCATTTCGGCTTTTGCAGCCACCTGAAAGTCATGGTAAGTTCCGGCTGACCAGCCAGTTCAATCTTATCGCCGTCCTTGAGAGCCTTCTTTCTTTTGTTATATATGTCAATTCCGTCAAGCTTTGTATGGTTGGTGCTGCCCTTGCCGTCGCGTCCGTAGTCCTTCAGGTAGTATTTGCCTCTACTATAGGTAATCAGAATGTGCTGTCTTGAAATTCTCATCAGTACGTCTTGTGGCAACGTGCTGTTAAAATCACTGCGCTCTATGAAAACAGGTGCACCCGTGAGGGTGATTTCAGCACCGCCCGGCATTATCACCTTAGCTTTAGGTGCAGGAGACAGCAATGCGCCCCGTTTCTGCTTAATTGACCGCTGGCCTGTCTTTGCCTCCTCTATATCGGCGAAATATTTACCGCAGGTGTAACAGAAGAAAGTACCGGCATTGTTTGTGTGCTGGCATCTGGGACAGATGATCTTGAGTTCAGACTTGTCTGGCACTATGGCAGCCAGAGACAGCCCGCATCTCCGACAGACTTTTTCGTCGGGATCATTCTTTGTATGGCAGGCTCGGCATAGTACTTTAGCTCGTTTCACCATTATCTTAGCAGTCCTGGTTTTCATAATAGTTTAATTGATTGACGAGGGCTTTGCTTGACAGCTATCTGACAAATACCTAATATAAATCTGATAAACTCATGGTTCGAGGACGATTATGATAAATATATTATACTACAGCGAGCAAATATGGGCTGTATGGTTGGAGGTTACGCTTGGCTTTTGTAATTGTGAAGAGGGGTAATGCGGAGGATGTGGGGAAAATCTTTACTTTGAACACACCATCTGCTGTGGTGGGACGCCGCACTTCGCAGAATAAACCGGATATCGAATTGAACGACGACGTTATTTCCAGGCGGCACATGGAAATACTGCTGAGGGACGACAAGTACTGGGTGAAAGACCTTGGCAGCACCAACGGCACGATGCTCAATGATGACAGGATAATTGCCGGCAATTTATATGAACTTAAGCATAACTCCAAGATCGGTCTTGGTGTGGAAGGAGCTTTGGCGCGCACCGTGCTGGTGTTTAAGGAATCGGAAGGCACCAATATAATTCATAAAAAAGGACCCCGGCCGGTAAGCACGACGCAGTTCCTGCAGTATCATGGCTGAAAATCGACGAGGGGAAAAAGGAGGCCCTGGTAGATGGCAAACAGAAGAAGCTATCCAAAAAGGAGTATGAACTGATTTTGTTCCTTTATAAAAATGCTGGAAATATATGTTCGCGTGACGAGATAATTGAAGCAGCGTGGCCCGAAAGCAAGGACCCTTCAGCTATATCCGATGCCACGATCGACCAGCTAATTCACAGGCTGCGTGAAAAAGTGGAACCAGAACCTGCCAAACCCTCGCGGATCATTAGTAAAAAAGCGTTTGGTTATATGCTGGTGTAAATAATATTTAGAAAGTACTGAAGGCAAATGCTGACTGCATTTGTAGGTAGTCAACAAAAAATGGGATGATTATGAGGTGGCGCCGGCTGTGGCAGAAGCTAGCGGCCTCTTTGTTTGAAGGCTTCGTACATTACCAGTGCGGCAGCGACGGAAGCGTTAAGCGAGGTAATTTCCCCTCGCATGGGGATATGCGCCATGAAATCGCATCTCTTTCTGACCAGCTCGGATAATCCCTTACCTTCGCTGCCGATGACAATGGCTGTCGGCGACTTGAAGTCCATCTGAGTGTATTCGGCTTCGCCGCTCCGGTCTATGCCGATGACCCAGAGGTTGTTTTTCTTGAGTGTTTCGATTGCGCTGGCGATGCTGGATACGCTGGCTACCGGCATGTACCACACAGCGCCAGCCGATGCCTTAGCCACGGTAGCGGTGAGGCCGGCTGCCCTTCTTTCCCTGATAATCACTCCATGAATGCCACTGGCATAGGCAGTCCTCAGTATCGACCCCAGATTCTGCGGGTCTTCGATGCCATCGAGAATCACATAAAGTGGCGGCTCATTCTTTTCTGCGGAGATAGCCAGCAAATCATTCAGGCTGACATATTCCTTGACTGCGGCGTAGGCAATAACTCCTTGATTGGCAGCGGTTACGCTCTGCTTATCTATGATATGCCTGGGCACGCGTTCAACCGGTATCCCTTTAGCTCGAGCCAGGCGAAGTATTTCAGTGACGGCATCACCCGGCTTGATATTATCGGCCAGCAGTATTTTATCGATGGGATGGCCTGCCTTGAGCAACTCGATTACCGGGTTTTTGCCTTCAATAATGGATACCATCTTCTCTGGCATATTGTATTAGCACAGGCCCGCCAATTCAAACTGTGTTGGATGGCGGATACAACAAAATCAAAAACCAAAAGTTAAAAATCAAATTGACAGATAAAAAAGCAACTATTTCACCCTCACCCTAACCCTCTCCCGCCAAGGAAGAGGGAATAGATTGCCACGCTTCGCTCGCAATGACAGGAGGGGCAGATTCAGTCGGTAAAGACGTAGCTGCCCTTTTTGAGATAGGAGTAGAAGGTGAGTATGGTGGAGATAATTGCCAGGTACATCAGGACAGCAAGCACCCAGTCAGGGCCGATACCGAAAACGGCGACTACCAGCGGTGCCAGCCAGAACCAGAAGTTAACCTTGGCTATACCTGTGGGCGTGGGAAACTCCATGGCACGACTCCGGCGTTTCCAGAGATAGGAGCCTATGCCGGCAAATACGGCAACTCCTCCGGCAAGCGCCAGCACCGCGTAGGGATAGGGGTTTAAGGGCATCAGGTGGTCTGTCCTGGAGAACAGCCCCGCGATTATGGCCAGAATCAGGCTGGGCATAAACAATAGCTCGTCGGCCACCATGTCGAAAATCGACCCGCCCAGGCTTGACTGCCCGAGTCTACGAGCCAGTAAGCCGTCCAGTCCGTCGGTAGCCGCGGCAATAAGGATTAGAATGCCCGCCGCCAGGAATTCTCCTTGCCACAAGAGCCAGGCAATGATACCAGCCAGAACCACGCGCACTGCGGTTATAATATTGGGTACATTGAGGGACAACCTCAATTCCTTTTCCGCTGCCTGATTATCCATTTGCTTCGATTTCATAGGAATAGATACTTCTTCCTGTTGGTCTAAAAGGGCAGAATAGCATGACGTGTAGATGCCTGTCAATCATGAGCAGCGCGGAAATTGCCGTGGTAGATGGATGAAGGACACTTTTCATCGTATTGTTACCCGGCAGACACCAAACGGGTGTGGGCAGCAGATGTTACTTTGCGGAGTCGCCTCAAATTTTTGGGGGGGTTGTTCGCCGGTTTCCCTGCCGAAGCCTTCTTCTTCCAGCTTTTCCATAATGCGGCGGCTCTGGGATAGTCAATGCGGAGGCGGCGCTGCAAAAAGGAAGTGGAGATGCCGATGGGTACCCTTATTGCCACCCTGATCCGACAGAATTAACCAATCCGAAAATCACCACCTAATCCCTAAGCAACATCAGAAACTCCTCTTCCGTCAGGTCAGCTTGCTTTAAGATTCGTCTCAATATTTTCTCCGGCAGGTCCCTGTTGTGAATAGATACAGTTACCCTGAGCTCAGGTCTATCCTTATGAAACAGGCGGGCATGGCTTCCCTTTTGATGATGAATGTAAAAGCCACCTTTGAGCAGTGCCCGCAAGAGCTCGCGCCCCTTGACACTGGGAAGAGCTGGCATGTTACACGCGCACTACTATCCGTTCGACAGAGGGTTCCTTATCCTCTGGAATTGGCTCACCTTCCTTGAGAGCACTCTCTAAGTAGCACTTTATGGCCTCCTCAGCCATTGCCCTTGCCTCTTCCCGCGTCTCTCCGAAGGTGCAAATCTCAGGAATCGCCGGCACCACAACATCATAGCCACCATCTTTAACCGGTTCAAAGATGACCGTGTAATTATAGACTTTCATCTTCCTTTCAACTCCCCCCTAAGCAATATTATATCACACCTGCTAATTCCCCTATCCCAATGATTGTCTTCGTAGTCGGCTTATTACATTGCGGCCCCAGAAGTTGAGAGAGGTCGAAGCAGCTATACGTTTTGCCCTAGGTTCGGAGCAGTAGATACAAAGGTGAAATATCGACGAGACAATAGTCACAGATTAATCGGAGATACTGTAGTATAGTTATATAAAGAGAGAAAGGAAGGAGATGAGGGTATGGCAAAGCTAGTGTTGTTTTACCGACTCTTTATCTGGAGTCGCCCTCAGCCGGAGGTGAGGTGAAGAAGCGGTGTTGAGAAGTGACCGGCTGGGGGGTGAGAAGGTTCCCGAGCTCCTCGTGAATAATTTGAGGGCTCATCCGTAAGGAAGCCGCTTTGGTGAAGGGAACCAAAAAGGAGGAGTAGTGGAACGAAGTTAGGGACAGACTCGATGTTATCGAGCCTGTCCTTTTTTATTCCTGCCTTCCTACTCACGTCATCTAAGTGTAGATTGTATACGCAGTACTAATGTCCCTGCCAAATATGACTTTTGGGGGATTAACACCACAAAGCATATATTTTACAATATTTGAGCCATTAGCTACAGCTATAACATGCAAGTTCTTACAACCATAGCAGAATGAATAAGCACACTTATCAACCCCCAAGGGACAAGAAAGATTTCTGTCTCTACCAAGTTCCAGGGAACATTACGCCGGAACAAGCAGAGAAGATATTGGACAGGTTGAATTCTTTAAATACAGAAGAGGAAATACTAAACATGGTTAGAATGTATGCCGGACAAGGAGTAGTAGGCAAAAAGATTGCACGCAGTATTTTGAAGTGGAGGAAAAAATTCGGCACATTTAAAGATTTGCAGCAACTCGCTGCAACACCAAGGGTTGGCTCAAGCCGATTTGCTATTATTTTATTTTCATTATGTAATTATCAATGATAGCAAAATGCCTTTGGCCCGATATAAAAACCTTTAGACTGTGAGGGACAGACTCGATGCTATCGAGCCTGTCCTTTTTTGTGCCAGCTCATCTGACGTCATCCAATAGTACTTAATCGGCAGGCGATTATAAAGTAGAATCAGTGTCCATCTTATCTGTAGCATCTGCTGTCTGCGAGGTCGGTGTTATCGGCACGGTTGGGACCTCAGCAATTACGGGATAGTCCGTGGTAGCTGGTGCAGGTGGCGTTTCAAGTACCTGGTCAGGTACAACAGTCGGCGCGGGATATGTTTCCAACGTCGGTTCAGGAGCCGGCGCTGGTTCAACAGATGGTAGGGAATCGACCACTGTTGGCAAAGTTAGTGCTGGTAGTCCTGATTCGGGCGTGATTTCTGGTGACGGAACTGTTGCCACCGCAAAATCCGGGTTTAGCTCATTTGTGGCTTCAGGAGTCCGTAATGTATCAGGTGTCGGCACGATTTCCGGTGAGGGTTCTATTGCAGTAGCAGAATCAATGTTTGGCTCATTCGTAGCTTCAGGAGACTGTAAAATCTCCGGTGCCGGCACGGCTGGAACCTCAGTAATTACAGGAGTCTCTGTTGCAGCTGGTGTAGATAGCGTCGCTTCCAGCACCCGGTCGGGGACATCAACCGGTGTCGAATATGTGGCTAAGGCAGGCTCCGGAGCCGGTGTCAGTTCAACTGAGTCTGATACTGATGGCTCAAATGTTATCGGAGATAGTGTTGCTGCGGGGGGCTCCGCAGCTGTTATTTCATTCGCTTCCATAGGCTCTGTTGCCGGAATGCCGGCTGTTACATCTGTTAATATCGGGCGCGGGAAGGTTACACACTGTGGGTCAGGACAGGGTGAAGGATGTGGATGTGGACAGGGTGAAGGTTGAGGATATGGACAGGGAGGTACAAGCGGATGATTTCCCCAAGGGCCGTAATTACAATGAATATATGGGTAATAATAATAAAGCCATGGTAAAAAACCCATCGGAGTACAGGGAGTTGGGTTCTGGCAGGTCGGTTCATATGAGTAGGGATAGGAACAGTAGGGTGTACTGTTGATACAAGTTTGCGCAGCCCTATCGCAGGTGCTGCACTTTGACGTTGTTTGTGCGAGTTGGGCTTGAAGCTGCTGGTTTTGGTTTTGAACATTCTTAAGAGCATCTTGTGTGGCTAACAGGTTATTTTGTGTCGATACCAGCGATGCACTCAGCGCCTGTACTTGATATTGGAGTGACTGCAGGTCTTTCTGGCTAGCAGCAGGAGTACAGGCGGCACCGAGGAAGGTAATTAATAGTAGTAGTGAAGTGAGTCCGATTATTTTTTTCAACATTGCCTACCTCCACAGGGAAGGATACTTCCGCTTACAACATGATTGTTCAGAAAACGACCAAGCACGTTTACAGAACCCATGTGTAAGTGAACTAATTAAACTATAAATCAGGAAATGAGCCTTGTCAAATAGCTACAGATATGGAACACGTTATCATTTAGTCAGTCGGCGCAAATTTTACAATTCATATTCTCGCCTCCCGCAGACATCAAATGAGCAGAGGGCAACCTGGCGCTACAGATTTCACTAGGACACGGACGGCCTGGCGCGGATTGCCAGCGGAGCATAGACCATTTCATAAAGCCGGGCGTATAAGCCGCTGCGACGCAGTAGCTCTTCATGCCCGCCCTGTTCTACAAAGATTGTTTCTAAACCTTTTGTCGCATTATCCGTTTAATATATAGAAAACAATTATTGATGCAAAATCTTAACCGGAAATGAATACTCTCTCAATATCATAAAAGTAGTGAAAAAGGAGAAAACGGATATGGTAACTGATTGCAGAATAAGCCGGCTAGGAGATTATGGTCTGCTGTCATTTCTTAAAGACCTCAATTGCACCGGTATGCAATTCAAGCTACTCTGCTTCTGGGGAAGACACCCCAGGGCAAAATTAAGCCTGTACACCATAGCCAGCGCCCTGGATACTTCAGCTACTAACTTAAGAGGTGCAATTACAAACTTGGTTGGAAAAGGCATTCTTACAGCCCAACACAATAATGACGGCCTTACCACCTATGCACTTTCCGAACAGGGAGCCCAGGAATACATCGACAAACTGGGCAGCCTGGACTGGAACCAAACGATGAATTTGGGAATGCAATTAAAGAAGGAAACTGTATCAGTTGCCGGCAAGAGCTAATAGACTAATCACTCTAAGGGGGCAGAGCCTTAGAAAACTTTCAAGTCAGATTCGAACGAAGTTATTGACCGGTGAGGCGTAAGAAGAGGGTGAAGGCTTATGTGGCCGATGTTTTTCTGCCCTGCGTGCAGGGCGCAAGTCGCTTATGGTAATAGGTTTTGTGGCAATTGCGGTATTTACTTGAGCTGTGTAATGCAACAGATACCGCTTCAGCCGCCACCTTACAACCAAGCACCAGTGTCCGGAAACCCGAATCAATACCAGCAATATGTATATGCTAACGGGGATACTGTAACACCGATAAGTGCTGATATCTCCAAACTAGTGTCAGACCTATTCGACAAACACATTAAACACCACAAGATGTAGCGGGTATGTAGTCAGGGGAAGCGGACACATTCCGTTGCGCTGTTTTCCGGAAGACACAAGCAAGTGGAATGTGTTCAGCCCCGGTGCAGGTTAGTCATCTACTGCAATCATGACGTTGGATGCCTTGATTACAGCATAGACCTCTTTACCTTTGACTAGACCCAGCCTATCCGCAGATTCTTTGGTAATAATAGATACTACCGACATTCCTCCCTGCAATTCAACCATAATTTCGGCGTTGATTGCACCCGCCTTGACCTCTTTGACTTTTCCTTTCAGTATATTGCGTGCGCTGATTTTCATTCCTCATCCCCCTTTTATAGACCTTTGTAATTAAAGTATAGCATTCTCATACTCCGGATGAAAGACAAATGTGAGGCTATCTCCCCTCAAAGAAAAGCTCGGCAACCATCCACACCGGCCCATCTATCTGCTGCGGGGTTGTATTGCAGAACACTATTGGCTATTATTTAAGGTAATGCCCCGGCATTCTATCTTAAAGCAAGGAGATTAAAAATGTCTTGGAGAGAGGAATATAAAGCGAAGTTATGCAGCCACGAGGAGGCTGCGAAGATTGTCCAATCTGGCGACCGATTCTTCACTGCGCTCGGCCTCGGTGAGCCTTCCACGGCCATGGTGGACGCAATCGCAGACCGAAAAGATGAGCTTGAGAACGTCCAGTATATATCGGCACTGGTTTTTCATCCCTACAAGATTTTCACGCCTAAGTATAGAAAGCCCTTCTACTTGATGTGCGGCTTTTACGACATACTTACCATGGGGCAGTATGAAGAAGGCGTTTCGAGATACGTCCCCATCCAAAGCTCCAACGTAGGCCATGTGTCAAAGAAGCGGCAAGAAATCGACCCTCGCCGGCTGGGTATCATCACCCAGGTCAGCCCTCCGGACGAGCACGGGTATGTATCGCTCGGCCTCGATATGTTCTACACGCCGGACATCATGGAGCAGGCTGATTGGATTATCGGTGAGGTCAACCCGAAAATGCCGGAGACTTACGGCGATACGTACTACCATATCAGGCGGTTCGATAAGTTCGTTGAGATAGACGAACCCCTGTTTGCACCTCCGCTGCCCGCGCCATCAGAGGTGCATAAAAAAATTGCCCAGAACGTAGTAAGCTTGCTCAAGAACAGGGATTGTCTCCAGATAGGAATAGGCGCAGTTCCCGGCGAGATATCCAAACTCATTGCCGATAGCGGTCTTAAAGACCTGGGCATTCACTCTGAAATGGCTCCCATGGGCACCCGCCAGCTTGTGGAGAACGGCGTCGTCACCTGTAAATATAAGCAGACCCATCCGAACAAGCTAGTCATGGCCTTTACTATTGGCGACCAGGACCTCTACGATTTCTTGGGCAACAATCCCATGGTCGAGTTCTATAGTGCTTCATATTGCAACTCAATTCCTTTATTGGCCAGAGAAAAGAACCTGGTGGCCATAAACGGTTCTATCGAGGTCGACCTTGTGGGGACTATCAATTCGGAGTCTATCGGCGATTCCATGTTCTCAGGCACAGGCGGACAGCTCGATTTTGTAATCGGCGCTTACTGGTCCGAAGGAGGAAGGGCAATTAACATACTGCCCAGCACCGCCAAAGGCGGGACGATATCACGCATCGTGCCTTACCTGACAGAGGGAGCCAGAGTGACCGTGCCCAGACATTACACACAGTATGTAGTCACCGAGTGGGGAATTGCCAATCTGGCACCACTGGATGAAAGAGAGCGCGCTTTGGCCCTTATCGATATCGCGCACCCCAAATTCAGGGATGAGCTTCTGCAGGCAGCCAAAAAGAGGCTCAGGTTCTAATATAAAACCCACACCTGTCCACAAACTACAGGCAGATGTTACTTCTCAAAACTGCTTCAAGTTTTTGGGTTCTGTTCGCCGTGTTCTCTACCTAAGCCTTCTTCCTCCAGCTTTTCCATGATTCGGGCAGCTCTGGGATAGCCGATGCGGAGGCGGCGCTGCAAGAAAGAGGTAGAAATATATTTGTGTTCCTGGGCTAGCTGTCTGGCGGCATCCATCATGGCGTCTTCACTGCCTTTTTCCGCCGAGACAAGCTGGCTCATGTCCTCGAATTTGATTGGCACTACCTCAGGCTTTCGTTGGTTGCCCCAGAAATAGACTATTCGCTCGGTCTCGGCATCGGAGATGAAAGTCCCTTGAAGCCTCTTTGGTTTGGCGGCATCGGTGGGCATGTAAAGCATATCACCTCTGCCCAGCAGTTTCTCGGCTCCGGCGGAATCGAGGATAGTTCGCGAGTCCACCTGTGAGGTGAGGGCAAAGCTGATGCGCGTGGGGAAATTGGCTTTGATGAGACCGGTGACCACGTCAACCGATGGCCGCTGGGTAGCCACAATTAGGTGGATACCGGTGGCGCGTGCCAGTTGGGCTAACCGGCATAACGTTCGTTCCACCTCGTCAAAGGCTGCCATCATCAGGTCAGCCAGCTCATCAATGACCAGCACCACGTAGGGCATTGTCTCACCGGATTGCCGGTTTTTGTTGTAGCCCTCGATGTTGCGGGCTCCAACCTGGGCGAACTTCTGGTAGCGGTTGTCCATCTCCTGATTGAGCCAGCGCAGCGCCAGTACTGCTTTGTCAGCATCGACAACCACAGGAGCTACCAGGTGGGGCATGCTGTTGAAATTGACCAGCTCAACCCGCTTGGGGTCGATCATGATGAACTGGACATCGTCCGGAGTGTTGTGCATGAGCAGGCAGCAGATAATGGAATTGAGGCAGGCGGTCTTGCCGCTGCCCGTGGCTCCGGCGATAAGCAGGTGTGGCATCCTGGTCAGGTCGGCGGCTACCGTCTCACCGCCGGCACCTTTGCCCAGCGACAGCGCCAGCTTTGACTTGGCGTAAGACTTCTGAAAGGCAGAACTCTCGATTACACTTCTGAGGTTGACCATGCCGAACGTAGTATTTGGTACTTCAACGCCGACCACCGATTTCCCGGGCACCGGGGCTTCGATTCTGATGCTCGATGCCGCCAATGCTAGGGTCAGGTCGCTCACCAGCGCGCTGATGCGGTCCACTTTGACTCTGGTCCTTGATACCTCCTCCGTACGCACTTTAATATTTCCATCTTTATCCCGCTCTCTGATTTCCTTGTATTTACGGTCCCATCCGGGCTCGACTCCGAACTGGGTTACTGTGGGACCGACATTTATCTGGACAACCTTGGCTTCAACCCCATAGCTGCCTAAAGCTTCTTCGATGAGCTGTGCCCGCTTCTCAATTTCACTCTGGCTCAGTTCCACCTCTGTGGGCTTATCCAGTATGGTGATGGGCGGCAGTTGCCAGCCGCCGGCGGTAAGCACCGGCTGATACTTTCCCGGCTCCCAGGCTTCAGGTGAAGGCGTCTCGACAGCTTTTGGCTGAACCATGACAGGTGGCAGTGCAGGTTCCACTCTGACTTCTGCCTTACCGAATTCAATTTCCCTTGATATCGGCTCTGGTTTAACCTTGGGAGGACGCTGACTTGCCTGGCGGATGGCATGCCAGATAAGCTGGAAGAGCCTGCCTATGCCTTTGAATATGCTTTTTATTACGTGCCAGACCCATCTCGGAGCCAGGAATAAGACGCCAAGGAAGATTAGACCGGCTATCCGCAGTGCTCCCACAGCATAAGAGTCGCCGATGATGCCCTTGCCGATTTTACCGCCTAGAGTCGCCTGGCTCGCGACACCGCTGCCGGGGCTGAAAAAGGCTGATATTCCCCAGGCAGCAAAGGCAAAAGGAATTCCACTGAGCCACCACTTCCAATACTTGGTGAACAGCGAGAACCGTCCGCTGGCGATTATCCAGATGACTATTCCCAGAAATACGACAGTTAAGAGTAAACCGATTCCGAAAAGCTCAAGCAGACCTCCCCAGGCAGCAACAATCCAGTCAGCTATATTTCCCCAGGTGGTAACGGCCCAATTCGATATGTGTGGCCAAAACCACCATATTAGCCCGACGATGATAAGCGCCAGCAGCAGCCTCAGCACCGGCCCCAGGTAATTCTGCTTTTTCTTGCCTTTGCCGCTGCCCGAAGTTTTGGCTGCTTTCTTTTTCTTGGGCATGGCTTAACTATACCTCGACAGCCGCAGTCAGAATCATGGGGCGGCGTCTGGTTCGCTCGTAGAAGAACTTACTCAGGGTATCCTTGACCTTGGCATTGATGAAGCTCCATTCAAGCGGTTGCCCGCCGCCGTGGTCTAAGGTGGTTTTTACCAGGTCTCGCCCTTGCTCTAGTATAGCTTCGCCTTCTTTCATATCCACGAAGCCCCGTGACACGATATCAGGGCGGCCTACGATTTTACCATTCTCCTTATCGATGGCGATAATTACTACCACAATACCATCTCTGGACAGCAGCTTCCGGTCACGGAGGATGACGCTGGCTAGGTCGCCCATAACCAGACCATCTACGTAGACATTGCCCGCAGGGAGTCTACCAACTATTTTACCCTTTTCACGGTCAAGCTCGAGTATGTTCCCGTTTTCCATGACGAAGACGTTACTTTCAGGCATGCCCAGGTTCTTAGCTAACCTGGCGTGCAGGCTCAAGTGGCGGTATTCGCCGTGTATCGGAACGAAGAACTTTGGCCTAACCAGGCTAAGCAAAAGTTTTAACTCTTCCTGGCTGCCGTGTCCGTGAACATGCACTTGAGCTAGCTTTTCATACACTACATGAGCGCCCTGGCGGAACAGGTTATCGATTGTCCGGTTAACCAGCGCTTCATTGCCCGGTACGGGCGTGGCTGACATTATTACCGTGTCTCCGGGAATGATTTTGACCTGGTTATTATCCCGGTTGGCGATGCGTACCAGAGCCGAAGTCGGCTCTCCCTGGCTGCCGGTGGTCAGAAGGACAATCTTATTGTGGGGGAAGCTGTGGATTTCATCGAAGCGACGCAGGATATCAGGTGGAGAGTTAAGATAACCCAGCTCTGAGGCGATGCGCGTCGTATCCTTCATGCTGCGACCGATAACAAATACATACCGGCCATGTTTGGCGGCAGCATCAATCACCTGCTGAATGCGTGAGATTAGCGAGGAGAAAGTGGTGACAATCACCCTTCCCGGGGCTTCAGCTATGATTCGTTGCAGCGCTTCACCGACCACAGTCTCCGACGGCGTATATCCCGGAAGCTCCGCATAGGTTGAGTCAGCGAGAAGGAGCAGGACTCCCTGGGTGCCCAATTGGGCGAGCTTGGCTAATTCGGTAGGTCTGCCGTCGACCGGTGTATAGTCGATTTTGAAATCACCGCTGTGAACCACTATACCTATAGGCGTATAGATAATGAATCCCATAGCGTCGGGAATGCTGTGGCAGACTGAGAAAGGCTCTATTTTGAAGTTGCCGAGCGTAAACTTAACCCCGGACTGAATTGTCTTGAGGGTGGCTTTCTTCTGATACCGGTGTTCCTTTAGCTTGACGGAGATCAAACCATTGGTGAGCTTGGCACCGTAAACGGGTACGTCGAGCTGGGGTAGTATATAAGGCAGAGCGCCGATATGGTCTTCATGACCGTGGGTTATGATTATGCCTCGCAGCTTCTCTCTTCTTTCCAGCAGGTAGTTTATATCCGGAATAACCAGGTCAACTCCCAGCATTTCTTCTTCGGGGAACATGAGTCCGGCATCGATTATTATGATGTCATTGGCGAACTCAATGGCCATCATGTTTTTGCCGATTTCACCTAGTCCGCCCAGGGGGATTATCCGGAGTTTCTGTCTGCTCATGGTTGTGCCCTAGAATAGGCTTAGCTGCTGTGGCTCATTTTCGGCTTCTGTTATTTTCTCTGCCCGGGCTAATATTTGGGGTATCTTGAGCATGTCGGCTTCGATGGTCTTCCGCAGGCTCCCCTGATGAAGAGCTGCTGCCGGATGATACATGGCATAGTAGATAACGTTGTCCTGTTTTCTGGCTTTGCCGTGGACCTGGCTGATGCTCTGGTTGGAAAAATATTTTACCATGGAGTAACGACCTAAAGTGACAACCATCTTCGGGTGGATTAATTCTACCTGGTGATTCAGCCATTTACTGCAAGCTTGAATTTCGCCGGGCAGGGGGTCTCGATTGCTGGGAGGACGGCATTTAATAACATTGGCGATATATACTTGCTCACGTTTCAGATTTATGGAGGCTAATAGCTCCTCCAGATATTTTCCTGCCGGGCCAACGAAGGGGCGCCCTTGCTGGTCTTCATGCCATCCGGGCGCTTCGCCGATAAAAAGGAGAATTGCATTTTCTGGCCCTTCACCGGGCACTGCTCTGGTGCGATGTTTGCCTAGCTCGCAGTCTTGGCAGCGTTCGATTTCTTTGTTCAGCTCAGTAAGCGCTGACATCTAGAGAAATCATAACATAGCCTTCTCTGCTGGTCAATTCAGATCAGCGCTATAACGAGACTGATGGCAGCAAAGCAAAAAACCGCTACGGAGATACCTATAAACAGCTTATTCCTGGCTTTTGAGAAGAGCACAATAGCTACGATGACCTGTATGATAGGCGTCAGCAAGAGAATCAATATTCCAACACTAATAACAATCGCCGCTGGTATCTGTTCCAGCCTGACTAGCGGCTGAATGTTTTTAGCCCCGGAGATGCTGAACAAGATGATAAGCCCGATAATAACCAGCGCTAAAGAGACCGCAATGCCCAGCTTGAAACCAAGGCTGAGCCAGTTATTTAAGCGACTTTCATCGGATTTCATGTTTTCCATAACCTACTTGTCCTGCAAGTTCTATATTACATTAGCCGTTTTAAGAAACATCAGCAGAGCTACAAGGAACAGAAAGGCACCGAATATGCGTCTGAGCAGTATTCCCCCGGCTCTTTGTGCTAATTCAACACCGAGTATAGCTCCTATAACTATACCAACGACCAGCGGAGCAACTATAAAGGGGTATATGTAGCCGTAATAATGGTAAATGAGAGCGCCAACTGCTGTTGTGATTGCTATCATAAAAGCACTCGTAGCGATGGCTGCCTTCATCGGTAATCCCATCACCAGGTGCATTACAGGCACTTTGATGATGCCGCCGCCTATGCCGAGCAGGCTTGAGAGGACACCGGCGAAGAAGCCAGCTCCTAACCCCGCAGGCACATGGGTCACTTTGTAGATAACAACCTTGCCCAGATTCTGGTCATAATATGAGTTTGCCAGAGAGCTGGATAAACTATCGGGAGCAACTGAATTATCTGCGGACGGAACATCTTCAGACATGAAGTTCCGGCGTACCACCATGGTATAAGCAACATAAAGGAGGACAAGTCCGAAAAGGGCACTTAATATAGAGGGGGTGATGAAAGCTACAGCCAAACCGCCTATGATAGCACCGGGGATGGTTGCTGTTTCCAGAAGCAGGCCTAATTTTACATTGGTCAATCGGGCTTTGGTGTAGACGCCGGCAGCGGTGCATGCGTTAGCTACGATAGCTACCAGGCTGCTGCCGATAGCCACCTGGATGGGCAAGTGCAGAGCTAAGGTGAGTATTGGCACGAGGAGAAAACCACCACCTACTCCCAGCGCTGAGCCGAGAAGTCCGGCGACTAATCCGGTGCCACCTAATGCCCAGAGGTTTATTACAACGTCTAATTCATTCAATAGTGTCGTTAGCCATGGTAGCACTGGTTGTCGTGAGAGGTCAATTCAGCGGCGGGGTTCTGACGAAGCTAAAGCCTACTAGCTTAAAATCCGGATGGCAGCTTGAGCAATGCCGACAAAACCGCCCGGTACAATACCCAGAAGCAGAACAAATAGACAGCAAAGAGCTAAAGCAGTGCGCAGTGCCCATGACGAAGGCACCTTTTCCTCCGAGGCCGGAGCTCCCAACCACATCACCTTCACCACCCTCAAATAGTAGAAGGCTGAGACACAACTGTTTATCACCGCCACAATAACCAGCCACAGCAAGCCGTGCTGCACTGCCCCGCTGAAAATGTAGATTTTAGCTATAAGCCCTGCAGTCGGCGGCAAGCCGATCAAGGAAAGCAGACAAATAGTTAGAGCTGCAGCCAGTAGCGGTGCCCGCTTACCCATCCCGGTATAGTCGTCAATCGCATCGCTATCAATCTTGTTGGATATAGCTATGACCGCAATGAAAGCCCCCAGGTTAGTAACAGCGTAGCTCATGAGGAAGAATAGCAGCCCGCTTTGCCCCACAGCGTCATTTCCTACCGCCATCCCCACCGTCGCCAGCCCCACCATGAGATAGCCAGCCTGAGCTATGCTGGAATAACCGAGCATGCGCTTAATATTGCTTTGAAGTATAGCCACCACATTGCCCACCGTCATAGTTATAGCGCTTAAAATGGCAAACAGCATGCCCCAATTAAGGCTAAGCCAATCGGGAGAACCCAGAGCGACAAAGAAGACACGGAGAATAACTGCAAAGCCTGCAGCTTTACTGGCTACAGAAAGATAGGCGGTAATAGGCGTCGGCGCACCCTCATAAACATCAGGTACCCACATCTGGAAAGGAAAACAGGCAATCTTGAAGCCAAAGCCGGCAGCCAGAAGCACCATGCCCATAAGCAAAGCCGGATTACTCAGTAGCCCGGCACCCGGCATCCCTTGAACATACTCGGCGATACACATCAGGCAAGTCTTACCGGTAAAGCCGAATACAAAGGCCATGCCATAAAGAAGCACCGCCGAGGCGACAGCGCCCAGTAGCAGGTATTTCAGTCCTGCCTCAGTCGATTTCTTGTCCTTCAAAAAGGTGGCCAGTACGTACAGCGAAATGCCGCTCAATTCCAAAGCCACGTAGATGGCAATCAGGTCGGTTGCTGCCACCAGCAGCATCATGCCCACCGCCGAGATGAGTACTAACGCATAAAACTCGCCCTGAAATCTCTCGAATTTGCTCACATAGTCCTGAGAAGCCAGTATGACTAGGCCAACAGCTGCCAAAAGCAAGAGCTTGAAGAAAAGGGCAAAGTTGTCGACCGCCAGCATGCTGTAGAGAATAGCCTCACTGGGTGTTCCCCACATCGCCACCGTAAAACCAGCAGAGACTATCACGCCAGCTATGCTGACAGCAGCTAAAACCTTCTTCTGCTTGATAAACAGGTCAAGCAGAATCACCACCAGGGCAAAACCCAGAAGGCTAAGTTCCGGCGTCAAAAAATGAATTTCACCAATTATCATTTATTTAGACATCCCTATCACGAACCTATCAGCCTCGCTATCGGCTCAACCCCCAGCTTAATGACATTAGTTAGGATGGCCGGGTAGATACCGACAAGCATAATGGCGGCAACAAAAGAAAAGATACACACTTTTTCGATATTGTTGGCATCAGGCACGCCCTTGAACTTTTCCAGCGGCGGACCGTAGAAAACGCGCTGCAACATCCATAAAATGTAGCCTGCGGTTAAGACAATCCCAAAGACACCCAGAATCGTGTACAGGCGGATGCCTTCAACAGCCGTACTGGAGTAGCTACCCACGAAGGTAATAAACTCAGCAGCAAAGCCGCTTGTGCCCGGCAAACCTAATGATGCCAGGCCGGCAATGCTGAAAACAACCACAATAACCGGCATCTGCCGGGCTAGCCCGCCCAAGTTGTCCAAATTGCGCTCATGAGTTTTATCGTAAACCAGTCCCACCATGGCGAAGAGAAGCCCGGTGATAATGCCATGGCTGAACATCTGCAAAGCAGCACCGGTCAAACTTACCTGAGTCAAAGCAAAGATACCCAGAAGCACATACCCCATGTGGCTGACGCTACTGTAAGCGATCAGCCGCTTCAAATCCTTCTGCCTTAAAGTGACCGCCGCTCCGTAGAGCACACTGACAACAGCGAAGGCTATCA
The DNA here is from genome assembly GCA_963754385.1 of uncultured Chloroflexia bacterium. Lineage (GTDB taxonomy): Bacteria > Chloroflexota > Dehalococcoidia > GIF9 > UBA5629 > 9FT-COMBO-48-23. Next base: position 195,599 of record CAVWGE010000004.1, on the reverse strand, counting down.
GCAACGGAGCATAGTGCAGGGCAACCTCAGGGAAAATGGTGACGCAAAGACGAATCATCCCATAGCCGCCCATCTTCAGCAACGCTCCGGCCAGAATCACGCTCACCGCCGTCGGAGCATCGGTATGAGCATCGGGGAGCCAGGTATGCAACGGAACCACCGGCAGCTTTATGGCAAAGCCAGCAAAGAGTAAGAAGAACATTGCCGCTAACGGGATAAATGGTCTGACTGCAGCCAGACCTGCCAGCTCCATCATGTTCAGGCTGCCAGTGGTGAAATAAATGCTTAAAATGCCAGCCAGCATCATAGCGCTGCCTACCAAAGTATATATCACGTACTTGATAGCTGAATACTCTTTTCTGCCGCTGCCCCAGATGGAGATGAGGAAATACATCGGGACAAGCTCTAATTCCCAGAAAAGGAAGAACAAAACAAGGTCTAAAGAACAAAAGACTCCCAGTATACTCGTTTCCAAGAGCAGCAACCAGATGAAATACTCCTTAGGGCGTAATTCAATCTTCCACGATACCAGCACTGCCAAGACGCCAAGGAAAGTCATCAGTATCACCAGAGGCAGGCTGAGGCCATCAACTCCGAGGTGATAGAAAGCGTTGATTGCTGGAATCCAGGATAGCTTTTCTTCAAATTGAATCTGCCCGATAGCGCCGGCAGAACGGTCGAAAAGGCAGAAGACAGCTATTGACAGAGCAAAAGAAACCAGGGTGAAGCCCAGGGCTATAAGCCTTATCATCTTCGGCTGTGGTTTAGGCAATAAGGCGATAATTACAAGCCCGACTACCGGGAGAAAGACTATGGCTGATAGATAAGGAAAAATCAAATCACTCTACCTCAACCAAATAGGTAAAAACAGACCGCGATTGCTATCACGCCTATGGCGATAGCTATGCCATAGACCTGGAATTGCCCTGTCTGCGCCCGCCGCATAACTCCACTTGCCTCACCAGTGCCGATGGCGACACCGTTCACCGCGCCATCAACAACACGCGAGTCAAAGACGCTGAGCGCCCGAAAAATACCATCGACCAGAACCCTGACCACAATTACTCTCTCATAAAGCTCATCAAACCAGTATTTTCGACAAAGCAAAGTGTAAAAAGGCTTGAAAACCCTGCCCACAGCTTCAGCCGACAGCCACTTAGCGCTGTACATGGCGTAAGCCAGGAAGATACCCAGACCAGCCACCAATAACGACATTAAAGGCAGCGGATGTGCCAGAATACCGAAGAAACCTGCAACAAAACCAAGTGATTCACCATTTCTAACATGACCTAGAAACTGGCTGAATGAGCCGGTAACATTGAGCCATCCAGAAACAACCGACAAAACAGCCAGAATTACCATAGGAACAACCATCACCATCGATGATTCGTGAAGCTTTCCGCCTTTATGACCGCTGTGGCTTGATGCGGCTCCTCCTTTGTACTCGCCGCCGAAGGTAAGAAATACGGCTCTGAACATGTAGAAAGCCGTCATAAATACGGTAATCATAGCCACGTAGAACAGTATCGGATTATTGGTGAAGGAGTATACCAGGATTTCATCTTTGCTCCAGAAGCCGGCAAGCGGCCAGATACCGGCAATACTCAATGAAGCGATAAGGAAGGTAATATAAGTCCATGGCATTGCCTTGCGCAGACCACCCATCTCCCGCATGTCAAAAGTTCCCGTGCTATGGTTAACGCTGCCGGCACCAAGAAACAGGAGAGCTTTAAAGAAAGCATGATTGAACAGGTGAAAGATGCCGACGGCAACGCCACCAACACCCAGACCAAGCATCATATAGCCTAGCTGGCTTATAGTTGAATAAGCCAGGACACGCTTGATATCGGTCATCACCAGTCCCATGCTGGCAGCAAAAATAGCTGTAAAACCACCGATGACGGCCACTGTAGTTAAAGCCATCTGGGAATGCTCGAACAGTGGGAAGAAACGAGCCACCAGAAAGACTCCGGCAGCCACCATCGTTGCCGCGTGTATCAAAGCGCTGACAGGCGTCGGGCCTTCCATGGCATCAGGCAACCATACGTACAACGGGAACTGCGCTGACTTGCCCACTGCACCGGAGAAAATGCCGAGGGCTGCCCAGGTTAAAGTAGTCCCAGCTAGAGTGCCGGCAACAGCTAAGCCATGCAGTTCCCCGATATTGAATGTTCCCGTATTGTAAAAAAGTAAAAGAATGGCAGCTAGAAAGCCGAAGTCACCAAAGCGGGTAACTATGAAAGCTTTTTTGGCTGCATTAGCAGCAGCAGGCCGATGAAACCAAAAACCGATAAGAAGATATGAGCCTAAACCGACACCCTCCCAGAAGAGAAAAAGAAAGACGAGGTTATCAGCCATAACCAGTCCCAGCATGCAGGCAGTGAAAAGAGACATAAAGGCAAAATAGCGATGGTAGCCGGGGTCACCTTGCATATAACCTTGAGAATAAATCTGAATCACCAAACTGACAAAGCTAACCACCACCAGCATTACAGCAGTCAGAGAATCGACTAGCAGCCCAACCTGTATACTCAGGTCACCGACCACCAACCACTGTATATCGGGTATGTCCAGCTTATGCCCGGGAGCAGCCAGGACCTCAGCCAGCACCCACAAGGAAAAGATAAAGGAAATGCCGATAGCTCCAATGGTTACATAACCACTGAGTTTGGGGCGATTATTAAAGAAAGGTCGGAGAATAAAGGAGATAATGATAAGGGATAAGAACGGCAACAGAAAGATTAGCCACGGAACCTGATGCGGCATTAGAGTTTCCTCAAGACCTCCTCGACAACATGCACCTTCTCCTGAGACACAAGGATACGGTAGCTAGCCAATTCGCCGCTGCTTGGCTTTTTCTCTTGGTCAGGCAGAATCCGCGTCGGTATTCCCTCACCCTCGAAGAATTCCTTCCACATCTCGGCTATTATCAAATTAGGTGCACTCTTAACCTGAACCCACATATCCTAGCTCACTACCATTTCATCAAGTCGAATTTGTCAACATCAACTGATTGGCGACTACGGTAAATAGCGATTATTATAGCTATACCAACGGCAGCCTCAGCCGCAGCCACCACTATGACAAATATGGCAAATATTTGCCCGGTAAGAAACATCGGCACGACATAACGGGAAAAAGCAACCAGAGCGATATTTACTGCATTGAGCATGATTTCAATGCACATCAAAATGACTACAGCATTACGCTTTGCCAGAACCCCATACAAACCGATGGAGAAAAGAACCGCTGATAAGACAAGGTAATGTTCCAGTCCAACTGACATTTCTATTTCTCCCTTATCAACACTATTGCACCCAGCACTGCCGCCAGGAGCAACACCGCAGTGATTTCCACAGGCAATATAAAGCCGCCTTCGCCGAACAGGCTTAAACCTATAGCCGCTGTTGTCGGCTGCAGAGGTGGCTCACCGCTTGTTTCCCACTTAGTACTCACCACAGTGAACACCATAGTCCCTAAAAGCAGCAAGCTCACTACCAAGGCAGGGATGCGCAGCTTACCTGATGGATTACCACGCCAGACATCGCGTGTAAGCATGATAGCGACGATAATCAATATAGAGATAGCCCCTACATAGATAAGAATCTGAACAACCGCCAGGAAGTCTGCGTAAAGAGTTACATAAATAGCGGCTATAGTTAAGAAGAGCAGGACTAGTGAAAGAGCCGCCCGAAAGACATCACGCAAGATAACGACAGCCAATGCTGCGCCGACAGTCACTGCTGCCAGTATCCAGAAGACGATATCAAACACCGCGACCTCTCTTCTTGCTCAGCCCCAGCCAGCTCAATTTCTGCCCTCCTTCTTTCCTGTCCCAATAGATAAGCAAACTCTGCTTAGGCAGGCTTGCCTCAATCTTTGGCCGAAAATAACCACTGGGCTGCCTTATATCAGACATAAGAAGCTGTTCTTTGCTCAATATAACATCTCTCCGCCGGTACTGGGCTCGCTCATAACTGCGTCCCATAGCCAACGCATCAAAGGGGCAAGCCTCAACACATAAACCACAGAACATACAACGTCCGGTATCCACTTCAAACTTATCAACCACATAATTGTTCTCGCCACTTAAATGTGTAACAATCTCAATATTCCCTTGAGGACAACTCTTGGCACAGGTGGCACAGCCTGTACATTTGTCTGGAAACCACACTAGCTCGTTGCCTCTTATTCGCCTTGAGACATTCAGCTTCTGCTCTGGATACTGCACAGTAATCGGGGGGCGAAACAAGTGCTTGAAGGTTAGCGCCATACCCTTAGCTATGCCGATTCCGTATCTCTCAAACTTCAACTCGGCCGCCCCCTAAAGTAAACAGTCTCGACCACAACAGGACTAGCACACCGGCGAAAACGAAGTTCACCGCCACCATTAACCATGGCGTAATCTCCGACAGCCACAGCACCTCGGCAGCAATGATAAACAGGTTGATTACCGCCATAGGCAGTAGACCTTTCCAGGCAAAACCCATTAACTGGTCAACACGCAACCTGGGCAGAGTAGCCCGCATCCACACAATAACCGAAAACACTGCCATAACCTTGATTAGAAACCACAAAATCGGCGGCAACAACGGCCCTTGCCAGCCACCAAGGAACAGGGTAGCAATAATACACGAATAAGCCAGAGCATGCCCATATTCACCGAGGAAAAACATGGCAAACTTCATCCCAGAATATTCGATATGATAACCAGCAACTATTTCAGAATCAGCCTCGAGAAGGTCAAACGGACTCCGGTTCATCTCCGCCACCGTGCCGAGGAAAAAGATAACGAAACCAAGAGGCTGCAGTATAAGGAAGGGAATATTCTGAGAAGCTACGATTTGAGTCATCGACAGCGACCCGGCCATCAATACCACACCCAGAATCGCCAGCACCACCGGCAGCTCATAGCTCACTACCTGGGCTACTACCCTTAAAGCTGCTATCAAGCCATACTTATTATTCGATGCCCAACCCGCCATGTATATACCTACTGCAGATATAGAGCTTATTGCTACTACATAAACTATGCCAACATCGAGGTCGGCTAGGATAGCCCTTTGACCAAAGGGTACAACAGCAAAAATCATCAACACCGGCACAAAGACAATAACCGGCGCCAGCCAGTGAATCACTTTATCGCCCTTAGCCGGTATAATGTCTTCCTTCAACAATATCTTCACAGCCGTGGCGATTGGCTGAAAAATCCCCTCCGGCCCAAGACGGTTTGGGCCCAGACGAACTTGAAACCGACCCAGCAGACGCCGTTCATACCAGATAAATACAAGAACCATAACCACTAGAAATCCAAGAACAATCACTATGCCGACTATACCTGGCACGATATAGGCTGCCCAACCCGGCCAGATACTACCTAACCACAACTGAAATTGTTCCAGCAGCGTCATTACCGGTCTATCTCCCCCAGGCAGACATCGATGCTGCCGAATGTAATTATCAGGTCAGCCACCTTCCAGCCGACAACCATATCCTTCAAGGCAGTCAGATTGATCAGTGTCGGAGGACGAATACGAAATCTATAAGGGGCGATTGAATTATCGCTGACCAGATAGAAGCCAAGCTCACCCTTCGGGCCTTCTATGTGTCCGTAGACCTCACCAATCGGCGGCCGCAGCAAATGAGGCACTCCGACACAAAACTCACCTTCAGGCAATTGAGCTATCGCCTGCTCTAAAATACGAACGCTCTGCCTCATCTCCTGCATCCTCACCCAGTACCGGTCATAGTTATCACCAACAGTGCCTACCGGTACCTCAAAGTCAAAGCGGTCATAAATGGAGTAAGGGTCAGCCTTACGTAGGTCCCATTTCACACCGCTGGCTCGAAGCACCGGGCCGCTGGCTGCGGTGTTTATGGCGGTATCTCTCGGCAAAATGCCAACCCCTTTACTCCTTACCAACAGAATCTCGTTCTGAGCCAAAAGTTGGTCATATTCATCGATAAACCCCGGCATCTCGGCCACGAACTTCTTCAGAGCTGGCAGAAATTCTTCAGGGACATCATGGCTGACGCCGCCTATGCGCATGTAATTGTACGTAAGCCGCTGACCACAAACCATCTCATACAGGTCCAGAAGCTTTTCTCTCTCCCGCCACATATACAATACCGGCGTCATCATAGCCCCAAGGTCATTAAGGAAAAAGCCAACTGCCATAAGATGGCTGGAAATTCGCATTGTCTCCGCCATAATAATCCTCAGGTACTCGGCCCGCTCCGGAATCTCTATCCCGGCCAATTTCTCCACAGCCAGCACATAGGCAAAGTTGTTAGTCATCGAGGCTACATAGTCAAGCCTATCGGTCAGCGGTATGATTTGGGTATACGTCCTGTTCTCCCCCAGCTTCTCAATACCCCGATGTAAATAACCGATAACAGGTTCCAAATCGACAATCACTTCGCCATCGAGTGTGACCCTCATACGAAAGACACCGTGAGTCGAAGGGTGCTGCGGACCCATATTAAGAATAAAAGGCTCAGTTTTTATCGCCATCTAGAGATAATCCCTCCGCAATGGATGCCCAGCAAATCCCTCCCAGAGCAACAAGCGCTTCAAATTAGGGTGACCATCGAAGATTATACCCATGAGGTCATAAGCTTCTCGCTCCTGAAAATCGGCTGACCGCCACAGATTGACCAACGAAGGCACTACAGGCTTGTCGCGGTCATGACACCTGGTCTTCAAAACCAAACTGTGGTTATGTTTCAACGAGATCAAATGGTAAACAACTTCAAAATAATCCACATAGTCGACGGCAGTAAGATTGGTAAGATAGTCGAAATCAAGCACTGGCGTATTCTTTAGAAACTCTGCCACCTGATAAAGAGACTCGGTCGTGACAACTACAGTCACCTTGTCAGCAGCGACGATTGCACCGGGAAACAGCTCGGTTATTTCCTTGGCTACGTGTTCACCATTTAAGGCTGTGGTCACGCTTTCTTTATGCTCTCCTTGACGATTTTCTCGTGTATCTTCCTTATGCCGTGAATCAGTCCTTCAGGCCGAGGCGGACACCCGGGCACATAGACATCAACTGGAATTATACGATTGATGCCCGGGACAACACTATAGGACTCCCTGAATGGACCGCCGCTGATGGTGCACTGCCCCATGGCAATCACCCATTTAGGTTCAGCCATCTGCTCATATACCAGTTTTACTGCCGGTGCCATCTTCCAGGTAAGCGTTCCGGCAACAATCATTAAATCAGCCTGGCGCGGCGTCCAGCGGAAAATGTCCATGCCGAAGCGAGCGATATCAAAGCGCGAAGCTGCCGTACCGATCATCTCAAAAGCGCAGCAGGCCAAGCCAAACATGAGCGGAAATATTGACCGCGACCGCGCCCAATCAACCACGTAGTCAACCGTAGTAATAAGAACATTCCGACTGAGTTCCTCATCAAGCCACCTGTCAGGATCAGAGATAGGCCGCTGTGAAGCTGCCATCAGCGAGTTAATCTTCAAGCCTTCAGCTATATCGAGCTCATTCGGGGACACAATCCCGTATCTTTCTACTTCCACTCCAGAGCTCCTTTAAGCCAGGCATAGATATATCCCACCATAAGGATGACGAAGAAAACAGCTACCGCAATCAGCCCAAACAAGCCCAGCCCTTTAAGATTAACCGCCCAGGGATACAGAAAAACAGTTAATACATCGAGTACAACAAAGAGAACAGCAAAGAAGTAATAGCGAAAGTTGAATTGAACCCAAGTCTTGCCGATAGTCTCCATGCCGCATTCATAAGTGGAAGTCTTGGCTGGATTGCTTTTCCTGGGTACAATCTTGAAAAAGCTAAGTGTCAGAGGCAGAAGAAGCGTAGTAATTGTGAATAGAATACCTACGATAAGGAGTATCCCGACGTAACCGAAATCTGCTAACAAGTACTCGAGCCCCCACCATCTAGTTACCCTGAAAAGTGAGGTTTTTCATGGGTACTAAAATGCCGCCCAAAAGTATAACACACGTTCAAATAAAAGAGCAAGCTTGACTAAACAGCAGGTCAATGTATAATAATGCTGGTTAAAATTACGTGCAATGCGAATTACCGGTGGTATTGCTAAGGGACAACAATTGAAGGTGCCCAAGAACGATTTACTTCGCCCAACAACAGACAGGGTGAGAGAAGCCATATTTTCCATTCTGGCGTCACTCACCAGTCGCCCGTCTCGGGCATTAGATTTGTTTGCCGGCACCGGCGCCCTGGGTATCGAATCCTTAAGCCGCGATGCGGAATGGGTCGACTTCGTTGACCAGCAACCCAAAACTTGTGCTATCATTAAGCAGAATTTGAACAAGGTCGGATTTTCGCAAAAAGCTCATGTCTATTGCTGCAGTGTATCTAAAGCCCTTACCTTTCTTGACGGCAAATATGACATTGTATTTATGGACCCCCCTTACTCAGACTCCTCAACAAATCAGGTTGTAATGCAATTGGCTAATTCAAAAGTCATAGATGACAAATCTGTAATCGTAATATCTCACGCCTCCCGTTCTCCACTCCAGCAAAGTTATGATGCCCTATCTCTAATCAAAGAAAAACGTTATGGTGATACCTGCATTTCGATATACCGCAAGGAGGTTAAATCTTGACTATCGCTATCTATGCCGGCAGCTTCGACCCTCTAACCCTTGGGCACCTTGACATCATCCAACGGGGAGCATCTATATTCGACGAGTTAGTAGTTGGCGTTTATGACAGGCCTGAGAAACGGCTTCTTTTCTCTACCGAAGAACGAGTGCGGATGGCCCAGCAAGCGGTAGCTAAACTGAAGAACGTCCGAGTCCAACCTTACTCCGGCCTTACCGTTGATTTCGCTAAGCAGATAGGCGCACAGGTCATGGTCAGAGGGCTGCGGATGAGCTCCGACTTTGAACGAGAGTTTGAGATGGCGATGATGAACAAAAAACTGGCGCCTGACCTTGAGCTGGTATGTTTTATGGCCAGCTTGCAATACCAATTCCTCAGCTCCAGCCTGCTCAAGGAAGTGGCACAGCTAGGAGGCTGCCTTGAGGAGATGGTGCCTGACCATGTAGCCAAAGCACTGATTAGAAAGTTTGCCCCGGAGCCTTAAAAACCTTGACCGAGAGAGCATTATCTGGACAATATCAACTAGAAACAGTTACTATATCAAAATCTAAGGAGGTTAACTTAACAAATGGCGTACAAAATCACCGATGAATGCATCAGCTGCGGCGCCTGTGAGCCGGAATGCAAGAACCAAGCCATAAAAGAAGGGGCATCGATATACGAAATCGACCCCGCTAAATGCACTGAATGCGTTGGCTGGTTTGCGTCCTCCAAATGCGTCGAGGTTTGTCCTGTAGATTGCTGTGTTGCTGACTCAGCTCATAAAGAAAGCAAGGAACAGCTGCTGGATAAGTGGAAGAAGCAAAATCCGGGCAAAACTCCGGAAGCTACTTAACCAAACCGCAAACCCATAAATTAGCTGAAAACCAAAGCAGCATCCAAAGAGCGTTTCTGAATGCTTACCGTCGACTATGACCTCATAGGAATTAAGGATGGTGAGCGAGTTCTGGACGTTGGCTGCGGCGAGGGCAGACACAGCTGGGAAGCATGCAAACGAAACGATTGCCTGGTTTGTGCCTTAGATATCGAGGAGGTGGACCTCAAAAAGGCGCATTACACCCTTCATCTCCTGGAACAACAAGGTGAAACCAGGGGAAAATGGCTTTTACTTAAGGGAGACATAACCAGCCTCCCTTTCAAAGACGGCTCCTTTGATAAAATCATCTGCTCTGAAGTTCTGGAGCACGTCCCAGACGATATTCAAGGTATCAGAGAGCTGGTGAGAGTACTGAAAGACAACGGCACGCTTGCCGTCAGCGTCCCATCGTATCTACCTGAAACTATTTGCTGGAAATTATGCCGCATGTACCATGACCGCCCCGGAGGTCACATCAGGATATACAAATCCAGCGAAATTATCTCCAAGCTGCAGCAAAACAACCTGGACATCTATGCCGTTCGCCGCAAACATGCCCTACATTCCTTCTACTGGATATCGCGCTGCCTCTTCGGAGTAAGCAATGAAAAGGCTCTAATCCCTTCACTTTACTACAAATTCCTGGTTTGGGACATAAATAATGAGAGGCTACCCGTTCGCCTGCTCGATAGCTTTTTTAACAACTTCTTCTCCAAGAGCCTCGTTCTTTACGCCCGCAAAGCCCATATATAACATGATTACGGCGATTGATTTAGATGACGGTGATTCCCCTACTTAGGCCTACACCTGAGCACAATAATATCTCCTAGCGAAGGAAAATATCGAGCTACTTTATCCAGCGAATTTAATATGCCAAGCGACATACCTTTAGGACACTTAGCCAGAAATATGCCCCACCATGGAAGCCCAAAAAGCAGCGATACCCCAATTGCCTGTTCTACTTTAAGATAACTTTTCACCAGGCGCTTGAGCAACGAATAGTCGAATTTGTATGTATGGTCTTCCGGCACCTCCCACAACATCCTTCCCTCCGAAGCCTTAAAGCCAAAAACCTTTCTGAGCCACCACACCATCTTTCCCAACCTGAAGCCAAGGCTCCCAAAATTGGCTACGGCTATTATCGCCTTTCCTTCAGCCCCAAGCACCAGGGCAATCTGCTCCATGACCATACCCGGGGCAGGAAAATGGTCCAGAGCCCCTTTACACACAACCTTATCCACAGACTGAAGCTGGAACGGCAGATGCTCACCCACCCCCTGAACCAGGCTCATACTTCCACCGTTTTGAGAGATATGATTCCTGGCATGCCTTATCATTACATTTGAAGGCTCAAGCCCGATAACCAAGGCACCTCTCTTAGCCATCTCCACACCATCGATGCCCCTGCCGCATCCGATATCCAATATCGTCTCGCCCTGTCTCGCATTCACGCTCTCAAGGGTAACTTCGTTCATCCTCCGGAACAGGAACTCCGCGTCAGGATAAATTACCGCAGGAAAGATATCTCCATCATCCCACTCGAAGTCAAACCCTGTCTTATTATCGTCTTGGCTCGACATTTTGCCCACAGCAATCTTTGCCATCGGAACCAATAAATTAAAAGACGTTCACCAATGTAGCCCCGAGGCTTTAGCCTCGGGAGCCCGACCCTAAAGGGTCGGGGCTACATTAGTTATGATTGAGCAATTGTAATCAAGAAAGATTCTTACTTGGCCCCCAGAGCCTTAGCCTTATTGTAGGCGGCAATTACCGCCTTAAGTAGCAGAGAACGCAGTCCGCCCGTCTCCAACTGCAGCAGCCCCTCGGTGGTCGTCCCTCCCGGCGATGTCACCATGTTCCGCAACTCAGCAGGGTGCTTACCCATCGCCTCGACGGCTCGCGTCGAGCCCAGCACCGTCTGTACTACCAGTTTTTCAGCCATATCACGGGGCAAGCCTATATGCACCCCGGCATCAACTAATGCCTCAATGATGAGGAAAACATAAGCCGGACCGCTGCCGCTTAAGGCAGTTGCCATATCTATATATTTCTCACTGCTGACATAGATTTCCTTGCCCAATGCAGCCAGTATAGACTGCGCCATATCCTTCTGCTTCTGATTTACCTCCGCAGTAGCTGTCCACACCGTTATACCTTCACCTATCTGCGCCGGCATGTTAGGCATCGCCCTGACCAGGCAGGAATGGCCCAGCCCTTCGCGTAAGCCATCCAGAGTAGCCCCGGCCACTATGGACAACAACAGTTGCTGAGACGATAGCCCCTTCAGTTCACCCAGCACCTTGCCCAGCTCCTGCGGCTTCACCGCCAGAACCACCATTTCAGCCCCTTTAACTGCTTCTTTATTTTCAGATACAGCCTTGATACGATACTTTTTCTGTAATATATCCCGCCGTGCCTTGCTGACATCGCTGACAGTGACATCAGCAGGTTTAGCTGCTCCTTTAGCCAGCAGGCTCTTAATCATCGCCTCACCCATAGTGCCGCCACCGATAAAGCCTATCTTCATTACTGCCTCCTCTCGCCAAAAATAGCCCGACCTACCCTGAGCATGGTCGCCCCTTCCTCAACCGCCACCTCGAAATCATCGGTCATACCCATAGACAGATGCTCCAGCCCCAAAGAATCTCGCAGCTCCCACAGCTTTCGAAACACCGGACGTACCTCCTCAGGTTCACTCACCAAAGGGGCAATCGTCATCAGTCCCATCACCTTTAGATTAGGCAACTTCTTTATCTCATTGACTGCATTCGCAATCTCACCCACCACGAAACCGCTCTTGGTTGCCTCTCCGGAAACATTCACCTGAAGCAGAACACGAAAGGCTTTCTCCGCTCGCCGGCTCAAAATCTCGGCCAGCCTTACGGAATCAATGCTGTGGATTATGTCAAATAACTCTACGGCTGTCCTGGCTTTGTTGCTCTGAAGGTGCCCCACCATATGCCAGGTAACATCAGGTTTAAGGTCTGAAAGCTGTCCTATCTTATCTTCTGCATCCTGAACTCGATTCTCGCCGAAATCCCTTATCCCGCAGTCGAAAGCCGCCCTTATCGCCGAAACTCCAACCTCCTTGGTGACCACCACCAGCGTTATCTCACCGGGCGACCTGTGACTTCGCTCGCAGGCCTGAGCAATGCGTCCCTGCACATCTTTAAGATTTGCCGCTATATCCACTGCCCCCTATTCTAACACAGCAGTCTGAAATCCCAAATTTTAACCTACCTGTCATTCATAGCTTTCATCTTGTCATTCTGAGCGCAGCGAAGAATCTCTTCCCTCTCCCTTGACGGGAGAGGGCCAGGGTGAGGGTGGAAACTGAAATCCCAAATTCGAAACTCACCTGGCATTCTGAGCCGTTACCCATCGTCATTGCGAGTCCCGATGCAATCGGGACGTGGCAATCTCACGGCTTCTTAAATCTGACTGTGTAGTTGAAAAAATTCCCCGAAACCTCATCCACCACAAAGCCGGTTCCCTTGCCTAACTTGATAGTAGTGGACTTCCACGGATAGTCAGGGTCGGGAAACAGTTCCGTCACAGCAAAAAACCCTCCCGGCTTCAATACCCTATTGACCTCCTGCAAAGCCCTGTTTCTGTCCGGTATCTCCTGGAGGACAGTCACCATATTCACCAAATCCAGAGAATTGTCCTCAAATGGCAGCTCATAGGCATTGCCCTCGATGAGCTTGATATTCTTAATATCATTGTTTTCAGGCCTGGACAGCTTATTCTCAAGCTGCTTCAACATATCCGCTTGTATGTCCAGCGCATAGACCTTGCCCTTCTCGCCGACTGTCCGGGCAATAAAAGGTGTAAAAGCCCCGCTGCCACAGCCGAGGTCCAGAACATTCATACCCTTCTTTATGCCGCTGCGCTCTATCAACTGAGCCGGCGGCTGTATTCGCCTCCTGTAGCCGCTATCCAGAAGCCGCCCGATAAACGCCGGTGCCGGAAAACGAAACATCTTCCTGATTAGTTTAGCCAGGCTAAGCCACAGGATAAGAAACGCCAGGATGCACAGTACGACTATTAATACGATTTTCATTGCCATAGTAGCTAATGCTCAGACACGTATCATCAGGATTCAGTAGTTCTTTCACCATGGCATTTGTGACATCCTGAAAGTTCTTACCTATTTGCTACAACCTTGGCGATATTCTTTATGTCAATCTTAAGCCCTTTAGTCTCTCTCAGTGTCTCTTCCACTCATTTTGGAAACCAGGCTCACACCATGAAGCAGAAATCTTGCTGAGGGACAGAGAGCCTCTTGCTCCCCCCAAAACACAACTATCAACACTGAAAATTACGTGTTACATCCACAGGCAAGCCTTTCTCCACACGAGATAGTTGTAAGCGATAGCCCGTGAAAGTACGGAACCACCGGGAGATGAAATAAGTATGATAACTTTAGCCCTTGTTTCATCTTCTGATCGATTGCATCCATACAAAGCATTAATTGTAGTATCTATAGACAGGAGCAATAAAATTTAACCACTATTGTCTTCGTTGCCAGTATTTCATCCCCTTTCATGTTGCGTACCCCAAATCCAACTATGAGACAAAAACACGAAGTATAAATATAAACAGGGCTTCTCACAGCCATTGCCTAAATTTACATGCGTACAATGATCTTTGTGTTTTGGGCAGGATTTCAATATTTCTATCAATTAAAACGCTTCTTATCTGTTTCGTAACTGTTTTAAGCCCATGACCTCTAGCCCAATCAACACACGAATTAATTAAAGATGGTAATTCATCTGCGATAGTTCGTTTTGGCTGACTTTATTTCATCTGGAACTTCCATTTCCCTTATTCCCCTCATCTCACGGCCAATTCGTTCAAGCTCTTCAACCTCCTCTTCAGGAGGCGTTATACAATTTTCCATAAATGAAATTATCAAACACTTCTCATCTTTCCACATCACGCATTCGTTGCCTTTGCATCTGTCCTTGAAAAACGGACAAAATATGTTCATTTTACCTCCGCCTTTTCTATCTCTTGGAATGCCTCGCCAATCTTTTCATTAAGTTTTCTCTTATATCTGTCAGCAGGGTCGATTAGTGTTTGAAGTCTATTTGTACAAGTAGTTTTGAGTTTATCTGCTGTGTCTTGAATCTCCTCGATTATTTCTATGTCTTTTTGTATCTCAATTAAATAATGGTTAACCTTTGAGATAACTTTAGCAAGATCTTCACCCTTTAATTGCTTTTTCTTTAAGGTCTCTAGCTCTATTAGTTTCTTAACCACATAATATGCGAACAAATGCCCAGACCAATTCAACGCACTATCAACAACAAATATTGCTGTCCGACTCATTTTCGTTTCTAATTTTATGGGCCCAGAAATTTTCGCTATCGGCGAACGCAGAGACAGAAAGATACCATAACGCGCATCACGTCTTTCCATATCTCTCCAAAATTTTTCAACCTCACCACTGGGGACACTTTGGGAATAATCTTTAACCTCAATAAGAACGACTACTTTAGTCTCAGAAGTTGTTGCTTTAATATCTGAATATTTACCTATGGCTGAAACATCTTCAAAACAATCATCCATAAAATGCCCTTCGAAGCTTTTAAAAACATTCTCGGCAGTCACTCCACCTTTAGATGCAGGTATAGCTATCGTTGGAACTATCAATTTCAGCTGTTCTCTTATCATTTCAATGTCTGATCTAAGAGGTGCAAAGAAAGTCTCAACAGTCTCCTTACTGGTACTTATCGAAGCGTGAAAGGCAACCATATTCCCCAAAATTATGTATTTCTCAATAATTTCGTCTCTCGTCTCTTTTGGCAAATTTTTTACTATCTCAATAGCTTGCGGATTTCTCAAAGTTACTTCTATTTTCACTCCTCTACCTCCCTAGCCAGTAATTATCGCTTGAACTCTAAGACTCAAACCAAATTTAGTACAAACT
This sequence comes from uncultured Chloroflexia bacterium, assembly GCA_963754385.1. Classification (GTDB taxonomy): domain Bacteria; phylum Chloroflexota; class Dehalococcoidia; order GIF9; family UBA5629; genus 9FT-COMBO-48-23. The sequence goes on along the minus strand of CAVWGE010000004.1, from coordinate 180,197 downwards.
ATTCACAGGCTTATACTCCGTCTCACTCGCTAAAACAGGGTACAACTTATGACATTATACATCCTACAAAAGCCGCTGCAAGTTCCAGTCACTACCCCACAACTATATTGACCAGCCGCTGGGGGACGTAGATAATCCTGGCGACCTTGTTGTCTTTGACGTAGGCCTTTATCCGCTCGCGGCTCAGAGCCAGCTCTTTGGCTTCGGCTTCAGTGATGGATACGGGCACGGTAATTCTGTCCCGTAGCTTGCCATTGACCTGTATGACCAGCGTGACCTCTTCTTCTTTAGCCAGCTCCTCATCCCACTTCGGCCAGGGCTGGTTGTGTATGCTGTAAGTATGCCCGATCCTTTCCCATAGCTCTTCGGTAAGATGCGGTGCCGTCGGCGCCAGGAGGAGCAACAAACCCGTTACAGTCTCGTTCCACAGGGAGACAGAGACTGTGCCTACCTCCTGTACCTTGGCCAGATAATTGGTGAACTCCATAAGCGCTGCCAGCATGGTATTGAAGCGGAACCGCTCCATGTCATTGGTCACCCTTTTGATGGTCTGGTGAATGAGACGGCTCAGCTCTTTTCCCGCATCAGGGTCAACCTTCTTTTCCGAATAGCCGGCTGTCACCAGGTTCCAGACCCGGTTCACCCAGCGGCTCATGCCCACAATGCCCTGGTCGCTCCACTCCCCACCCAGTTCCCAGGGACCGATAAACATGAGATAAGCCCTGACGGCATCAGCCCCTATCTCGGACACATAGACATCAGGAGTAACCACATTGCCACGGGACTTGCTCATTTTGTCGCCCTGGTAAATTATCGTCCCCTGATTGAACAGCTTTATGAACGGCTCATCGAAATCAACCAGCCCCATATCTCTAATCGCCTTGATGAAGAAGCGGGAATAGAGAAGATGCATGACAGCGTGCTCAGCACCACCGGTGTACAGGTCAACCGGCATCCAGTGCTTCAGCTTCTTCTTGTCGAAAGGATAATCATCAACACCCGGGCTGGTATAACGCATGAAATACCACGATGAGCACATAAAGGTGTCCATGGTATCGGTCTCTCGCTGTGCTGGTGCGGAGCACTTCGGGCAGGTGGTGTTAACGAAAGATTCGCAATACTTCAATGGCGATTCCCCGGTAGGCCTGAACTCGGCATCAGGAGGCAGCAGAACCGGCAAATCTTTCTCCGGCACCGGTACGATGCCGCACTTTTCACAATAAACCATCGGAATCGGCGCCCCCCAGTAGCGCTGCCGGGAGATGAGCCAGTCGCGAAGTCTATAGGTGACAGCCCGCTTCCCCCAGCTCTTTTTCTCCATATAATCGCAGATAACCTCAAACCCCTGCTCGCTGGGCAGGCCGTTGAACTGCCCCGAGTTTGCCATAGTCCCGGTTTCGGTGTAAGCGCATTCAAGCTCCTCCCCCAACCAGTCCGGAGGCGCGATGACTACCCGAATAGGTAAGCCATACTTCTTGGCGAACTCGAAGTCACGCTGGTCATGTGCCGGCACACCCATCACTGCACCGGTGCCATAGCTGAGCAGCACATAATCGGTAATCCAGATGGGCACAGGCTGACCGCTCAGCCTGTTAATTACATAGCTCCCCAGGAAGACACCGGTCTTTTCCCGCTCCGCAGACGTTCTTTCAATTTCCGTCTGTCTCTGCGTCTGAAGGATATAAGCCTCGACCTCAGCCTTATGTTCCGGTGTGGTAAGCAGAGGTACCAGAGGATGCTCCGGCGCCAGGACGAAGAAGGTCACCCCGAAGATAGTGTCAGGACGGGTGGTGAATACACTTATCTCCTTGGTATCGACGCCCTTATGCTCCAGGCCAAAGGAAATCTCGGCGCCGGTGCTCTTGCCAATCCAGTTGTTTTGCATGATTTCTATACGCTCGGGCCAATCTATCTTGCTGAAGTCGAGAAGCTCATCGGCATATTTGGTTATACGGAAAAACCACTGCTCGAGTAATTTCTTGAGCACGGCTGTGCCGCAGCGCTCACAGGAGCCTTCGCCGACCACCTGTTCATTAGCCAGCACCGTCTGGCACGTGGGACACCAGTTGACCGGTGCCTTAGCCCGATAAGCCAAACCGGCTTCATAAAGCTTGAGGAAAAACCACTGCGTCCATTTATAATATTCGGGCAGGCAGGTGACTACCTCACGGCTCCAATCATAAATGGCACCGATGCTCCTCAGCTGGCGGCGCATGTTCTCGACATTGTCCATCGTCCAGTTGTAAGGATGAATGCCATGTTTAATGGCTGCATTCTCCGCCGGCAGGCCGAAAGCATCGAAACCCATGGGATGCAGCACGTTGTAGCCCTGCATACGCTTGAACCTGGCATGGACATCCGAAGGCGCCATAGCATACCAGTGCCCGATATGGAGGTCTCCCGAGGTATAAGGGAACATGGTCAGGGCATAAAACTTAGGGCGGCTGTCACCATCCTTAACTTCGTAAAGGCGGTCGGCCGCCCATTTCTCCTGCCACTTCTTCTCGATTTCCTGAGGATTATACTTAGAAGCACACATAACCTTTCTCTCATCTCTTTTTCTATTCCAATATTTCTATAACTTTAACTTCTTCATCTATATCAAAAATAATCCTTAATCTCCAATCCTATATCTATAACTATCTACCTTTGCTTCTTCCAACTTCATCGTTCCATCAGGATTCTCTATAAGCTTTTGTATCGCCTCTTTAACTCTTCTAGCTTCCCTATCACACGCTCATAAAGACTTTTTCTGCCCAGCTGGAAAACATAGCTCGGTACATTACAGCCCTTTATTGGCAAAAACTTTTTACCGTACCTTCCCTCCCGAATTTCCCTCCTCCGCCTCCAATAGAGCAGCCAGATACTCTGGTTCAAAAAACTCCTTCAAAACTTGCTTCATCTCAAGTATATCTTCTAAATCCACCAAAAGCTACAGGTTTTCCCTGCTGCGTGATTACAACATCACCCCCATCTTCTTTACCACTAAGAAGCTGTCAGATTCTTCCTTAATTCATAACACCAACAAAAGGATTTTTCAGTATATCTAACATCTTAACTCCCCCTCACATAACCTTACTTCAAGCAAATATACGTATCATTACGTAAATGTCACAAGTTCATCTACATAAATCTTTACAACTGAGGCTGATTTTATCCCGTCGAGGCCGTTCAGTCAACCACGCGGATTCAACGAGTGTAGCCCTGACCTTTTAAGGTTCGCCTACCACCAACCAATGTAGCGGCGACCTTTTAAAGTCGCCGAGGCGGGGCTTCAGCCCCGCCACTACATGTTATTAGCAGACAACTGCCAGAATGAAACAAAGCAGTGTATAATGAAAACAAGCGGATTAAGAGACATGGAAAAGCAAAAATTTGAAGCCATCGTCTCCAGGGCCATAGAAACACTGCCAGCGGAGTTTCAAAGCAAGCTGGAGAATGTCGATGTGCTGATTGAAGACTGGCCCAGTCCAAACCAAATCAGACGGCTAGGACTCAGATATAAGACGCAGCTACTGGGTCTTTACGAAGGAGTACCCCAGACCAAGCGAGACAGTGGCTACAACCTGGTTCCACCAGACAAGATAACCATCTTTCAGAAGCCCATCGAACTGAAATGTAGCTCCGACAAAGAAATCGAGATGGAGATTGGCAGAGTAGTACGCCACGAGATCGCCCACCATTTCGGCATCGGTGATGCCGCCCTATATAGGATTGAAAGACAGAAGTTCGGAAAGAATGATTAAATATGATGAATATGGGGCATATCTAATCTTTTCTCGCCGTTATCTTATCCAATCGCTGTAATCGCGTTTTGAACTATTTCCCCGTGTACTTAGCAGGTCGTTTCTCCAGGAAAGCCTTTATCCCCTCCTTCGAGTCCTGTGTACCAAAACACAGGGCAAACAACTCCTCTTCACACTGAACACCAATCGAAATCGGTGTCTCGAGCGACTTGTTTACCGCAAGCTTAGCGATTTTCAATATAGCCGGGCTCTTGCTTTTAAGCTTCTTTATGACCTCATCGACTGTTTCCCTCAGCTTATCCGCAGGGACAACCTTATTCACCAAGCCGAGCCGCAGAGCTTCCTCAGCCGAAATAGGGTCGCCGATAAGAATCATCTCTTTCGCCTTCTTCTCCCCCACAAGCCTGGGCAAAATCTGAGTTCCGGTGCCCCCGGGTATGACTCCGACACTTATCTCAGGCTGTCCGAATCGAGCATTCTCCGAGGCTATAATAATGTCGCAACTCATAGCCATTTCGCACCCGCCACCTAGAGCCAGCCCGTTCACCATAGCTATGACCGGCTTGGGGATCTCCCTTATGTAAGTATATGCTCTCTTTGACCCTTTGGACCACTTAATGACGCTAACGGGAGTCCAATCAAGAAACATGTTGACATCGGCACCAGCGCTGAAAGCCTTGTCGCCTGCCCCTGTGAAAACGATAACCTGCACCTCATCGTCATCCTTAGCTTCCTCCAGGGCAGCGGTAACCTCGTTCAGCAAAGTCTGATTTTGAGCATTAAACTTCTCAGGCCGGTTAAAGGTTATCCAGGCAACGTTGTCCTTCTTCTCATAGATAATCGTCTCGAATTTCATCCTATTCTCCTTTCTCTTTTATATAGTAGCGCCGCCATCTACGGCGAGAACCTGTCCGGTTACATAGCCAGAAGCATCAGAGGCCAGGAAAATCACAGCGCCAATCATCTCCTCAGGCTCGGCTACCCGCCCCATCGGCGTCATCATCATAGCAACGCTCAGAATATCAGGGTTGCTCCAGAGGGCTTCACTGAAACGGGTTTTGGTCAGTCCCGGTGCTATTGCATTCACCCTGATACCGTACTTAGCCCATTGCTGCGCCATGACCTTCGTTGCCATGATCACCCCGGCTTTACTTATGGCATAAACGGGCAATATGCCAGGGGTAATCCCTTCTATCGAGGCAACATTCACAATTTTGCCACCGCCTTGCTCCTTCATCAACATGGCCACTGCCTGACTGAGAAAGAACAGCCCCTTTAGATTTAGATTCATAATGGAGTCCCAGGCACGCTCCCCTATGTCTATGGCCTGGTCCATAGTCGGGTTGGTAGCTGCGTTATTTACAAGTATATCAATTCTGCCAAATTCATCTTTTACCCTACCGACTAAATTGTTTATCTCCTCGAGCCTGCCTATGTGTGCCGCTACAGCTAACGACTTCCGCCCCAATCCCTTTATCTCTTTAGCCACCTCCTCGAGGTCTGGTAATTTCCGACTGGCTAAAGCCACGTCGGCGCCAGCCTTAGCAAGTCCAACAGCAATAGCCTTACCGATGCCGCGGCTACCGCCGGTTACCAGAGCCACTTTGCCTTTTAGAGAGAAATCATCCGGAGAAAAATTCATTGCCCACCTCCCAAACAATATTTATAAGCTTTTGACCCAAAACCAACATCAAAGTATATATTGCCAGGGGCACTAGACGCAACCTGAACATCAATCGAACCGAGGAAATTTTGAGTTGTGGCGGGCGAAAATTGCCCCAAAGATGGTGGAGCTGATGGGATTCGAACCCACTACCTTTTGACTATGAGTCAAACGAGACATTCCGTTACAAAATGCTTAGTGGTATAATCACCTTCAGTGGTATAACTATTGGGGGCAGGTCAGTATTGGAGACATTCACCGTAGTAGCAGTTATTGACGGAAACACTTTCGAGGTATCCCCCAAGTGGGAACTCGGAGACGAAACAGGAAATCTCGTGCAAGCGAAAGGTTACACTGCTCCGAAGAGTGGGAAAGGAGCGATGGCTGTCGAACAAAAGCTCTCTGGCCTTATCCACAACAAGAAGGTTGAATTGGGATCACCGGACGGCGTACAACACAATAGGTTGATCTGTGAAGTATACTATCGCGGTATTAATATCGCAGAGTATTTTTCAGCCTATCAAGAGCAAGCGAGGGAAGATGTAGAAACAGAGCGAGAGAGTTTAACCGAGGTATCTGGGGATGAAGAGCTAAATATAGAGGAGACAGAAGCTTGAGGAAATTAGATCAATACAGGGCTAAATTGAGCAGTAGTGGATTGACGAGGGGTATTTTAAGTGATTGCACCCAAGAGAACTAGTCCCGACATAACATAGCTATATTTTAATATTATCCACTGGCCCATACCTCTTATGACTTTCCACTGCATCTAAGTCTCTAACGTACCAGCCTATCTACCGGACTGGCTGTAATCTGACCGTTTGATTGGTAGGCAAACCGATCGTTTGATTGTTAAGTGAAAGCCGAGTATCCCTAGACTGACTTTGATTTGGCCTTTTGATTCTTAATCAGAAGGTTAGTTTGTCTAGCAGTATTTCACATGATCGGATCTTACTCTAGCCAACGAATATAACTAAGCATCTTGCTCTTTTATTTATTACCATTTTATGCTGTAATATAGTGAGTTAAGATAAACTAATGCGATTATCCCTGGCAACAAGGAAAACTTGGATTGTAACCTCTAGATATCGGAGGCAATCAAGATGGATGCTAATATAATCTACAAGCTCATTATAATAGGCATAGCATGGGTCATAATTGGAATCGGAGCATTTATGCTCCACTTTGGTCGTTATCTATCAGCATCAGAAGACAAGAAACAAGATAGAGCTAAGGCGATATGGCTGTATAGCATTGTTCTGCTTTTCGTAGGAATTGCCTATTTAATCGGCAGTTTACTTGTCCTTAAGGGATAATCGCCTAAATTAATATGGTGACTGAGAAATTGTTGTGAGGGAATAGTAATGACAGAAGTAAAGACTAGAAGAGTACATGAGGAGCGTAAATTGCAGGAACAGCGTCAGAGGATAGTAGTGCCGAACTCGCTTAAAAATCTAGCTACAACAGCGGCATGGGTACTATTCGTTCTTGGATGTATTTGCTTCGCATGTGGTATCGCTAATTTAGTATTAGTAAGCTTTGATATCTTGTCAGTTGCATCTTTTGTTACCATTCAACTAATGTTCATTGGATTTGGGATCCTTTTTTTGATATTAGCTTTTGTCGCTGCGTGGATCAGAAGACAGGTTGAATAATACAAATACTTCCTATTTCTTTATGAAATCACTCTGCTCCTACAAGCATAGGCAGTGAATACCATTTAGACCTACTGATTCCCTCTCGTAAGGTCTTGCTTAACGTTCAGCTTCAGTCTGCTTAACACTTAGCTTCGAGTAACGGATTCATAATCAAACCGACTAATTGTTAGGCAAACCGATCGTCTAATTACTAGTCATACGGTAGTGGCATTCCATTACGAAATACCGAGCGGTACAATATTCCTTGAGCTAGGCCATAGTAAGGCACCGCTGTTGAATCTGACCCTGATCGGTATTTTCATCATCAGTGTTGTAGACCTCCGAAGGAATATTTGAATGGCAAGGGATATATTTTCAGAATTCATGGATAGAATAGGGGTCAACGTGTCTTGGGACGTTGTTGATGAAGTAGTAGTATCTGACCCTAATACTCTACGCCCAGTGAAAGGACATGCCTTCGAATCATTGCTTGATGAGATTGCACACAAGCACCTTAAATGCCAAATTAGGCCTGGCCCAGGTGGAGATACGGACATCGATAGGTTTTTAACCAACAATTCAGGAAATCAATTTTCGCTTCAAATAAAAACCTGCGCTACCTCCACGGTAAGAGCAGGTAGTCAATTTGGGGTTAACATAAGGGTTAACAGGCTCGGAGTTATCTTTAATAACCACAGACAGAGGGTTTAACTCTTTTAGCATTATGGTTTATCCCTCTTCTGCTTTAGCCCTGTCCTCTTATTACGTCCGCCAGTTTTAACCCGCTGGCTTTCAACTCTAGATATTATGTATCTTGGCGGTTGATCTGATTTGAGTATGGTTCTCCGGTATACCAGAAGTATAACCTTTGAGGATTGCCTGAAGCATTACAAGCGAGTTACTAGCTAGGACATACCAGGTCAGTTAACTTTGGGGATAGTCTGAAGCTTTACAGGCTGGTCAGTAGCTAAGCACAAGCGGGTCAGTTACTTTCCAATATAGCCTGAAGTTCTACAAGTCACCGTTAAGCTGAAATAGCTTTGTGAAATCATTCACTATAGAGACTATGTCTGTTGGTGTTCAATCGGGATGTGTGCAAGTCCAGCCAAAGCTCTACAGCAGGGTGGGCTAGTAACGAGTGTAACAAAATGACGCGGAAAGTATTAACGCACAGGTCGGTGCTGCTATAATTGGGTTTCAGTAGTGAAAGTTGCCCTTAAAGGCACAGCACTTAGCTGCGCTTGGTTTTAGTATGCCTAATCAGAGAGTTTACCAATCCCCTACCAGGGCTAAACCACGGTTCTTTTATGGCTATATCGTGGTGGTAGCTGCCTTCTTTATTATGCTGTTGATGCTTGGCATGCAATTCACGTTTGGTATCTTCTTCAAGCCAATGCTGACCGACCTTGGCTGGACCAGAGCAGTAACCTCAGGCGCTTTTTCAGTTTTTTGGATTATACAAGGCTTGCTGGCTATTGCTGTGGGGAGGGTTAACGATAGGCTTGGCCCTCGGATAGTGATTTCGGTTTGTGGCTTCATTTTTGGTCTAGGCTACTTGCTGATGTCACAAACCAATGCTCTCTGGCAGCTATATCTGTTTTATGGAGTGATAATAGGCACCGGCATGAGTGGAGCATTTGTCCCAATAGCATCAACAGTAGCTAGATGGTTTGTTAAGAGAAGAGGTGCGATGACCGGTATTGTCATAGCCGGTTCAGGAGTAGGCGGATTGATTGCACCACCGTTGGCTAATTGGCTTATCTCTATTTATGATTGGCGTGTATCCTACATCATACTGGGCAGCATGACTTTGGTTGCTGTTATACTTTTTGCCCAGCTTCTAAGGCGTGACCCGGCCCAGATGGGTCTAACGCCCCACGGGGAGAGTAAAGAAGAAATGGAGCTGAAAGGGAGCGCCAAGGTATTTTCCCTCAGGGAGGCAGCTTCCGGGAGACAATTCTGGCTTGCTTTGAGCATGTACCTTTGTTTGGGATTTTCATGGTATGCCATCCTGGTGCATATTGCACCGTATGCCACTGACCTGGAATTTTCAGCTGCCACTGCGGCCAACATTTTGGCTACTGCTGGCGGCGCGGGTATTATCGGCAGGTTGGTGTTGGGTTGGGCTGCCGATAGAATCGGGAATAGGCAGGTTTTTATTATCGGCTTTGTTCTGATGACAGCTGCTTTGTTCTGGTTAATACCAGCCACAGAGGCATGGGCGCTGTATCTGTCTGCTGCTATCTTTGGTTTTGCCACTGGGGGCTGTGCTGCGTCAGCGTCGCCTCTAGTGGCAGAGCTTTTTGGGCTGAGGTCGCATAGCTTGATTCTGGGGGTTATTAACTTTGGTTATTGCATCGGGGCAGCCGCCGGTCCGTTTCTGGCTGGTTATATTTTTGATGTTACCAGCAGCTATAATGTGGCTTTCCTGGTCAGTGCTGCTGTCAGTGTTATGGGTCTTATCTTAAGTGTAATTCTAAGGCGGACTAAAACAAGCGAGTCCATGTAAGCAGGTTAGTTACATTAACGCTTTGAACGACGTGATGAATACGGTGGCATAGCATCCTAAATACCACTGACTGATATTTCTCCTACTTCTTATGCTTTCGAATCCACCTCCCCAAAGTAGCGTAAGGCACGTCATAACCATTAGCCCTAAGCTCACTTTGAATAGTTGGAACCCCACGACCTTTTCGAATAAGGCTGTCCAGAAGCCTCAAAAACTGGGGATTATTCTTAAAAGTGATACGATGCGGCTTTGCAGCCTGCCCAATATTATCAACCGCGCCATTTTTCATAACTAAGTGATACGATTGAGTTTCCTTTTCAGTCCGAAATTCCTTAACAGCTTGGAGCACCTGAGCAACATCTTCAGCATCAACCTGTCTGTCTTTGAGGATTTTTATGACCTCTTCGGTTTGTCGACCGGACTAGCCATTACATGTCTTTTAAACACATCATCAAACCCCAATGCCTGCTCCTAAGCTATTGTTCTTGTAGACTAACATAAGAAGTGGTATAACTATTGGGGGCAGGTCAGTATTGGAGACATTCACCGTAGTAGCAGTTATTGACGGAAACACTTTCGAGGTATCTCCCAAGTGGGAACTCGGAGATGAAACAGGAAATCTCGTGCAAGTGAAAGGTTACACTGCTCCGAAGAGTGGGAAAGGAGCGATAGCTGTCGAACAAAAGCTCTCTGGCCTTATCCACAACAAGAAGGTTGAATTGGGATCACCGGACGGTGTACAACACAATAGGTTGGTCTGTGAAGTGTACTATCGTGACATTAATATCGCAGAGTACTTTTCAGCCTATCAAGAGCAAGGGAGGGAAGAGGTAGAAACAGAGCAAGAGAGTTTAACCGAGGTATCTGGGGATGAAGAGCTTAATATAGAGGAAACAGAAGCTTGAGGAAATTAGATCAATACAGGGTTAAATTGAGCAGTAGTGGATTGACGAGGGGTATTTTGAGTGATTGCACCCCGGAGAACTAGTCCAGATATGAAGAAGCTATATTTTAATGTTATCAATAGGTGAATACTTCTTATGCGCTTCCACCGCATCCAAGCATCCTACCGCTTGACAGTACCTATTCGTCATCATCAGTGTAGTATGTCCCAATAGCCTCTGCGGCATCAAGCTGTCTCCACAATTCTTGAGCCATAATGTAGCGAACTTACTGGTCGCGTGATTAATAGGGTGGAGTACACTGTACTAACCGTTCATGTCTTGACAACCCTAACATAAAAGGTAGTACAATAATTTGGGGCAAGTTGCTGCAACAAAGTGATTTACCGCCGGTTCCATGATTATCTCAATGTTGATAGGTAGAACGATGAGAGACCAAGAAGAACAATCACTAAAGGAGGCCAGGGGATCAGAGAAGCGCGCTACTGAGGAAGCTGGGCGACTAGTCAAAAAGCAGGCGAGAAGGAAAGCCGACTTGACTAGAGAAGAGGCGATTGAAAAGGCTTTGAAAGCAAGGAAAGCCAAGGGATCAGAGAAGCGTGCTACTGAGGAAGCTGGGCGACTAGTCAAAAAGCAGGCGAGAAGGAAAGCCGACTTGACTAGAGAAGAGGCGATTGAAAAGGCTTTGAAAGCAAGGAAAGCCAAGGGATCAGAGAAGCGCGCTACTGAGGAAGCTGGGCGACTAGTCAAAAAGCAGGCGAGAAGGAAAGCCGACTTGACTAGAGAACAGGCGATAGCCGAGGATCAGGAGGCGAGAAGGCTCAAGGCCAAAAAGCAACCATCTGAGTAAGCTAAAGAGGTACGGGTAGTGAGATGAGGGGGGTCTTGGACTCCTTTCAAATCTCTGCCTTAATGTTGAATGAACTGCGGTATTTCTGCATCCATCAGCAATAGTCTTCTCAGGCGGCAGCAGCAAACCCCAGACTGTCCATTACCTAGTATCCACAATGTGTCCAATTTTTGCTGACGTCGAACACACTCAGTTACCTTACCTCACCAGCCTATCCACCGGACTAGCCAGCACATGCCTCTTAAACACATCATCAAATCCTAATGCTATCGAATTATCCATTACGTAACTGACCCGAAGGCAGATCCTCAATTTTATTAGTATTTACAAATTACTAACTGCTTCTCGTTGACGGCTAATATATAGGGATGTAACATGGGAGCACTACAGGTGATTCTAATAGTCCAGACAATTCTAAATAAGGGGGTAAACTATGACTAATTCAGAACAGCAAGTGACAAAAATTGCATTATCTCCAAAAAGACTCGAGGCTCTAACCGATGGGGTCTTCGCTATCGTAATGACGCTGTTGGTATTGGGGCTCGGTGTTCCTGTGTTTAGGGAAAGCTCAATGCACCAGGAATTTAAGCAGTTACTTGATATGTGGCCAAAATTCGCAAGCTACGCCGTTACGTTTTTAGTGCTAGGTTATATGTGGTGCATGCATCATTGGCAGTTCAGTTTCATCAAACGTGCAGACACCATGCTGATCTGGATAAACATTCTATTTCTGATGTTTACGGCGCTACTACCCTTTTCAACGTCTCTTCTAGGAGAGTATATGGGACAACAGTTGCCAGTCCTATTATATGGGGGCAATTTTCTGGCCTGTATGCTTATGTGCTACATAAAGTGGACATATGCCACGGGAAGATATCGACTAGTAGATACAGACATTGACTTGCATGAAGTAAGAATACGTAATATGACAGTAATGGTTGGTATAGCCCTTTTCGTGATTGCAATGGGCATATCATACCTAAATCCTATTGTGTCAATTGGTATTTTTGCCACTGCCATCATTGGTTCTATGATATTCTCAACGCTTCGATTTCGTATACGCGTTGCTTAACAAGTAGCAAAATAGGTGATAATATGACGCACGTTAATTCACTCAGATAACTGACCTGCCCTACAGACTAGTCCTACATCAACCTATCCACCGGTGACGCCATCACATGCCTCTTGAATACATCATCAAATCCCAAAGCCTGCGCCTGAGGCTATTGTGCTTGTGGGACTAGATTAGGAAGTGGTATAAGTATTGGGAGCAGGTCACTATAGGAAATTGTAATGAATTGGTGTGTTTATATAGTTGAGTGTAATGATGGAACATTTTATACAGGAATCAGTAATGATATTGATGAGCGGATAAGGCAACACAACTCAGGGACTGGCTCTAAATACACTAGAGGAAGAAGGCCTGTTAAATTGCTAGCCAAGTGGGATTGTGACGATAAAGCGCATGCCTCTAGAATGGAGCATAGAATTAAGCGACTTAAGAGAAAGGATAAACTGAGGTCAATAACAAATGGTAGAGTTTAGAATTGCTTTGATTTGTCGTCCTTATGAGTATTTGTTAAGAAGTGGTATAAGTATTGGGGGCAGGTCAAAGGTATGTACAGAGACTAAGGACTGATTTATAATAGTGCCAATCTTATTACAGGAGGTAACCATGGTAAAGCTCACTGAAGAAGCAAAAAAGGCAATCCGAGAAATACATCCATCACTCGTGGCCACGGCAAGCAAGACCGGCAAACCGAATGTTTCTGCAAAAGGCTCTATACGTATTCTAGATGATGAGCATATTCTATTCGCTGACATCGCTTCTCCACGCACCATCGCCAACATCAAGGAAAATCCGCAGGTTGCCGTTATTTGTCTAGACGCAGTAGCACGCAAGGGCTGTCGCATCTGGGGAAAGGGTGAAATATTCAAATCCGGCGACATTTTCGACAATGCCGTAGCCGAGTGGGTGAGCAGAAACATAAAGGTGCGCAACGTGGTGAGAATAGCCGTCGAGGAGGTAGAGACCTTCTAGCCGGACAATATTGGTGTCCTACTATGTGACAGGGGTTGCTTTATTTATTCTTACCCAGATTCTGAGTTGTTTTTCGCTACTCTCCTCGTAGCATTTAGGGCCAGGCGACTCTACTTCTTCAATTTGTAAATTTTCTTCGCCGTAAATTTCTTTACTCTGTTGTATCCAGTTCTTAGCGTGAGCACCGCCTCCAACATAGATTTTCCGCCACCTAATTCCGTTAGCATCCATTCTTTCTCTGATTTGTTCTTCCTGTTCTATTGCGTTCTCACAAGTGTTTTCTTCGTTCATGACTTTCAGTACCGGCCTTTACTTTTATAAATGACGCTGACTTAGCATATAGTTCGCTACTCAAGATTATTGTATAGATTATTGTATCGCTACTCATGATGACCTGCCCCAATATTTATACCATTTCTTAAGTTGGGTTTGCTATCACAATACAGTCAAGATTTGAGGCTATCAATGGGCGATGATATCTTATGTGCCTCTACCGCATCATAGTCTAACGTATCAATCTATCTACCGGACTCGCCACCACATGCCTCTTGAACACATCATCAAAACCTAATGCCTGTGTATATCTCCTGGTCATTTCTAAGGTAGTGTGGCCTAACGCTATCTGTAGCTCAAACGAATTAGCTCCGTTCCTTAGGAAGATTATAGCAAAACTATGTCTCAACCTATGCGGTGACAATCTAATCCCTAATCTCTTACCCAAGTTTCTAATAACAAGAGCAATGCCATCTACTGTCATTTTGCCATAGCCTTTTCCCAACCATACATACTCCTTTTCCACTGGTCTATGAGCTAAATAATTCCATAATGCTTTCTGTGTCTTGACTCCTATTCTAGCGTATCTTTCTTTATTGCCTTTACCAATGACTTTGATGATGCCTTTCTCAATATTGATATCAGATAAAGTCAGACCTGCAAGTTCAGATAACCTTAAGCCAGTATCTAAGAACATGAGGAGCATAGCTTTATTGCGTAAATCATTCAAACTCATACCATTAAAAGCGTTTAATAATATCTTTAAAGTCTCAGGTTCACATCCTTTTACTGATTTATTGGGTAACTTAGGCCTCTTCACTGTAGCCATGGGATTAGACGTGATTAACTGCTCTTCAATTGCCCAGGTAAATAAGGCAGATAGACTGATGTAATAGCTTTTTACTGTTGTAGGAGAAACCATCCTATTAGCTCTCGCATTAGTGCTATCCCATCTATTTTCAGTGTCTTTTACGTATCCTAGAAAGTTCCTGATTATACTGGCATCAATCGTTTCAATACCGAATTTACTGAGATACCATTCGAACTTACCGAGGATGTTCTTGTAGAAGCTTATTGTGGCAGGAGACTTGTTCTCTACTTTGCAGGATAACAGAAATCCTTCAATCAAACGGTGTAATGGGATAGCTAATTGCGTATTGGGACTTTCGCTAGTCGAAAGGTGATTTGAATTGATATTAGCCTTAGGAAGGTTACTGGTGGAGCTGATGGGATTCGAACCCACTACCTTTTGACTGCCAGTCAAACGCTCTCCCAATTGAGCTACAGCCCCACGCCAAAAAGTCTAGCAAAAAACTCAACCAAACTCAACCACCTGCACCCGTCCGATAATTTGACAAAGCATGGTATAATTAACCGTCATGCCAACTTCGGTTTGCGTTCAGAAAGAAATCCCGCCAGAGAAAGTTAGAAACCCTGGATATTATTGCTCACCCGTGCTTTGATTCTGAGAATACCGCAAAAGGTGAAACCGCATTGCCAAAATATGCCGGCCATAATTTCCAACTAGCCTCCGAGAGAAAAGAGGAACTGTGGAGAAAATAGAGTGCTTCCTTGAAGAAAAGTTAAACCCGTTATATAGAGCCCACTATGCACTTTGGGTCTACTGGTGGCCATTGTGGAGGAGTCTATATAGCGGACGAGCCATTCGGCGGCTGTGGAGCAAATATAACTTGCTAAAAGAAGGTCAGTGCTTTCTTGATTATGGCTGCGGTACCGGTGATTTTGCCATCCCTGCGGCTAAGATTGTAGGCAAGAAGGGAACAGTATACGCCTTAGATTGTTTCCCACGCCAACTGCGGACAGTTCAAAAGAGAGCACGCAAAGAAGGGCTGTCCAATATCGTAATAATGCTCTCAGATACAAAAATCACCTTACCCGATCAGTGCATCGATATAATCTGGATGTGCGACGTCTTTCATGAGGTCAGGCAAAAACGGGCGGTATTAGAAGAGCTGCACAGGGTATTAAAGAAAGACGGTATTTTAGCGATACATGACGGCATGAAGGACAGGATCTTTAGCTACACTGATGGTTTGTTTTCGCTGAATGGCAAACACGGCAATCTATTCAGGCTTGTTAAAAAATAGACACCGTAAGCACGAGCGCTGATGAATCATAGGTATGTCGTTTAGTGCAGCTGATGGGATTCGAACCCGCTACCTTTTTACTGCAAATCAAACGCACTCCCAACTGAGCTACAACTTCACTCCAAAAAGTCCGGCAAATACTCAGCGGAACTCACACGTTATCAGTGCTTTAGAGGCCGACCCCAAGCATCCCTGCGCCAATCGCTGGCAATGAGGATAAAATCGCTAAGCCACCAGACACCAAAACAGCTCAAGGTAACGAGCTTAACAATCGCCGACCGCGTTCTGCCGATATAAAAACGGTCAGCGCCAAAAAAACCAAGAAAGATGGACAGAAGAAGGGCTACCTGCCAGCTTCTTTGTTCTCCCATGTTCAAATTCACACCTCCATCTTTAGCATTCATGAAAGGGCAACTCTAACTCAGACGAGGCACCGCAATTTTCCAGCCCCTGGCTTCAGCCAGAGCCGCAACTAAGGTGGGCAGTACCCCCTGCCACTCACCAAGTTCCTCTTGACTCATGCTCAACCCGCGCCTATTTCTTAGCGCCGAAATATGTTTTAAGGAAATCTCTGATTGGCTTCTGTATCTCAGGATCATCCCAATCGTATTCATGTCCCGGAGCATTAACGCAATGGGCAAAAGATACCCGTTTCCCCCTAAGCCGGTACCACATCCATTTAAAAGGAGCAGACATAAGGATTCCAGCCCCAACCCTCAAATTTCCTTGCGCCAGGACATCAGGCCTGACTCCATTACTATCTATAGCTAGCGTTCTACCGGTAATTATCCGCCAGGATTTATACTGGAACGGAAAGCCCAACTCAATGCTATAGACCGGGTAAAGTCCACCTAGCTGCCGCATAACTGAGTTGCCGAAAGCAGCTCCTTGGCTTACCCCTACCAGTATCACCTTGATATCATTGACATGCGTGAGGATAAATCGCAGCCAGCCTGCCATTACCCTTGCCTTAGGCGCAAAGAAGCGAAATTGCTCTCTCATGTCCCGCATCTGCTCCCCCCATCCTCTGCCACTGCGGAAATATTGAGTCAGTAACAAACTATACCCCATTTCCTCTATTACGCCTTTGATTCCGGCCACTATGCTCCTCTCCCACGCCAGGCATTGCTCTAATCGAGCATTCCCCCAACCACCGGGGTTATGAACAATAAGGAAGTCTTTACCTCTGGCTCTGGCACAAACATCCAAAACTTGATTAGCGAAGTCAGTACCTGCTTCCTCACTACCAAAAAGTTGTGAAGCCAAACGATAGGCCTCTTCTCGTAAAGTCAGATTCGCACTAGTCATTTCTAATCCCCTGTGACATTTTTGGCCCTTGTAAGAAAACTTAATCGATGAAGCAGCTACCTAACTGCATCAATAAGGTGATATTTTGCATTCTTCTCACCTGTTGAATTACCCCTCTGCTCAAAATAGATGGCATTGCCTTTTTGCCAAACCCATAGATGGTGCCCGCGATGAAGCCATGCCCCGATAGATTGTCTCGAAGGATAAGCAATAAAAACAACTTTCGCTACTCTGTTGAGTTCGTCCAAGGCTCTTTCGGCGTCATCAATTGTTGGCATGTGTTCCAGTAAGTGACTGGCAAAAGCGGCTCCAAACGCTTTATCGGAGAACGGGATTTGGGTAACATCGGCAATCACCCCACAAGGGTGACCTTCAAAGGCTCGCCGCTCAATATCAAAACAAACGTCACCGTCACCATGCGCCGGTATATTTAGCCACCGGCGAATTCCTCTGTTACTCCAGGGACCACCGGCTATCAGCAACGGTTTCTCAAACTTCCGGGCACATGCAGCGGCAGCATTATATCTCTTGCTCTTTTGCGAAATCTCACCGGACCAGACGACTAATTGCCAGCTCACTAAACCTAGCGATATTCCTAACATACAAAACAAAATAATATGCACTTTTCAATTACATTCCCTTCTATATTCCCAGAAGATGGAGAAGCGAATTTAATCCGAGATAGCCACAAAACGCTATGAACGAACTCTTAACTATATTACCGAGAAAAGAGTAAAGGAAATACTTCCAAGTTGGGAACCGGAGCGAAGCCATAGCAAAAGTCATGGGTAAATGGAAGGGATTTATTATGGCCGACATGATAAAGACAGCCAGCGAACCATGCCGCTGGGCCAAGTTCATGGCTCTATCATACAAGCCCCTATTAACCTTGTAAGCGAGTTTCTGAGAAAGGTCCCTGCTCCCACAGCCAAGCATGAAAGTGAGTAGCTGACCCAAACTGGCGCCAAAACCTGAGACTAGAGCTACCAATATAGGCGCTCCTATCTGCAATTCTGGCGCCAAGATGGACGGTAGTGTGAACACTAAAATCCAATAGGGAACGGGTATGGCTATCATGCTCAACAAGCTTCCGCCGAGGAAAGCAACAATGAGCATACCCAGGAGGCCATAAGTTGCTACATATTTTGTATCCAGCAGGTAATCTCTGTAGTAAATAGCAACAACACAAAGAGAGATAGTAAACAGTATGGATAGGACACTTACTATAATGTCCTTTTTGGATAAACCTTGTGTGTCTCCTACATTCGCAGTTACGGCGTCTTTTAAAGAGGAATTTGCCATCCTATTTAGCTGCCTTGACTTTCTTTTTGGTGCTAAAGCTTAGCACATCACCACTAACGCCGACAACTACAGTCTCTCCGTCTTTTATTTCGCCCTGCAATATTCGGCTTGACAGAGGATTCTCCACATAGCGTTGGATTGCCCGGCGTAGCGGACGTGCTCCGTAGGCCGGCTCATAGCCCTTCTTGAGCAGCCAGGCTTTTACCTCGTCACTTAGCTCCAATTTTATATCGCGCTCATCCAATCTTTTCTGCACTTCAAGAATTAACAGGTCAACAATCTTCTTCAGGTGCTCTTCAGTTAGCGGCTGGAAGATAATAGTATCATCTATCCTATTGAGAAACTCAGGGCGAAAGGTCTTTTTCAAATCGCTCTCTATAGAACTCCTCAGCCTGTCCATCTCGTCTTTATCCTGCTTGTCCCCAGGGGTTGAAAAACCTATTGCCCGGCTTGCCTGACGGGTGAATTCAGGCATACCTAAGTTGCTAGTCATTATCACCACTGTTTCCCTAAAATTGACTGCCCTGCCATGGCCATCGGTCAGCCTACCATCCTCCAGAATCTGGAGCAGAATGTTAAATACATCAGGATGTGCCTTTTCAATCTCATCAAAAAGAATCACTCGAAACGGACGCCTTCGCACAGCTTCAGTTAGCTGTCCTGCCTCCTCATAACCCACATATCCCGGTGGGGCGCCGATGAGCCGAGATACCGTATGCTTCTCCTGAAACTCTGACATATCCAACCTTATCATGGCTTCCTCATCGTCAAAGAGAAATTGAGCTAAAGCCTTGGCCAGCTCTGTTTTACCAACACCTGTAGGACCCAAGAAGATGAAACTACCTACGGGTCTCTTGGGGTCTTTAAGCCCGGCTCGCCCACGCCTGATAGCCTCAGATATAGCTGAAACTGCCTCTTCCTGATTCACAATCCTATCATGCAGCCGCTCTTCCATATGAATTAACTTCTCAGCCTCACCTTCCAGCATTCGTGACACCGGGATACCCGTCCATTTGGAAACCAGTTCGGCGATAGCCTCCTCATCCACAACGCTGTCGATTTTTTTCTCCTTGCGCCACTCGGCTTCCTTCCTATCACGCTCCGGTTCGAGCTGCAACCTTTGTGACCTTAACTCAGCTGCTTTTTGATAATCTCCCCGCTGAGAGGCTGAATCTTCCTCATCTTGCAGATACTTTATCTTTGTGCCCAGCTCTTTGATATCCGGCGGTTTACTTTCCATGTCAATGCGCAGCTTGCTTGCTGCCTCATCTATAAGGTCAATTGCCTTATCCGGGAGGAACCTGTCTGAGATATAACGCTGGCTAAGTTTGACCGCAGCCGCCAGAGCAGAGTCATCGATTTTTATCTTGTGATGGGCTTCATACCTGGGACGCAAGGCACGCAGCATCTCTATGGTCGCCTCGACGCTCGGCTCACTGAGAAACAAGGGCTGTAACCGCCGCTCCAGCGCCTTATCCTTCTCAATATGCTGTCGATATTCGTCAAGAGTAGTTGCCCCAACGCACTGGAGTTCACCACGAGCCAATGCCGGCTTCAACATGTTGCTGGCATCAATAGCCCCCTCAGCAGCTCCAGCACCAACTACAGTGTGCATCTCGTCTATAAACAAGATAATCTCGCCCTTGCCCTGACGGACCTCATCCATAACCGCCTTCAGCCTCTCCTCAAACTCGCCCCGAAACTTGCTGCCGGCAACCAGCGTCCCCATATCCAGAGCAACCACCCTCTTGTCCTTAAGAGAATCAGGTACATCGCCAGCCGCGATTTTTTGGGCTAGCCCCTCTGCAATAGCTGTTTTACCAACGCCAGCCTCGCCGATAATAACAGGGTTGTTCTTGGTGCGCCGCGTTAATATCTGCATCACCCGCTTTATCTCCTCATCACGCCCAATCACCGGGTCGAGTTTACCCTGGCGAGCTAATTCAGTTAGGTCACGCCCATACTTCTCCAGGGAGCGATACCTGCTCTCAGCGGTCGGGCTATCAACCCGATGACCACCCCGAATATCCTGAAGCGCCCGGTAGATTTTCTCCTGGTCTATTCCAAACTCTTTCAGAATAGTGGCTGCTTCCCCACTACCCTCCGCCGCAATAGCAATCAGCAGGTGCTCAGTGCTAATGAAATCGTCCTTAAGTCGGTCAGCTTCACGAGCGGCATTATCCATGAGTCGAGCGATTCGAGGCGTGGCATAAATCTGAGCAGACTCCTGGGTCGCTTTCGGAGCACGGTCAAGGCTATCTTCAACTCGCTTTTTTACCGCCTCCACATTCGCACCCAACCTTCCTAATATCTGCGAGGTCAAGCCTCCTTCTTGCTCCAACAATGCCAATAAGATATGCTCCACATCCCACTGGACATGGCGATATCGGCTAGTAATACCTTGCGAAACAGCCAGTATTTCTCTGGCTTGTTCAGTAAATCTTTCCGGTCTCATAGGTCTCTATTACTCCTCCTCAAACTCCTCTTTAATAAGCTTATCTCGGTAATCTTTAACATAGGAGCACTCAGGCCCATGGCATTTCTCTATCTTAAACCTCATTTTCCTATCTAATTTCTGCTTTTTGTCCTCAAGGGCTTTCTTTTTGTGCCGATTGTACCAAGCACATTTAGTCGACCAATCATTGTTCACCATTATAGTAACGAAGTCATCAACCAAATCACAGTGAATAGTAGTCGCCGTAATCTGCCATTTGGCAGGTTGCAGTTCCATCTTTGTCTTAGTCACCATTGACTCTCCTCTTTAGTTTCCCTTTCGTTCCTGTTTCAGTTTGTCTAAGCTGCTCAATCTCAAATTCCATCTCTTGAATTCGGCGTTGCATTTCTGTCATTCTCTCAGCCATACGTATTACCACCTCAATTCCAGCCAGATTAATTCCCAAATCGCTCATCAGGGTTTTAATGTGACACAGGCGTTCAATTTCAGCCTCCGAATAGTAACGGATGTTCCCCTTGGAACGATACGGCTGCACTAAGCCAATTCTTTCATAATAACGCAAGGTGTGCGTCTCAATGCCCACTATTCGAGCCGCAACGCTTATTACATATCTCGGTTCTGAACCAGCCGAATTCATCTATCTTATCACCTCAACAATACAATGACAATACTTAACCGTGACGGTAACTTCGCAACTGCTCGAAAAGCTTCCTCTCCTGCTGCGTCAATTTTGTCGGCAGCACCACCTTCACTTTAGCAAATATGTCACCTCGTGAAGAGTCGTTCAAATGCGGCATACCCTGACCTGACAAACGAAACACCTTGCCATTCTGGGTCTCCGGCGGCACCTTTAAAGCCACATTTCCTTTAAGTGTCGGGACTCCCACCTCACCACCAAGCATGGCGGTTGCCAAGGGGACTGGTGCCTCAACATGAAGGTCATCGCCTTTACGCTCAAAGATTCGGTGAGGGAGTACTTTCACTACCAGAAAGAGGTCGCCTTTAGCCCCACCATAGCCTTGACTTCCCTGACCAGCAATCCGCACCTTCGAACCGTCTCTGACACCCGGTGGGATTTTGACTTCAAGCCTCTTAGGTCTCAACAACCTGCCTGAACCCCCACAGTTAGAACATCGTGCTCTGCCAACCCTACCACTACCACCACAAACTGAGCAAGGTTCCTCAGCCTGAAGTTGAAGAACACGCCTTGTACCGTGGTAAGCTTCCTCCAGAGTGACCTCCACAGGATACTCCATGCTCCTGGCCCTGGCAGAACGTCGGGCAGTGCCTGCGCCACCACCAAAGCCCTGAAAAATACCACCAAAGATATCACCTAAATCACCCAAGTCACCAAAATCAGAGGTGGTATACGTGCCCCCCCTGCTGAAATCCCGTTGAGCCCCTTGGCCAGCTTTGGCAAATTGCTCGGCATATTGCCACTGGTCACCATAACTGTCATACTTCTTTCGCTTTTCCGGGTCGGAAAGCACCTCATACGCCTCGTTTATCTCTTTGAACTTAGCTTCAGCCGTCTTGTCCCCAGGATTGACATCAGGATGGTATTTCCGGGCAAGCCGCCGATAAGCCTGCTTTACCTCTTTTTCAGAGGCGCTACGACCTACACCCAAAATTGCATAAAAATCTTTACCCGGCATAGCTTTCACCTTGAGCCTTTTAACTGTACTATTTTAAATAACTTCTTAATCTTTGTCAAGTATGAGCTCTATCTATATTAATAAAAAATATTAACTATAGTGACAAAGTTAATTAATTATCTTATAATTAGCAATGAATTGGGCTCGGATTGTATAAGGGGGCAAAGGTATAAACATTGTACGATGAGAACTATTCACATAAACGATGAGTTTGAAAGATACTACGGACAGGCTGTTTTGAAGAAAATTAAGATGCTTATCACTGAGCTCCACTCGCTGATTGCCAAACTTCAAGAAGCTGATGAACAATCTGCGCTGTAGCCCCCCATATTACCTTTCCCTCATATTCATAGGAGTAATCAACAAAAACCTCATTGCCAAAAGTGTAGCATCCCTCCTTTTTGTTAGCTTTATTCAACAAGACTGAGACAGGTATGCTGAAAATCTCATCAATCTCATAGCGATTCAAGCTGAACTCGTAAGGACAGGGTATAAAAGCTACAAAAGGTGAGATATTGAAACTCGATGTTGTTGTTGGGGTATCATCCAGTTCTCCCAGAATCTCCGCATCCTTGGCTTCCAACCCAATCTCCTCCCAGCTCTCTCTAAGAGCTGTATCCAAAAGGCCAGGGTCATCTTCGCTTCTTGCCCCACCAGGAAACGATATCTGCCCCTTGTGATGTGGCACCTGTTCGCTTCGCCGGGTAAAAAGGATATGGTATTCCCCGTCTTTGCAAAAAATCGGAACTAGGACCGCTGCTTCAGTCAGCCCCCTACCACTTAACCTCATCTTCTGCCACGAAGCCAAAGCCTGCCTGAGCTTCTCTTTCATTTGACAACCAATCATACATTACCACCATGTGCAAAACAAATTATACAGCTTTAATGAGGCGGCCTAATGTAAAATTTGCTAAAAAGCTGACCCGTCAGCTATACTGAAATGTTGAGGTTTGTTTTATCTATGCCTAGAAATCGCGACTATTACGAAATACTTGGAGTTCCCAGAGGCGCCAGTGACGAAGAAATTAAAAGGGCTTTCCGCAAGTTAGCCTTCAAGTATCATCCTGACCACAATAAAGATGAGTCGGCTGAAGAGAAATTCAAGGAGATAAACGAGGCCTATGAAGTGCTCTCCGACACCACGAAGCGTGCCTCTTATGACCGCTATGGCCGTGTAGCTACTGCAGATTTGTTCGATTTCGAAGACTCCGGCTTCGGTGGCTTAGGTGACATCTTCGATGCTTTCTTCGGCGCCACCACTGCCAGAGCTCAACGTCGTTCCCCCCAAAAGGGAGCTGACCTGCGAGCCAACTTAACCATTTCTTTTGAAGAAGCTGTTTTCGGTGCAGACAAACAATTCGAGGTCTCGCACATAGAAAACTGCTCTGTGTGCCAAGGCCTCGGTAGTCAACCGGGAACAAATCCACAAAAATGCCCCAACTGTAATGGCAATGGCGAAGTACGCCGAGTCCAACAAAGCTTTT
Source organism: uncultured Chloroflexia bacterium (assembly GCA_963754385.1). Taxonomy (GTDB): domain Bacteria; phylum Chloroflexota; class Dehalococcoidia; order GIF9; family UBA5629; genus 9FT-COMBO-48-23. Next base: position 156,264 of record CAVWGE010000004.1, on the reverse strand, counting down.
TCGGGCGCTTCGTTCACGCTGCTACCTGTCCACACTGCAAAGGCGAAGGCACGGTTATTAACAACCCCTGCCGCCAGTGCAAAGGTAGCGGCAAAGAGAGAATAAAACGCAAGCTGACGGTCACCGTTCCACCAGGAATTGACGAAAGCTACCAGATGCGCCTCAGTAAAGAAGGCGATGCCGGAAAATACGGCGGCTCCCCTGGCGATATCTACATCAACTTCTCCGTGAAATCACATAAGTTCTTTGCCCGTAAGGGGAATGATATCCTCTATGAATTGCCCATTAATTTCACTCAAGCTGCCCTGGGAGATAACATAGAAGTGCCGACCCTCGACGGCAAAACACTGATGAAGATGCCGCCGGGGACTCAGGACAGAAAGGTGTTCCGCATAAAAGGCAAAGGGGTGCCTCGTCTTAACAGTAAAGGTAGGGGAGACCAACTGGTCATAATCCGGGTAGTAACCCCGCAATCTATGGATGCCAATCAACGACGACTTTTTGAAGAATTAGCTAAAACACTGCCCACTGCGAAAATGCCCGAAGGCGAAGACCACGAAATTATCGAATAGGCTAGAGACGCGCCCATCGAGAGCTAGAGGATTGATTCAGGCTTCAGTCCATTCTTGAACCGCCTTGATATCTCAGCTGGTGGCAGGGACTCAAATAACACGCTGTACACAAGGTTTATAATCGGTGTTTCAAGTCTCAGCTTATTCGACAAATGATGGGCGGCTATAGCTGTATCAACCCCCTCAGCAACATGGGACATAGAGGCAACTATGTCACTTAAAGGTCGCCCTTTACCCAATTCATAACCTACGTAGTGATTGCGACTCAATAGACTATTGCCGGTAGCTACGAGGTCACCTAAACCAGCCAGTCCATAAAAAGTATCCGGCTTAGCTCCCAAGGCTATCCCAAGCGAAACAACCTCGCTCCAGCCTAGAGTGATAAACGCAGCTTTGGCATTGTTGCCTAAATCCAAGCCATCCATAATTCCAGCCCCTAAAGCAATGACATTCTTTAAGGCGCCGCATAGCTCAACACCAACAATGTCATCACTGATGAAAACGGAGAAATTCGGCGAATCTAGTAATACCTGCACCTTTTTGGCAACCTCCATATCCCGACCAGCTATTACCGAGGTAGCAGGTAAGCCTTGGTTAATTTCTCCAGAAAGATTCGGCCCGGATAAAGCACATATACTGTCCTGAGAGGCAGAGGCAATCTCCTCCGCTATCACCTCTGACATCCTTTTGCCAGTCTCCGCTTCCAGCCCCTTAGCTGCGCTTACCAGGATAACAGAAGAGTCCACGTGAGGACTGCTCAGCCTCAAATTTTGACGCATGCGTTGAGCCGGCACGGCACAGATAACGAACTCAGCCGAGTGCAATGCCTCATCAATATTACCAGTAAAAGAAAGACAATCAGCGGAGGCATCTTTCGATAGCAAGCCTTGGTGCTCCTTTCTCAACTCATCGGCTTTGGCTTCAGTCCGCGCCCAAACGCTGACCATCACCCCTTTGCCCCCCAACAGCCTGCCCAGGGTATTGCCCCAGGTAGTAGCACCGATAACAGCAACTTTTGGCATAATCAATTACTCAAAAGAGAAGACGAATTTTCACGCCTTTGTGGTTATGAAGTATCAAATCACAGGGCTGTCCTATTTACGGCCTAGTCCCATCCGATTCTCAGTCCCGGCTTGTAGCCTGCTGATATTGCTCCGATGTTGATAGACAATCAAAGCTGCAGCTATCAGGCTATAAATTAAGTATACAGGGGGAGACATATCAGTCAACGTCAGTACCATGAACAGACATAAGATACTCAATGAGCCAATTATGGAACCTAGGGACATGTATTTACTCAGCAAAACCGTCACTATCAAAATCACACCGCCGACCAAAGCTGCCACTGGCCAAATAGCAAACCAGCTACCAAAGTAAGCAGCTGCACCCTTCCCACCACGAAATTTAATATATACTGACCAGCTGTGCCCCACCATCACCATCAAAGCCGTTATGACCTGACCCCATTGCCAATTAATAGTAAAACCGGCTATGGACAGCACACTGTCACCTATAATGAATCTGGCCAGCATCACCGGCGCAAATGCCTTGGCTAAGTCAAGAGCCATAACTATGGCTCCTGCCTTGAAACCTAGAACTCGCAACACGTTGGTGCCGCCAAGATTACCGCTACCTCGCTTGGAAATATCAATCCCTGCCATCCGCTTGCTGATTATCAAAGCAAACGGAATGGCGCCCATAAGATAGCCAATCACCGCAACAAGGACGAATTTAGCGATTATCACGCCTTTCCACCCCCCACTTTTTCACGCTTTCTTGATTTCGCCTTCTTGAAAAGAAGCCGCAACGAGGTCCCGGAAAAGCCAAAGGTTTGCCGGAGCCTGTTCTCCAGATAGCGCTGATAAGAGAAATGCACTAGCTCCGGGTCATTAACCAGAAGAGCAAAGCTAGGAGGATTGATGCCCGCCTGATAGGCACGAATAACTTCGAGTTGCTTCAAACCTTTTCGTGGCCGCGTATGCGCCGTCACCGCCTCCTTAATCAGCTTATCCACTACTGAGTCTGGCAGTTGCTTTTGTCTTTCCTGCCACACCTCCAGAGCCTTAGGTATTATACCATCTACGCCACGCCTGAATTTAGCCGAAACATAAAGAACGGGCACATGAGACATAAACTTTAGCCGCTGCTGAATTTGGTGAGCATACGCTTCCTTCGGCTGCCCGGAAACAAGGTCCCACTTGTTAACCACCAGCACCATACCTTTGCCCGCCTGCTTAATATAGCCGGCAATATGCAAATCCTGAGCAGTAATAAACTCAGTGGCATCAGTAACCAACAGGGCGACATCGCAACGATTAATGGCACGCAAAGCTCGAATCAAGCTGTAATACTCTATTCCTATACTAGCGCGCCCACGCCGCCTGATGCCAGCAGTATCTATCAACAGCAACTCCTGCCCCCGGTGAGTGAAAACGGTATCGACTACATCCCGGGTCGTCCCCGGAACCTGGTCCACAATGGCTCTTTCCTCACCAACAATAGCATTCAATAGCATTGATTTCCCTACATTGGGCCGCCCCACAATAGCCAATTTGGGTCTATCTGAATCAACAAAACCGATAGAACTCTCCGGGAGGAGATGAATTATCGCTTGCCAAAGCTCGCTTATACCCCGACCGTGTTGAGCACTGATGGCCACCGGAGTGCCAACACCTAACTGGTAGAAATCGGCTGTATGGCTCTCCAGCCTGGCGTTATCAGCTTTATTAGCCGCCAAAACTACCGGCTTATTGCAGCTACGCAGCAGGTCGGCTATCTCACAATCGGCAGCAATCACCCCATCTCGAACATCCACCATAAAAATAATGACATCAGCTTCAGCTATGGCTAACTCTACTTGACCCTTAACTTTTTGAGCCAGAGAAGAGCCCGGCTTTGGCTCCAAACCACCAGTATCAACCAAAGTCACCTCATGTCCCTGCCACGAAACGTCGGCAAAGACACGGTCGCGCGTTGTCCCTGGTAGGTCCTCGACAATAGCTAGCGGCTCACCTGCCAGGCGGTTAAACAATGTCGACTTGCCGACATTGGCTCGACCAACTATAGCTACAACCTGATTCACGTTTTACTCACTTTCGGAATTGTGACTGGCTAATAAAAGAATAGCACTTGCTAGCGGGTGCGTCCAACCTTGCCAAACATCTCAGCCAGCAACGCCTTTTGTAAATGGAGCCTATTTTCTGCCTGGGCAAAGACCACCGAGCATGGACTATCAAGAAGCCCAACAGCCACCTCCTCACCATGATGGGCCGGCAAAGGATGCAAAAATATAACATCCTTCTTGGCTGAAGACAATAGCCGGGCATCAACCTGATAGCCAGCGAAGGCTTTACGACGCTTTTCAGCCTCGGATTCTTGCCCCATGCTCGTCCACACATCTGTATAAACAACGTCAGCATCCTTCACCGCCTGCTCAGGCTCCTCGGTTAAGAGTATCCGGCTGCCGCTATGAGCCGCAAATTCCTTGGCCGTCTGCAATATCTTATCATTCACCGTATATCCAGGCGGAGAGGCAATACAGAAATTAATCCCGGTAAGCGAGGCTGCCAGAAGCAAACTATGAGCTACATTATTACCGTCACCGACAAAAGCCAGGTTCAAGCCCTTTAGTTTTCCCTTTTTCTCGTTAATGGTCAATATATCAGCTAGAGCCTGGCACGGGTGCTCCAAATCGGAAAGGGCGTTAATCACCGGCACAGTTGAGTAACGTGCCAGCGTCTGTAAAGTCTCATGAGAGAAGGTGCGGGCTATAATGCCATGCACGTAGCGGCTGAGAACATGAGCTACATCGGAAACCGGCTCTCGCTTTCCCAGCCCCACCTCATCGGGCGACAGGTAAAAGCAATAGCCCCCCAGCTGATATGCTGCCACTTCAAAACTGACCCGGGTGCGCAAAGACGGTTTCTCGAACACAAGAGCCAGTATCTTACCAGACAGCAACTGCGGCACCGGCCCACGTTTCATTTTCAACGCTTGAGCAATGATTTTTTCAATCTCCGCAGCGCTCAAATCGGCTACGGAAAGCAGGTCTTTTGCCTTCACTTTTGAGCTACCTTCCTGAGGGTGAGAAATAGTATACCACGACTGTCAACCTGTTATATAATGAGTTCAAACCTTTCCTTCGTGTCATTCTGAGGGAGCGAAGTGACCGAAGAATCTGGTACAGCATAATCTGCTGCGGAAAGAGAAGGGGGTTTAGATTCTTCGCTGTGCTCAGAATGACATGGGGAGAAAGGCTCAGAATGACATGCAGTAAAAGGTTTAGAATATGGCTAAAGAAAAACCTTTGCTCTTGCTTTTCGATGGGAATGCTCTGGTACACCGGGCTTTCCACGCCATACCTCCCCTAACTGTATCTAAAACCGGGGAAATGATAAATGCCGTCCAGGGCTTTGCCAGCACCTTACTCAAGGTGCTGAACGAAATCAAGCCGACTCACTGGGCTATTGCCTTCGACCGTCCCGGACCGACCTTCAGACATGAAAAATTCGAGGATTACAAGGCTCAACGCCCCAAAGCCCCCGAAGAGCTCATCAGTCAGATAAAGCGCGTTCATCAACTGGTAGCTGCCTTCAATATTCCCACCTTCGAAATCGATGGCTACGAGGCTGATGACATTCTGGGTACCCTGAGCCGCCAGGCTGGTCAGCAAAACGTAGATACCCTCATCGTCACCGGCGACAACGACATGCTTCAGGTCGTTTCACCCAGCACAAATGTAATGTCTCCAAGACGAAGCTTCAGCGATACGGTAATCTACGATGAGGCAGGTGTCGAGGAAAAATATGGCATATCTCCCGGACAGCTCGCCGACTTCAAAGCTCTCACCGGCGACCCCTCCGATAACATCCCGGGCATCCCCGGTATCGGCGACAAGACAGCAGTCAAGCTATTGCGACAATTCGACAGCCTGGAAGGAATCTACACCCACATTGAAGAAATAGCTCCTGAGAAGCTACAGGCATCGCTCCTCGACCATAAAGCCGAGGCCCTTCGAAACAAGGAACTGGCGACAATAGTCACCGATGTCCCCATAAACTTGAATCTTGATGCTTGCCAGGTCAGCGCCTACGACAGACCTCAGGTAGTCGAACTTTTCCGCGAGCTGGGATTCGCCCAATTGCTATCCAGACTGCCCGAGGAGATAGAAGGAACGCCAACTGTAGCTCTTGGCACACCCATATCCAAAAAAGACTATCACATAATTGACACTGAGCAAGCTTTAGATAACCTAATTACCAAATTGCTAGCCGCCAAAGAATTCTCCGTTGACCTGGAGACTTCCGCCAAAGAAGTCATGACTTGTGAACTCGTCGGCATCTCACTGTCATCGATGCCGGGAGAAGCCTACTACATACCGGTAGGGCACCGCAGCTTAAGCCAGATACATCAACTGCCGCTGCCTCAAGTCATTGCCAGGCTTAAGCCTGTGCTTGAAGACACTAAAATCCCCAAAATAGCTCAAAATGGCAAATTTGATATGACGGTGCTCGCCGAATCCGGGATAAAGCTTGAGAATCTTAGCTTCGATACCATGATTGCCGCCTATCTGCTGGGTGAAAAGTCAATCGGGCTTAAAGCGCTGGCTTTCAATAAACTAGGAGTCGAGATGACACCCATCACCGACTTAATCGGCAAAGGAGCCAAGCAGCTATCCATGGCGATGGCAGCAATAGAGCAGGCTGCCGACTATGCCTGTGCCGATGCCGATATCACTTTAAGGCTTAAAAGCATGCTCGACGCTGAGCTGCGAAAAGAAGGACTATGGCAGCTTTTCAGTGAAGTGGAAATGCCCCTGGTACCGGTGCTGGTAGCTATGGAAAGAAATGGGGTGGCTATAGATGTCGAGCTGCTGCGAGATATGTCTCACAGCCTGGGTAAGGAGATGCTCAGACTGGAAGCCGAGGTTTACAACAGTCTCGGCTACAGGTTCAACATAAATTCGTCACAACAGTTGTCCAGAATCCTTTACGAGGAGCTAAAACTTCCCAAGCCACGCAAAACAAAAAGCGGCTATTCTACTGAAGCCTCGGCGCTTGAGGAGCTAAAGGGGACTCACCCCATAATTGAGCTTGTCCTGCAATACCGACAGCTCGCCAAACTGAAGTCAACCTACACCGATGCTTTCCCTGCCCTCGTCAACCCTAAAACAGGCAGGCTGCATACCAGCTTCAACCAGGCAGGCACAACTACCGGCCGTCTTTCATCCAGCGAGCCGAACATGCAGAACATCCCCATAAGGGGCGAGCTGGGCGGCAAAATAAGACAAGCCATTATCGCCGAGCCAGGGTGGTACCTTCTCTCCGGCGATTATTCCCAAATCGACCTAAGAGTATTAGCCCACATCTCACAGGACGCGGAGCTTATCGCCACATTCCTCAGAGACGAGGACGTGCATACCGCTACCGCTTCCCTCGTCTTCAATGTCCCCCCGGAGAAGGTTACTCCGGACATGCGCCGCGTGGCTAAGACGGTCAACTTCGGCGTTATCTACGGCATGAGCGATTACGGCCTGGAGCAAGCCACCGATTTCAGCCGAGAGGAAGCTGCGCAGTTCATCGTCTCTTACTTCGAGAAATATCCCAGGGTCAAAGAATATATCGAAAACACCAAGAGCCAGGCCAGAGAGCGGGGTTACGTGCAGACGGTGATGGGCAGGAGGCGCTACATACCTGAAATCAAATCGCCAAACCGGCAGGTCAGAGAGTCTGCCGAGAGAATGGCAGTAAACATGCCGGTGCAGGGCACCTCAGCCGATATCATCAAAATCGCCATGGTCAACCTTCACCGCGAGATGGAAAGGCGGAATCTGCGAACCAAAATGACCCTTCAGGTGCATGATGAACTCCTCTTCGAGGTGCCGCCAGAGGAAGTAGAGACGATGAAAGAACTGGTAGCTGAGATAATGCCTCAAGCCTTAAAGCTCAGCGTGCCCTTAAAGATAGACATCAAGCTAGGCAAAAACTGGGCCGAGATGGGATAAGCCCAGTAGCATCTTCACAGATAGGAACAAAAATAATGCTTCTCAAAGCCTCACCAGCAGGTCTTTCGCCGCCTTGGTGAGATTAGGGTCAGTTGATATTTCAATGCACTTTTTTAAATCAGCTTTCGCCTGGGCTACATCGCCCTTCTTATTATAGGCGTACGCCCGATTAAAATACGCTGTGGCTAGCTCCGGCTCCAGCTCTATTGCCCTAGTGCAGTCAGCTATAGCCTTGTCGAACTCTCCTTTGTTGATGTACATAAGGCCCCGGTTATCATAAGCAATAGCTAGCTTCGGGTCTAAATCGATAGCCTTATCGTAATCAGCTATGGCTCTATCAAACTTATACTGCCCGGCATAAGCCTGTCCCCTATTGTTGTAAGCCATGACAAACCTCGGGGCAAGCACAATAGCCTTGTCATAATTAGCTACAGCTGATTGAAACTGTCCCCTCTCGAAATACACGTTACCACGATTGTAATAAAGCTCAGCACGTTTGGGGTCAAGCTTAATCGCCTCATCAAAATCCGCTATCGCCTCACCAAGCTCACCTTTATTATGATAGGCAAGTCCACGGCTGCTATAACTACTAGCAAGCTGTGCGTCGAGCTCAATTGCTTCAGTGTATTCCACAATGGCTTCATCATATCGCCCTTGCTCAAAGTACTCATCACCTTTATTAAGGTGTTCTTGGGCCGGACTCACACAGCTCACTAGCATTAACGCAGTGGCAAATACAAGGCAAGCCGCCAGCACAAGCCCTCCTCTGTAGCTCATTGCGCTCCTTCTTTCCATTGAAACAAAACCGTATTGCGGATTTACCTAAAGATTATAGCCAGCAAATGTTTAACACACAAGCACTTTAGGCTACAATACAGGTGCCTATCGACCAACAGTCGACTGAAAACTCCTTACAACAAAGGTGGCTATCAAATAGTGCCTGAACTGCCTGAAGTAGAAACGATAAGGAACGAACTTTCTGCACACGTAATCGGACGGCGATTCACCGATATTACAGTCTGCGATGCCAAACTGGTGCGCCAGCCTTCAGTTGAAGAGTTCCGCCGAAAACTAATAGGGAAAAAGATAAACAACCTTGAGCGTCGAGGCAAGTATCTCATTTTCCATCTATCCAGCGGCGGTGTGCTGATTATACACCTCAAAATGTCCGGCGCTCTGCTGCTGAATCTGGAGCAAACCGACCGTCACGCCAGAGTCATCTTCAACCTCGATAACGGCAGCCAGCTTATCTTCACCGACCGCAGACGTTTAGGGGCTCTCTGGCTGGTAGAAAATGAACGTGCTATAGTCGGCAAGCTTGGACCCGAGCCGTTAACTCCCGAATTCACCGCCGAACTCCTAACCAAACGACTGCAGAAACACAAGGCACCGATAAAAGCTGTTCTGCTCGACCAATCTTTTATTGCCGGCATTGGAAACATGTATGCCGATGAAGCCCTGTTCGCTGCCAGAATTCATCCGCTTAACAAGGCAAATAGCTTGTCACCCAAAGAAATCAAAAAACTCCATAAAGCCATCGTTGATGTTCTACGCTCAGCCATCGACAGCAAAGGTGCCAGTATTGACACCTATAAACGCCCCGATGGTCAGTTTGGCACTGCTCATTCCAACTTCAGCGTCGCCCACCGTGGCGGCAAACCATGCCCTATCTGTGGCACACCCATCCAGCGCCTTGCCATCAGAAACCGCGGCAGCTACTTCTGCCCTAAATGCCAGAAGCTTTAGATCAGCTGAAAATTAGAGAATTAAAAAGGCGCACAGCTTTGTCCGCTCTAAGAAGTCGAAAGTTTATCCAAGGCTGCCCTGAGCCGTTTAAGACACCGCTCCTTCCCCAACACCTCCATAGTTTGAAATAGAGGCGGAGCTGCCGTTCTTCCCGTAACCGCCACACGCAACAGCCCAAAAAACACGCTGGTCTTCAATTTAAGCTCTTCAGCCAACGGCCGAAAAACAGCCTCCAGCGAAGCCGTGTTCCAATCCTTCAAGCTATCCATACTGACAACCGAAGCCTGGAGACTTTTAATCGCTTCAGCCTTATCGATTTTGCTCAAGAGCAGCCCGGAATCATATTCCAGTTCATCAATAAAGAAAAACTCGCTGAGCTGTGGTGTTTCAGCCAGGGTTCTAGCCCTCTCCTGGACAAGAGGCGCAAACTGGCGAATGTAGCCAACGTCCAGCGGACGACTGATTTCTGCAGGTAAGTCCCTTTCCAAAAAAGGGATAGCTCGCTGGACAAATTCTTCCAAGCTCAAAGCCCTGATATAAACCCCGTTCATCCAATCGAGCTTATCTTTGTTGAACACAGCTGCAGTTCTGCTTATTCGTTCCAGGGAGAAATGTTTTATTATCTCTTCTCGCGTTAAAAGCTCCGTCTTATCATCCAGCGCCCAGCCAAGCAGAACTAGAAAGTTAAACATTGCCTCAGGCAAATAGCCCCGCTCTCGATATTCAGTTATGGCCGTAGCGCCATGCCGTTTGCTCAACTTCGACCTATCCGGCCCCAAAATCATAGGCAGGTGGGCAAACTGCGGTGGCTGCCAACCGAGCGCCTGGTATAGCAGAACATGACGTGGTGTGCTAGATAGCCACTCATCAGCCCGTAGAACATGGGAAATCTCCATCAGATGGTCGTCAACTATATTAGCCAGATGATAAGTAGGATAACCATCGGACTTGAGTAGAACGAAATCATCAAGGGTGGTATTTTCAAAGACTATCTGACCACGCAACAGGTCATTGAATGAGGTTTGGCCTTCGAGTGGTGACTTGAAACGCACCACGGGTACAATCCCGCTCGACTCCTTCTCAGCGCATTCTTTTGGTGTAAGATTACGGCAGTGGCGGTCATAGCCGGGTGGCTGCTTCCGCTTCATCTGCTCTTGTCGCATTGAGTCGAGCCGCTGTGGAGAGCAGTAACAACGGTAAGCAAGCCCACGCTTCAATAATCCGTCAGCTACTTCACGGTAATATTCAAGCCGTTGTGACTGGGAATAAGGGCCTTCATCCCAATCAAGCCCCAGCCAGCGCAGGCTCTCCAGAATAACATCCGTCGCCCCCTCCACGAGGCGAGCGACATCGGTATCCTCAATCCGCAAAATAAAAACGCCGTTATTATGCCGGGCAAATGCCCAGTTAAACAGAGCCGTCCTGATGTTACCCAGATGAGGATAGCCGGTTGGACTGGGAGCAAAACGAACCCGAACCATCGCTTCAGACATAGCTAGCCTGGCCTCGAGCATAATGTCCTGTGAAAGCCACCTGTCTTACTGGCAGCTTCACTACATAGGTATCGGCAATCTTATCTTGTATACCTTGTTTGCGACCATCGAAGGCAACCCAGATAAAGCCGATGAACAGGGTTACCGCCGAGACGATGTATCCCAAAAAACGGCACAGCGCACACTGCCATTTAACCGGAGAACTGTCAGTTCGAATAACCTTTATCCCCAAAGCCATCTTACCCGGCGTCTGACCCCGCCATACCCAAAAGCCCAACCAATAAGCAGCCGATATTACTAACCCACTCGTCACCCAGATTATCGGAGCAGGGAAAAAGTAGGCTATAATCACAACAATAAACCCTAAGGGCAAGAGGTCGATAACACCCGCCCCGAGCCGAACCCAGAAGCCAGCATACTCTAAGGCAAACTCTCTTGGCTTCTTCTCCAACCCTGATTCCTTTTGTAGAACGTTAGCTTTTACGGCACGTTCCTAAGATTTACCGAAGACAGCAACTCATCCTACAGAGCTTAAGCCATTAGAAAACACCCTGGAAAGATAGGAAACAACTGATAGATTTATAACGAACCCTTACTTTCTGGTAAGGATACGGTACATGCCCTCAAGGTCGCTCAATCTTCGCCTAAGCCGCTCAGTCAGCTGTTCAGCCTGTTTCAAGGCATTCTTAGTATCTTCCATATCAGTTTGGATTTTAAATAGTAACTCATTCCTCCGAACAGCCGAATCAGCTTCGAATGTCTCTAAATCACCAAATTCGCCCTTGCCCATAAGTTGCGAATATAATTCACCTTCACGTCCCATCTGGCCCTTTTTAATCTGCTCAAAAGATTTGTCAGCACCCTTCATCGTTAATACCTCTCTTCAAATACAATTTAACACATTATCTATACATTAGCAATAGGAAAGGGCAAGAATTTTAAACCTTTGCACCGCCTATAAATCTCAGAGCCTGCTTCAAGTCTGGAGGCAATTCACAGGTGAACTCCCGATATTCACCACTGGCAGGTAAATGGAAACCTAACCGGTAAGCATGGACAAACTGCCGCTTAACGTAAGCTGACTTGACGCCATATATCGGGTCACCAACGACCGGGTAGCCTATAGCCGATAAATGAACTCGTATCTGATGGGTTCGACCAGTCTCAGTGATAACATCGAGCAAGGTATAATCACCCAGATATTCCTTAACCTTATATCTGGTCTGGGCTTGTCTGCCTCCAGATACTACCGCCATGCGTTTGCGATTGGACGGGTCACGCCCGACAGAAGCATCGATAATGCCCTGACTCGGAGTCAGTCTGCCTTTAACTAAGACAAGGTAACCCTTGGACACCGACCGGGCTTTGAATTGATTAATTAGATATTGCTGAGCGGCGCTATTCTTGGCGACAATCATCAACCCCGAGGTATCCCTGTCCAAACGGTGAACTATACCCGGCCGCATGACATCACCAAAGTTAGCCAAATCTGGACAACGAGCTAAAAGGGCATTGACCAAGGTATGAGCAGTATGGCCTGGTGATGGATGGACAACTAACCCAGCCGGCTTATCTAGCAACAGAAGGTCATCATCCTCATAAATCACATCCAGGGGAATGGGTTCAGCAACAAGTGAGACCTGCTCGGGAGGTGGCAGGCTAACATGGATCTCATCTCCAGCGTTCAGCTTCTGGCTTGCCTTGGCTCCACACCCATTAACCTTAATATAACCCTGCTCAATCAGCTTCTGAAGGCGGGAGCGTGATAACTCGGGGTATTCCTTAGCCAGATATCTATCAAGGCGAATTGCTGGTTCAATAACCCGCAATATTTTAACTTCCGGCTCCAGAGGAACTACCATCTCCCTTTCTAAATGCCAAAAAAATAAAGATAACCAGCATTATACTACCAACTGTGATGGCTGAGTCAGCGACATTAAAAGCTGGCCAGTGAAAATCACGCCACAGGCGAACATCAATAAAGTCGGTAACATAACCAAAACGAAGACGGTCTATCAGATTGCCTACAGCACCGCCAAAAACCAAGCCCAAAGCCGAGATGCCCAAAATGTTAGACCTGGAGAAATAGCGATAGAACAGCAGAACAGTCACTAGCCCAACGATAGCTACCAGAGTTAACAGAAAGGCTTGATTTGCGAAAAGACCAAAAGCCGAACCCGTATTCCGTACATGGGTCAGGCTCAGGCAACCGATTACAGGCGATGCTTCATAGAGACCTAAATGAGACCTGACCCACAGCTTGCTTATCTGGTCTAACACTATCACAAAGGCAGCGATGATGAGGAATAATCCTCCCCGCCACCAACTACCTTGTCGTTCTACTTCTGGCATTTTGAGCCTGGCGCGCTTTACACTCAAGACACAAGGTCGCTTGCGGCAATGCCTCAAGCCTGGCTGGCCCTATGGGCCGACTACACAGGTCACATATACCATATGTGCCAGCTTCATACTTCTTAAGAGCGTGCTCCACTTCCACCAAAGCGTCAGTCAACCGTCTCTCCAGAGCCAGCCTCTTCTCTAACTCAAATGCCTCAGTGGCTCCCTCCTCCCTCTTCCCAAAAGGACTGCCTTCCCGTTGTTCATCGGCAGACTTCTCCTCAGCCTTAAGCTGCTGAAGCTCATATTTCAGGCGCGCCTGCTCTTGTTTTAAACGCTCATAAAAATCAGTAAAAATGGCCATTTCGCAAACCTGTCCTGGAATTCTGTGGAGACTATTCTAGCCCATGCTATCTAGGAAAGCAAGCTAGTCAGCCATGAGACGTAGCTGGCGTATAGTGCCTATTGCCTGGCCACGCCAATGATTATTGGCAAAGATAAAAGTCTTTTCAGCCAGACTCTTCAGCTTATTTATCCGTGGCAGCCATTCTTTCAGTTCCTCGACTGAATAAGTGTAATCATACCTTTCGTAAGCGTGCTCATGTTGCCACCACTTAGCCTCATTACGGCCATGAAACCGTACATAGCCGATATCGCTAGTAACCTCGGCCAAAGGTGGCAACAGATTGGGCAACTGCGGCTCGTCAACACAACAGAAACCAAGGTTACAGTTCCGTAGCCAATCGAAGACTTCGGGCTTCAGCCATTGAGAGTTGCGGAACTCAAAAACCACCGGTAAATCACCCAGCCGTTCCCGGAAAAATTCAAGATAATCGCGATTCTGGCGACTGAAGTGAAAACTGTAAGGAAACTGAGCTAACACACAGCCCAGCTTACCAGCATCAATAAAAGGTTGGAGCATATGAATAAAAGCCACAAAAACCCTGTTATCTTGCTGACGTTGATGCGTCATCTCCTGATTCGCCTTAACTGAAAATAGGAAACCTTCTCCGGTTTTATCAACCATAGCTTCCAGAACAGAAAGCTTAGGCAGAGCATAAAACGTAGCGTTCAGCTCTAAGGAGTTGAATTCACGGGCGTAGTATTTCAGCCACTCCCTCCGCGGCATCCCACGAGGATAGAAGTTACCTACCCAATCATTATAACTGAAACCAGATGTTCCGAAATAGAGCACAACTTAGCCTGGCACAGCCACCGGCAGAAACAAAGCCGACTCAGCCTTGATAAAGCGGATAAATTAAATGTTCGATTTCTTACGAAATTAAATAGCCAGAATTATAGCCCATATACCGATTATGATCAGATAAATTCCTATAAGATAGTTTAGTATCCGGGGAAAAATCATAATGATTATACCGAAGATAAGAGTTAGTATCCCCATTATTAAACCACCTACGGGAGCTATAGTGATGCCAAACATAATACATTACCTCCTTTTCAAAATAATAATGTCCTCAGCCCGAGTGAAATACTACTTACACCAAACAGAAACACTGTTACTTATTTATAACGGCCAGCACACCCCAAACAATAAGAAAAACACCAACAATGAGGTAAAGAGGTAGCCAGTTAAACAGAATTAACACACCAGCGACTATGGCTATAATACCTGCGACTACACCACTTATGGTTATACTTTTCTTAGCCATATGAACCAGACCTCCTTCAGTTTGGATTTCGTCTATATATCATTTTATTGATTCCTAGCTATACTGTCAATACCATTTAAGGTCGTTTACGAATAGCCGATTGCCATTCTAAATAAGCTTAGCGACCGAAGAATCTCAGCCAGAAACAATGCCAACAAAAAAACAGCGGATGTTCTATGGGAATAAACCATCCGCTGCTACAGCCGTCAAGCAGATCGAGAGAAAGCCTTATACTTCCCGGAACTCGCCTTCTACAGTACCTTCCTCGCCACCGGGCGGTCCGCCTGGAGCTTCGCCACCAGAGGCTTCACCACCAGGGGCTTCACCTGGTGGAGGTGGTGTTCCAGCCTGCCCATATACAGCAGCACCAATCTTTTGCATCGCTTGAGACAGCTCTTCAGTAGTGCTGCGAACATAATTTATATCCGTACCTTGAAGAGCCGAACGCACCGCAGCTATCTTCCCCTCCAACTGCTGCTTTAAGTCGGCAGGAATCTTGTCCCCTTGTTCGCGAAGCGTACGTTCAGAAGTGTAAACTAAGTTATCAGCCGTGTTCCGAGTTTCCACCTCTTCTTTCTTTCTGGAATCTTCAGTAGCATGGGCTTCAGCTTCCTTAGCCATCTTCTCCACTTCTCCCTTGCTCAGACCGCTGGAGGCAGTGATGGTAATCTTCTGCTCTTTGCCCGTGCCTTTGTCCTGTGCCCTGACCTCCAAAATGCCATTAGCATTTATGTCAAACGTAACCTCAACCTGGGGCACACCTCTAGGTGCTGGCAAAATACCGTCAAGTATAAAACGACCCAGAGTCCGATTATCCGTCGCCATGGGACGTTCACCTTGCAGCACATGAATTTCCACACTGGGCTGGTTGTCGGACGCCGTGCTGAAAATCTGGCTCTTTTTGGTTGGAATAGTAGTGTTACGTGGAATAAGCGGTGTGGCCACACCACCCAACGTCTCAATACTCAAAGTAAGCGGTGTGACATCAAGCAGGAGAATGTCTTTGACATCTCCCTTGAGTACACCCGCCTGGATAGCAGCCCCCAATGCCACCACCTCATCAGGATTAACACCCTTAACCGGCTCCTTGCCAAAAAACTGGCGCACCATGTCCTGAACCTTTGGCATCCTTGTTTGGCCGCCAACCAGAATCACATCGGTTATCTGGGCAGCAGTAAGTTTGGCATCAGCCAAAGCTTTGCGGCAGGGTTCTATGCTTCTTTCCAGTAGGTCCATAGACAATTGCTCCAGCTTGGCCCGTGTCAGGGTTATATTCATATGCTTAGGTCCAGAGGCATCAGCTGTGACGAAGGGCAGGTTTATCTCCGTCTGTCCCACTGTGGATAGCTCGCGCTTGGCTCTCTCGCCAGCATCCTTTAACCGCTGCAATGCCATCCTGTCCTGCTTCAAATCTATGCCTGACTCCTTCTTAAACTCATCACAGAGCCAGTCCATAATTCTCTGGTCAATATCATCGCCGCCGAGATGAGTATCACCATTGGTCGACTTAACCTGGAATTGACCCTCACCAAGTTCAAGTATGGAAATGTCAAACGTACCGCCGCCGAGGTCATAGACAGCAATAGTTTCCTCCTGCTTCTTATCCAGCCCGTAAGCCAAAGCTGAAGCGGTTGGCTCGTTTACTATACGTATCACATTCAACCCCGCAATGGTGCCAGCATCCTTGGTCGCCTGGCGTTGGCTGTCGTTGAAATAAGCTGGTACTGTGACCACAGCATCGGTGACCTTCTCGCCAAGGTAAGCTTCAGCATCGATTTTCAGCTTCTGCAGAATCATAGCCGAGATTTCCGCTGGACTGTACTGCTTGCCTCCCATCGCCACCCAGGCATCACCATTACTAGCTTCGACTATCTTATAAGGCAACCGCTTTATGTCATACTGAACTTCGGAGTCTTTGAATTTGCGCCCCATCAACCTCTTCACACTGAAAATAGTATTGTCTGGATTGGTAATTGCCTGCCGTTTAGCCAGCAAACCCACCAGCCGCTCACCCTTCTTGTCAATGGCTACGACCGAAGGTGTAAGCCTTTCCCCTTCAGTATTGGGGATTATCTTTGGCTCACCACCCTCAATAACTGCTACCAGACTGAACGTGGTCCCTAAATCAATACCAACTGTTTTGCCCATACTGTCCTCCTTCTAACACTGGCTGCTTTAATCAGTATTTTCACTTTTCTACTCTGTTTACTTGGTTAAATCTTACCCGCCCTGTTTAGCCGCTTCCGCAGCTGATGATTCGTCACCCTTCCCCACCGCCACCTGTGGCGCCCGGAGTAACTTGTCCTTCAGTTTATATCCCTTTCGAACCTCATCTAGTATCACACCCTCCACACCATCCTGTTGGACTACTGCTTCATGAAGGCTCGGGTCGAATGTCTCGCCGACACACTTCATTTCGGCAAGCCCGTGTTTACTCAAAACATCCAATAACATCTTCTGAATCTGTCTAAAGCCGGTAATCCAACCGAGTTCTTTTCCCGTCGGAGCAACTCCTCCAAAAGCACGGTCAAAAGCGTCAAGTACCGGCAATATGTCGCAAACCAGCGCGGAGTTGGCCCAGTCTATCAAATCCTTTTTACCTCGCTCTTCACGTGCTTTATAGTTTCTAAAATCAGCCTCAGCCCTCTGCCAGTTGGCTAGATATCGTTCAGCCTTCTCCTTCTCTTGAGCAAGGGCTTCTTTTAAAGACTCTGTATCATCCTCAACTAGCCCTGACGCTTCACTCTCAGATACCACTTTGTCTTCTTCAGCCAATATCAAGCCTCCTTAGAGCATATCTAATCACTCTGGCAAACTCCAGCCACTAGACCACTCAATACCTCGGACATATAGTCCACTATAGAAATAGCTCTACGGTAATCCATCCGTGTTGGGCCGATTACCCCAATAGTACCACCAACCTGACCAGGAATACCATAGCTGCTGAAAACCAGGCTCAAATCATGTAATGTTTCATCTCGATTCTCTTCACCAATCACAACTTGCACCCCGACCTGGCTCGACCGTTGGGCTAGAGCGGAGCTAAGCCACTCCTTCGTCTCCATCAGCTCCATAATGCCCAACATCTTGTCCTTTTGAGCAAACTCAGGTTGTCCAAGCATCAAACGCAATCCTTCAAGATGAGGCTGCTCGTATTCCAGCTCATCCTCAGCAGCCATTATATCAATCACAGCTTCAGTTACTTGCTCCTCTTCCGAGGTAAGCTTTAGCTTCTTAGCCAAAATCTCGGAGCTTGTTAACCCTGAGTAAGCAGCATTAAATTTGTTAGCCATAAACGTTAGACTTTCCTGCGTCATCGGTTCCTCGAAAGACAAAGGCTGCCGCTTAAGTATAGCCTCACTAAGTACTAAAACCATGAGAGCCACGAACTCTTGTAAGGCTACCAGCTCTAAGCGCTTAAATCGGCACTGTCTTGGCTTAGGAAAAGTGACTAGAGCTGCATTTCTAACCAAGCGTGCTGCGATAGTTGCCGCCAGCTTAAGCCATTGCTCAAATTCCTCTTCAACATCGCGGAAAAGTTCCCGAATCCGGTATTGTTCCTCCAAGGGAAGCTCCGCTTCATCAGCCAGTGACTTCACATAACGTCGATAACCTTTGTCCAAAGGCACGCTGCCGGCTGAGGTATGAGGTCGGGCGATATAGCCCTCTTCCTCAAGATAAGCCATGTCGTTACGAATAGTCGCCGGGCTCACACCTAGCCGATAATTGCGGAAAATAGTCTCCGAAGCTACAGGCAATGCCGTAGCAATATACTCACTGACTATTATGCTCAGAACAGTTTCTCTTCTCGAAGTCAAACCCTTCAACATTTTTAGCACTCCCCCGCTAAGACTGCTAACTACTATAATTTACCACTATACCAGAAATATGTCAAAACCGAAAAGGAAATGAAAAAGGCGGCCTTAAGGCCGCCTTTTTCAAGCCGTCACAGGAATCTACCGTTACTTCTCCGAATAGGTAACCTCAAGAACGACCCCTTCTGGCCATTCAATAAATTCGGCGACATGGTTGCCGTTGTACCCCTTCAGGAATAGAGCTTCTACCTGGAAGCGGGTAGCAGCCGCAGCAGCAACATTAACTATTTCTTGAGTTATATCTAATTCGGTCGGTGGGGCGGTCTGAACGGGGACGTTCCACAGATTGCTGCCGGTGTACTGAAATGCCGGCAGCTCATCACCATACCTGACCTTCCAGAATCGCAGCCCTTTAAGTCCAGTAGTGCTGGAGAATGGGTCCCCAGCTATTCTGGGGTTAGGGAACTTAAGACTGGCGTTTTGTATTTTCTTCCCCTGCAAGCTCCAAACATCAAAGCTCCAGAAGGCACAATAACCTCTGTCCTTCTCATCGTCACCAGCCCATGTCCTAGAATTGTCTGTAGCCCCATCTGAACGTACCGTGCCAGTCTCCTGAGCAACCGGCGTGATAGTTACTGTCATTGCAGCTGCCGCCACGGTAACCATTATATTTCCTGTGGTTTCGCCGCCTTTGCCATCGCTGAGTATGACTGTAATGTTAAAATTTCCGCCTTTATTCGGCGCTACCCAGGTAACCTTGTTGCCTACGCCACTGATGCTCCCCTCGCTGGCTGACCAGCTATAACTGACCGCATCACCGTCAGGGTCAGTAGCAATGCAGGTAATCGTCGTCCTGCCTCCATACAATAACCCAGAAGGATCGGCAACCAGGCTGGAAATTGCCGGCGACTGATTGGCGCCAACCGTTATGGGTAAACTAGCCTGTGCCGAACCACCCTTGCCGTCCTCCACAGTGACCGTGATGGTGTAAGCCCCGTAATCCGGCGGAGCCTTCCAGATAACGATGGGGCCAGCACCGCTGAAATCACCACCTGTGCATGCCCACTTAAAATCTATCTGGTCGCCATCTGCATCCTGGGCTATGCACTGAATCTCAGTATTGCCCGATGGATAAAGCTGCATATTCTCTGCCACCAGGCTGGAGATTACCGGCGGTTGATTACCGCCAGGCGTCGGTGGTGGCGTCTCTTGTGGACCGCAGGCAGCACCCATCACGGCCACAACAGTAAGCATAACCAGGACCATACCGAAGCCGCTTTTGAAAATGCTCATTTTCATTTACCCCCCTTACATAAAAGTATATCTCAACTCAAAACTGTCGGTTATAAGAGCAACCCCCCTAATACCATCAATAGTATTATTCCGTGCTAGCCGCAATATCATTGCTTATACTCTTCCACGCATCGGGGCCAACAGTCTT
Source organism: uncultured Chloroflexia bacterium (assembly GCA_963754385.1). GTDB lineage: Bacteria > Chloroflexota > Dehalococcoidia > GIF9 > UBA5629 > 9FT-COMBO-48-23. Next base: position 136,187 of record CAVWGE010000004.1, on the reverse strand, counting down.
AACATTAAAGTCCCACACCTCGTTTGGCTGCAGATTCTGCTTAACAGCTGATGCCGTAGCTATGAGATTCTTGTTTTTATCATAGAAATTAACTGCTATAGTAGCAAAGTTTATGGTGACATTGCCAACATTCTGAGCTCTGCCGATGACCACGGCTGTACTTTGAGGCACGCCACCACTGAACTCGTGCACCGTCATGCTATGGCTCAGTATCTTCAGCTCACCGCCATCGTGTGTACCTGATTTGGCACACCCAGCAAAACTAGCGAGTAAGGCCAGCACAAAAACAACAGCTACAATCCTGGCCACTCTTTTCATTATCTCTCACTCTATTTTCGACACTTAACCTATCTCATTTCCTTGATCGACCACAACAGCCCGAACTTGGTCTGGGAATCACGCTTATGGTTAAGGTAGCTTCGGCACTACCTCCGTTCACATCTTTAACAATTACCATAATATGATAGTCACCGTAATCATTTGGTGACTCCCAGGTAACAGTAGGCCCTTCGCCAGTTAAGGTGCCACCAGTGGATGACCAGTTGAACTGCACCGCATCGCCTTCAGGGTCAGAAGCAATGCATCTGATGTCAGAGCCACCCCTAGGATAAACATCTACATATTCAGCTTCAAGACTTGAGATTACTGGCGGCTTGTTCCCCTTCGGCTCCGGCGTCACCAAACAAGAACTAAACAGCACTACCGCCATCACAACTATGCCCGCCCCGACTTTGAAGATATTAGAATTCACTAATGCGCCCTCCATTAAACAAACTAGCAAAAGTATATACAGGCGCACCAATTTTAGCAAGGTGTTGACAGAAGTCAAACATCGTAGTATCATTAAATGAATGAACGTTCATTCAACGCATAGATATTCATCAGTATGCCGGAGAGACCAATGCGAATGACCAAGCAGAAGCGGAAAGAGGGTATTACCAAACAAAGAGAGCAGCAGATCTTTGACGCTGCGCTGAAGGTCTTTTCCAAAAAGGGGTTTGACCAGACTACTATTCCTGATATAGCCCAAGAGGCTGGAGTAGCAATAGGCACTATTTACAACTACTACCAGAGCAAGCACGACCTGCTACTGTCAATCATCAAGGACTATATCAGTAACGAGTCTTTTATCGGCCTCTTAGAGCAGCCGCTTGAATCGGGTGACACCGCTTGCCTTTTTTCCCTTATTAATAAACGCCTGAGTATCGGCCTCGATAACATTGGTATAATACAGCTTCTAATGACCGAAATACAGCGTGACCCAAAATTACGTAGGCAATACAATGAGCAAGTCGTCGCACCAAATTTCAAGCTAATGGAGAAATACTTTGAATTGAGGACAGCCAATAATACTTTTCGCCCTTTGAATATTCCCATAGTTGTGCGAGCCTTGCTTGGCATGATAATAGGCTTATCAATTATCTCCAAAATTGAGGGGGAAGCAGGACTGCTACGGAGGATTCCGCACCAGGAATTAGTGGCTGAGGTGAAAAACCTGATTTTAAAAGGTATTCGAGGAGAGTGATGGGACCATATAAGGAAATAAATCAAGCCCTACGAGGCGAAAAACCGAGAGGAATATTATAGAATTGTGGAACACGCGCTGTTCCAAGTATAAAAGAGGAATATTTAATTATGTTTCAGGAGCATAAGATATGAGTAAAAGAACATCTACCATCGTATCAGCTTTCCTGCTGATAGTAGCAATCGCGCTAACTGGCTGCGCCTCTAATAAACCCATCACTGAAATGAGGACAATAGCTTCGGTGGAACGAGGTGACCTCGAGGTAAATATAGATGCGGATGGCTATATTGAAATGCCGGACGCGGTCAATCTCTATTTCGATACAACCATGTTCACTCCTCCTTATAGTGCCAGAATTGAAAAGGTATACGTCGAGAAAGGCAGCGTGGTTAAAGCCGGCACTCTGCTTGCCAAATTGGACGATACAACCCAGAAGATGACGGTAGAGTCTGCACAATATGCACTGGAACTGGCAATAAACAATGTGGTTCAGACAGTCTGCTGCGGTGTTACACGCGCGCCGTCTTTCTATACCGACACTGATACAATAGCTTTACTCCGGTTTGAATTCGCTACGCAGGAAATTCAGAAGGCTCTGTCTCTGCTAGCTGATGACAGGTTTGAAGAAGTAGCTTCTCAAATAGCGCTGGCAAAATACGATATCGATGCAGCGAAAAAAGTATATATCGACCCTCAATTCCGCAACCTTAGGACTGAGCTCAATGGGTGGAACCAGCCGGTGATTTCAAGCCATGATGTGGATATCGCCATTGACAGGCTTACAGCTGAAATGGATAGCCTGTCCACAATCCAAGAACAAATTAAGGATGGCAGCTATGACCAAGCAGCAAAAATGCTGAGAGCTCTCTTAATGGAGATGCCCGACACTCAGACAGTCCTTAAACAAACTACTCGTTCACTTAGTGCTTATACATATCCAGATACCTGCACCACTTTCACCGTAATAAATGAAGCGCTTACTGAACTTGAAGAACTCAGTAAAATGACAGGTGAGAAAGACTTTGATGCCATACAGTTGAACGAGACACTTCGATTGGCTATGCACGACCTTGAACTTGGAGATAAGATACTTCAAGAGAACGTTTCAACCTTCCGCCAGGGACTTAATCTAAAGGCGGAGCGCGATTACGATATAAACGTCCATACCGCATTGATAAACCTTGAGCGTACCAAGCAAGCGCTACTCAAGACTGAACTAGTGGCACCATTTGATGGAGAGGTGGTGGACGTAAATCTACACGAGGGCGATATGATAACCCAGAGATACTCGCCAGAAGGCTTGCCTATTGATACCTATGTGCTGAAACTCGCTAACAAGAGCGCAGTCAGGATGACCGGTATAGTCGATGAAATAGATGTGGTCAAGATATCAAAAGGTCAGAAAGCAACCATTCTGATTGATACCTTTCCAGGCAAGGTATTCGATGGCAAGGTGCAATTCATTTCTCCATATGGGACGTTACAGACAGGCACCGCTACCTATAAGGTTGAAATTGCACTCGACCCCAAGGATGCTACATATCTCACAGGCGGGCTTACCGCTACGGCTGAGATATTGGTCGACAGCCATAAAGATGTTTTACTAATACCCAACAGTGCCTTACATCTACAGGGGGCTGAGAGTTGGGTTTACGTGGTTAAAGACGACAAAACAGGTCTGATAGAGCAGCGGCAGGTGGAAGTCGGTTTACAGAGCCGAACTCAGTCTGAAATTTTATCTGGCTTGAATGAAGGTGAAAAAGTATTACTGGGAACAGGCAATACGCCCGCCAGGTCACTGAACAGCGCTGACTAGTAACTGGACAATTGTAACTATTTCGGAGGCATACGTTATGGCAAATAAATTAGGTGAAAGAATGAACTCAGTGCTCTCAACAAGGATGGGCAAGATTATTTTCTTCGTGGCTTGTGCTCTTGTGATTGGAGGCATAGCATTTGGCGTCAATCTTTGGTACCAAAACTACAAATATATAAGTACCAGCAACGCAAATATATCGGCACCACTAATATCTGTTGGCGCACTAACACCGTGTCAGATAATTAGCCTCGACGTTGATTATGGAAGCTATGTGGAGAAGGGTCAGAGGATTGCCATTGTTGGAATGCCTCGTTCCGACAACCCAATTAACATGCAGGGATTAAAAGAGATTCCAATAGGTCGGACCAACATTGAATCCCCGGTCAACGGCTATATAGCTGCAGTCTGGACTTATCCCGGCGCTGTAGTCAGTCCGGGTCAACCGATAGTAACGGTGTACGACATCTCTGAGACGTGGGTATTAGCTAATGTAACTGAGGGAGATATTTACCGGCTCAAGCCGGGGCAAGAAGTACAGATTACCGTTGACAGCCTTGGTGGTGCCGTTTTGAAGGGGCACGTGGAAGGCATCGCTGCGGCTACTGCCGCTACGTTCTCAATTATACCCCAGAATAACACCACGGCGAACTTCATCAAGGTGGCACAGGTGGTGCCCGTAAAAATTACTATCGAGAACCCTGGAGGTTACATTCTTATCCCCGGTACTTCTGTAGAGGTAAAGATAGCCATAAAGTAGCCTGAATAAGGAAGCACCCATGCCACAGACTACTCAGTGGAAAATCTTACTGGTTGCCGTAGCCGGCACCTTCATGGTCATACTCGACCAGACAATTATGAACATTGCCTTGCCGCATATCATGGCGGTCTTCAATGTTCCTACAGACCATGCCCAGCTTATTATTTCCGCATATTTAATGGCGACAGCAATTACTACGCCGGCAGCCGCCTTCCTGTGTAACCGTTTCGGCACCAAAAGGGTCTACATATTTAGCCAGGCAAGTTTCCTATTTGGATCGATTTTATGCGGTCTCTCCTGGAACGCAGACTCGCTGATAATATTCCGCATATTACAGGGTCTGGCCGGTGGTCTTCTCACTCCGACAGCCATGACTCTGCTTTTTCTCAATGTGCCATCCGAACAGCGCGGCACAGCTATGGCTATCTTCGGTATCCCTATGATGCTTGGGCCCGCCATAGGTCCAACCCTCGGCGGCTATCTGGTAACCGATTGGTCGTGGCGCATGTGTTTCTATGTGAACGTGCCCGTAGTGCTTGTAGCCATTCTACTGGGCTTGGCCTGGCTTCAGGAGACTCCAGCGATGCCGGCAGGCTTCGATTTTAAAGGATTCGCGCTCGCGGCTATGGGATTCAGTTCAGTACTTTATGCTCTTTCTTATGCTCCTACCTGGGGATGGGACGATGTGCGCATCATGGGGCTGTTGGTACTGGGTGGAATCTGCCTTATAACTTGGATTACGCTGGAACTGCGATCAGCGCAGCCAATGCTTGACCTTCGTATATTCAAAAACCGTGGCTTCTCGATGGCTACAGGATTGACTTTTGTAACCACAATAGGCCTCTTTTCTATTGTTTTTCTACTGCCACTCTTTCTACAGAACGTTCGGGGCCTGACAGCATTGGAGACTGGCATACTGATGCTCCCCGCCGTTTTCGGCTCGATTGTCACTATGCCGCTGGCTGGACGCCTTTATGACAAAATAGGACCCAAGATACCGGTTGTGGCCGGGCTAATTGTAGCGGGTGCCGCCACTTTTTGGATGCGTACTGTAGACGTAACCACCCCGGATAATCTGCTAAGGTTGATGCTTTTCGTCAGAAGCATGGGAATAGGGCTGGCCATGATGCCTGTAATGACCTATGCCTTAGCCTCAGTAGAGCAGAAAATGACGGCGCAAGCCTCGTCGATAATGAACGTTAGCCGGACTGTTTTCGCTTCGCTCGGCATTGCCATCTTTGCTACTATGCTTTCCAATTTCCAGAAAACAAACCTCGCCGTCATCTCTCAGACACTTACTCCCAGTTCTTCCGAGACCATGCATTTTATTTCAATGGTACAAGTCATACTTATGCAAGCGGGGCAGACGTTGGAGGTAGCCAGGCAGACAGCGGTCTACCTGCTCTATCTATTGGCTAGTGCAAGAGCCGCGGTTTTTGCCTTTCAGACGGAATATATTATATCGGCGATAATCATTTCAATTGGCGTAATACCGGCTTTTTTCCTTCCATTACGCCTTCAGAAGGGCACTCAAGCAGCCGCCCCTATGGAGTAGGTGTTACTGTAGCCCTCCTCGATATTCATTTTTCTAGTCAAAATACGGTAAAAACGTAAATTGTTGACCTGATTTAAAGGTGGTGGTATCATTCTATAAATCTTCTGGAGATGCATATTGTCCAATAACCCAAAACAAGACGTAGAAACTGTCCGATTTCTTAAGCTAGAAGCTAAGCGGCAAAAGGAAACTATAAATCTTATCGCTGCCGAAAATTACGCCAGCCGAGCAGTGCTTGAGGCTCAAGGCTCCATATTAACCAATAAGTACGCCGAAGGCTACCCCCAACACCGCTATTATGCCGGTTGTCCTAATGTAGATGCCATCGAAAGCCTGGCAATCGAACGCGCCAAAAAACTGTTCCATGCCGAGCATGCCAACGTCCAACCCCATAGCGGCAGCCAGGCCAATATGGGAGCCTACTTCGCCCTGCTCAAGCCCGGCGATACCGTTATGGGTATGAGCTTAAGCCATGGCGGTCACCTGACTCACGGTGCCCCAGCCAACTTCTCAGGGAAATGGTACAAGTTCGTCACCTACGGAATTGACCGACAAACTGAAAGGCTCGATTACGACGAGATAGAAAAACTAGCCCTGAAACACAAACCCAAGTTGATAATAGCTGGAGCCAGTGCCTATCCCCGAATTATTGACTTCAGCCGTTTCCGCAGCATAGCCGATGCCGCTGGCGCGCAGCTTGTGGCAGATATGGCTCACATTGCCGGATTAGTAGCTACCAATTTACATCCTTCTCCAGTACCTCATGCACAAATAATCACCTCTTCAACCCATAAGACCTTGCGTGGTCCCCGCAGCGGCTTTATCCTATGCAAAGAAGCCCTGGCTACAAAAATAGATGCCGCCGTTTTCCCCATGATGCAAGGTGGACCGATGATTCACGCCATCGCTGCCAAAGCTATAGCCTTCTTTGAAGCCATGCAACCTGAGTTCGCCACCTACCAAAAGGGAGTACTGGAGAATGCTCAAGTCCTCGCCGTTGAGCTAAAGCAACATGGCTTACGACTTATCTCTGGTGGCACTGACAACCACCTCATCCTCATCGACCTTACCCCGACCGGAATAACAGGTATAGCCGCTCAGGAAGCCCTAGAAGCCTCTGGCATCCTGGTAAATAGGAACGCAATCCCCGACGACCCCAGACCACCTCAAATCACCAGCGGTATCAGGCTGGGTACACCAGCCATTACAACAAGAGGCTTTGGCCCCAAGGAAATGAGGCAGATTGCCTCTTTCATTATGAAGGTGCTCTCCAACCCTGAAGACAAAAAAATACAAAAGGGAATAGCCGAACAAGTGCGTTCCATGTGCAGCCATTTCCCCACCCCGGGAATAGACTAGAACTTACTAATGAGACTTTCTTCTAAAAACAGAAACAGAAAGCGTTTTGCCAACCAATCAGGTCTCCAGCAAGAAGAACCTCTTCACTAGTCTAAATCAAAAGCCCGTGGTAAAACCAATGAGAACGAAATTTGCCATTGAAACCAGAGAGCTAACCAAGAAATACGGCGACCTTGTCGCTGTAGATAAACTGAACCTCACAATAGATTACGGTGAGGTATTCGGTCTGCTCGGCCCGAACGGTGCCGGCAAGACAACGATAATCTCCATGCTTTGTACCATAATAAACCCGTCTTCAGGCAACGCCACAGTAAACGGCTTCGATATATCGAGGCAGTCCGCCAATGTCAGGCGCAGCATCGGCATCGTTTTTCAAGACCCGAGCATTGATGATCGCCTCACCGGCAGAGAAAACCTACAGCTTCACGCCTGCCTTTACGATATACCCACAGAGCTGGCCAAAAAACGCATCGCAGAAGTCTTGAAACTGGTGGAATTAGAAGATAGAGCTGATTCCGCTATGAAAACCTACTCCGGCGGGATGAGAAGACGATTAGAACTGGCTAGAGGTTTACTTCATCACCCCAAGGTACTCTTTCTTGACGAGCCCACCCTGGGCTTGGACCCTCAAACACGAGAGCACCTCTGGACATACATCGAAAACCTGGCCCGAACAGCTGAAATCACTACCATCATCACCACCCATTATATGGAAGAAGCTGACCGGCTTTGCAATCGAGTTGCTATCATCGACTACGGTAAAATCAAAGTCATTGACACCCCTGCCAATTTGAAGACAGCTTTGAAAGGCGATGTCATAACCATTACTACGGCTCAACCAAAAAAACTTGCCACCAGATTGACCGAACTAAAACTAACCTCTCACATAGACTCATCAAGAGATACCATAAGATTGGCTGTCGCAAATGCAGAAAAACTCATACCCAGACTAATTAAAATCGCTGCCGAGATTGGGGTAGAAGTCAGTTCTGTATCCGTCCACCGCCCAACTCTAAATGATGTGTTCCTTCACTACACAGGTCGAGAGATAAGAGCAGAAGAAGCGGAGTCAACGCTCAAAAAGCACATGATAATGAGGAGGCGAACTAGATGAGTGAGCTCAGGAAAATCTATGGATTGTGGCACCGGGAGGTAATTAGATACTGGCGCGAAAAATCACGCATCTTTTCTTCACTCATATTGCCCGTACTCTGGCTACTAGTTTTTGGTAGCGGCATGCGGGGCATGGAATTGTCCGGCACACAGAGTTATCAAACCTATATATTCCCGGGCATAATCGGGATGACCCTCCTCTTCACATCCGTCTTCTCGGGCATTTCCGTGATTTGGGACAGAGAATTCGGTTTCTTCAAAGAGATTATTGTAGCGCCCGTCTCTCGCACCTCGATAGTCATCGGTAAAGCTCTAGGCAGTGGAACAAGCGCGCTCATCCAGGGCTCCATCCTGCTACCGCTTTCATTTTTAGTAGGTATACACATGTCACCAATATCATTCGCAATACTAATTCCCACTATGATCCTCATCTCAATCGGACTGGTATGTATTGGACTGCTTATCGCCTCACTTATAACCAGTATGGAAGGCTTCAACTTCATCATGAGCCTGGTGATTATGCCCATTTTCTTCACCAGCGGCGCGCTCTTCCCTTTAACTTCGGCTCCAGGTTGGCTAAGAGATTTCAGCTATGTAAATCCACTAACCTACGGCGTCGATGTTCTGCGTTGGGGTACTTTCGGCGGGACGGGTTCGCTGCTACCAATTTATGCCGAATTTCTTATACTGGCGCTATTTGCCACAGCTATGATTATGGCTTGCTCCTACACCTTCAGTATTAAAAAATAGGCGAGATTCATACGGCCCCATCAAAAGCTATCCAAGTGAACTGCCAATTACTCTTTGATTTAGCCTTGCCTAAAGTATAACTTCGTTATGCTGACAATCCACTGCCAGTGTGTTACGATATGCAGTGCGAAGATGACCAATAGAGCTATCGCTACCCACTTATGGATGTCAAGCCAGGTGTACCGCACAAACAAAAAGGTGGAACTTACCTCTTCCAAATCTAAACCTCCCCTATACCTATAGCCTCCACCAGGCAAAACAAACCAAAGTATAAAGCCAGAAACTCCCTGAAATAACAGCACCAAGCCGAACATAGCATTCAGGATGTAATTCCTTGTTGTTCTCTTCATAAAACAGCCTCATAATCAACTAGATAAACCTGATTATAAAGAATTTTTACCAAAACTTTACACAAGGATAAAACCGAGGCAACAATTCACTGCTACACTAACATTAGACTGGAAAGTTAACCCAGACCTCGGACATACCACGACCCTGGACACACCCAGACAGTGGGCACAGAACCCCCTACATGGTCTGGAGTTAGCTTCCAGTCAAAAGAAAGTAGGTCCAAAAAATTGAAAAAAATCCAGAAGATCGTTCTTGCCACCATATTGGTGGCCGTAATGCTCATCGCCAGCATACCAGTTATAGCACTGGCTCAAGAAGGCAAAACTCCAGAACGCCAAGGCACCCTAATAGCTCGAGTCGCCGAGATACTGGGTATTGACCAGCAGGAGCTTGAGAATGCCCTCAAGCAAGCTCAAACGGAATCGCGGGAGGAAACTCTCAATGCCAGGCTTCAAGAATTAATAGCTGAGGGCACATTGACCCAGGAGCAGGCAAACGAGCTTAAAGCATGGATGGAAGCCAAGCCGGATGTCCCAATGGTTCCCCCAGGACAACTTGAGGAGGCGCTGGACAACGGCATCATAACTCAAGAGCAGGTAGACCAGCTTAAGACATGGATGGAGGCAAAGCCAGATATCCCAGAGATTATGCCAACAATGGGTGAGCGGCTTGTAAAGGAAGGCATAATCACTCAGCAGCAGGCAGATGAGTACAAAGCCTGGATGGAGTCAAGACCGGCGGATATACCAAAGGTTGGCCCCAGACAACTCAAGCAGTTGCTGGATGAGGGCAAGCTAACTCAAGCGCAGGCAGATGCGTACAAGGCATGGCTAGAATCAAAGCCTGATATGCCGAAAATTCGTCCCGAACTACGCCAGAATGGGGTAGCTAAACTCCAAGAGCACCGCGATGCCTTGGCAGCACGCGTCGCCGAAATTCTTAACATCAACAAGGAAGACCTTGAAAATGCCTTCAAGCAGGCCCAAGGTGAATTGCGTGAGAAATCTTTGGGCACCAGACTTCAAGAGCTGATAAATCAGGGCACATGGACCCAGCAGCAGGCAGATGAGTACAAAGCCTGGATAAAAGCCAGACCAGACGTTCCAAAAATTGGGCCAATGGGTCCACGGGAACCAATGGAACCACAGTAATGAGACCACGACAACGTCCAACAGTACACAAATAGTGTGAGTGTACAAAGAAGGCAAGCCAGGCTATGACTGGCTTGCCTTCTTTAAAACTGTAAGCATAGCAAAACACTTTAAGATATAATAATGAAGACTACAAAGTTACTATCGAGGCAAGTCATGACAACTATACTGGTCGTCGATGATGAAGCGAACATTTTAGAACTCGCCAAGCTCTACCTTGAGCAAGAAGGATACCAGGTAGAAGGAGTTGGTACTGGTAATGATGCCCTTTCAAAACTTAGCTCGGCTAAGCCGTCGCTCATCGTCCTCGATTTAATGCTACCTGACATAGATGGCTTTGAGATATGCCGGCAGATACGCAAAAAAAGCGATGTCCCCATCCTGATGCTTACCGCCCGAAAAGAAGACGTGGACAAAATAGTCGGGCTTGAGCTGGGAGCTGATGATTACCTGACAAAACCGTTCAATCCTAGAGAGATGGTAGCCAGAGTCAAGGCGATTCTCCGCCGTTACAAGTCCGGACTCAAGCCCAGCCAGATCATAGAAGTTGGTAATCTACAAATTGACCTCGCTCGCCGTGAGGCAGCTATAGATAGCCAGCCACTTAAGCTACGAACTAAAGAGTTCGACCTGCTGGCAACCTTGGCTCAAAACCTGGGTGTCGTCCTGACCCGAGACCGACTCCTGGAGATAGTTTGGGAAACTGATTACTATGGCGAAACGAGAACCGTCGACATCCATATCAACCACCTTCGGGACAAATTGAGCGGAGCAAACGCCTCAATAGAAACAGTCCGAGGTATAGGCTACAAGATGACATTGAAATCACGAACACTAAGCGGCTGAGAACGGAGTTTCTAGTCACAGAAAAAGCCGTTCTATAAATAGAGGTTTATATGAGCCTGCGTACACGCCTTATTCTCACCTACATTTTAATCATCGTCTTATGTCTAAGCATAGTCGCCGTTTCCCTGATAGTTCTGCTCGGTGACCAGCTCAACAGACTGGCAATGGCACGCCTGGCCGACACTGCCCTGCCCATCTACGTCCAGTTTAGAGCAGCAGCCAGAGGTCAAGTTTCCCTGAACCAAGCATGGACCAATCTGGAGGAGATGTCACAGGAAACGGGCACGTACATCTTTCTACTGGACGCTCAAGATGTCATTATCAGACAGGCAATCCCCGAGGATAGTTCCTGGATACCACCCTCAAAGCTGGAAATTGAAAAACCACCCCCCGGCATGCCAACACCTTATGTCGGAATCTACGTCACACCTAGTGGAGAAAGATTTATATTCGTCGCCCACCCCATTGTCGGATTGTTCAGACCTCCAGACCCCTCCACCCCCCCAGAAACTCTGGTTCTGGCTATACCTCGCCGGGAGGCTCTAGCCATTTGGGTTGACTTTGCTAAACCTTTCCTCTGGGCAGGACTTGCCGCCTTAGCCGTCTCCATACTTATAGCCATTCTCCTGGCTCGCTCCATGTATGTTCCTATCCGACGCGTTACAAACGCCGCCGAAGAAATAGCCCGCGGTAACTATGAACAAGAGGTTCCAGTGGCCGGCCCTAAAGAGGTCAAAGGTCTGGCCACAAGCTTTAACCAGATGGCAAAGCAGGTAAAAAGCTCGCAGCAAATGCTGCGCGACTTCGTAGCTGATGCCTCCCACGAGCTAAGAAGCCCACTCACCTCCATCAAGGGATTTGCCCAGGCTATAGTCGATGGAACTGCCAAAGATAAAAAGGCCCGACTTAAAGCTGCTAGTGTCATTGAGGACGAGTCCAAGCGCATGATGCGGCTTGTGGAGGAACTGCTCGAGTTTTCCAGACTTGAATCAGGCCAGATCACGATGGTTAAGGAGTCTGTAGATTTGAAAGACCTTCTGCAGCAGTGTCATGAGATTTTCCTAATTCGGGCAGAAGAAAAAAACATACAACTGAGAACAGACATTGAGCCTTTGCCGCCTGTCACCGGTGATATCGACCGCTTGGAGCAGGTCTTCAGCAACTTGCTCGACAATGCCTTGAAACATACCCCTTCCGGAGGCAAGGTAAGCATCGTCGCCCGACACCCACAACCCAGCTTCGTCGAAATTGTCGTAACTGATACCGGACCAGGTATACCTGGCGAGCAATTGCGGCATGTCTTTGAACGCTTCTACCGGGCCGACCCTTCGGCAGGCAAAGCTGGCGCTGGCTTGGGCCTGGCTATCGCCAGACAGATAGTCCTGGCTCATGGGGGCGACATCATGGCAAAAAGCACATTGGGCAAGGGTACAGAGTTCGTGGTTAGATTGCCTGTCCACTCCACTTCTGCCCCACAAACTTCTCATAGCTAGGACACAATCTACCTAACACACACTCCCTACAGCGAGGTCGCTGAGCTTTACATACCTTTCTGCCATGCTCTATCAACAAAACATGAAACTGATAGATATCTTTAAGCGGCACAAGTCCCTCAAGCCGCTTGTGTGCTTTCTCCGCAGAAACCTTAGAATCAATCAACCCCAACCTTTTAGCTAGACGGGAAACATGCGTATCTACCGGCAAAGCTGGCATACCCAGCGAGAAAAGCAAAACAACGCTAGCTGTCTTCATCCCTACACCGGACAACTGCCTTAGCCAGTCCCTGGCTTCATCTACAGGCAGCTTTCGCAAAAAGTCTAGCTCGAACCCGCCTTGCCTTCCCCGTATTTCCTCCAGCGATTGCTTGATATACCTGGCTTTAACTTCCCCCAGACCGCCAGCTTTAATAGAATGAGAAATCTCACCAACGCTGGCATCAGCCATATCTTCCCAACTACCAAAAGAAGCCAGAAGCTGCTCAAAAGCTCGCCCGGAGTTTCTATCCGACGTGTTCTGAGAAAGAATCGTCTGGACAAGTACTTCTATCGGGCTCTGCCGCCGGCGCCATCGCTTCTCCCCGTACTCCTTGCTCAACAGCTTAAGGATTTGTCTAGCGCTCACGCTAACCACCTCAAAAATATTATACAACACAAACTTAGCCTCATTCCCTCTACCTCGACGGGAGAGTAATACACACTAAACATGTAGTCCCGAGGCTTTAGCCTCGGGAGCTCAACCCTAAGGTCGGCACTACATTTTCAGGCACAGCCTCCATCCCTACATCTCTCCTTGTCATTCTGAGACGTTCCCCCTGTCATTCTGAGCGAAGCGAAGAATCCAGAGCCTTCACGGAGCTTACCCAGAGTGAGATTCTTCAGTCGCTTCGCTCCTTCAGAATGACATAAAGCAAAAGGTTCAGGGTGACAAAATAGACCCCTTAAAACTCAGCTGATAGGACACAATAACCTCTTTGGTGTTATAATTAACTCACTAGAAATGGTAGGTGTGACTAATGGATGAACTCAAGGTCTTCACCGGCAATGCCCACCCGATGCTAGCCAAGGCAATATGCGAATACCTAAACATACCGCTGGGCAAAGCTGAGGTCTTCGAATTCAAGAATGAGAACATTTTCGTCCGAGTTCAGGAAAATGTCCGTGAACGAGATGTATTCGTCATCCAACCGTTTTCCACACCCGTCAACAAGAACCTGGTCGAACTCCTCATTATGATCGATGCCTTCAAGCGAGCCTCTGCCGGTAGAATCACCGCTGTCATCCCTTACTATGCCTACGGCCGCACCGACAAGAAAGACCAGCCTCGAGTGCCCATCACTGCCAGGTTGATAGCTGACCTGCTCACCACCGCCGGCGCCAACCGTCTGTTAACCATAGACCTTCACGCCGCCCAAATCCAGGGCTTCTTCAACATACCTGTTGACGAACTTACCGCCCTCTTCATCCTCAGCGAATACTGGAAAGGGAAAACACTGGACAATCTGGTAGTCGTTGCCACCGATATCGGCATATCCGCACATGCCCGTGATATGGCAGCTAAGCTCAACGCTCCGCTGGCTATTATCGAAAAAAGGCGCATTGGCAATGTCGACATCACTGAAACCCTCAACATCATCGGCGAAGTCAAAGGCATGCGCGCCTTAACTATCGACGATGAAATCGATACTGCTGGCTCGCTTATCGGCGTCGTCAATACCCTTCTGGAGCACGGTGCCACTGAAGTCTACGCCTGCTGCACACACCCCATATTATCCGGACCAGCTATAGAGCGAATAGCCAAATCACCCATTAAAGAAGTGGTCGTCACCGACACCATCCCCCTTGACAAAAAGAAGAGACTGGACAAGATAACTGTCCTGCCCATAGCTCCGCTCCTAGGCGAAGCCATACACCGCATTCACACCGGCCTCTCTATAGGCGCCATGTTCGAGTAGAAAAATTATGCTTAAGTGGCTCGGTAGCCTTGTTGATTCCAACGAAAAAGAACTGAAGCGTCTTGAGCCTATTGTGGCTCAGATAAATTCGCTAGAACCTGAATTCCAGAAGCTCAGCGATGCTGAGCTTCGTGCCAAGACCGACGAGTTCAAAGCCCGGCTGAAAAACGGCGAGACGCTGGATGATATATTGCCTGAAGCCTTTGCCGCTGCCAGAGAAGCCGCCAGGCGCACCATAGGCGAGCGCCACTTCGATGTCCAGCTTATAGGCGGCATTGTCCTCCACCATGGCAAAATCACCGAGATGAAAACCGGCGAGGGCAAAACCTTAGTCGCTACACTGCCTCTATATCTAAATGCCCTCATCGGCGATGGCTGCCATCTCGTTACTGTAAACGACTACCTGGCACGTCGTGATGCCTACTGGATGGGGCCCATATATCATGCTCTCGGCTTAACCGTCGCCAGCATCTATCCACCGCAAAATCCAGATGAGCACCTGCCAGCCCGTCTCTATGACCCCGACTACACCGATGAAAAGGACACCCGCTGGCCCCATTTCCGACCCGTCAGCCGCCAGCAGGCCTATCAAGCCGACATTACCTACGGCACCAACAACGAATTCGGCTTCGACTACCTCAGAGATAACATGGCTATAGACCTCTCCCAATGCGTCCAGCGTACCCTAAACTACGCCATAGTCGACGAGGTGGACAACATACTCATCGATGAAGCCCGCACACCGCTCATAATCAGCGGTACTGCTGAAGAAGCCACCGAAAAATACAATATCTTTGCCCGCCTGGTGCCTCAACTCAAGAAAGATGAAGACTACACAGTTGAAGAAAAGGAACGCCAGACCTACCTCACCGATTCCGGCATGACCAAGATGGAAAAATGGCTGCGCCGGGACGGCTTGCTCAAAGCCCCCAGCCTCTATGACCCGGCTAACTACAGTTTGACTCAATACCTGGAGAATGCCCTGAAAGCCAAAGTGCTGTTCGAGAAAGACCGTGATTACATAGTCAAAGATGGGCAGGTCGTTATCGTTGATGAGTTCACCGGCCGGCTCATGTTCGGCCGCAGGTACTCTGAGGGGCTGCACCAGGCCATCGAAGCCAAGGAAAGAGTAAAAATCCAGCGGGAGAGCGTAACCCTAGCCACCATAACATTCCAGAACTATTTCCGTCTCTATAAGAAACTTGCCGGCATGACCGGCACTGCCGCCACCGAAGCCGAGGAATTTCACAAGATTTACAAGCTTGAAGTCGACGTCATCCCCACCAACAAAGATATGATTCGCATCGACAACCCAGACCAGATTTATAAGGACGAGGAGACCAAATTCAAGGCTGTAGCCAGAGAAATCGAGACTTTCCATCAGCAAGGTACACCAGTGCTTATAGGCACCGTCTCCATCGAGAAGTCGGAGCGTTTGAGTGACCTGCTCAAAAGGAGAGGCATACCTCACCAGGTGCTCAACGCCAAAAATCATGAAAAGGAAGCTGCTATCATAGCTCAGGCTGGACGCACAGGAGCTGTAACCGTTGCCACCAACATGGCCGGGCGCGGCGTCGATATCATCCTCGGCGGCAATCCTGCTGACCGCGACAGGAAGGAATGGCAGCAACAGCACGACAAAGTAATCGAGCTTGGTGGCTTGCACGTCATCGGCACCGAGCGTCATGAAGCCAGGCGCATCGATAACCAGCTACGTGGCCGCTCCGGAAGACAGGGCGACCCCGGCAGCTCCCGCTTCTATGTCTCACTCGAAGACGATGTCGTCCGCCGCTTCGGCGGCGACCGTGTCAAAGGCTTCATGGACTGGGCCGGCTTCGATGAAAACACGCCCATCGAGCATTCCATGGTCAGCAAATCCATAGAAAATGCCCAGGTCAAGGTTGAAGGCTATCACTTCGACATCCGCAAACACCTCGTTGATTATGACGATGTAGTCAACAAGCACCGCGAGGTAATCTACGCCGAGCGAAGGAAAATCCTGGAAGGTGCTGACCTCAAGGCAAACATCCTGCCCATGGTTAGGGACGAAATCGAAAAACTGGTTTCCGCCAGTTGCAGCCGTGACCTTATAGAGCCGGACTTCACCGGCTTAATCGAAGAGCTAGCAACAATATTCCCATTACCACCTCAGATAAATTCTCAGGCACTCTCCAAGATGAGTTCAAAAGAAATCACCGAGAAGTTGATTGAGTACGCCGAGCAACTGTACGAGCAGCGTGAAAAAGAAATAGGTGCTGAGAATATGCGGCTACTGGAGAGACTGGTCATGCTGCGAGCCATCGACAGCCTATGGAAAGACCATCTCACCGAGATGGACCATCTGCGACAGCAGGCCGGCCTTTATGCTGCACGGCAAATCGACCCTATAGTAGCCTACAAGAAAGAAGGCCACGCCCTGTTCCAGAGCCTAACCGCCAGCATAGAACACGACGTCGTGTACACCATATACAAAGTCAGCCTCGCCAAAAAAGAAGCCCCAGCCCAAAGACAGCCTCAGAAAGTGGCTGTCCCCACCGGCAGAAAAGTCGGCCGCAACGACCCCTGCCCCTGCGGCTCAGGCAAGAAATATAAACACTGCTGCGGTAGGTAAATTAAGCACTACTCCCAATTGCTATTTTTAACCTGTTTGATATACTAGTTTCAAACAGTAAGATCAAACCAAGTAGGAACTCAAGATGACGCCCAAGAAAATGCCAACCACTATTAGAGAAGGCACTTCTTTTTACAAAAAAAGATTAAACATTAACTATAAGCGAACTTGCAACTGCGGATCAACGCACATAAATTGCATAACGCCAAGGGAGTGGCTCAAAAATCAGCTTGGTGTATGGCAATTCAGTTATGAGTCAAGGGACATTCGCGATAAAAAAGTCCACCCAGCTACATTTCCCATATCTCTATCAAAGAGAATCATTGAGTTATTCACCCACGAAGGTGAGCTTGTAGTTGACCCCTTCGTTGGGAGTGGTACTACCTTAATAGCTGCCAGAGATATTGACAGGAACGCCGTGGGTTTCGATTTGAAGACCGAATACATAGATTTGTGTGAAAACCGCCTCGCACAGAAGAGCCTTTTGGGCAAATCTCAACAATTAGCCATTCATGATGATGCTAGATGCATATCCCAATACTTAACTAATGAAGCTGTCAGTCTAATATGGACTTCTCCACCCTATTCAAACTTGCTAAATAGACCACGCAAAAACAAATCAAGAAGATTCAGAAGCAATGAGCAACTAGGAAAAATAGAACAGTATTCACAAGATCCCCGAGATCTTGGCACACTGCAGCTTGACGACTACACCAATGCTATGGGGGAAATTTTCGAATCACTGTTGCCTCTGCTTCGACCAAAAGGACACTGCGTAATAAATGTGCCCGACATGTGGTGGGAAAATAAAAGAATCACCATACACGTATCATTAATTGAAGAACTGCGCAAGCGAGGATATGAGTTAAGAAATATCATAATCTGGGATAGAACAAATCTCGTCAATAGAATCGGGATATTCGGATGGCCAAGTAACTATATTACAATGGGAGTCACTTTTGAGTATCTGCTAGACTTTTGGCGTCCGCCTTCTGCATCTAGGAAAATAATAGACGAGTGATTTGAATATGGAGCTTCTTTCCAAAACAGAACTCATCAACAGGTTAAAGGAAATAGAAGGGATGGGGTGGATCGCCAATGCTCGTCCCGGTAATGCTGGCGGAGTTGGAAACACGCTTGAAGATTTACTCGGTATTACAGAGAACAACCTGCCAATTCCTAATGCAGCAGAATGGGAGCTTAAATGTCAACGGATAGACACATCTTCTCTAACGACTCTATTTCATATGGAACCATCCCCACGGGCAATTAAATTTGTGCCTAATCTCCTACTACCATCTTATGGCTGGAAACATGAATCAATACCCAACGAAATGAGTTTCCGCCAAACAATAAATGGTTTATCAAGAACAGACCGCGGCTTTATCGCTATAGTCGACCGCACTACTAATAAAGTACTTATTTCCTTTGACTCACACGCTGTAGATGACCGGCATCATGAATGGCTCAAATCCGTAGGGAGGCGAATAGGCTTGCGTGAATTGAACCCTCAACCTTATTGGGGATTTGATGATCTTTTCCATAAGGCAGGAACCAAGCTTCTGAATTGTTTCTACGTACGTGCGCAAGTAAAAAGAGAGTCTGGCAAAGAGTTTTTCTGGTATAAGCACGTCATGATATTGCAGAAGTTTAGCTTTGACAAATTCTTGAAAGCAATAGAAAAAGGCTCTATACTCGTGGATTTCGACGCACGCACCGGTCATAATCATGGGACTAAATTTAGGCTCAGGCAAGACAGATTACCAGATTTATACGATGCAGTCAGCAACATATCGTGACAGTCAAATGAGTAGGACCACAAGATCGTATTTGGATGATGAAAAACACCGCTATTTCCAAAGTATTCCAGGACATGGCTGACCTGCTGGAGCTTAAGGGGGAAAACATATTTAAAATTCGAGCCTACCAGCGGGCAGCCCGTACCATCGAGCACCTGCCTAAAGAGATAGAAATAATGCTCCAGGAAGACGAGGACTTGCGAACCATACCCGGCGTCGGCGAGGCAATAGCTAAAAAGACAATAGAGCTGGTAAACACCGGTAAACTGAGTGCCTACGAGGAGCTCAAGGCTGAGTTCCCTGAAGGCATAACCACCCTACTCGAAATCCCTGGCATCGGACCCAAGACAGCGAACAGGCTTTCCACTGAGCTGGGGATTAAATCAGTTGACGAACTGGAAGAGGCTATTAAAGACGGCCGGGTTACCGGCCTGTTCCGCCTCGGCGATAAGACAGCCGATAACATAATGCAGCAAATCCAAGCCCTGCGCCGCAAAGACCAGCGTATCCCCATAGGCGAAGCTCTGCCTGTGGTGGACGAGGTTTTTAATGCTCTGCGCCCGCTTCCCGGCGTGAAAAACCTGACTGCTGCCGGCAGCCTGCGCCGCTTCAGAGAGACGGTGGGCGATATCGACCTTATGGGTACCGCCGATAATCCTGAGGAGGTCATAAACGCCTTCGTTAACCTGCCCCAGGTAAGGGAGGTGCTGGCTAAAGGCCCAACCAAAGCCAGTGTCATCCTGCCCGGCGGACTTCAAGCCGATTTAAGAATGGTGGAGCACGACTCCTTCGGCTCTCTTCTCCAGTATTTCACCGGCAGCAAACAGCATAACATCGCCCTGAGAACAAAGGAACAGAAAAAGGGGCTCAAGCTTAGCGAATACGGCATAACTGACACCAGGACCAATAAGCTGGAGAAATTTGCCACCGAAGAAGCTTTCTACCGCCGACTGGGCCTTCAGTACATTCCACCTGAAATCAGGGAAGACCAGGGCGAAATAGAACTGGCTGAGAAAGGCAAAGTGCCGAAGCTCGTGGAACTCTCAGACATAAAAGGAGACACCCACGTTCACACCAACTGGAGCGATGGGCGTGATTCCATAGAAGCCATGGCGCAGGCAGCTAAAGCCCTCGGCTACCAGTACCTGGCAATAACCGACCATTCAGCCGGACGAGGCATTGCTCACGGATTAAACGAGGAGCGACTGCGGCATCAGATTGACGAAATCAAGCGGCTAAATCAGCAGCTCAAAGGAATTCGCATCTTCACCGGCACAGAGGTGGATATACGCGCCGACGGCAGCATAGACCTGTCTGAGAAGCTTTTAGCCGATTTGGACATCGTGGTTGCTGCTATCCATTCAGCCATGAATCAAAGCGAGGAGAAGATAACAAGGCGCATTGTGGGAGCAATAGAAAACCCGCATGTCGACATTATCGCCCACCCCACCTGCCGCATTCTGGGTGAGCGAGAGCCTGTAGCCATTGACTTAGAAGCCGTCTTCAGGGCTGCAGCTAAATACAATAAAGCTCTGGAAATAAATGCCATGCCCAGCCGACTCGATTTGAAAGACATACATGTCTACCGGGCGCGAGAGCTAGGAGTTAAGCTAATCATGGGCACAGACGCACACAGCATCGCCCATCTGGATTTTATGCGCTTCGGCATCGGCGTGGCCCGCCGCGGCTGGTGCCAGCCTAAGCATATACTGAACACCCAGCCCTTACAAGAAATGCTGGCATTCCTCAGGAGTTAAGGCGTGCTTGCAACTACCGAATATGAACAGGTGACCCAGATTAAACTGTGCCGCTATCCTGATTTTACCCCTGGCACCTGTGTCTCTGCCTACCTGGTGGACAGTCTCTTGATAGACAGCGGACCGGCGCATACTGCCGAAGAACTAACCGAGTTCTTGAGAGACAAGGGCGTAAAAACTGTAATCAACACGCACCACCACGAAGACCATATCGCCGCCAATGCCCTGCTCAAAGAAAGATATGGCGTCGAGATTTTTGCTCACCGCCTGGCGGTAAGCAAAATAAACCAGCCAGCCAAACTTTATCCCTATCAAGAGGAGGTCTGGGGCTATCCTATGCCCAGCCAGGTTAAGGAAATCGGCGATACTGTTACTACCAACCATTTTCGCTTTGAGGTAATCTACACTCCCGGCCACGACCGCGACCACATCTGCCTTTTTGAGAGAAAACACGGCTGGCTCTTTGCCGGCGATTTGTTCTTTTCCACCCACCCCAACGTAGCTCGCCCTACGGACGACGTGCGGCAAATCATAGCCGACCTCAAAAAAGTAAAAGATTTAAAGCCACAAATTCTCTTTCCCGCCCCTGGAAAAGTAATAACTGAACCCGTACCTGTGCTGGAACAGACCATCCGATATCTTGAAGACTTAGGACAAAACGCCATGGAGCTGCATAGCAAAGGTTTATCTCCAGCCGAGATTGTGCAGCAGATTTTTGGCAATGAGTCTCCCTTAGCCGAGCTTACCCAGCAGCAGTTTTCATCGTTAAATCTAATTAAATCTTTCCTAAAAAAGGTCAGTCAAAATGTCACCTAAAGAAGCCAAAAGCGTCCCGACCGCGGCTGCAGGCGATGCCAAAGCCATCGCGCATGTCAAACAAGCTGTAGCTAACGGCAAGCACTGGTATATAGCCTTGCTCGAGGCTATCAAGTTGTGGAAAAGCGCCGAGGAGGACTACCACGGGCGTCACCTCCGCTACTTGATTGATGGTGAGGCTTTCGATTGGCTATTACTGGCAGAGCGTCTAAGCGACGAAATAAGCGAGTCCATTCCAGAAAAAGAAAGAATCAACCTCCTTTTCTTCGACCTGCCACCACTGGAGTTAACCAGGGAGGAATTCAAAAAACTGATAGGCCCAGTTAAGTATCGAGCTTATCTCAATTATCTCTACGGCGTCCTCGTTGAGGAAAACCTGATTTCCGCTGTGGTTGACGAGATTCGAAAAGAAAGATTGGCATCAGGCTTAAATAAGCATGAGGATATACTCGATAAAGCTTACCGAAGAATTTACGGCGATGACCAGCAGACTCTGCTTGATAGCTTCAGAAAAGAAAAACGCTATCCAAAGCGCAAATCTATGACTTTGAGCGAATTGAAGGAATTCACCTACTGGCTATTCAAATATCGGATAAAGAAGTGTGATAAGTCCCGAGTGGCCAGCGATACCAAAAAAGCCCTGATAAAAATGCAGCACAATGCGTCACGCGTGAAGCGGAACACATAATATAACTTAAATAACTAAAGCCATTTTTTAATCCACTCAAGCATTTTTTCTGGCCTGTTTTGAAAATAACTATAAGATTCAAAACGGTGAGTCGTATCTTCGATCCAGAAAAAACCTTTGGGATTATCGGGAGTATCTTCGTAAAATCCTTGGATGTCGCTCAGGTCAGTCCATGGGTCGTTTCTGGCCTGGACATACATGGTCGGCACTTTTAAATCCTTCACATATTTTCTAGGAGACATTTCCTCTAAAGGATAAGCGCCCCGCCAAACAATAAATTTCTTAACCATAGGCAACAGAAGTTTTGCTCCGATAGGAGTAAGTAATTTCCTAGTGTAGGTCCTTATAAAAACTTCCATGGAAATCGGCTGAACAGCAAAAAGACACTTAACGTTTTTAAATGCATTCGGTTCCTTGCTCATGGCGATAATAGTCGAATTGGCCCCCATACAGAAACTTACAAAACCAACGCCCATATCTTTTAATTCATCTCTTCTTTTTAAGTAGTTCATTGTCGCCACAACGTCTTTATATTCTTCCAACCCTACGCTGGCTATACCTTTGTTCGGGTCGGAACCGCTTTCACCATGATTGCGGAAATCAAACATCAAGACCCAGTATCCCTCTTTATGCAGATGCTTAGCCGTCCTTAGAAATTCTATTTCTTTATTATAAAGTTTGGTTAAATTTTTGTATTGGACGGTCGAGCCATATTTTGTCAGACCACCGACATGGGTTATTATCACTAATTTATTCAAAGACCCGGGAATAAGCCAGCCCTTAATAGTCACCCCATCGGATGTCTTATACTCTATATTCTCAAAATCCATGCCATAACGCTTGGGATTCTTGGGAACTGGCTGGCGGTTGAGATGGATTATAGTACCGGCAATGAAATAGGAGGTGAACAAATAGATGAAAGCGATAACGAGGATTATAATTAGTAATGTTATTAATAGTGTCATAGAAAAATAATTAATAAGCGGATAAAAAGTCTATATTGTCATTATAGCACATACCTGAAATGGTATAAGCTCATACCTCATTCAGCTATAATGCCGTCTCCCAAAAAGGGTAATTTTAGACATTTAACAAACCGCCCTTTGGTGCAATAGTCACCAAGCTATCTTAGTTTTCTTTGCGATTCCCCTTCCTTAAAGGAGCAATTCCGGTAGAGTTGACAGACATCCTGGTTAATATTAGTATAATGCAAAGATGGTGCACTGGCTTACAACAAAGCTTAAGAGGTTATACTGAGTGAGAAGACTACGCAGGCCAGGCAAAGCCATCGAAAATATACGACTTTCTGGAGGTAAAAAATGAGTAAAAAAAAGCTGATTCTGTCGGACAAACTGCCCCCAATGAGGAGGGGTATGACTTACTCTCACGCTATCAAGGTAGGGAATACCATTTATGTCTCTGGGCAGGTAGCCAGGGATAAAGAATATCGAATACTCCACAAGCGTGACTTTCTCGGTCAGATTGAGACGGTCTTCCAGAATACGAAGGACGTACTAGAGGTGGCAGGTGCTACCATGCAGGATGTGGTCAAATTGAACTTCTTCTGCCGGCATTTGTGGGACTTACGATTGATGGGACCTATCTTTGAGAAATACTTTGGAGACCACGTTCCAACAATGACCGCTGTTGAAGTTGTTCAGCTATGGCACCCTCATATTTTAGTTGAGTGTGAAGCCATTGCTGTTGTCGGTGAAGATATGACTATAATCGATGGCAAGGAGGTAAAGGGCTTAAAGTACGGCAAGCCTTATAAAGTGCCTGGCGAGACATTCAGATTTTAGTCTGAGTAACCAAATGTATGCCTGCCTCGAATAAGGGCTTGATGAAATAATGCAGTATATACCCTTTTATGGGCTGCCACTAAGTCCCAGACCTTCGAACTTTTGTTAGCTCAGCCAGTATGCTGACGGCTATCTCCTCCGGCGTCTGGGCATTTATTTCCAGACCAATCGGAGCATGAACTCCATCCAACTGCTGCTGAGACACTCCTTTTTTGTGTAGGCGCTCTTTGATCTCTTTGACCTTCTTCTTACTGCCAATCATCCCGACATACTTCGCCGCAGTGCCAACAGCAAATTGTAAGCACTTCTCATCGCTGACATGCCCCGGTGTGTAGATGACAATATAACTGTTCTCGTCCACATTCAATTTAGAGAAAGCAATATCATACTCTTCAACTACCAGTGAATCAGCGTTAGGAAATCGCTCATTATTGTTGTGCTCAGGACGCGGGTCTATGACCACTACCCGTAATCCCAGCATCTTAGCCACCGCTGCTGTACTCTGAGACAGATGTCCGGCACCAAAGAGATATAGCGTTTCTGCAGGCAGGATTGGCTCAAGGAAGACATCCAATTGCCCGCCACAAATCATCCACGCCTCTTCACCACTGCCTGTAAGGTCAAGGTGCATCATTTGCGGTTCGCCTGATTTCATCACGGCGAGAGCTTTTTCCTGGACTGCTTGTTCCACGTTGCCTCCACCTATACTGCCGACAAGACTACTATCTTCCCTGATAATCATCTTTGTCCCGGCTTTCCGTGGTACTGAGCCTCGACTGGAGATAACAGTGGCTAATACCGCCCGTTCCCCCTTTGCGCTATGTTGCCAATTCCTGATTAATATTAGTATAAAGCAAAGATGGTGCACTGGCTTACAACAAAGCTTAAGAGGTTATACTGAGTGAGAAGACTACGCAGGCCAGGCAAAGCCATCGAAAATATACGACTTTCTGGAGGTAAAAAATGAGTAAAAAAAAGCTGATTCTGTCGGACAAACTGCCCCCAATGAGGAGGGGTATGACTTACTCTCACGCTATCAAGGTAGGGAATACCATTTATGTCTCTGGGCAGGTAGCCAGGGATAAAGAATATCGAATACTCCACAAGCGTGACTTTCTCGGTCAGATTGAGACGGTCTTCCAGAATACGAAGGACGTACTAGAGGTGGCAGGTGCTACCATGCAGGATGTGGTCAAATTGAACTTCTTCTGCCGGCATTTGTGGGACTTACGATTGATGGGACCTATCTTTGAGAAATACTTTGGAGACCACGTTCCAACAATGACCGCTGTTGAAGTTGTTCAGCTATGGCACCCTCATATTTTAGTTGAGTGTGAAGCCATTGCTGTTGTCGGTGAAGATATGACTATAATCGATGGCAAGGAGGTAAAGGGCTTAAAGTACGGCAAGCCTTATAAAGTGCCTGGCGAGACATTCAGATTTTAGTCTGAGTAACCAAATGTATGCCTGCCTCGAATAAGGGCTTGATGAAATAATGCAGTATATACCCTTTTATGGGCTGCCACTAAGTCCCAGACCTTCGAACTTTTGTTAGCTCAGCCAGTATGCTGACGGCTATCTCCTCCGGCGTCTGGGCATTTATTTCCAGACCAATCGGAGCATGAACTCCATCCAACTGCTGCTGAGACACTCCTTTTTTGTGTAGGCGCTCTTTGATCTCTTTGACCTTCTTCTTACTGCCAATCATCCCGACATACTTCGCCGCAGTGCCAACAGCAAATTGTAAGCACTTCTCATCGCTGACATGCCCCGGTGTGTAGATGACAATATAACTGTTCTCGTCCACATTCAATTTAGAGAAAGCAATATCATACTCTTCAACTACCAGTGAATCAGCGTTAGGAAATCGCTCATTATTGTTGTGCTCAGGACGCGGGTCTATGACCACTACCCGTAATCCCAGCATCTTAGCCACCGCTGCTGTACTCTGAGACAGATGTCCGGCACCAAAGAGATATAGCGTTTCTGCAGGCAGGATTGGCTCAAGGAAGACATCCAATTGCCCGCCACAAATCATCCACGCCTCTTCACCACTGCCTGTAAGGTCAAGGTGCATCATTTGCGGTTCGCCTGATTTCATCACGGCGAGAGCTTTTTCCTGGACTGCTTGTTCCACGTTGCCTCCACCTATACTGCCGACAAGACTACTATCTTCCCTGATAATCATCTTTGTCCCGGCTTTCCGTGGTACTGAGCCTCGACTGGAGATAACAGTGGCTAATACCGCCCGTTCCCCCTTTGCGGCTATGTTGGCCAATTCCTGATAAATCTCGAGCATCTAATACCCCCAAAATGTTAACTTTGCTCAGCAAATAACCCTTTGTGAAATAACCTCTACCACTGGCTCTGGTGATTGAGCTTGCCCCAGCACAACCCGCTCAATCTGAGGATGTCTCATTGCCAGAATCTTATCAGCCAGGTTCCTCCCTTTCGATAAACCTTCGTCCAGGTCCACCTTATTAATGAAAGGGGCAATTCTGGCCCCCTCAGGACTTCCCTTAATTATACCTTGGTGATGAGTTAGAAGAAAAGCAATGGCATCTGGTGAGATAACCTCACCTAACGGCAACCTGAGCAAATTGGAGACGATTTCGGGCCTGAAAACATCTTCTTCAGTCAGCCGGCAGCCTACGGCGTCGACCCCTACCACAGGTATGACTAGAGACGTGTTAAGCGGGATTACCGGCTCGGTTGGATTCGGCGCCTTCAAGGACCTATGAGCTGCCCCGTCCGCTTCTACTACAATGTAAGATACCTGGCTCAATCCAGCTAACTTGACTACAAACTCCGGGCTGATTCCATTCAACTTCCCCGAAGCCAACTTCCCACTAGCTAGAGTAATATGTCTATGCTTGTCCAAATTGTCGAGAAGCAATCTCATCAATTCCTCATCATCCCTTTCCAGAAGAAGAAGCGGCGTTTCAGAAGATGATGGTTCAAGAATCTTAGTAGTGGTAGTGGTGACGACGCAATCGCCACCCGAAGCTAGTTCCCGGGCCAGGGCAAACATGAGGGTTGTTTTACCCCCACCACCGACCAGACTTATTACTTCACCGGGCCTGATATCTAAGGCTTCCTTTAGAGTCATAACTAAACATTGAACCGGATTAATATCGCCTCCAGAACCCCTCCAGCTATTGCTCTCACCCTGGCTCTGATGCTGTAACAGATTTCTTTGCTTGCCACCTGGTCTATTTCGACTAGCTTGGTCCCTTCTTTTACTTGTATTCCACTCCTGAGCAGCGCTCTGACTATGCCACTAATCGGTGCTTTAATCGCTTGCCCTCCTACCGAAGCAATCACTTCACCGGCGGTAACCTGCTCTCCTATTTCTCTTTCGGTCACAAATAGGCCTTCCTCGGTAGAATGCAGCACCCTCTCAGAAGTCAAACCGTCTATGGCAATGGGAACCCCCGTGTTTTTTTCTGCTTCCCCGGCAAAGATTACTTCGCCCAGCCTCTCACTATTGTTGGTCTCCACTACCAGGTGGACATCTTTGCCTGCTTGAAAGCCGGGACCAAGCCCAATTACTAAAGCAGCATCAGTAAGTCTTGTCCCCAGGTTTCTTTTGGCCATTATGGCGTCAATCAATATGCTAGGGTGGATGATATCCTTAATCGCCGCCTCCGGGTCAACTATGATCGGCAACTTGTTCTCCTTCCACACCGTGGGTATCTCACCGGCAGATTTGACCAGTTTGGCTACTACACCTTCAACTTCCTTATCGCCATCATATACGGCTTCGGAAAAAGACACTCCTCGACTAACTGCCTGGGGATGAGGTGCCTCAGTCAGGCAAACCTTAAAATGGGCACGGAATAATCTGTGAGCTACCCCACTGGCTACCTCCCCACCACCCTTAATCAAAACTGTCAACTCGTTTAGCTTCTTAGTCATCGTCGATTACGCATGTTCATTAGTTTTACTCCCTGCACCTGCGGGAAAATAGCACCTTCACTGATGGAGCGGAGCACTTTCTCCGGTTCAACCACCTTTGTCCCACTGACAACATGCACGCCCCAGTCGAACAGGACCGGTAACAGAGGACTGGTAGGACCCACCATAACAACAAAGCTACCTCTGGCTAAGCCCAGCAGCTTCTCTGCGGTATGATTTATCAGCGAAGTGCCGGTAATGGCAACGACGTCAGCTTTTGGAAGTATGTCTTCGGCGGCTTCAGCAGGCAAATCGCCAGCCTGGGGTCTTTGCTCCAGTACCCAAAGTTTTCTGGCTACTTGCCGCAATTTTGGAATCCAGGGGAAGTGACCTACCACGGCTATATCCTTACCCTCTCCTTTCTCTATCAAGACATCCAAGGCATTTTCGGCATCGCATTTGGTTTCATCTATATCAATTAGCGAGTTTATGGTCGCCATTCCAATAGACGCTTCCAGAAGATTGTCTGATTTAGCATATTCGGCTAACTCTAATGCTGACTTATTCCTCAAGTCTCCTACTCCTCTCACCATTCCGTGATGTGGATGCTCGTCCCGAAAAGTAGACGACAATCCGCAATGCTTGCTTACTACTGCAGTCCAGAAGACACAGGTATAAACTTCACGCACCAAACTGTCTCCACTCAAGCTAGAAATCAAATCGTCAATAATGTTCACGCGTCCTCCTAATGGCCAAAGTAGCAGAAATGGTTTAGGCCGAGCAGCTTTGCCGCTCCAGATATGGTAACACCATAATAAATCACTGGCTTGGATATCGTAAACTGGTCAATGGTATTATTCACTACGGTAGTGCCAGTTACTAAGGCGACATCACACCATTCAAGGTTCTCTTCTGTCATTTGGGGGCCATGAATTGTGCACCCGAATTTTTCGGTGCCGATATTGGCCTGGTCCATATCGGTTACCCTCAGCTCAAAACTTTTGGACAACGCCTCAACTATCCGGGGCTGAAGTCCAACCATAGCTACCTTGGGATGTCCATAGTTTTCCTCTATATATTTTGCTAGCTCATAGCCGCACAGTCTGGGTTCGTCGTTCTTGCAGTGCGTTGTCTTGGTTACTAACTCCAGGTATCTCATCACAGCATTAAGGCTGGAGATGAATATGGCTCTACGGAAGTTATCTTTTAACTCCATAGCTACTACTTCGGACAGTCTGCCACTGAAGTTACCGTACATATCAGTGAATGCCTGCCCGAGAGCGCCTCTGAATTCAGCCTGCATCATGCGCTCCTTTCCCACTATCAGCGGGTAGTCCCTGTCCTCCGGGTTGCCAATAGCCTCCTCTGGGGAAAGCACGGCGGCTTTAATTACCACCTCCCCCTCAAGTGCGTTATCCTTCACAATTCTGGCGAATTCCTTCTTGATAATGTCATAGATTTTTGTTTTCATAAACCCTTATCCTTCTCAGTTTTAGTATCAAGAAAACCTCTTTGCCTACTGCTAGATTCATATCTCCAAAAATATGATGGGGAATCTCAGCCAGCAGGCAGATCGCCCCCACCTTGAGCTTGATTCTAACCGCATCGTCGGCGGGCGTGATGTCGATTATAGTCCCCCTGAATCGGTTGACCTCTGGGCCCGGTGGTTTAGTTTCGGATATATATATATCGTGAGGGAATAGGGCAATTCTCTGAACTGAATTTCCATCATGGGGAACAATTATCGGTATGCCGCCGCAACCAACCTCCATGACCCCCTTCCCCAAACTACGGCAGTATTCGCAGTCCAAAATATTCGGTGCACCGATAAAATCAGAGACTTTTTCATTCTTGGGATAGAAGAATACCTCTTCCGGGCTACTTACCTGTTCCAGATAGCCATTCTGGATAACAGCTATTCTATCTGCCATCTCCTCAGCCTCCTGGAGGTCATGGGTTACATAGACAGCTGTGATCCCCAGCTTCCGTTGAATCTGCCTTAACTCAGTTCTTAAGTACTTGGCGGTTTGCACATCAAGGCTGGATAACGGTTCGTCCAGAAGCAATACCTTCGGTGAGAGGGCCAAAGCCCTGGCCAGCGCCACTCGTTGTTTTTCACCACCACTCAGGTGCTTAGGATAACGCGCCGAGAGGTGCTTTATCTTCATCATTTGTAATAGCTCATTTACTCTAGCGTCTACTCGCTCTCGCGGTTGCTGCCGGGACATCAAGCCATAGCCTATATTGGCAGCGACATCAAGGTGGGGAAACAGAGCCAAATCCTGAAACAAGTAACCTACACCTCTCTTGTTGGCTGGCAGTTTATCCGCTGGCACACCATCAAAGAAAACCGACCCCCTGTAATCTGTTAATCCGGCGATTATATTGATTAAGGTAGTTTTTCCAGCTCCATTTGGCCCCAGCAATACCAGCAGTTCTTTATCGAATATCTCCAGATTCACAGACTGGCATACATATTTGCTTATGTTCTTGAGGGTGATAGACGGCATATCATCTCCACTTCGCAGTCATCTTGTCTTCCAGATATCCAAAGAATCTCTCAAAAGCAAGACACATCACCGCCAATACTATCAAACACACGATGATGATGTCTATTCTGATTAAGCTTTCAGCCCTCATGAGCAAAGCGCCAATCCCAGTGGGTATAGCCACCATCTCAGCGGCCACTATCACCCGCCACGCCATTCCGGCTTCCAACCTCAACCCTGTAAAAATATTAGGTAGCGCTAGAGGCATAACCACCGTAGCTAAAATTCTGGCATCAGATGCCCCCAATGTTCTTGCTGCGTGGATATAATCTTTATCCACGTTTCTGATGCCGGTTATTGTATTATAGAGGACAGGGAAAAAGGAACAGATGAATATTATGGTAATCGGCAACATCTCATTTATGCCTATCCACAGCATAAGCAGCGGCAGCCAGCCGATAGCAGGGATGGGGTAGAAAAGGCTAATTATGGGGTGCAATGTCTTATTGATGCCCTCTCTCCACCCCATCACCATGCCCACGGCCACACCAGCCACGGAGCCGGCGCTGAAGCCAATCAGAACCCTTACCAGGCTGGCGAGGAAATTATCCCCCAGCACTCCGTTAGCTGTCAGGTGGTAAAACTCCATTACCACAGTGGAGAAAGGGGGAAAGAAGAACTGCCCTGGGACTAGATTTAGGCGAGCGACTATTTCCCATATAGCCAAAAATACTACTATAGGCAGTACTCCCCACCCGGGTATAAATTTCTTAAGCACTATTTACCTTCAAGGAATCTCAAATCCAGAATGTCATCAGCGTTAAAGCTGCTTTTTATATAGCCCAGCCCGGTGACGTAGTCTATGGTCGCCTGAACCATTTTGGGGTCAATACTAGTGGTATATTCCAGCCGGCTCATAGATTTTAGCAACATTTCAGGGGTGATTTCCAATTTGCCAACCACATCCACTGTTTCAGCCGGGAAGACCTCACCTCCAGCGGCTTGCAATTGCCTGGTCATAATCTCGGCTGCCTCCTGAGGGTGCTGGTTACCCCACTCCGTTGCCCTCTGGGTTACCTCTACTAGCTTTCTTACTACATCAGGATGGCTGTTTATCAGGTCATCTTTAACTACCAGGACACTACCCTGCATCTCAGGCCAGACATCCTGACTCATCAGCAGCATGTTAAAGCCAAACTCTTCAGCCATAGTAGCCCAGTGCTCGGGAAGGAAAACCGCATCTAGCTGTCCCGTCTCGATAGCCATAACTTCCTTCGGTGGATTCATCCGCTGAACGTTATTTAATACTTTCTCTTCATCAAGACCATACTTATCTATCGTCTTATGTAGGACTACATCCGCTGCTCCGCCCACTTGGACGCATCCAATGCGAATACCAGGCTTTTCCAAGTCATTGACAGTCTTTATCTTTTCAGGATTAACCACCAAGCCATAACCATACTTATGCGTACCGGCCACGACCTTTATCGGCACACCGGCATTGGCATAAGCATTTATGGCTGGCACCAGGCAGATATCGGCAACCTGAATATCACCTCGAGCCAAAGCAGCGGCAAGAGCCATTCCGGTTACATAGCTTTCGTAGGTAGTTAGCTTCAGCCCTTCTTCCTCAAACCAGCCCTTATCTTTGGCAATATAAGCACTTGCAGCATGGTCATTGAACTCGACCGCCATGCCGATAGGTGCCTCCCCTTGTTGTTTTGGAATGCATCCACAGAAAGGGATGACACCCAGTATTCCCACCAAAAGCAAAAACAACAACTTCTTCATTGATTTTATTCCTCTTTCTTTTTTAAATAGCTTCGGTTGGCTTAATTCGTTTCTATTTTGGTATTATTTCTACTCTTTCCTCCTTTCAATCGATTAGCCTCATCGTTAATCTAGAGATATCCTCGGTGCGAATAGAAGGCGATAATTGTTATATCGACAATGATATATCTATTGTCAAAAAAATAATTATCTTCACTTCTCTCTGAGGAACTCTTGAAACCTGGCACGTAACCCCTTATACTCACTGATGGCCTTACGCCCTTCCTCGGTTAATCTGGCATGACGTCCACCAGCCCCACCGGTGGTTATTTCAATCAGAGGGGACGGCGCCAGACGGTTCATTGACTCTATCCAGAGCCAGGCATTACGGTAACCTAATCTCATTGAGCGAGCTGCCGCTGCTATCGAGCCAAGCTCCTCAATGCGCTCCAGCAGCATTGCTCTGCCCCATCCCATATACAACTCGCCGTCCTTCTCCATCCATATTCTGCCTCTCACTCCATAGCCTGGCTGCGGGCGGCGGGAAAAGCGCGAAGGCTTTTTGGCTATAAAGCTTGATGTCTTGGTCTCAGTCATGTGTGCTTTATCCCAGAAAAAGCGGCCGAGGCTATATTATAGACGATATTGCACTTTTGTCAAGTGGCGATAAATTTTGTGACAGACTGTGTAAGTAAAAATTTGGAGTAACAGTCAGGCGATGTCGCTGGATAATAAAATTAGCCAACGTAGGCCTGATAATCACCTGTGGTATCAAAATCAGCAATAACGTTTTCAGAATTAACCGCTATCTCGAGGACATCGTCGGGATGTTCTTTGATTATTTGCCTTCCCCCCACATCACCACTCAGTTTTAGCAGTTGCTTTTTATACCTGATAGCAAAGATAATCGGGTGTCCTCTCCTGCCCTGGTAGGTTGGGACGGCAATCCCTTTATCATGGTTATAGAATTCCTCTATCAATCTATTGATAGTTTGGCTATCTACGAGCGGCTGGTCGCCCAGGGCGAGCATAACTCCTTGGACTCCGCTGTGAACCAGGTTCAGTCCGGCCATTATAGATGTACTCATCCCATGCTCGTAATCTGGATTTATGGCCACCTTAACCGGCTTGGCAGCTATGGCATTTATAACATCTTCAGCCTTATATCCCACCACCACAATGACCTCGTCTACTGTCGAACCCAGGAGATTGTCAACGGCTTGTTCCACAATGGTACTCTGTCCAAAAGGCATTAGTTGCTTCAGCTTACCCATGCGCTTTGACTGACCGGCGGCCAGGAGTATTGCTGATACCATTTTAAATACCCATCCCCAAATCCCAACGCTTCAAATCCATTCTAAATCGGTTTTTGTCAATTCTCCACCAGCGTCGCCGGTATTCAGAGTACCGGCCGGTTCAATAAGCAATACCTTGCATTCTTCTTTAGCATAGGGTTTATGCTCAACCCCCTTTGGAATAACAACCATGTCTCCTGCCTTCAAATGTAAGGATTTATCCCTTAAATCGATCTGAAAATTACCATCAATCACAATAAATGTTTCGTCTGTTTCGAGATGCTTGTGCCAGACAAAATCGCCAAAGGACCTGGTCAATTTGAAGTGATAATCGTTCATTTGTGCAATAATCTTAGGTGAAAACCGTTCGCTGAATTTAGAAAATTTCTCTTCAAAATTTGCTACTTTAATCTCCATTGTCTACTCCCTTAATTTTTGGTAATTTGAATTTGTTTGGGTCTTGGGTTTTAGAATTTATAGCGTGTGCGGCTTCTAGCTGATTTGAGCCAGCTCCTGCCTCAACCTCACCAGCTTGTCTTTGAATGCTTGAAGCTTACCTCGCTCTTTGTCCACAACCTCTGCTGGTGCCTTAGCCACAAAAGCCGCATCTTTCAGCCTCTGCTCCAGGCGAATGATTTCCCTCTCAACTATACTGATTTCGCCTTCCAAACGTTGCCTCTCGACAGCCAGGTCAACCATGCCTGCCCAGGGTAAAACCACCTCGGCTTCCTTCAACACCAGAACCAGAGCTTTCTCATCTTTTGCTCGCCGCTGGTTGCGATTCAAAATATCCAGCGGCCTGGCTTTGGCTAAGGTCTCTATAGCCTCAGACTGCAAAGATATAGCTGCCTGAAGCTCTTGGGCATAGACACGGGCCTCAATCCATTTGCTTGCAGCCACCTTATGTTCAGCCCGCGCATTACGTATGGAGCGAATAATTTCTATAACTGATTCCATCACCTGCTCAGCCTCAATATCAATGGCTTTCTCATCGGCAACTGGATATGGTGCGATAATGATGGAATCTAAATCAAGGCTACCTTCAGGCAAATGCTGCTTTAAACTCTGCCACAGTTCCTCGGTGATGAACGGCATAAAAGGATGGAGAAGGCGCAGAGTCGTCTCCAGAACGATGGCCAATACAGGCAAAGGTGAAAAATCAGACCGGGATAGGCGAATTTTGGCTATCTCAATGTACCAATCGCAAAACTCACCCCAGAAAAAGTCATGGAGCTGCCGCTCAGTCTCACCAAACTGGAAATTGGACATCAACTCATCCACATTTGAAACAAGGTGATTAAGCCGACTCAGAATCCAGCGGTCCTCTATCGGTCCTGGGCGTTTTGTCATTAACTTCGCTAATATTCCACTTTTTATTGGATTGGCTTCGAGGCTTTGGAAGATAAATCTGGCAGCATTCCACATCTTGTTAGCAAAGTTACGCCCAGCCTCCAATCTATGCGGTCCAAGATTGATATCATTTCCCGGAGAAGTGCCGGTGGTTACGGCAAAACGGAGGGCATCAGTGCCATATTCCTCTATGGCATCGGTGGGATTCAGGACATTCCCCCGCATCTTGCTCATTTTTTCGCCTTTCTCGTCCCGAATCAGTCCGTGCAGATAGACAGTGTGAAAAGGAATATTTCCAGTATCTTCCAGCCCCATCATAATCATCCTAGCAACCCAGAAGAACAATATGTCATAGCCGGTCTCCATAACCGACGTGGGATAGAAATACCTCAAGTCCTCAGTATCCTCTGGCCAGCCCAAAGCCGAATGCGGCCAAAGTGCCGAGCTAAACCACGTATCCAGCACATCAGGGTCCTGAACGATATCTTTGGAGCCACAATGGCTACAGGTTGAAGGCTCGTCAACAGCTACTGTCAGTTCACCGCATTTCTGACAATACCACACCGGAATTCGATGTCCCCACCACAACTGCCGGCTAATGCACCAGTCACGTATATTCTCCATCCAGTTGAGATAGACCTTGGTAAAGCGCTCCGGAACTATGGCAATTCGACCATCGGTGACAGCCTTGATCGCTGCCTCAGCCAGCGGCGCTACTTTTACAAACCATTGTTTGCTAACCTCAGGTTCCACCATCGTCTGACAACGACCGCAATGCCCAACTGAGTGATGATGCTGCTCAATCTTCTCCAGCAGCCCGGCCTTTTCAAAGTCGGCCAATACCTTCTGCCGACAGACAAAGCGGTCAAGTCCAGCATAAGGGCCAGCTTGCTCGTTCATGGTCGCATCAGGATTCAATATCCTTATTATCGGCAAATGTTGTCGCTCCGACATTTCGAAGTCCACGGGGTCATGGCCTGGTGTAATCTTGACTGCACCGGTACCGAATGTAGGGTCAACAGCGCTATCAGCAATAATAGAAATCACCCTGCCGATGACCGGAAGCACGACCTTTTTGCCCACCAAAGCCTTGAAACGCTTGTCATCGGGATTCACCGCCACAGCAGTATCACCGAGATAAGTTTCAGGTCGTGTAGTCGCCACGGTGACAAAGCCATCACCTTCGGCCATCGGATAGCGAAGATAATAGAGATTTCCGGTTATGTCTTTATGCTGGACCTCCAAATCAGAAAGAGCTGTTTGGCAACGGGGACACCAGTTTATAATTCGCTCCCCTTGATAAATCAGCCCTTTGTTGTATAGCCGGACAAAGGCGGTCCGTACTGCCCGGCTTGGCCCCTCATCAAGAGTAAAGCGCTCTCGAGTCCAATCGCAGGAAGCCCCCAACCGCTGATGCTGAAAAGTAATTGACTGCCGTGACTTCTTCACCCATTCCCAGATGCGCTCAATGAACTTTTCTCTACCCAGCTTGTGCCGGTCAAGTCCCTCGTCAGCCAGCTTCTGTTCTACTATTACCTGGGTGGCAATGCCAGCGTGGTCTACTCCAGGCAACCACAAGGCAGACTCGCCTTTCATCCGGTGCCACCTTATCATAATGTCCTCCACCGTAGCCGTCAGAGCATGCCCTAAATGAAGCTCGCCGGTAACATTAGGCGGCGGCATAATAATGACGAAGGGCTTTTTTTCGTGGTCTACCTTCGGAGTAAAATAGCCATGCTCCATCCAGAAGCGATACCACTTCTGTTCAACTTCACCCGGCTCGTAAGCCTTTGGAATTTCAGACATATCAAACAACCCCAGCTATAAAGCAATGCGACCCCTCAGGGTCGCCCACCACACCAACTCCAAAACCCTAAACTACAACTATTTCTTGCCCAAAAACTGGGCTACCCTATCCAGAATTCTATCCGCCACTTCCCTCTTGGGCAAAAGAGGTAATTCCTCAACTTCACCTTTACGGTCGATTATCACTACCTGGTTGGTATCTGCGCCAATGCCGCTAACCTTAGCCGTAATGTCATTGGCAATGATAAGGTCAAGCCGCTTCTCCCGTAGCTTCTTCCTCGCATTGGCTACTAAATCCTCACTTTCGGCAGCAAAACCAACCTTGAGGAACTTCCCTTTCACCTCTCCAAGGATATCGGGTGTCCTCTCCAGTTCCAGCGTCAAGCTAGAAGCTCGTTCCCGCTTAATCTTGCCCTTAGAGACCTTCTTGGGACGGTAATCAGCCACTGCTGCTGCCATAATCAAAGCATCAGCTTTAGTCACAGCCTTCTTTACCGCCTCATACATCTCCTGAGCCGTGCCAACACTCACCACATTCATACCAATCGGTTTTGGAAGAAAACTCGGTGCACTAACCAGCGTTACCTGAGCACCACGGTCCCTGGCGGCTTCAGCCAGCGCATAACCCATCTTTCCCGAAGAGCGGTTAGTCAAGCACCGAACCGGGTCAACCGGCTCCTGGGTACCACCGGCAGTGACTACAATCCGCTTGCCAGCCAGGTCACCGCTTCTGCCTAACACCTGACAGATAGTGCCTAGAACCTCGTTTACATCAACCAGGCGTCCCAGGCCCACCCTACCTGAGGCGAGCCGACCATAAGCAGGGCCGATTACGGTGAAACCACGAACCTTCAGCTTGGCCAAATTATCCTGAGTTACCGAGTTCTCATACATAGCCGCATGCATTGCTGGAGCTAAGATAACCGGCGCCTTTGTTGCCAGCACAGTACAGCAGAGCATATCATCAGCAATGCCAGCGGCTATCTTGGCAATGATATTCGCTGTAGCTGGAGCTATAACCACCACATCAGCAGCCTCTGCCAAAGCTACGTGCTCCACACTGTATTCGGAAGCTAACTCAAACATCTCGGTGACCACAGTCCTGCCTGTGATATTACGGAAAGTAAGTGGAGCTATAAACTCGGTGGCTGCTTCGGTCATAATAACCTCGACTTTAGCCCCCGCCTGAGTCAGATGGCTGGCCAATTCAGCAGCCTTATAAGCAGCAATGCTGCCGGTTACTCCCAACACTACAGTCTTATCCTTCATCTCCATATACTAATCCTTGACCTTATTCATTTCGTAAATCAGGCGCAAGCCTATGAGCGTCAGGTCAGGATTTACCACCTCGATTACCGGTGTTTCCCGAGCTAAAAGTTCAGCATAGCCTCCAGTAGCCACCACCTTCGCCTTACCTCCCATCTCCTGTTGAATCCGAGTCACTATGCCCTCGATTAACCCGGCATAACCGAAAACTATCCCCGACTGCATAGCCGCCACGGTGCTCCTGCCCACAGCACGCTTAGGATGAGTCAATTCCACCCGAGGCAACGCAGCAGTCCGAGTAAACAAAGCCTCGGTAGCAATAGCAATCCCTGGTGCAATGGCTCCGCCCAAATAATCTCCATCTTCAGAAACAGCATCAAAAGTAGTGGCAGTGCCAAGGTCAATGACAATTACCGAACCGCCGTACATCTGGTGAGCCGCCACCGCATTCACTACCCTGTCAGCGCCAACTTCCCTGGGGTTATCAAGACAAATTCTTACCCCTGTCTTAACTCCAGACTCAACAACCAAAGGCAAAACTTTTAGATAGCGACGGCAGACTTCTTCAAAAACACCTACCAATGGAGGAACAACACTACATAGTATTGCACCGGTGATCTGTGAAGCATCTATACCCTGACGATCAAAAAGATTAAGCAGCAGACTGGCATACTCATCGGGCATGCGATGAACTCCGGTGGCTACTTTCCACGTGCCCTTCAACTTGCTACCATCGAAAACACCTATATTAATATTAGTATTGCCAATATCAACGGTTAATAGCATGACACTCACCAAACTTCAAGATGTCTCTCCCTGTTTAAGTCTCATTATTACCTTAGGCAAAGCTGGCAAAAGGTCACTAGCCAACATACCTGCATCCCCCATCTCGCGCCTCACTACCTCCCCAGCCTCACCGTGAAGATAGACCCCACACGCTGCAGCATCGAAAAGGGGTAAGCCTTGAGCCACCAATCCAGCAATTGTACCGGTAAGAACATCGCCAGTGCCCGCTGAGGCTAATCCCGGATTAGCTATTTGGCTGATTCTAACTCGGCCATCAGATGCCGCCACAACAGTGTATGCTCCCTTAAGCACTACCACTTTTCGCCACTCCGTAGCTGCTTTCCGAGCAATTTCCAAACGCTGCTCTTGCACCTCCTCTACCGAAACTCCAATAAGTCTGGCCATCTCACCATGATGTGGCGTAAGTATAGCATCCTGATTTAGCTTCTGCCACCAATTTGGTAGCTGGGCCAAAGTGTTCAGGGCGTCAGCATCAAGAACCAAAGCTGGAGAAGAACTTTGTGCCAAACCAAAGAGAGTAGACCTGATGAATTCTACAACCTGTGACTTTTGCCCCAGCCCACACCCCATAAGCAAAACTTCATAGCCCGGCAACAACTCTTTTAGAACAGACACTGCTTTAGAAGCGATTATCCCGGCTTCACTCTCCGGGAGGGGGGCATAAGTTACTTCAGTTAGTTTTGCCGCTAAAATCGACTGAAGGCTTGAAGCAGTAGACAGGGTTACCAAGCCAGCCCCCACTCTAGCCGCCCCCATGCAAGCAAGATAAGCAGCTCCGATATAATTAATCGAGCCAGCAACTACCAGCACTTTGCCAAAGCTCCCCTTATTAGCACCAAGAGGACGTTTAGGCAACACTGATTTAACCCAGTCTTCGGTGATTAGCTCGGTCGGTATATTTTCGGCTAGACTTGGTGGTATGCCGATATCAGCTACAATAACCCCCCCAGCTCTTCCGGCACCAGGAAAGTTAAATAAGCCAGGCTTGGGATAACCCAAAGTAACAGTGGCATCAGCATAGATACAATTCGGGTCAACATCTCCGGTATCAGAATCAAGCCCTGAAGGCATATCCACGGCAATAACCAAGAGCTTGGGATTTACTTGCTTAGACTTTATCACCCTGGTCAGCACTTCCTTAAACACACCATCAACAGCTCGACTTCTACCCGTGCCGAAGACAGCATCGATTACTACTTCGGAAGAACCTAAGAGACTGTCCAATCTAGCGAAATCCTTATCTTGGTCAGCTTGAATAGTGCCTATATCGTGCTCATGAGCTAGCGCCAGGTTCTTGTCACCGGCTAGGCGCTGGCTACACAAATAAAGACTAACCTCAGCCCCCCAATCATCAAGGTAACGGCCTGCCACCAGTCCATCACCACCGTTATTACCCGGACCAACTATGACCAAGATATGCTTGCCCATGACATTGCCAATAAGCTTCTTTGTCTCCTCGGCCACAGCCCGCCCGGCATTCTCCATCAACGCTTCGGTAGTCAAACCGATGCTAGCAGCACTGCGGTCAATCTCCCGCATTTGCTCCGCAGTAACAACTTTCATAATTTCAAACCGCCTCCCTCCGATATTACTTTTGCGCCGTGAACATCTCCAGCTCTCGGCTCATTGCCTGCCAATGTGTTCCCCGCCAGTAGATACGATGACAGGACGGACACTCCATATACAAGCTCTGAGTCTCAAAAACGTGAGACGGGACTAAATCACGCACCTCGTCTTTATTCCTCTCCACCAGGCTTTGATTACACTCGAGACAGACAGAGAATGGCCTAAACTGGTAGTCTAAACCTAAAGTATCAGCAATCTGCCGCAACTGAGACCTAGGTTCATCATCTTTAATGAGGATAGCCTTAAGTCTGCCACTGGTTACCAGCCGCCGTCTCATAATCTGCGTATCTTTAGTCAAAATCACCCTGTTTTGCGCCAAGGCAACTTTGACCATTTTGCCATCATCTTCCTCCTTAAAAAACAAAGCATCGTAGCCCATTATCCTCAACCACTTCGCTAGCTTACCAACATTATTGTCAACGATAAACTTAATCTCCACAGCTTATTCAACCCAGTTGCTAAATTACCCTTAGAGGATTGAAATCAATCCCATAGTCGTAGACATCAACGCCTTCTTTTCTCTTCAAATAACCTACGACGACATAAGTTAACGGGGTAGCTATGACTTCATAGGCGGACTTCACCAGCCAATGGCTTAAGATCATAATACCCAGCACAGAAATTGGCAGCGTGCCTAAAAAAGCTATGGGCAGAAACACCAAGGTATCGACACCCTGCCCT
This sequence comes from uncultured Chloroflexia bacterium, assembly GCA_963754385.1. GTDB lineage: Bacteria > Chloroflexota > Dehalococcoidia > GIF9 > UBA5629 > 9FT-COMBO-48-23. The sequence continues at coordinate 95,050 of CAVWGE010000004.1, read as the reverse complement.
ACCAAAGTAGAACCGATGGTTCTAGTCCACAGCCACCGACCCTTGGTCAGTATCTTCATCCTGGCCAGGACGAAGGAATTGGTAAACTCGCCAGCGAGATAAGCTACGAAGGAAGCTAACAAAAAGCGAGGGGTACTACCTAAAATGCGCTCATAAGCTGCCTGCGCCTCAAAAACCGGTGCCGGAGATAATTTCCCACCGACCCAGATAGCCAACACCACGACTAAATTACATAAAAAGCCCAGCCAGATTACACGCCGTGCCTGCTGATAACCATAAACCTCCGTGAGAATATCACCGATGATGTAGCTCAGAGGGAAAATTATTATCGCCGCCGGTAGGATTATGCCACCAATGCTTATCTGCTTAACAACTATAATGTTAGCCGTAATGAGACAGGTGACAAAGAGAGCTACCACTACTACAAATCTATGAGAAACCGTCATCGCGAAAGCCTTTGCACCCAAGCCAACCCTAAATCCAATGCCTACGACGGAAGAACCAGAGCATACCTGCACTAATGCCAACCATAACTAAAACTATTACCCAAAAACTCCAAAAACTGACCCCTGGCGTACCTGATGTCCCACCAGGTAAATGTACGTTCATGCCATAAATACTGGCAAGTAGCATAGGCGGCGTCATAACCGCCATGACAATGGTCAGCACCCGCATTACCTCCTGGATCCGATGTGAGGTCAGCCAGTTGCTGGTGTCTGCCAACCCATCCACTACTTCCTTGCAGTCTTCCAGACCATCCCAAATCTTGCGGATATGGTCAGCAATATCGCCAAAATATATTTCCTGGTCTTCTTTCAAGAATGGATATTCTTCCTTCTCCAACATCTCAACCACACTGACTTGAGGGTGAATAACCCGACGGAAAGAGATAAGGTCCCGTCGAATCATCATGATTTCATGTACCGTCTCTGGAACCGGCCTGGCAAAAATAAGGTCTTCCAACTTCTCAGCATTATCCACTATCTTGTCAAGAATTGGGAAGCAGTAGTTAACCAATCTATCAAGTATATGGTAAAGGAGAAAACCTGAACTGCGGCTCATATAGGCGTTACATATCCCCTCGTCAACATGGCACTCATTAAAAAATTTAGCCAACGGCTTCAAATCACCAGACTTATGGATGGTAACCACATAAGTCTCGCCGATGAATATATCCACCTCACTGGGTGTGGTCACCCGATTCTCCTTGTTGTATACAGGAAAATGAAGCACGATAAAAAGGTGGTCTGGATACTCATCAATTTTGGGACGTTGAACCCGGCTCAAAACGTCGTCTAGATTGAGTATATGAAAGTTGAAGCTCTGAGCCAAATAATCCACATCCTGCTTGGTCGGCTTCTCAATGTAAATCCAGGTTAACTTGCCACAAGCAATCGAGTTCACATTCAAAGTCCTCTCCTCATTAACCAATGGCATTGACATATTGACCCCAAATATAAGAATTTCATCTATTTTACCACAATTTGAGGTCAACGGAGAGAAATGAGCTGGAAGATGATTATGCGATTACATGCGCCAGGCTAAAAACAACACCCAATAGAGTTTCCTTGTGGCTTCACTCCAGCCTTGTCGAACGATCTTCCACTGCTCATGTATTTCACTATACACTCGAACTTGCTTTTCAAAGAGCGAAAGGCTATATTCTTACCACATGAAGTCACAAATGGGAATAAAGCAGAATGAGTAAGCTAGATATTGGCAAGATCAGGGGTTTGCAGCAGATTTCGACACCTGAAGGAATCTTCATAATCTGCGCCATGGACCATAGAGGCTCCCTCAAAACCATGATTGAAAAAGAGCAGCTTGATGATGAGGTTGATTATCAAGAAATTGTTGAACATAAGCTGGAATTATGTGCTGCTTTAGCCACCCACGCCAGTGCCGTTTTGCTAGACCCTAATTACGGTGCCGCCCAGTGCATCTCTGGAGGAGTCCTCCCCGGGCACACTGGGTTGCTGGTCAGCATCGAAGCTACTGGCTACAAAAGTGAACCACGAGGACGAATAACCACCTTACTCAATGGCTGGAGCATAGAAAAAATCAAACGCATGGGTGCCTCAGCGGTTAAGCTCCTGGTCTATTACCGACCCGATTTGACTGAAATTGCCAATACCCAATTAAAAACGATACAGACAGTGGCAGAAGAATGCCTAAAGTACGACATTCCTTTCCTCGTTGAACCGAAAACATACCCAACAAAGGGGGAAGATACCGGAACACCCGAATTCGCTGCTCGTAAACCAGGTTTGGTGATTGAAACCGCCCGCCAGATTTCGTCTTTGCCAATTGACGTACTTAAAGCAGAATTTCCTGTCGACCTGAAGTATGAAACAAGCAGGGCAAAACTTCTACAGTTCTGCCGGCAGTTGGACGAGGCTTCCCAGGTACCCTGGGTTATATTAAGCGCAGGCGTGGATTATGAAACATTTCGAAATGAAGTGGAAATCGCTTGTCAGGCAGGTGCTTCTGGATTCCTTGGCGGGCGCGCTATCTGGCAAGAAGCTATACATTTTACAGACAAGAAGGAACGAGTAAAATTCTTATCAACAACTGCGGCTGACAGGCTAAAGGAGTTAGCCGAGATAGCTACAAAATATGCAGTTCCCTGGTATCGCAAACTTAACATTGAGGCCCATGAATTAGCTGTGGTCCCAGAGAACTGGTATATGAAGTACTGAAAAGGTAGAATGTCTCTCGATATCACATATAATCCATACCGTAGGACGAAAATAGTCTGCACCATCGGGCCGAATACCAGCTTAGCCCCGATGATAAAAGAGCTACTTCAAGCTGGCATGGATGTAGCTAGAATCAACTTCTCCCACGGCACCCATAAGGAGCACGCGAGTTACATAAAAACTCTTCGACAAGCAGCTAAACAAGCCGGCGTACCACTAGCTATAATGCAAGACTTGCCTGGGCCCAAAAATAGAACCGGCAAACTGAAAAGAGGCAGCATTGAACTTAAAGAAAACGCCGATTTCATCCTCACCACGAAAGGAATTTTAGGAGACGAACATAGAGTATCCGTAGACTTGACCTACCTGCCAAGCATCGTCAAGCCCGGCGACATGATATTCCTCGATGATGGCGCCATAGAGCTAAAGGTAGCAGCCACAAGCAAAACTGAAGTCACCTGCCAGGTAGTAACTGGCGGCAAGCTTGGTGATGACAAAGGTATAAATATCCCAGGCGTAAACTGGGACGCCCCCACAATTACAGATGAGGGCTGGAATCATCTCCTGTTTGGCTTGAAACATAATGTAGACTTCGTAGCTTTATCTTTTATTAGAGAGGCCAACGATGTTGTCAAGGTAAGAAACTTTGTACAAAAAAGGAAAAAGACCACAGCGCTTATCGCAAAAATTGAGAGGCGCGAAGCTCTCGACAACCTAGATGAAATACTGAAAGCCGCCGATGGCGCCATGGTCGCCCGCGGCGACCTTGGCATCGAGATTCCTATACAAAGGGTGCCCATAGTTCAAAGGGAAATCATCCAGAAGTGCAACCGCTTGGGAAAGCCAGTCATTGTGGCCACTCAGATGCTGGAGTCGATGGTAAATGCACCACGTCCCACCCGTGCTGAGGTTTCTGATGTGGCAAACGCTATCTTTAACGGTGCCGACGCTGTCATGCTATCAGAAGAAACCGCTGTTGGTAACTATCCGGTAGAAGCTGTATCTATGATGGCACAGATTGCTCTGGAGGCGGAGGCTACTTTACCATACGAAGAAATTCTGACCAATAAAGGGAAAGACCTCCAACCTCAAACAGAGGATGCTATAAGTTACGCTGCCTGCCACACTGCCCATCAACTGGGGGCAGCAGCAATCATTGCCTTCACTTCATCAGGAAGCACCGCACGACGTGTGGCTAAATACCGCCCAAAAGTGCCAATCTTAGCTATTACACCTAGTCAAATAACCCAGAGGCAATTGTCACTATCTTGGGGAGTACGCGCCTTCCAAATCCCCGAGCCTTCAAAAATAGCCGCGTTATTCACCCGAGGTGCTAGGGTAGCCAAACGAACCGGATTAGCGCATGATGGTGATTTGGTTATTATCACCGGAGGCGTACCTATAGGCATTTCCGGCAGCACCAACCTACTAAAAGTGGAAAGGGTAAAATGATTGCCACGGTGACTTTGAATCCGAGCCTGGACAAAACAGTTTCCGTAGAAGAGTTGGTAGTAGATGAAGCCAATCGTTGGACTAGCTTGCGCCGAGACCCCGGTGGCAAAGGAATCAACGTCTCTCGGGTCATTCACGAGCTCGGTGGTGAGACAATCGCCTACGGCTTCATAGGCGGCTTTGATGGCGAAGCACTAAAGCATCTTCTTCGACAACAGGGGGTTCCCTTCGACTTCACGCCAATCAAGGGAGAAATAAGGAGCAACTTCATCATCACTGATTCGGAAACTCGCCGCCAAACTAGAATTGATGCTCCAGGACCTAATATTTCCAGAGACGAACTCAGAAAGTTAATAGACAAAATAACACGCATAAAATCAAAACCTGATTTCCTGGTACTCGCTGGCAGTGTTCCTCCAGGAGTACCTGCTGACATCTACCGACAACTAATAGAGAAGGCTAAAGAGAACGGCATAAAAACCGTGCTCGATTCGGATAATAAATGGCTGAAAGAGGGAATAAAGGCCAAACCGAATGTCATTAAGCCAAATGTGCATGAAGCTGAGGAGTTGCTCGAAATACAGTTAAGAGATGAAGTATCAATTATTGAGGCGGTGAAGGCTCTAGTTAGCAAAGGCATCGAGGTTGCGGCAATTTCCCGAGGCAAGGATGGGCTTATAGTCGCCACCAAGGAAAAGGTTCTAAAGGTGACATCGCCTCAAGTAGAGGTTCGTAGCACTGTAGGTGCCGGTGACTCAGCTATCGCTGGACTGGTGCTAAAACTAAGCCAGGGACATAGGATTGAGAAAGCATCTCAATGGGCAGCAGCAGCAGGAACAGCAACCACCTTAACCCCAGGTACCGAGCTTTGCCGCCGGGAAGACGTAGAAAGGCTTCTCCCTCAAGTTAAAGTGGAAAGGCTATGAAATTTAGAGGCTTGCCCTTACTGTGTCCAGCCACACGTGAGCGACAATTCTGCACGGAGAAATCCCAATCACTCTAATCCCGTTAATTGGTCTGTCAACTCAACTAAGTTAGCCAAAGACTCCCTATACTTCATTTGTCGCTTCCTATCCAGGTAGAAGGCTTGGATACCTACCTCACTTGGAGCAACGAAATCGAATTGCCAGTTATCGCCAACATGCACTACCTGCTCAGGCTTAATCTCCATTGTCTGACACATTTTCAAGTAGAACTCAGATGTCTTCAGCTGTTTGTAATCTGTGAGCGAGGAAAAAATCCTGGTAAAGTAAGGCTCAATGTCCTGTAGAAGATGATGCAGAAAATCTCGCGTTGACCCAGAAGCTACAACGAGTTTATATCGTTCACTTAATGATGCCAGCACTTCTTTAACCTCTGGATAGTAGCGCACTTTACTCTCACACCTCTCCAAAACTTGTTCAGGCGTGCCCAAACCAAGCTTGTTAAACCAATATCGAACATCGTACCATTCCAGTCTCTGGTCACCCACCTTCCGGTATTCCTCTTCAATAGCCTTCCTAGCCAGCTCGAAATCAATACCCTTCCTCTCAGCATAGCGTTCAGGAATAGCTTCGAACCAGACAGCATAGCTAAAGTCTGGCGTTACCAGCGTACCTTCGACATCGAAGGAAACTAACTTGACTTCGTTGAGGTTAACCATTTGGACTATCTTAATCTGAAATGTAAAAACCTGCTTCCAATTCATCAAATATTAGCATTTCATAAATTAAGAGTCCATTATTGGAAATTTCGTCCAATAAAGTTTAAAATTAAACACAAGCAAATATCATGGACTTAAATTATCGCATTGATACAAAAAAATTAGCTGGCTACTCCTTTGAGCTAGGCCCAATCAGGCCGCCTAGTGAAGCCTATTCATTATTGATAAGGGTAACCAGAAACTGTCCCTGGAACCGATGTCAATTCTGTCCGGTTTACAAGGCACAGAAGTTCGAAATCAGACCGGTCGAGGATATAATCAAGGATATAGGGACAGCCAAAGCCATTGCCGACGAGATAAAAGAGCTTGCGTGGAAAATGGGTGATGGCGGCCGCCTCAGAGATGTGGCTGCAGCAATCTACAATGGATACCAACACAATGCCAGCATCTGCAACGTAGCTTTGTGGCTGTGGGCAGGTGGTGAGTCGGCATTTCTTCAAGATGCCAACACGCTTATAATGAGGACACCTGATCTAGTCAGAGTAGTTTCTTTTCTGAAACAAACTTTTCCCGAACTTAGCAGGATAACCTCATATGCCCGTTCAAAGACTGCCGCCAAGAAGTCTATAGAAGAATTGAAAGAGCTCAAAGACGCCGGGCTTTCCCGTTTACACATCGGGATGGAAAGCGGCTCTAATCTTGTGCTAAGTTATATGGAAAAGGGTGTCACTGCTGAGGAGCATATTGCAGGTGGCAAGAAGGTGAAAGGAGCCGGCATCTCATTATGTGAATATGTGATGCCCGGACTTGGTGGCAGGAAAATGTCATCAGACCACGTTCTCGGCACAGCTGCAGTCCTTAATGAGATTGACCCCGATTATATCAGGTTACGCACTCTATATGTCCGCCAGGACATGCCCTTATGGTCAAAATTGGAAGCCGGTGATTTTGAGCTACAAACAGAAGACGAGGTGGTAGAAGAAATCGGCAAACTCATCGAAAGGCTCGAAGTCACCAGCCAGCTTAAGAGCGACCATATATTGAATCTCCTGCCCGAGGTAGAAGGTAAATTCCCGGAAGCCAAGCCGGCATGTCTGGCTACGATAAACAGATATCTAGCATTACCACCTCAGGAAAGGCTCAATTTCAGGCTGGGCAGAAGAACTGGCTATTATGAGAAACTGGACGACCTTTACGACGCTCACAAGCATCAGGAGGTTGACGAAGCTATCAAGCGTATTTCTTCAGAAGGCCCGGACAGTGTCGATAAGACTATCTTTCAAATAAAGAGTAGCTTCATGTAGAAGTGGGCATCTTATGTCAAGCAAAGGCTTCCTCAATCTCAACCGATTTAAGTCAAGCAAGGCAATAAAGCAGCAAACGAAGCGAAGAGCAGACAACAATCGAAATAAGCCAATAACAATAAAGTCTAGAAAGGCAAGCGTATGAAAAAATTCAGTATCTTTTTTGCTCTAACGCTGGTACTTATTACTTTGACTACAGGTTGCGCCAAAGGCGAGATTAAAGAAAATGGGGGCACCTCAGTCAGAGGTAACTTTATTGACGGACAATCAGGTGGTGATGCTGAGACATTGAACTGGATTTTGGCAGCCGATGCCAGCTCTTTCAGTTACGCAGGACATACCGTAGACTCCTTAGCCACTTTCGATAACCAGTGGAATCTCCAACTGCGCTGTTTAGCCAAGGATGTAGAAGTATCACCGGATGGCTTGGTTTACACAGTAACTATCAGAGATGACCTCAAGTGGAGCAACGGCTCGCCGGTTACTGCCGAGGATTATGTATATACCTTAAAAAATCTTATGTTCTCGGATTGGCTGAACTATCCATACAAAGGAGATTGGCAAGAAGAGGTAAATGGAAAGAAGGTCTTTGTCACACCTGAGGTAATCAATGCCACCACATTCAAAATAACACGCCAGACGGTTTATCCTGAGTTTATCTACACCATTTATAACTTGACACCTTACCCCAAGTACATAGCCGTGAATTATGAGGGTAACGCCGAAACCTTCACCCAGGCCCCAGAGTTTAACAACTTAACCTACACGGGTAACCTGGGACCATATCGGTTCAAAGAGTGGAACAGGAACGACAGGTTTGTAGTGGAACGAAACCCTGACTATTACCTGGGCAAAGACAACGGCGCTCCATATTTTGAACAATATATCATCAAACTTTTCAACAGCCCGACTACAATGCAGGCGGCTCTGGAAGCGGGTGACATAACTGAAAGCGGAATTGAACCCGCCGAGGTGAATAGATTCAGGTCTATGCCAAATATTAAGGTATACACTACCCCCACATCTGGCTATTGGCTCCTGGCTTATAACCAGCGGGCTAACGGTTGGGAGGGGCTTAAGGATAAAACGGTGAGACAAGCCCTGTCAATGGCGATAAGTAAGCAAACGATCAGTCAGGCAATTCTACTCGGCTTTGCTGAGCCGGCTTACAGCTTTATCCCGGCAACCTCCCAGTGGTATACGGATGAAGGCGTTGCTAAATACGGAGTTGTACCTCTATACGATAAGCAGAAGGCCGCTGCATTACTTTACCAGGAAGGCTATGGAATTAAAGAAAATGATGGCACCATAAAAGTAACTAACAAGGAGGGCACACCACTTCATTTGATTCTCGTTGTCAGCACAGGTAGCAAACCGGCTGAGGATACGGCTTTTTCTATACGCAAGGATCTTTTGGCGTTGGGCATAGAAACCGAAATTAAGCTGGTACCCTGGGCAACTCTTATAAGACAGTACGTTATGAACTCAGTTCCAGACTCAAAGCAGGAAGCAGCATACAACAATGGCCCTGAGGCAATCAGCCAGGAATCGTGGGACTTAATTTTAATGGGGTTCGGTACCAATTTACTAGCGCCGTCCGGAAGTCATGTCTTCTTTACAACTGGAGGCGGCCTCAACTACTTTGGCTATTCAAACCCTGAAGTGGATGAATTATTCAATCGTGCCAGGTCCAAAGAGGCACTGGACAAGAACGTGAGACAACAAATCTATGCTGAAATGTCTCGAGTGCTATCAGAAGAGCAGCCGGTAGACTTTCTGGTTTTTAATCGAGCTAATGTCGGTTTTCAGAAAAATGTCATGGGAATAGAACCTGGCATAAATATGGGCTACAATTACTACTTGTGGTACTTCGAACCTGTAAAGTGAGACTTACCCTAAAGGCCGTGAATATCCTTTAGTAACGACCAATCCACTGGTCTTTCACAATCATGGGGAAAAGCTGGCTCAGAGATTACATCATTAAACGGCTCATCTACACAGTCATCATCGCCTTGGGCATATTGACCATCACTTTCATCCTGGTCAGAGTTGGCCCTAGTTCGCCAGCAGACAAATATCTCGCCAACATAGCTGCCAGAGGACAGGACCCAGCACAGGTAACAGCAGCCATAGAGGCCAGGTACGGCCTGGACAAACCGATATTGGTACAATATGCAGATTACATCGCCAACCTGTTCCGCGGTAACTTGGGATGGTCTTTTAGTACCTCGATGCCGGTAATCGAGCTAATCAAGACACACTGGATTTACTCTTTTCAACTCATACTATTGAGCAGCCTATTTGCTGCTTTCCTTGGTATGTTAATCGGTATTTACTCGGCAGTTAAGCAGTACAGCAAAACTGATTATGCTTTCACTTTTCTCTCGTTCATCGGTATATCAATTCCCAACTTCTGGCTCGGCATAATGCTAATCTTAGTCTTCTCGGTAAAACTTGGGTTGTTCAAGACTTACTATGACACCACTTTACCCCTTTTCTCCCTTGACAATCTAAAAGCGCTGGTACTGCCTGTTATAACCCTAGGCACAGGAATGCTGGCCGGCTATGTCAGATACACCAGGTCGGCTATGCTAGATAACTTAAGAAAGGCGTTTGTTACCACTGCCCGAGCCAAAGGCTTGCCCGAGCGAACGGTCATCGGCAAACACGTCTTCAGAAATGCCATGCTGCCCCTAATCACCATAATAATGTTCGATCTAGGCAGCATCGTTTTCGGTGGAGCCTATCTCACCGAAATCATCTTCGGCATACCCGGACTTGGGCAAATATCATTCAACGCTATCTTTGCCAATGACTATCCAGTGGTAGTAGCTGTGACACTTATCGGGACATTTTTGGTACTTCTGATAAACTTAATGACCGATATCACATATACCTATCTTGACCCAAGGATAAGATATGAGTGAAAGGCTGCGAGATAAAGTTAGAAGAATTAGCCAACCTCTATACAGCAACGCACGGCTGATTAACTACTACTGGCAAAGGGCGCGACGAAACAAGCTAGCCGTATTTGGCCTGGCTTTCATAATCTTCTTGGTTCTATTGGCTGCAATCGGCCCCTTCTTCACCCTGGACCCGACGGCGGTTAATTTCGAAGAAAAAAACATACCACCTATAGGCTTCACCATTGAGCAATCTGTCTATAACATAGAGACCGATGAATTTACCACCAAAGAAATCCCCGGAACCTGGAAGCATCCTCTGGGCACAGATAGCAAGGGACGCGACATGCTGGCAATGATAGTCTCCGGAGCCAGGGTATCTCTACTCGTGGGATTAATTGCTACCGGCATAGCCATAATACTGGGAACGATTATCGGCGTCTTGTCAGCCTATCGGGGGGGCTGGGTCGACAACGCCTTGATGAGATTCACCGATGTTATGATGACCTTCCCCTTCTTTCTACTGTTGGTGCTCATAGTCTTTATTTTTGGTCCGAGTCTGGCTTTCATAGTGCTGGCAATAGGACTGACCGGCTGGACAGGCACTGCTAGGCTGATTAGAAGCGAATCTCTATCGCTAAGGACACGAGAGTTCATCATCGCCGCCAAAGCTCTAGGCGCCAGCGATAACAGAGTCATCTTCCGCCACCTCATACCCAATGTTACCAGCCTGATTATAATTATAGCCACGTTATCTATCCCCGGCGTAATTCTAGCCGAAGCTGCTTTGAGCTTTATAGGTTTAGGCGATCCCACAGTGTCTAGCTGGGGGATAATCTTGGAAGCCGGCCAACATAGCCTGAACACTGCCTGGTGGGTGGCTGTGGAGCCCGGGGTTATGCTTTTCCTAACAGTTCTGGCTTTTAACTTTTTGGGCGATGGACTCAGAGATGCCTTCGACCCCAAGAGCAACATTTGAAAACTACAATGGACAATGTCATCCTGAAGGTTAGCAATTTAAAGACGTACTTCTTCACCCGCCGTGGTATAGTCAAGGCGGTGGATGGCGTTGAATTCGAGCTCAGGCGCGGTGAATGCCTCTGCCTAGTTGGCGAATCCGGCTGCGGCAAGACAGTGACGGCACTATCCATTTTGCGCCTATTTGATAGCCCGCCCGGGAAAATAGTTGAGGGTCAAATAAGATACGACAGCTTGGATTTAGCTGAATGTCCCTCAAAGCAACTGAGGCAAATTAGAGGTAAAGATATCGCCATAATCTTCCAGGAGGCACAATCTGCGTTGAACCCGGTATTGACTATAGGTGACCAGATAATCGAGCAAATAAAACTTCACCTGCCATTAGATCACGGCAAGGCTAGAGACAGGGCTATAACTTTGCTCAGCGAAATGGGCATACCCTCGGCGGAAGGAGCGATGAGCTACTATCCCCACCAACTATCTGGCGGCATGAAACAGAGAGTGCTGATAGCCATGAGCCTCTCCTGTGACCCGCAAATCCTCATTGCTGACGAACCAACCACCGCCGTAGATGTAACCATAAAGGCTCAAATACTAGACATATTTCGTGAACTAAAGGCCAGGCGACAAATGTCTACCATCTTCATAACCCACGACCTAGCAGTGGTGGCTGAAATAGGAGACCGAGCCGTGGTCATGTACGGGGGTAAAGACGTCGAGACAGCATCGGTCTCTGAAATAATCAGTAATCCAAAGCATCCCTACACTTCCGGCTTAATCGAATGTCTGCCCGATGTCTCCAAAAATACAGATAGGCTGGCATCAATTCCCGGAACAACACCCAACCCTCTCGAAATGCCTCAAGGTTGTGCCTTCCATCCCAGATGCCCCAAGGCGATGAAAATCTGCAAGCAGCAAGAGCCACCAGAAATTATCATTTCAAAAGAACATAAGGTAAGCTGCCATCTATACACATGAAACATAAATTAAATAACAAGTTATTACAAATAAGAAATCTCAAGAAGTATTATCCGGTGACTGCCGGACTATTATCCCGGCACATTGGAGACATAAAAGCTGTAGATGGAGTGACCTTCGACATAAGTGAAAGAGAAATCATCGGTTTAGTTGGGGAATCAGGATGTGGCAAATCAACCTTGGGCAAAACAATCCCCAGGCTGGAAGAGCCAACCAGCGGAGAAATTCTGTACAAAGGGAGTGACGTTACCAAGCTAGACAAAAATGGGCTTAGAGAATTAAGAAGAGAAATTCAAATAATATTCCAGGACCCTGATGCTTCACTCGACCCCAGAATGACCGTTGGTGATTCCATCTGTGAACCCCTGATTATCCATAATATTGGCGATGAAAAGAAACGAATGGAAAGGGTGGCGGAGCTAATGGAGCAAGTTGGGCTGGAAACCAGGCAGTCTAACCTGTATCCACACGAGTTCAGCGGCGGTCAAAAACAGCGTATCGGCATCGCTCGTGCCTTAGCCATGAACCCAAAACTCATCATTGCCGATGAACCGGTCAGCGCCTTAGATGTATCCATTCAAGCTCAGATTCTGAATCTTATGATGGACATTCAAGAAAGGTTGGGATTGGCTTATTTGTTTATCGCCCATGACCTATCCGTTATAAAGCACATGGCGCATAGGGTAGCCATAATGTATCTAGGAAAAATCGTTGAGCTAGCCAATAAGAAGGAAATCTTTGAAAATCCTCTACACCCCTACACCGAAGCGTTGCTATCAGCGGTCCCCAGTTTCAAGCCAAAAGACAAAGGCAGAATATTACTGCGTGGCGATGTGCCTTCTCCCCTGAACCCACCACCCGGCTGCCACTTCCACCCCAGATGCCATCGAATACTACCGATTTGCAATCAACAAGAACCGGAGCTAGCTGAAGTATCCGAAGGTCATTTCGTCGCCTGTCATTTATATAGGTAATAGACAGCGAGATTAAAGCCTCGTACCGCGATCCTTCAAAGAGGGCACCTGTAGCTCCTTAGCCATATAATTGCCATCCAACTCATAGCCACATTCAGAACGGAAATACTCTCTGGCACCAACACCGCTGATGACGGCTATCTTGCGAGCTTGAAATTCATCGCGGGCAATCCTTTCAGCTTCCTTTAGCAACTCTGCACCAAGACCCCTGTGCTGCGCCGCCCCAATCGACCGTTCCCCGAGAGGAACCTCAGAGCCAAAGACATGCAGTTCCCTGACCATAGCTAAGTCTCTGTTGCCAACCGCGGAAGAACCGACCCGCATCCTAAGCAAACCAAATATGGTCTCATCCTCATCCTCAAAGGAAAGAAACACTTCCTTTCCGCCAGATGCCTCATAATCTCGTCTCTTCAGATTTGGCTCGCCGATTTTCCAGCCATCTCTCATACGATGCCCATACTCACGGCAACGAATGCAGTTACACCTAACGCCAACCTCTTCCATCTGCTTCTTGAGTGCACTCCTCAGTGCTAAATCTTTGCAGCCAGCAACTATGAATTTAGTGGGAATATCGCGCATCACCCGGGGGATCCTGATATAGCCGGGAACCAGAGCTTTAATGCCTATCATCAAGTCCACCATCTCAGCCATCGGATAAGGCTGATAGCGGCCATCTCTATACCATGCCTCAAGCTCGGTGCCAGCAACAACCAGAGTCGGATAAAGTTTGAGTCCGTCAGGCCTGAAATTATCATCATCGAAAAGCTTCCGAGATAGTTCCAAGTCATGCTCTGGGCTCGAACCGGGCAGCCCCGGCATCCAGTGATAATAAACTTTGAAACCGTAGTCTTTCAGTAACTTTGTAGCCCTCACTACATCAGCTACCCTATGCCCACGTTTAACCAGCCGATAGATGTCATCGTCAAGTATCTGCACCCCCAGCTCTACTCTAGTAGCGCCAAATTCCAGCATCCTCTTGACCTCATCTTCTCGGCACCAATCGGGCCTGGTTTCAATGCACAGCCCCACACACCTATGCTCAGCAATCTCATTCATTTGTTTGGCTGTCTCCAGGCTGGGGGACTCCCTACCGTTCAGCCCATCATAACAATCCTTTATGAATTGATATTGATACTCCTCAGGATAGGCCAAGAAAGTGCCCCCCATAACGATAAGTTCCACCTTGTCAGACGGATGCCCCATGTCTGAAAGAATCCTCAATCTCTCCTCAACCTGCCTTCTGGGCTCATAATTGAACAGCTTAGCCCTGAGCACTGCCGGTGATTCTGAAGTATAGCTCTTGGGTGCATCGGGAAAAGTGGGGCAATAAACGCACTCACCGGGACACCCTATTGGCTTTCCCATAATAGCCACCGGGGTCACCCCCGATATAGTTCTTGAAATTTTTCTCATTTTATGCTTTCCTTAAGTTTGCCCTTCCTGGTAACCATGAGCGGCAGCGAAGGGCCACTGGATTCTTCGCTTCCCTCAGATGACAGTGTGTGAAAAGCCCTTAATAACAAGTATAATTACTGAACGTGTCCCACGTCAGAGTTTACCAAATTCATACCTATGACAACAAACAGGGAAACCTTCGACGAGATAGCCGGGAGCTGGTACCGGCTCAGACATTGGTCTCGCTTTACTAAAGAACTCGAGGAAATGGCGAGCAGATGGCACAGGGGCAAGCTCTTGAATGTCGGCTGTGCTCATGGACCGGACTTTCTGCCCTTCAAAGATAACTTCGAGCTATGGGGGGTGGACTTCTCTACGCAGATGGTCAAACTGGCGCAGAAATATGCCGCCAAGTTCAAATTCGAAGTCAAACTGGCAGTAGCTGATGCCACCTTCCTACCATATCCTGATAACACTTTCGACTGGGCAATAGCAGTAGCCACTTACCACCACATTCAGGGAGACAAACAAAGACACAAGGCTTTCCAAGAACTCAGGCGTGTCTTGAAACCTGGAGGCGAAGCCTTCGTCACCGTATGGAACAGATGGCAACCAGGCTTCTGGCTAAAAGGCAAAGAAATCATTGCACCCTGGAGATCGAAGGGTAAAATCCTTTACCGCTATTACTACCTCTTTTCCTACTCAGAATTTCGCAACCTACTAACCGGAGCTGGTTTTAAAGTCCACAGCATGTTCCCGGAGAAATCCTACCGCTTCCAATTCAAGTTTTTCTCACGTAATATATGCGCCTTGATTAAAAAATAGCAATTCTAAGCACGTAATTTGAAAATTTTAATTTTGAGTCTGCTTAGGATTCCTCCACGGGAGAGGGTATTGTTGAGAAAAGGCAAATATTACGAGCCTGACTTTGAACTCTCGGAGTCTTCCACTGCCCCTATCTCTTCAGGAGCCGTAGACAGAGCGATAGGTAGAAAAGCTTCAACCAGCTCTGGGTCAAATTGAGTGCCGGAGCATCGCTTTAGCTCATCCAGCACCTTCTTATAGGACATAGCCTGACGATAAGGGCGAGGTGAAGTCATAGCATCAAAGGCATCAGCTATCGCCAAAATGCGAGCTTCGATAGGAATAGCCTCACCTTTTAACTCTGATGGATAACCAGTACCATCCCATCGCTCATGATGATGAAGTATAGCTGGTAAACAAGAAACCAGACTGACCACATGACCAACTATAGTTGCTGACAACTTAGCATGCGATTGAATCAAGTCCCATGTTTCAGCTTCAAGCTTGCCGACTTTGTTTAGCACTTCGTCGGGAATGCCTATTTTGCCGATATCATGAAGCAAGGCTGCAGTGCTGACCACGGTCACCTTTTCCGAGGGCAAACCGATAGCCTCAGCCAGAGCTACAGCATAGCTGCTCACCTTCCTTGAATGGCCGTATGTAAACGGGTCTCTAGCTTCAATGGTTGCTGCTAAGGCATAGATGATGCTCGAAGCCTCCTTTTCGGAAGCTGCGCTCACACCAGCCGTCTCAGTCAAAGAAGGCAGCATCTTAGATGCAAGACATGTCCGGTTGCCTCCGGTTTGCTTCGTGTAATAAAGTGCCTTATCAGCAGCATTAATGAGCTCGTCAGGCGTCACTCCATCGCTGGGCCAGGAAGCTAAGCCAATGCTGGTGGTTATCCTAAATTTCTTTTTGCGCATTTCACTAGCAATGTTTGCCCTAACTCGCTCGGCTACAACAAAGGCTTCATCAACCCCTGATTGAGGTAAAAGAGCGGCAAACTCATCGCCTCCATAGCGAAAGGCAATATCGATGTTCCTTATCGACTTTTCTATCAACTGCCCGATTCGAGCCAGGACCTTATCACCAGCCAGATGCCCGTGCTTGTCATTGTAAGCTTTGAAGAAATCAAGGTCGAGGAAGATCAGAGACAGCATGCCACCATAGCGAGAATGCCGGTCAATCTCTTCTCCTAGACGTTCATCAAAGTGGCGGCGGTTGAACAAACCGGTGAGTTCGTCAACACGAGCCCTCTGCTCAGCCTTAGCATAAAGCCGACTATTCTCAACCGGCATAGCAATCTGAAAGGCTAGGCTTTCCAGAAGATGAACCTGACCGGGAGTGTAAGCATTCGGCTGACTACTGGCGACAATCAAGCTTCCTATAGCCTCCCCCTTCACCACCAGTGGCAGGTAAACGATCGACCGAATCCCCTGCTTTAAGTGCGTGTCGCCGGTCCAAAACCTCCTGTTTTTGGCGAGGTCAGGCTCAAATAAAGCCTTTTTGCGTTTAGCTACCCATTCAGTACCTGTGTCTTCAAGTGGTATCTTTTCCCCCACTTGCCAGGCTGAGCCCACCTCTGTGGACAAAACCTCGAAACGAAGTTCATCACCCTCTATCAGGGCAATCGTCGCCCAGTCAACATCAATCACCTCTTTAAGTTCAGCGATAAAGGCGCCGTACACCTCTCGTATGTTTAAACTGGAAGTAATGACTGTATCCAGCCGGTTAATCAGAGCCAGTTCTTGCTCCCGATTTCTGAGCTGCTCCTGAAGATATTCCTTATCCAGACTAACTGCTGTTTGGTTGGCAATGCTTTCGACTAAGTTGATATCATCAAGCGAGTACCTGCCAGATTCCTTTCTGTCTAACGCCAATATGGCAATCAAGGACCCCCGGCTAACTAAAGGGAATAATAATTCCACATCTAGAGCTTTTAGCCCATCCTTTTCTTCATCCCACATACCGCGAAATTCAGGAATGATATCCAAATTTTCTTTAAGCAGGTACCTATTTTCTCGCCGCAACCACTCCAAAACGGGATTGTCCTGCCTTAATCTCACTTGCGGAACATTCTCCTTTTTGGGTTCAGAAAACGCGACAACAAAATCACCATTATTGCTGCTTTCTGGAAGCAGCAAATATGCCCGCTGACAATCTAAGCCCCTGCTAAGCAGGGGTAGCAACTCGGTACCTAGTTCCTCCAAGCCGAAAATGCCGCCTAATTTGTGCTTAACAAAGTCGTATAACTTCTGGCGATGGTGATAGCTCTCCCTATAGAAAAGTCGATCCACTCCTATATTAAAGAAATCTCGCAGCAGATAAATAAGCGCAAACGACGCAGCTGCTGCTAATGTAGCTGGGGCCAGGGCATTAGTTTCCGGCCCAAGGTTAAACACCAAACGAGTCAAAAAGTACAAAACGAGATAAACAGCACCCCCGACAACGACTAACCCCATCCATGATAACCCACGGCGGAAAGCCAATCTTATATCTAATAACTGGTATCTTGAAATGGCGTAGGCTATGAGAGCACAATTTAGCAGCATACCTAATTGGTCGAGAGGATAAGCTTTCAAAGTAGAGGAAAGGTTGCTTAAACCAAAGAGCGTGACAACCACCACACCAACCATTAAATAGCCAAGTTGATTTCGACTTAGCGGATCGGTCACAAGTCTATAGCGCTTCACAAAATTAAAAAGAACGCCTCCAACCAAAAAGAGAACTGTGGCTGACAACAATCCACGTACAACCATATTCTCCTCAGTATATAACAGGCTACCAATGGTATAAACAGCTTTGATATAGTAGCCCAAAGCAGCTAGGACAGCTATCAGCACTAGGACGCTATAACCCAAATATACACCTATGCCCGGTGGTTTATTGACAAAAGTTCGACTGAAGTGGTAATAAGCAGTTGATGTTCCTAATACACACAAGGTGAGAGAGCTATACCACCAAACTGCCTGCTCAGGGAAGAAATTGGCATGTAGCACAAAGGAACTGAAGGCCCATATCGTAACGAAAGCAAGCATAATACCTAAGAGCTTGTGGGTTCTTAACAATGGACGCTGAAGCCAAACGACACCACACAAAACGCCAGAAACGATAAATCCAAGGAGGGGAATCAATATATATATGTTCACTACAAGCCTCGCATCTATCAGTTTGTCTAATTATGTCCCCAGCTTTAAAGGTTGTCAAGAGCTACTGTTGTCAGGAGATAATAAAGGACATACTAAAGCCCTACAGATAAACAAAGTGTGACATTTTAAGGTCGCCATAGCGAGGCCAAAGCCTGGCGCTTACATGTTGCTATTAACGAGAAATATAGTCACAGACCTGAATGGCTATACCTGTCAAATCTTAGGCATATCTAGGAATTGAACGAAGGCGGTTACTTAAAGCAACCGCCTTCATGAATCTCACGGGCAAAATTTATTCTATCGCCTGGCCACAGCCTCGGTTTCAGCTCCAGCCGCAATCTCTACCTTAGACACAGTTTTCACCTTAGCTCCCAACCAAGAGAGCACTTTATCCGACGGGTTTATATGAGGGGGCTTCAGATGAGCCAAATCAGCACCTTCATTTCGCCGCGCCGCCATATAAGCTTTGAAGGAGCCTTTAGCAAGCAATGTAACCTCAAGCGGCTTCAAGCCGAGCACTCCCTCTAAATCAGCATAGTCACTGTCCAGCTTCTTTAGCTGGTTATGCACCGCCGTTGACATGCCTTTTTCGCTGGCAATATAACCATCTTTAAGCTCAAGATAGAGGTGCAGTACCGGCATTTCTCCTACAGTCTCCTTACGCACTGTCCAATCCTGATAAGGAATACCAGTATTTTCTATTGCCTGCCATATTACTCTTTCTGTCAACCGGGTGAAACCGGCAATATCAATAAGCTCATCAGCTCGCCGCTCAAAAGCCATCTGTGGAATGTCAATGCCCAACTTCTCGTTTCTCAACGCCATGATCCTGATCATATCACCGATCCTGTATCTAACCATAGCCCCACCATGAAGATTGGTGATAACTATCTCATAATTCTCACCGGCTTTCACCTCATCAAGCAAAACAGTCTTCGGTTGATACTCATGGTCAAGTTGCCATTTGAAATGTTCCACCTCCGGAATAAATTCCAAAAAGTTGATGTTGGGGACAAATGTCATGTCCTCATGATCCCAGGTTTGCAAAGCAACAAGAAGCGCTTCTGTGCCACCGTATAAGTTTGTCGGATATCTCCCCCACATGTCTTCGATTTTCTTATTATAGACAACACCATCTGTGCCCGCCGCCGCTAAACCTTTCAGTGACCATAAATCCTTAGGCAACATACTACGGCTGGCCAACTTGCTTTTAATTAAGCCCTTAGTCAATCTGAGTAACGCCTTTGGTTGTAACAACAAGGTTGAAGGCCTTACGCTGCTTAAGCCCTGCCTGAATTGCTCACCAATAGCCACCAATACACCGGGCAAGCCATAAAAGGCATCTATACCTTCAGACAAGGCCAGTTTGAAGCCTTCTCTAAGTCTATCCTCAAAGGACATTCCTTCTGATTTATCAAGGGGAGGCAAAAACTGAAAGCCAAGCTCCTCTGCAGCTATATGTGTAAACACACCAAAGGTGTAGGGTGGCGGAGCTACAGCATATAACACCTTGAAACCATCGCGAATCGCGATATCTCCTCTTCCCTTACAAGTAGCAAAAAAAGCTGTCGCACTAACAACCGCTCCCATCTCCTGCCAAGCCATATAACTGACAGGCACCCACTTAAAGGGATACTCTAAGGACCTGCCTGATGTACGCTGCCATACAATCGGCTTTGCCGGCAAAGCGGCTTCCCTTCGCTCTAGGAGTTCAGGGCAATAATCGGCATAAGTGGTTAGTGGCACCTGCTCCCTAAATTCCTCCACACTTTCGGGCATAGCACCCCGCATGACTTTTCTGCCCAACTCACAATTTTTCAGCAGCTTGATTTGCTCCAGCAACAGCCGCTTCTGGATAGCCATAAACTGCTCCAGACTGAGGTCAATGAAACCACAGCACATCTGCCAAAGCTCTTCATTCCTGCCTTGCTTTAGAAGTTCTCTGATTCGAGGCATAATACACCTCCCAAGCCAATCGGCTCATAAGTACTATGGCACAGTTTACGTATCTTGGGAAGTGATTGTGTTCTAGAAGATAGTTCTATCAGATTCAAGTGTAGCAATAACATAACTTGCCCAAGCCTTAGCCATAAGATACAATAAAATCGTGATATACATTCTAATTGGTACACTTGGCTTTCTAATAGCCTGCGCTTTCGATTGGGCAAGTTTGAAGCAATTACCAGTAATTAAACAGTTAGCTGGCTTAGTGGCAGTCTGTCTCCTGGTTTACGCCATAGTTATGGTTTGCCTTAGTCCAACAAAGCTTGAGCTACCGACTTTTACAATACCTCTGGGTATTTGTCTGCTGCTAATTTTTTCCCCTCTGCTTGTCTACTCACTATTTATCGAGATTCCTTTTCATAGCACCTACGCTAAGCGCGGGTTCGGTAAAAGATTAATAACAACCGGCACTTATGCGCTAGTCCGCCACCCCGGCGTCATTTGGTTAGCCTTTGTCTTCCTTTCCCTCATCCTTCTTTTCCCCTCCACCACTCTATTCTTCGCCGCCATTGCATGGCTGGCCCTAGACGTTATCCATGTTGCCCTTCAGGAAAAGCTCTTCTTTACCAAAATGTTCCCTAGTTACCATGATTATCAGCAGCAAACACCATTCCTAATCCCCAATAGGCAAAGCCTGTCAGCCTGTCTGAAAACCATAAAACCTCAGACGAAAAACTAACATTATCTCAGCTTACAAGCCTGTAGGTTCCCTAATAATATAAACCAACTTAAAAAGGCGGCACGATTTGTCTAAATTGGGAAGAGCTTATGTTCTAGAAGATAGTTCTATTAGATTGGAATGAGGGAATAAGGCGAGGAGGCGAGGAGGAAATCTGTGGATTCTTATGCGCTTTTTGCCTTGGCAGAGCCGCTCAGAGCTCGTAGTTTTTGGCTTAGCTTCTCAAGCTCTCTGTCCGTCGGCTGCTTGCCCAGCTCCAGTCCGTAGCTGAGGAAGAATTCAAGGAAGTTACGCAGAAGTTCCCGTATCCCCTGCTCGAACTGGCTAAACTCTTCTTTTGTTATATGATCATTATTTCGTCCGTTGACATCCTGCTTCAACTGACCGTCAATAAGAAAGCTGATGAAATCCGAAATACTCATATCACCACGGTTTTCATCTATCTTCCTTATTACATCCGAGTCTACTATAAGCATTCTCTTTTCAGGCATAGGCAGCTTCCCCCTTTATTGAAAATTAACTAGAAATCAGCATCCCTGAGCTCAAGCACTTCCAGTATAGTTTCTATGCTTCTTAATAGGGCTAATCCTTTCTCCGTCACCCGATAGGTTACTACCGGATTACCTACCTCCACTCTATCAATAAAACTATGGCTAATAAGAAAGCCCAGGTATTTCTGTATCTGGCTATAGCTCATGTTGGCACTATACATTATTTCAGTCTTGCCGGCCCCGTTCTCACCTACCCGCAACATGTCACCTATTATCTCTATATTAGATCTCCGCCGGTTCATAACACTACCCCAAACATTCCTTAGTACTTGTTAACCAAGACATTCGTCCTATATTATAATTATAACAAACGTTGTCAATAGGGTGTTGAATTAATCGTAACGAAAAAATTTTATTTAGGATTTAGATATCAGGATTCGTGATTTTACAAGTGGGAAAGGGCAGTGAACTCGTGGTTTAAACAACTCTACCGCTTCTTAAACAGACTGAGAAACCTATCCTGGTACTCGTTGAATAAGCTCCATCGTCTTAATTCAGCTACCAGCTCGGGTGCGCAGGATGGGTCTCGCTTGGTTTTTTCGAAAAGCTCCTCGATGTGGTCCCTGGCATCTCTGGGCACACCAGCCGAATCTATATGCAAGAGCCCGCATCTTTCTAATTCAGCCACATTGCTCTGCACCGAGGTTCTGGTCAACTCGTACGTAAACTTAAGCAAGGATACATCCCACAGCCCTTCAACACCTTTAATAATGGAGGTCAATGGGTCACGCTGGCTATCTATGCGCCGATTGATTCTATCCACTACCACCTTCACAGGCTCAGAGGCGACATTCATCTCCCTAGGCTCATTCCTGTAGGTATAGAAGATGCCGGGCTCGTGAGGGTCCCTTTCAGCCATAATCTCTATAAACCTTCTGGCCTGCGAGCTAAATCCTTCCAGATTGATGAGGTAGGATGGGGTAACAATCTTAGGTCTAGCGGCAATCACCCTTCCCTCCCTGACTACGTTCACCCATTCCGTCAACTCGGTAACCAGGTAGTAGTAAATATTGGTGGAACCAAAGGTAGACAGCCTTTGCGCCGGTGCTCTCAGTACCTCGGTATGTTCAATAGCATATTGAATTCTTTCATCACTTTCCATAGAAGTCCAACCTAACAGCTAAAGAAACAGCTTAACTGCCTGAAAATTACGCTCCACATTAAGTTTGCCTTTCACGATATTGCCATACTCGGTGCTGTGCCCGGGAACCAAACACTCCACATCAAGCTGCGACAATTTATCGATGCTTTTCTTAATCAATGAAAGGCTACCACTGGGAAAATCAGTCCTGCCAATACTGCCATAGAAAACCACATCGCCGGTTATCAGAGTCTTATTATCCGGCCAGTAAAGGCAAATTGAGCCTGGGGAATGACCCGGGGTATTAAAGATCTCAAGTTCAACTTTGTTCTTAGTGCCTAGACTCAGGCTCCCCTCTTTAAGGTAAAAAAGAGGCGTAAATTGTGGCACTTTCACTCCCAACATCGAATTCAGCTTCTCCCCCAACGTGTTTCGAAATTCATCTTCCTCCTTGGACAAGGTAATCCAGGCACCACTATTTTTGACTACCAGCTCATTTGCCTGGCAGTGGTCAGGATGGCTATGAGTATTGATTATCAATCCTATGTCATCGACCCTAAAGCCATTTTCCTCCATGGACTTGGTCAAGTAATCAAAACAGGCCTCACCAAACTCGTTAGTTATATGCCCCGGGTCAACAATGACATGAGACCGCTCCCCCCGTAGCACATTGGCAAACAGACAAGTATTGCAGTTGTTACCACTCCCCTGCCAAATATAGCAGTAGAATTCATCAGCAAGCTGCACAGACTTATAAGGTCCAGATGACCGATAAACCATATCCTTCAACCAACTACAGCTCAAACTATAACTTTGAATACATTAAAATTATAAGGTAAAATTCCAGCGAAAACCAATTTGGGAAGATTTTCCCTGTCATTCTGCGACGAGGCATAAGCCCCAAAGTAATACCAAAGATTGCCATGCTTCGCTCGCAATGACAAAGAGTTTAAGTCGAATGGGAGAAATTAAGAGCGCCCGGGAAATCGCTCAAGAAAAGGCCAGTAAGTTAGGCGAACTATCACCCGAAGAACGGAAAGGGCAAAGGCAAGATAAATGCCGCCTAATTGGAAAATCGCTGGCCGAGAAGTACCTCAGCCAATATGATACCCGTCTTCTCGAAGCGGAACTGAATAAACACGGCGACCAAGATAAAAAGTTAATTAAACAAGCAGCCGTCCACCGACTTGTTAAAGGAATCAACCTGAAATATGGCTCAAAGTTAGACAAAATAAGTCAAGGTATTCTAATCTTAGCCAATACCGCAAAGGCTATAGAAACTCTAGGCAAAATAAAAGAGCTTTTCCAGGAATACGAGGAGGCCGAAAACAGAGAAAGGCAAGAGATAGAAAAAGCTGGCAGGGAGATACTTCACCAGCTAAGGGTCTCTGGCACTGCCATCAATCAGATTAATATCCGGGCCGAAGAGGAATGGGAGAAAAGGCTGACTCAATTGACCAGTCCCTTTGAAGAGAGATTGAACGACCTCAAACAAGAACTGTGCTGCACTTGAATCATTATGTGGTCGTTAAACTAAGCCAAATTCATCGCCTGACGCATAGCAGAATCAACATTCTTGTGTGTGTCTTCAGTGGCTTCCTCAACTATCATGCTTGCCACCTGTAGCAATCTATTCTGCTCTGCACTCCCCAAATGTTCCAGCAGTTCCTCCACTCTTCTTGCCAACTGTACCTGGTGCTCTAAAGAAATCTTTTTCGATGACCGTGGCAGTGCCAGTAAGGGCTGAGCAAAAAGCGTCGGCTTAAGCAGAGTTGTCAGATAGATAAATTTAGTCTGGCGATTTGTCTGGGCCAACTTCCATGTTGACCTGTTTTGCTCCAGAGGCTGCAACCACTCCAAGCCAAAAGCAAACTGGGAGTCAATGAAATCATGCTTAACTAGAAATCTGGTAGCTTCGAAATCCTTAACCGCCACAGATACAAAGTAAAGAGCCTGGTCCAGTACAGAAGAATCAAGCCCCTTAATCGCAGCAGTATGAAGGCAATCCTCTGGAATTCTAAAAATATAATACTCCAGCGAACCATGGATGGCACTATGAGCTACTACGTGTCTCACTGCTCCCAACCTAGCCAATTTACTAAGTTTAGCCAATTTTTCTAAGCAGCAGATAACTCTCGGATAACCACGCCAAGCATCGTGAGAGCAGATAAACTCCTCATCACCACTGGTAGTTATGCCTAACCTAAGCTTATCCTCCTTAAGTAGGGCTCGCATGTTAGATTCCCTATCCACTACATGAATTTCAACTTTGTATGGAACTCTAGGTACAAATCGCCGATAGCAATCACGGAACGTGCTTTCAATTTCCTTCTTAAAATTCCAGGGAATATTGCCACTGGTAATGATAGCTAGCTCAACAGTCGCCATATCTACTAGCAACAAAGATAGCAATGTTAGTCAGCAAAGTCAATACCGATGCAATTAGTTGCCCATTAGTCTGATTGCAATTGTTCACAAAGCAAGGTAAGATAAGCCAGGAGACAAAAATGGAGCATATCTGGGCGCCATGGCGAATAGAATACGTACTTCAAGCTGAAAAAGGTGACTGTTTTCTCTGCACGAAGCCGAAGGAAGATAACGATGAGCCCAATCTCATACTTTGGCGGGGTAAAAGCAACTTCATAATTTTGAACTCCTTCCCCTATAACTCAGGTCACCTGATGGTAGCACCTTATCGCCACATAGGCCATCTTGACGGGCTGACTGATGAAGAGGCAAAGGAGCACTTCGACCTGGTTAAGCGAAGCCTCAGATTGCTAACTGAGGTAACAGGACCAGCCGGTTTCAATATCGGCATGAATCTAGGCAAGGTGGCTGGAGCTGGAGTGGATGACCATGTTCACACCCACATAGTGCCTAGATGGCAGGGTGATACAAACTTCATGCCGGTGATTTCCAACACCAAAGTCCTGCCAGAAGCATTGGCAGCGACTTATAAGAAACTCAAAGATGGCTTGCGTAACGTGCTCTAATTGGACTCAATCCTCAGCCCGGGGATAAGAGCCAAGAATTTTAATGAATTTTGCTTTTCGTCTAAGCTCTGCCACAGCTTCTCGACAGACCTTATCATCTATGTGCCCCTCAAAATCAACATAAAATATATATTCCCAGGGTTTATCTCTACTAGGCCTTGATTCCAGCTTTGTCAGGTTTATATCTCTAGTGGCAAAAGTCCCCAGGCAAGCATATAAGGCTCCAGCAACGTTCTTGGTGCCAAACACCAAAGATGTCTTGCTTCTCGGTACTGGCTCAGCTTTCTTCTTCGAAATAACAAAAAATCTGGTATAATTATTGACATTGGTCTCAATATTCTCCGCCAGAATCTCCAGACAATAAATCTGAGCTGCTCGCTTGCTTGCCACAGCAGCACATCCCTTCAGACCAGTTTCCTTTATACTTTTAGCACTGCCAGCAGTATCATAGGTAGGCACGATTTCAGCCTTGAGCTTCCTCAAAAACTGCTCGCACTGGGCTAAGGCCTGAGGATGTGAATAAATTACCCTTATTCCATCCAAGCTTTCACCGGGCAAAGCCATCAAACAATGGCTTATCCTGAGATGAATTTCGCCAAAGATATTCAAAGTATAGCTTAAAAGCAGGTCATAGGTATCATTGATGCTACCGGCTTGAGAGTTTTCTGCCGGAACCACACCGAAATCTACCTCATCTCTGAGCACAACTTCAAAAACATCAGCTATATAACGACTGGGGGAAAGCTCGACATCACCGAAAAAAGCGATTACCGCATCTTCGCTAAACGCTCCCCTCTCTCCCTGAAAAGCAACCTTAGTCACTACTTCACCCCACACCAGGGCTAATCGCTAGCCAATTCCTCTTGCAAAGCCGCTTCACTGTCAGTAGTTGTCAAGGCGATGATGCGGTCATTAACCTCCAAGACAGTATCAACTGTGGGCACTTGAGGCTTCTGCTCATTGCGTATCAGTAGAGCCAAAATAGAATCGGAAGGCAGTGACAGCTCCTTCACCGACTTGCCTACTGATTTTGACCCCTCGAGTATCTTAACCTCAACAATCTCAATCTTCTCCTCACCCATAGCCAAAAGGTGAATTAGCGGATGTGTAGGTATCTTCTCCTCTATATGCTCCAAAATCAGGTTAGTAACACTAATTGGGCAATCAACACCCAATTTCTTGAAGATTCTCTCATTTTCGGGATTGTTAACCCGAGCGATAGTTCGAGGCACCCCGAATTTATGTTTGGCTACCTGACAGGCTACCAAATTATCCTCATCCTCATCGGTAGCTGCTATAAAGACCTCAGCTCTGGATACCCCAGCCTCAGCCAGAGTAGCCACCTCACAGCCATCACCCCTCACACACACGCTTCCCAGCTCATCCTCAAAGTTCTCACATTTGGCCGCATCCTTATCCAGCACCAATACCTCATGCCCTTCCTTCAACAGCGCTTTACACAAGTGATAGCCGACGCTGCCACCACCAACAATTATTATATACATTAGAGTTTCACCTCTTTCACATAGCCAGCAGCTTATCTCTAAGCAGCTGAGCAAAAACAGTTGTCGGGCTAATAGCTTCAATACCTAGCGCCTCATAGACGTCCTTACGCAACGGGTCGTATATGCGACAGAGTACCTTAGGAACATTGAATATATGCTTGGCAATCTGCGCTGCCATAACATTGCGATTGTCACCTTGAGTCACTGCCACAAAGGCATCTGCTTCCGTAACACCCGCCTTTTTGAGCATCTCCTCATCGGTACCATCACCAAGTATAGCCGTGCCACCAAAACTGGGTGGCAATCGCCTAAAACTGTGGGCGTCTATGTCTAGAACAGTCACCTTGTGTCCGTCAGCATCAAGTAAGCTGGCTAGTTGAGCGCCAACCCGCCCACATCCCATAATAACAATCTTCATAATTCTTATCTCAAGGCATCGGTTCGCGGCACAGCATGATACGACAAGGAGCTTCTTCTAAAACATACGGTATCACCCTGCCTAAACTAAAAACACCAAAACGCTTCTTATAAGTAACACCCATCACAATCAAATCAACTCCTCTCTCCATCGCCTCGTCCACTATGGCCGGGCCTACTTCTCGCGCTTGGATCAAGTCGGTCTCCACTTCGCAGTCTTTATCAGCAGCAATCTCCTCAGCACGAGTAAGTACTTTTTCCGCCTTCTCTATTTCGGACTCTATAACCGCATCCAACGGCAAGCTACGCTTGACTTCAATCACATAAACAACACGAACCTTAGCCTTCGATTTCTTAGCCAAGTCACAGCCTAGCTTTACAGCTTCCGCATCAGCATCTTTACCGCTTGCTGCAACCAATATTCTTTCCAGTTTCATAAGACTATGCTATTTATTATAGTATAGTTTTGCTCGTTCAGTTATGCAATCATCTTTGACTTTCAGTAAAGCTACTTGGCGTGCCAGCTATCTTGTTCGAATTTATCTTTCTTCGCCAGCGGAACAGAAAATAGATACCAAGTCCTACAACCATCCAACCTAAGCCAACCCAACGACTATAGGTTTGGGTTATTACTAGAACTAGCCAGACGAAGGCGGTAACTAACATCCCCAGCATAGAGGTGAGAGGTAGCTCCCGCCCACCTATCTTTAAATTCGCCGCAATCTTAAACGGGCGAGGCAATTCAGGATATTTATCACGCAATTTCAAAATGGAAGCATGAGCTAGAAAGTAGGTCAATGCAGCACCGAAGGCGTACAAGGCTCCCAGATAGATAAAAGCCCGCGGTGCAAAAAAACCGGGGATAAGGAGAAATATTGAAATAACCGAAAATAATATTATAGCTACCCAGGGCGTCCGGAAGCGGGGATGAACTGAGGCTAAAACTCCAGGCACTAAGCCTCGCCTTCCCAAAAAATAGGTAACCCGGGAGATCCCGATCAACCCTGCATTTGTAGCTATCAGCAGGATGGAAGCCGCCAGTAACCCCACCAATGCTGGGAGCAGTTCACGCAGTGTAGCCAAAACCCAGGTAAAAATGATCTGGGGTTCAATCGCTGAAAACCAACTGGCTGCTATCTCATGAGGGGCAATAGCTCCAGAAAGATTGTGAACAATACCGGCTACCGGATCATGTGCCCATTCTGTGGCCAACTCCGTGGGCGACATGGTAGAAAGGCCTACTGTGGCAATGCCAGCAAAAATAACTAATACTGTGACTGCGGTCAGGATATGAGCAAAAGGCACCCTTCTGGTCGGTTGCCGTGTCTCCTCCGCCATCTGGGCTATAGTCTCCACACCCGTATAGGCCACCGCAGCCAGGGCTATACCAACAAACAAATTTTCCCAGCTTGGCCAATATAGGACGATATGCGCATGAAATGTGCTAAGATTGAAGACAAGCAAAGCACCGAGAACCACGATGAGAATCTGTACTGACAGGTCTATAATCGCCGCAGATACATTAATGATAGAAGACTCCCTGATACCGATGACATTGATGAGCATGAGGAAAAGCACGATTGCCATAGACAGTATGGTGCCCGCCATAGGTGATTCTTTTAATATCGGCCAGAAGTGCCCCAGATAGGGAGGGATAGTATAAGCTGATATAGCGATGGTGGCGATGTAGGTTAAAATCAGAGCCCAGCCAGAGATAAAACTAACCAGGTCGTTAAACGCGTGATGTGCGAAGCTAGCAGAACCACCGGCTTCAGGGAACATGGCAGCCCCTTCCGCATAGGTAAGTGCCACAAAGACAAAAGCGATTCCAGCTATGGCCAGGGCTATTGGAGTGGCACCTAGAGCTACAACAGCAACAATGCCCAGAGCATAGTAAATGGAAGAACCGACGTCACCATAGCCAGCAGCATATAGTGCTGGTATGCCGAGGGAACGCCTGAGATGGAATATCCTTAGACTAGGACGCCGAACAATTTTATCGCCCAACTTGGGCTGCCAATCATTACGCACAGTTGCTTGTTTTACACGCTTACTGGCGAGGAATTGTAGTCCTGCTTCTATCCTTTGTCAATAGGTGTTCAGATAAACAGCCCATCTCTGATTGAAATCGATTGAATCAAAAATACCCATTAGGCTATAATGACTGGCTGTGACCCATGGTGAGCGTAGCCCAGTGGTCTAAGGCGCCAGGTTGTGGCCCTGGAGAACGAGGGTTCAAATCCCTCCGCTCACCCCAAAATTAACAAGTCGTCAGCAAGTAGATGGCTCTATATCACTTGCGCCTATAGCTCAGCGGACAAGAGCACCGGTCTTCGGAACTGGCGTTGAGTGTCATAAACAGTAGTTTTACGTTCAAACTAGAACTTTTGCGTTAATTCCCCAAAAACCATTTTATACGTAGAATACATTTTGGTAAGAACCCGTTTCATTCAGTCTATTAGCAAATTATTAGCAAAATGTTAGCTTTTGTTTGAGCGTGAAGTTGTGATATTCGTGTAGGGAGCGAGAAGATGCTATAGCAGACTCCGCAGCAACCGCTGCCATCCAGCATAGATGAAGATGCGGCTAGTATGTTCGCGTCGGTTGCCCAAATACTCCAGAGCCTGGCTATTGAGATATAAATCCCCATTACTGGCCCCAAGGTAGGCACGACCTATGTGAACTTTCCGATGAAATGTGTTCCATTTGCACATGTAAGCAAGCTTACCATATTTCATCGTGCCATAGAAAATTCTCGTTTTTTATGTCCCAATTCAAGTAAACCGAGCGTGACGTTACCCGATAAATTCCTTAGTCTATCCTGTCACTCATTAGGTTGGCACATTAGTGATGTGCTAGGATATTCTTGAAAAGGGAATAAATTAATGCTACGAGTATTGGTTGGAAATGCCATTATCACCTACCTAGCGAGCACGCGAAACCACAGGGCGGACACCAATTCCGCAACAGGACTTCGTTTCGTATTTAGCGGAAGTGGTACGCCCCGAATGGCATCGCTGGATTACCCTTGATCCAGCGCTTGTCCGATCGCTAATTCAGTCTGGTTTCTCTGAACGTTGCAGCCAGCCAACCTCATTCTTTTTCACATCAAGTATGACAAATGTCTCGCTTTTTCTTACTCCAGGTATGTGAGAGACATCATCCTTTATAAAGCGGGCTAGCTCATTGAGGGTTTGGAACCATGCTCCAGCAATGATATCATGGTTGCCGGTGCAGTCAGCTACATAACGTACGTTTTGGAAGTTAGCTAAGCATCGCTCAACTTCGTCAAGGCTTAGTAAATCAACTTGTAATGCTATTATTGCTATGACACTGTATCCTAGCTTCGCAGCACTAGGTATGACAGTACAGTTGATTATCCGGTGCTCTTGGAGGCGATGGACCCTGCGCCGCACAGTGGTATCACTGACACCTAACTTTCGAGACAGTTCTGCACTAGTCTGTCGCGCATCCCTCACTAATTCTGCTATGAGCCGCTTATCTAAATCGTCGACCACGGAAATAAGTATGGCATGGGTCAATTCGCGTGTCAATTCTTCAAAAGCTCAATCATAGCCAAACCATTACATGGTGACAAGTCTGACCGTATCGAATGTGACCTAAAATCGTGTGAAGGAGGCAAAGTATTCACTAGGCTACACGCCGGTTAATACCTTCAGCAATTTACATCACATTGCCTACCAGTGCGGTATGATTTGTAAAAATTGCCCCGGAGCTGACTTATCGTCGTTTTTGAATAAAAAAAATTCCCGAAAGAGGGAATTGTGCAAATATTCATCAAATGGTCTCTTAAACAAACACTCTGATGGAATATTACGTCTTTTTTGAGCACATCGATACCCTTGACATAGTGGACATGTGCTCTTATAGTGTGCTAAACGTCTATCTGGTTAATGTTTCAAGGGGTAATACAGTTGACGAGCAGCCCTTAATCAAAGCCCCAAAGAACATTGGATAGCTGGAGCTGGCCTTGATGTCTTTACAACAGAACCGTTACCGGTCCGAGGGCCACCTGTGTGATATTTGCGATGTAGCGATCAGCGCTCAGAAAAAGAAGCCGAGTATTTTGCATTTAAACGGAAGATTTGAGAGGAGGTAGCATATATGGCAGGACCGCTAGATGGCGTTAAAGTAGTGGAGATTACCATGTTTCAGCAGGGTCCGGTTGCTGGAATGAGGTTGGGTGATTTAGGAGCAGATATTATAAAAGTAGAACCCAAGACCGGCGATCCCGGACGTGGTATGATGAGAATTATTGGAACTGACTCGGGGCTTAAAGGTTGTAATTACTATTTTGAAAATTGTAACCGCAACAAGCGGAGCATTGTCCTTGATTTAAACACTCGGAGAGGTAAAGAGATATTCTATAAACTAATAGATTCTGCTGATGTATTTTTAAATAATATGAGTATTGAAGCGCCTATGAAGTTAGGTATTGGCCCTAATGCTCTACTCAAAAGAAACCCACGTCTTATCTACGCTCATGCAACAGGTTGGGGACGAAAAGGACCCGATGCTAATCTCTATTCTTTCGATTATACGGGTGTAGCTAGGTCTGGTCTCATGATGTCTTGTGGTGAGCACAATAGCCCACCTGTACAGATTTTGCCTGGTATGGGTGACGAGCTGGGTGGTCTAATATGTGCCTGGGCAATTTGCATAGCCCTCTACGCTCGAGAGAAGACAGGCAAGGGACAACTGGTGGATACCTCACTACTGGGTAGTATAATCTCATCACTTGGATTAATTTTGTCTGCACCGGCAATATTGGGTGAGGAGTTTCCCAGGGGAGTTAGGGCTGAGGCAGGGAATCCTATTTACAATCATTATCGCTGTAAGGATGATAAGTGGCTTGTGCTTGCCCACCTGCAACCAGACAGATATTGGCCAAATGTATGTCGGGCATTGGGTATTACAGCATTTGAACAGGATCCCAGATTCAATAGCATTGAAGCAAGATGTGAAAATGCGAAAGAACTCATTAAAATTATGGATGGCACTTTTGCTACGAAAACCAGAGCCGAATGGTTGGAAATATTGAAAAAAGAGGAATGTATCTGCGCTCCAATTCAATCCCCGGCGGAGGTGGTTAATGACCCTCAGGCATTAGCTAACGATTATTTCATTAATATAGATCACCCAGTATGGGGAGAAATCAAAGTAGTGGGTTTCCCCTGGTCGTTCAGCCAGACGCCCGCATCTTGGAAAAGAGAGGCCCCAGAACTCGGGCAGCATACCGAGGAAATATTACTCGAAATGGGCTATTCTTGGGATGAAATTAGCAAATTTAAAGATGAAGGTGCCATAGGCTAAGATACTCTAATGAAATTAATAATCGGGCTTGCGTAGGTCAAGATGAGGCTTTGCGCTTAACGATGGGTAGCGCAGTAGTAATCGAACTACTAACTTATTGCTGATCGTTTCCGAAATAGATCAGAGAATTATCAATAATAGTGAGAGATATGTGGGGCGTGGTAGCTTCTTCCCGGTTGGGTATCAGCTCAAATCAACTATAAATCTGGCTTTCGTCGCGCGGTGGCTTCAACCCAAGTTTTGCTTCTTCTAATAAAATCTTTGACCTCTTCATCCGTTCTGAAATCCTCTTTGCAGCTAATGCCGTAGTGTACCAATTTTGCGCTGCTTCGAAGATACTTTCCGCGTGGCTTTACCGCGGGATAGCCCACCGCCATCATATCGTAGATTTCAAACTCAGACGGAAGCCCTAAGTAAGTTTTTAGCATTAAGTGTGCCTGGGGTACCGCGACTTGAGAAACCCAACATGAAGCCAGGCCAAGTGTTGTCGCAGCAAGATGCATATGTAGAAATGCACTAGCCAAGCTTGAAATGAAAATCTGGTCTCTCATTTGATAAATATGTTGGATTATCGTTGGCAGACCAAGCATAGTCCTTTTGTCTGCAACCATTATTATGAAAACGGGGGCATCTGCCCAGCTGAGGAAAAGATCGGGAGCATGACCGATGTCCCACTTAGTAATACCCTCTAACTCCTTAGGGGTAACAACCTCGTTAATTAGTCGTGTAACGTTGTTCTTAACGTCTTTTTCCTTAATTACAATAAATTCCCAAGGTTGCATGTTATAGCCAGATGGAGCCCATCGCGCTGCCTCAATTATCTTATTGATATCCGCATCGGGCAAGGGGTCAGGCCTAAACCGGCGTGTACTCCGCCTGTTTCTTACCAACTCTATGAAACTCTTGTAATCCATTTAAACTCCATTGTTAGTAATATAGTCCTTATACTTCTCCTTATATTCTGCGAACTTAAACTGCGGATAAACTGATTTTCACTCCGGTGTTCGAGCCCTGGTGCCAATGAAACATTTGAAACGATATTGGTCCTGCTTACTACTACGGCATCATTTATCCCAGGTCTCTATTACTCGTTTGAGATTGTGATCTGGATTATCACAGTGTTCGGCAAATCCCTCGTGGGCTACGTGTACTTGGAAGTCATTGATAAGGCGACGTTTCCAAGGACGAGTTAAAAGGTGATGTGTCAAGCACCGCGTTGCACGGGGCTGTTTCATAATTTCTTCCCCAATCTGCCATGCGCGATCTACAAGCTTGTCTCTCGAAACCACTTCGTTGACTAGGCCCCATTCGTAGGCGGTTTTGGCATCTATCTTCTTGCCCGTGTAGATAGCATATGCAGAACGCTTAATGCCGATCAACCCTTGCAATGTGAGCAACTGTCCGTCGCCCGGAACAAATCCAAGCACGTAATGTCCATCCTGGAATAGACTGTCTTCTGTGCAGATGGTTATATCGCACAATAACGCAATCTCTGTATGAATCCCGGGACCATTGACCGCCGCAATGGTAGGAATATCAATGTTGAAAATCAGGTTTTCAAGTAGCTTGATTGCGCCGACATAGTAGTTATCATAGTCAAATGGGAACTTGGCTTCTGGGTCGAATTCTCCTATCCATTGCGGACCGGTGGAAGTGAGGATCATTACCTGGTTTTCTGGGTCATTCCCTATGTCATGCCAAGCCTGAGATAAGGCATCATGCATATACTCATTCCATTCGGCAAGTCCCCCATTGGTATTCATTCGCAATAGGATAATGCCGTTTTTTTGTTCCATGATAATGTAATCCTTATACTTCTCTCTATACTTGGCAAACTTTAACCTGGGAACAAACCTTTTATTACTCATCTTTCTGCCCTCCTTGTTCTAGCCTTTTTGCTTCGACCGCATTGAAGCGCCGCTTGAAGTTACCACTTGTCTCGGATTGATTCTTTGTTGATATGCTGCTGAGTTTTTCAGCAAGCGAATCCAAAATATCGGCCAGCATCATTGCCTCTCTTTCGTTCACAACGGACATAAGAATATTATGAACGTGCTTTCTATATTCCGATAATGCAATCTCGCGAATAAGCTCAAGCCCCTTTTCTGTAAGTGTTACCCTTATTATTCTCCGGTCTTTTTCTTCCATAGTTCTCGATATTAGACCCTGGTTTTCAAAAACTCGTGCCGTTAGAGCAATAGCCTGCCTGCTAACATGCATCTCTGAAGTTATTTCTGGCATGGTCATACTGCCACCATTCTCCAGCAAAGTATGTAACATCAGAAATCGCTTATGATTCAAAGCATACTTCCTGAACATCTTATCAAACGCCTGTTCCGTAGCCATGGCAGCAAAAGCAATTGAAAGATTTGCCTTTAAAAACACCTCGGGTGTTAGTTCACGTATTTCATATAGCAACGAATTAACTCTACTTTCAAATTCAACATTCAATTCTGTACTCCTGGATTGTTTGACTTCTAGTGGTTGATCAAAACATATGTTCTTACTTGATTTTCGACTCCTGAAATGGAATTTATTTAATAAATAATGGTACTTTTACCTTATTTTATTAATTAGCTTTAAATCGAATTTTTAGGTTATGTAAATTAAGTTCACTATTTTCTTTGATATCTCTACCTCATATTGGCATCTTTATTAAAACTTTAATGTTTCGTTCCCTGTCGGAAATCAACTTTTCAAACCCTAGTTTTGTGGCGTCTTCGAAAGGTACCTTGGCTGTTATTAACCGCTCAGCATTGATTCTCTTATCAGCTAATAGAGCAATAACAGTTTCAGCCTCATAAACATAGATACCACTACCGATTATTCTTTTTTCACAAAACATCACGTTCATAAAATTAAATGCACTGGGTGTATTAAAAACCCCTAATATTACGGTAGTACCAGCTTTTCGAGCTAAATCTACGGCTAACTGGGGAGTATCCGGATGTCCTACGCATTCAAAAGATACGTCAGCACCTAATCCTTGGCTTCGATTAATAATTTGCTTAACTGGGTCATCATTTGAATTTAAAACTGCCGTGGCACCCATAGCTAAAGCTACTTTCCCTTTGTAACTATGCTTCGACACGATATAGATTTCAGATGCTCCTGCAGCCCGGGCTGCTAGCAGGGTGCAAAGACCGATGGTACCATCCCCTACAATACAGACTCTGTCTCCTGGGCGAACATTACCCTGACGTACAGCATGAACTGCTACTGCCAGAGGTTCCACCAGGGCTCCAGCTTCATCAGATACTAAATCAGGAAGTTTATTAACTGCGTAACTTGGCAGAACTACATACTCCGCAAAAGATCCTTCAGTGCTTAGTCCAGTAAAACCAGCCTTAAGACAGAGATTATTCATCGATCTTCGGCAGTAATAACATTCACCACAGAACCAGTAACCAACACCGGTTACTCGTTCACCTACCTTAAACATTTTAACACCTGTACCCACTTCAGAAACAACACCTGCAAATTCATGCCCTAAAGTAATGGGAACTTTGCTCGGATCAATCATAAATGGACCATTGCTATATTCCTTTAAATCCGTACCACAAATACCAGCCAATTTTACTTTTATTTTTAACTGTCCTGGTCCTGGTGTAGGTTCAACTATGTCTACATACCTAAGATCTTTTCTGCCATACCACTTTAATGCTTTCATGTTTTACACTCCCACTTTAGAATTACAAGCTAATATTGCTCTCTTAACCAACGCCTTTGCTATCTGAATCTTGTATCTATTGTTTACTAATGGACATGTGTCAGTGACTATGGCATTAGCCGACTCCTCGGCAGTTGAATCGTTAATCGGTTTACCTCTAATATACTCCTCTGCTTTGGTAGCCCGATATGGCGTGTTGTATACCGCGTTCAGGCATATTCTGGCTACCTTAACTACCCCCTTCTCACTTTTAATGGCTGCAGCACAGCTAACTATGGGGAAGTCTATTGACTTCCTAAGCGCAAACTTAGTGAACGTGGACTTGGTGTTAGCACTAGGCATTGGTACTTCAATTTCCGTCACTATCTCATCGTTATCCAGAACCGTGGTCTTATCACCTGCCACGGCGAAGAACTCCTCTGCATCAATTATCCTTTTTGTGGTCTTGATTTTAGCCTTAAGGGTTATCAACACCGGGGCTATGTCGGACGAATTAACTGCCACGCATCCACAATTGAAGCATCTATTTGCTTCTGTCTCGATGGCACCCAAGTCAAGACAGCTAACATCCTCAATATCGATACTCTTAATTCTCTTTGATACCGGTAGTTCTGGAGTTTTTACACGGCTTGTTTTCTTAAAGTATAAACTATTGAACTTCTCACGGAGCTTAACCGCCCTGCTGTCCTCTTCTTCTTCTCCACCTTTTCCTCCTTTACCTCCAAGATACTGGTCTATGGCGTTTGCCGCTCTCCTCCCGGCGGCTATGGCGGCAACAACTGTTGTCGGGCCTGTGACGAAATCACCTCCAGCAAAAACATTTTTACCCAGCAAATAAGTTGAGACATCTACCTTCAGCTGCCCATTCGTGTCCAGGAACTCTGAAGGGATGGCTGAGGTATCTGGTTCCTCCCCGATTGCCTTTATTACAGCATCAAACTCGGTTGTGAATTCCGAACCTTTAATAGGCACAGGTTGAGGTCTTCCCGTCTTATCTAAAGGCCCCAGCTGCATTTTTGTGCACCGAAGGATAATCTGGTCACCATTACTAGAAGCTGCCACGGGTAAAGTAAGAAACTGGATTTTTGTACCTTCTTGTTCAGCCTTGTTAACCTCTTCCTTCACCGCTGGCATTTCCATCTTACTCCGCCGATAAATAATTACCGGTTTAGCTCCCAGCCTCAGCAGCGTCCTGGCAACATCTATAGCGACATTTCCACCACCTATCACCACAACTTTTTTCCCAGGAGCCTCTCCAACCCCACTATTCGAATTTCTCAGAAACTCCAGGCCAGATATCATCAATTTCTCGCCCTTTACCCCTGAAGGCTTTTCTTTCCAGGCTCCGCAGGCAAGGAATACAGCATCAAAGCTATTCATAAGCTTTTTCACACTTATATTCTCATCTATAGTAGCCCTGAGCTTGAATTTGATTCCGGCACCCTCGAGTGCTCTGACCTGCCTCTTAACAACGTCCTTTGGTAGCCGGTATGGTGGTATACCGTAAGTGAGCATTCCGCCCGCTTCTTTCATCTTGTCAAAGACGGTTACACTGTAGCCAAGCTTCCTGAGATAATATGCCGTTGAAACGCCTGCCGGTCCGGAGCCAACAATGGCCACACTCTTGTCAATAGTAACTTCAGGTGGTTTGATGATTTCGTCTACATTTTCTAGGATGTAATCACCGATGAACCGCTCGATAGTCCTTATAGAGATAGCTTGATCAAACTCGCCCCGATTGCACTCGTTCTCACAGAAATGGGGACACACTCTTCCTGTTATTGAGGGGAGAGGATTAAAATTAAGCAGTATTTTAGCCGCTTCAGCTAGGTTACCCTCCCTAATTTTACTTAGGTATGAAGGTATGTCCACACCAGCCGGGCAATCTATGGAGCAAGGCGTGCCATTTACTCTTGTACCGCCGAATATAGAATGGTATCTCCCATCTCCTGTTAAGGCATAGCACATCCTACCACCTTTCCTCGCACAGTAAAACCTATTGTCAGGAACCCAGTAATACCAGCACCGGTTACTTTGGCATATGTTACCGCCAATAGTACCCATTTCTCTAATATGGGGCGAAGCTGTCCTGCGAGATGCCTCAGCTAGAATAGAATACCTGTCTTTTACCATGTCATTTCTAGCGATGTCCTCGAGTCTGGCTAGAGCACCAAGCCTCAGCGTTTTGCCTACTTCCTTGATGTAATCCAGACCAGAAATAGTCTTAATATTAACTATAACTTCAGGGTATTCTGGCAGTATGGCATCCTTCATTTCACCTAAGAGGTCAGTGCCACCTGCAATAATCCTTGCCTTTTTACCATAACTTTTGAGGATTGAGGTTGCATCTTGTAATGTGCTGGCATTTATATGTTTGAATCTCCTCATTTTTCTCTTTCCTACGCTTTCCCCAGTGCTTTGAGCACACTGTCTGGAGTCGTGGGATATCCATCTACCCACTTGCCTATAGCATTGTGGATGGCGGGGCCAATAAGCGCCGGTATGACAGTAGCCACATCCTCGCCGATTCCAACGAGCCCATAAGGCCCATAGCCCATCCCGGTTTCAACAAGGATTGTGTCTGTCTGTCCGATGTCAAGCATTGTCGGAATTTTATAATTTAGAAGATTACCGTTAAGCATGACACCGGTCATCGGATCATGTATAATTTCCTCGCTCCGCCCCCTCCCTACTCCCATATATGCACCGCCATACTGTTGCCCTTCGCAGCCCTCCCAGTTGATGACCCTCCCCACATCGTTGACGGTAACTACCCTTTTTACGTCCACCTCGCCGGTTTCAGTGTCCACTTCAACCTCCATGAAATGCGCCTGGCGGCACAGGCGCAGCCTGGCACCAGCGTAAGCTCCCAACTGTATTTGATAGGAAAAATCAAAGAGAGGGGCTGTCAAGGGATTCCTGACACCTCCTACGGTGCCCGGCTCACCTTTAGGCGAGCCGATGGGTCCCATGGCTCCGGCGTAGCCGACAAAATCCGCCAGTGACATCCTGTTTGACGGCTTCGCCTTCTCGTAGATTACGCTGTCTTCTATATCCAGTTCCTCGGGCTTTTTGTCCGGGAATGCGGGCGGTGCGCTGCCCAGGGGAGTATTCCCCCGGGGACTGGTCGCGGCTTCCAGAATACGTCTTTTCAAGAGTCTGGCCGCATTTCTGATAGCAAATCCGTTTACTGACATATTGGTGGATGAATCGGGTGTCATGGCATAGAAACCGGCATCGATATGAGGGCGGTAATGCACGTCCTGGATGCGCATACCGAGCTCATCCGCAGCAACCTGGCAAAAAGCTGTTTCGGAATTGACGCCGATATCCGCACGGCATCCGAAGATGGTAGCAGTGCCATCATTACGCTCAATGCGTATGGCCATTTCACTGGATCCGGCCGAATCCTCCCACTCATGAGTCCAAGTAAATCCAAGACCATGCATCCTGCCATTGGGCAGTCTCTTCGTGCCCGGTTTATGCCACTTTCTATCCCAGCCTATAGCTGCCTTCCCTTTTTCAATGCATTCCTTCAGGCTATCACTGACGGGAAATCCCATCTCTTTTTTACGCCCGTTCAACCATTCCATGTCATGGCCGTCAGCGCCATCATTCTTGAGCGCGACTTCCAAGGGATCAAGGCTGAGGGCATCTGCCACATGATTCATCACCTGTGTAAAACTATGACAGTTGGAGTTCTGCTCGCAGCGTGTAGGAACCGTGGGACCCTTGTTTACCTGCACCGCCTGCGTCTTGCCGAAGATGTGATGAATCCTAGTATTCTCATGAAAATGCCTAACAAAGCCAAAAAACGGCAATACCTGGTTGGCGACTACGCTTCTTGCCTGAACCGCTGTAATTGTACCATCCAGTTTGGCCCCTACCCTGTAATAATATACGCCCTCATCCATCTCACCGCCATAGAAGTCTTCCCGCCTGCTAAATAACCACTTAACCGCTCTTCCCGTTCTCTTAGCCAGGACGGCAGCACAATAATGTCCCCCCATATTCCAAGGCATCTGGCTCCACCCACCAAAACTTGCTCCTTGATACAGACAGTGGATCTGGATCTTATTCATTGGTATACCACCAAACCATGAAGCTATCACACGTTTGCATATGTGCGGACGCTGCTGTTTAACCCAGACCTCAGGGCAGTCTCCATTCCATTTGAATATGCCACAAGGACACTCTGGTCCAATCCAGGTATTCAGACCCTGTCTGAATTTGAATTCAATTATCTTATCAGCCGCCGCAAAACCTTTTTCTACATCGCCGTATTTTTCTATAGATGTAATTTCGCTGTACAGATTTCCATCAGGGTACGATTCGGGGTTGGCTAAAGGAGAACCTGGTTGCAATGCCTCCTCTGCATCCAGGATAAAGGGGCGTTCCTCCCACTTTACTTCTATTAGCGTCAGCGCGTGCTCCGCTACCTCCTCACTATCAGCAGCCACAATAGCACCCACCTCCTCTCCCTGGAAGTGAGCTACCTTCTTCAGAACTGGCTCGGACGATGGTTCATGCCCACCGAGGTCCGCTACTGGCGGTAGCTCGGGATCGTCATATCTCAGTATCGCTCTGACTCCTTGTAGCGCCTCGGCTTTGCTGGTGTCCATACTTTTTATCTCGGCATGAGGGTAGGGGGAGGTAAGGAATCTTGCATACAGCATCCCGGGTAGTTGTACATCTATCGTATATTTTGCTGCCCCACTTGCCTTCTCATACCCGTCTAGCCTATATATACCGCGTTTGCCAATGCTATTGTACTTCTCTAAGGGATATTTATCAGCCTTTATATTGTCAAACAGCTCCACTATTTTTGACATCTCAGTGCTACTCATATTTTCAACCTCCGCTGCAAATTATTGGCTGCAGCTAAAACTGCTTTAGTATGTTGGGGATATGTACCGCACCTGCACAGATTGCCGGCAAGGGCTTCCTTGACCTCCTCTTCTGTTGGCTTGGGATTCTTGTCCAACAGGGCCTTCGCCGTAACTATAAAACCAGGCGTACAGTAACCACACTGCATGCAGCTGTGCTTCACATATGCTTCGATAAGAGGGTGGTTGACTCTGGCAATTCCCTCTATGGTCTCTATGCTTTTGCCATCACACTCCATAGCAAGCACCATACATGAGAGAACAGGCCTGCCGTCTATTATCACAGTACAAGCACCACAGGCTCCCTCGTTGCAAAGTTCTTTGGTTCCTGTCAACCCAAGTTTATTGTGAAGCACATACTGCAGGATCCAGTTCGATTGGACCCTAAGTTTATATAAATCGCCGTTCACAACAAGATTAATTTC
Organism: uncultured Chloroflexia bacterium; assembly: GCA_963754385.1. Lineage (GTDB taxonomy): Bacteria > Chloroflexota > Dehalococcoidia > GIF9 > UBA5629 > 9FT-COMBO-48-23. The sequence goes on along the minus strand of CAVWGE010000004.1, from coordinate 53,227 downwards.
TTCTTCGGATATCGGATTTCTCTTGTTTGGTGGTGACATAAGAGTAGTCTCCTTTCTCGTTTTATACCTCTAATTAGTTCCTTTACTGCTTCTCCTTACATATGTAGGGGCTTTCCCAACTATCTGCGACATATATAACCTACTTTTGGCCGCATTGCCTCTACAAGTTCATAAAAATTCAGAATTATGCCCCTAAAAATGCTTTTCTCACTATTTCATTTGTTATTAATTCTTTCATATTACCCTCCAAGATAATCTCCCCAACCTCTAAAACATAACTTTTATCCGAAACTCGAGTAACCACACCGGCATTTTGTTCTACCAGAAGAACACTTATTCCATCCTGATTTATATTTTTAATCACATTCACTATGTCATTGATGATTATTGGTGCCAACCCAAGAGAAGGTTCGTCCATTAACAGTAACTTCGGCCCAGCCATAAGAGCACGGCCGAAAGCCAGCATTTGTTGCTCCCCTCCACTCAAGGTACCAGCTTGCTGGTTTCGCCTCTCCCATAAACGAGGAAAGCGATGGAAAATCTCTTGCAAGTCTTTATTAATTATTGCTCTATTATTCTGTAAATATGCACCCAATTTAAGGTTGCTCAAAACGCTCATATACGGCCAAAGTTTCCTACCTTCAGGTACTTGTACCATGCCCATCTTAACAATATCATGCGGTTTCATTCTGTCAATTCTTTTATCAAGAAACCATATCTCCCCTTGTGTCAATGCTTTCAATCCTGATATAGCCTTTAGAATAGTACTCTTTCCTGCTCCATTGGCACCAATAATGCTGACAACTGAGCCTGTGGTAACGTCTAAGCTTACTCCTTTTATTACTTCAGCTGTTCCATAGTGAACTTTAATATTTTTCAGGCTAAGTAACATCTAAGTTAACTCCAAGATAGGCTTGTATTACTTCCTGGTTTTTTACGATTTCGTCTGGTGGTCCTTCGGTCATTTTCTTGCCAAAATTCAGTACAGCAATTCTTCTACATAGACTCATAGCGGCTTTCATATTATGTTCAATTAACAATATGGTGATTCCCTGCCGCCATATTTTTTTTATTAGTTCAATAGCTACATAAACTTCCGTGGCATTCATTCCAGACAGCGGTTCATCAAGGATTAATAGTTTTGGTTTAGCAGCCAATGCTATCGCAATTCCGAGGATCCTTTTGTACCCATGGGGAAGGTTACAAGCGAGTATATTTATCATTGTATCTAATCCCGTGAATTCGGCTATTTCTAGAGATCGACTGTAAGCGTATTCTTCTTTCTTTCGGCAAGACGAAGTATGAAATGCAGCCTCTAAGAGGCCAATCTTCGGATAGAGATAGCATGCAGTTTTGATGTTTTGCAGTACGGTAAAGTCAGGGAAGATCTTATCTGACTGAAATGTACGAATTATACCTATCTTAGCTATATAGTGTGTATTATTACCGGTGATGTCTCTGCCCTCAAATACAATCTTTCCTTTGGAGGGTTGTAAAAAGCCCGTTACTAAATTGAAGACAGTCGTTTTACCGGCACCATTAGGTCCGATTAATCCAATAAGATCCTCTTTTTGAATACTAAGATCGAGATTATTAACAGCACAGAGTCCGCCAAAATTTTTAGTAAGGCCTTCGATTTCAAGCACGGTTAAACCTCTTGCTACACCAATTCCTAAAACCTTTGGACATGATACGCGAAGGTAAACTAACTAGCCCGTCAGGTAATGTATATAGTACTATCATTAGAATCGCCACGAAAATGAACGGCCTATATCCTCCCAAACCACCAATTAGTTCGGGAATAAGGACTAGAATTAATACTCCCAATACAGGTCCGACGAAATGTCGACGTCCTCCAACTATCATATAGACCAATATGTAGATAGAGAAAAAGAAACCAAAGTCTTGAGGATGGATCGTGTTAAAGAATTGACTATAAAAAGCACCAAATATACCTGCTAAAAAACATCCTAGAGAAAATCCTAGGACTTTGAATGCAGTAGTATTAATACCTATGCTCTCAGCCAGGGAGTCATCCTGCCGAATTGTTCGCCAGGTCAGCCCGATACGAGAATGCTCAATAAGATAGATAATCAGAAGAGTAGCTAGGGTTAGAACAAGCATTAAGTAGTATAAGTCCACTTTGGAGGTAAAATTTATGTTTATTAGCCTGGGAATAATAATAGAATCTGGATGGGGAATATTGATAATTCCTGCACTACCACCAGTAAGACTCTTCCATTGCTCAGAGATAAGAATAATCATCTCAGTCATAAATAATGTAACCATCGAAAAATAGATGCCTTTTAATCTCACAAAAGGGAATCCAATTAAGCATGCAAAGCCTCCAGATGCAAAACCTGCTAGAACGAGTGAAATCCACGATGAAATACCTAGCTTCATTACAAGAAGAGTGGAAATATAGGCACCGATCAGCATTATACCTCCGTGCCCAAGAGATAGCAGCCCTGAAAGATTAATAACACGAAGGCTACTTGCCAGAGCTATACTAATGCCAACCCATATAAGAATATAAAGTGTATATGGGTTCTTTATAAATAAAGGAAGTAAGATTAGTATCACTATCCCACCGCTTAAGCTCAAGCGTGTTGTTAATTTTGTTAATTTATTCATGACCTAATAAACCTTGCGGCCTAGTAAGTAATATCAAAACGATAATGGCAAAACCAATTATGCTAGCCATTTGTGTGGGCAAGAATGCAGGAATAATTCCATCTAATAAACCTATAATAAGGCCTCCTAAAACAGCACCAGTAATACTACCAAGTCCCCCGATTACTATTACGGCGATTCCCTTTATTAATGCGAAGCCACCCATAATAGGGCTGATGCTAGTAATAGCTCCTACTAAACCGCCAGCTGCCGCAGCCAAGGCACAACCTAAGAACATAGCAATAGACGAAATACGATCGATATTTATACCGTATAAGGAAGCGGCATCGCGGTCTTGCGAGACTGCAACCATCGCCTGGCCAGTCTTAGTTCTATTGATTAAGAGAAAGAGGACAGCTACTAAAATAAAGGCGACAATAACAACTACCAATCTTTCCCAAGGCATAACAATACCAGATAAGTTAATAGTTCCCGAAAACGGACTGGGTAGTGATTTAGGTACACCGCCAACAGCTAAGAGCACAGCCTGTTGAAGAAATATAATAAGTCCTATAGCCACAATCAAAGCGCGTTCTGGATCCCTTCGAAAGGGGCGGAAAAATACTTTTTCTAAGACTATTCCAAGGCATCCTGTAATTAATACTGATATTACCAGAGAAGGCAAGAATTCAAGCCTGGTCATGGTGCAGAGAAAATATACCCCATATGCACCAAGCATATATATTTCACCGTGTGCTAATTGGATAATTCCCACTATACTCAGCACTAGTGTTAAACCTAAAGCGATAAGAATATATATCCCCGCAGATACAAGTCCATTAAAAATACTTTGTTCTAGCATAGGTTTTTACTAAGCAAATGAAAACTTCTAGATTTTTTTATCTGACCCTACCCCTTCTTATAGGCCACTGTGAATTAGAGTTTTCTCGGTTTTATTAACGTATTCCACAGGGCTTAAATCGCCCAGAGAGCTGTGTGGCCTGAATTCATTATAATCTATTCTCCAGGCTTCTATAGTTTCTCTTGCATCCTTTAGGGTAATAAACCAGTTCTCATTCAAACATTCATCTCTTAGCTTGCCGTTGAAACTCTCAATATAGGCGTTCTCTACGGGCTTCCTTGGCCCTATGAAATTCAATTTCACTCCTCTCCTATATGCCCACTCATCCATAGCTTTACCAGCAAATTCTGGTCCGTTGTCTACGGTAATCACTTCAGGCAACCCTCTTAGTTCCGCTAATCGCTCTAGCACACTAACAACCCTTGCTCCACCGATCGAGGTATCAACCTCGATTATCAGGCATTCCCTGGAAAAGCCATCCAGCATAGCCAACACCCTGAACCTTCGTCCGGTACACAAGCTATCTGAAACAAAATCCATCGACCATCGCTGATTAACGCGTTCTGGTTCCGGTAGTTTTACCCTTATCATTGCTGTCTTCTTCCGTTTCTTTAACCTCAGCGAAAGGCCTTCCTCTCTGTAAATTCTCTCAAGTTCTCTTATGATTGATGACAAGTCCTTCTCTCTTCAAAATAACATGCAACCTGTGGCATCCCGAAGCGGTGCCTCTGTTCTGCCACCTCTTTCAATCTCAGTTCTACAGCTTGGTCATCGGCGCTCTTGCGTTGATAGCTGTATGTAGCCCGCCACAGGTCTACTAAATTGCATGCTCTCCTTATGCTCAGCCCGAAAGACTCCACGGCATATGTTGCCGCTGTGCGCTTAGCTTCGGGCTCTAGAAGTTTTTTGAGAGAAGTTCCTTGAGTACCCGGTTATCCAGTGCCTGGTCTGCAACTATCTGCTTAAGGCGCCGGTTCTCATCCTCAAGAGCCTTTAAACGCTTAAGCTCGCTCACGGTAAGCCCGGAATATTTTGCTTTCCAGTTGTAATAGCTGGCGTTGCTTATCCCATGTCTTCGGCAGAGATCTCCCACCGTTGCTCCGGCTTCTGCTTCCTTCAGAATACTGATGATCTGCTCTTCTGTGTACCTCTTGCGACGGGTCATGTCGAGTCCTCCTTCTTTCTTTACCGGAAGACTCTAATTATACATGGACTAAATCACGGGGGTGGGGTCATTCCCAACCAATATTTAGAAATAAATGTTAGTTCAATGTTGATTGGGAAACCCAACGTATTACATGAGCCCGTCATTCATCAGTATGACGTATAAATATTTAAACTTGCAAATATGATAATATCGCTCTTTTTTTCCTTTTAACCTCACCCTCATCCCCCTCTCCTTACTAAGGAGAGGGGGATAAAGAGGTTAAAGGAGGGGCAAAGCCCCCTCTTTAACACCTATTCATCTTCAAAAAAGCGTGGTGTAACAATTTTTATGTCTGTAATGTTTCCGTGGTCCACTTTAATAAGAGGACGAGGAGCCATAACCACATTATTAACACCAAAAGTCTTTAGTCCCCCCATATTGGCAGTACCGAATGTTGTTTGAAAATTAGTCATATTTTCAAAGGTATCCCGCACCTTGGTAGAATCAAGACTTTGTGCTTTTTCAATTGCTTGTACCGGCATCCAGAGAGCTGCCCAACCTCCGGTATGTCTATCCTGGTAAGAGCCGGGATATTTGGCATCAACCCGTTTCTTTATTTCCTGTGCTACAGGTGTGTAATCATTTGATGTGGGGTTTACACAAACAGTAAACATGTCATACACAGCATCTTTGCCTGCTAATGCGGTGATTACATTAGGTTCCAGCGTATCTCCACTAAAAAGAGGACCGGTGAAACCGAGTTGCCGAGCACCTTTTATTATCCCAGCTTTCCAGGGTTCAGGCCCGAGTCCTAACTCTATCGCATCTGGTTTGGCGCCCCACAACCTGGTACATAGTGGGAAGAAATCCGCTGTACCAACAGGATATGACTCAGCAAATACAACTGTGAGGCCGTGTCTTTCAGCCCACTTCTTAGATGTGTCCATCCAATAAAGTCCGCTAGGGTCCTCAGGACAGACTAACGCAATTTTTTTAGCTTTGGGATAAGCTTCAGTAAGATAGTCATATGCTGGTCCGATCATTGAGACCGTAGACATGGGGCAAAAGGTATAAGATGTTTTGGGACCTAGTTCACCAGGGGCACCAACCCCCACGCTTTCAACGCGGACCATCTTTGCTTCCTCACTGATATTAGCCATTGCCATACCTAAGAATGGAATAGCTGGACCGATGAGAAAACTGACGTTGTCCTGATAAATTAGTTTATTAGCTGCCGCTACAGAACCTTCTGGTGTACTTTTATTATCCTCTACTATTAATTGAACTTTATACTTCTGACCAGCAACGTCAATTCCACCATTATCATTTATCCATTCTGCACAAACTTCAGTTCCTTGTTTCACCAATTCGAGTCCTGGAGCGAAGGGGCCAGACATCTCTATAATTTGCCCTATTTTTAGCATCTTGGCTTCACTTGGTGGTGCTGGAGTGGTGCAGGCTGATAGTAAAGTCACTAATGATAACGTTAGCACTGTTATTGCAATTGCAACTACTTTTAATTTTTTCATTTACCACTTCCTCCTAAAAAAGATGTACCGAGACCTTTTTTAATGAATTAATATTACCTTAGGTAAAAAATCATATATTACATATTTTTCTATTCACCTCCTTGTATCTATCTAGAATTTATATGTATTTTGGATTGCGCTCATTTACATCTAAATCAATTTAAACTTAAAGTGAGATAGCGGATTAAAGCGTTAAATAAGTAACTAGTTACATTACTAATTATAAATGGTGCTACCAATTTGTCAAGTACTTGAGATGACCAGTTCATCATAAATTGACAAATATTTTATTCAAATAAGTTCAAAACTGATACATCAAAATTACATTATCTAAGATTTTTACTTAAATATATGTAAATTACTTGACATTATCAATACACTGTGCAAAACTTAGATAACATCTGCAGACCATATTGTTATATTCATTTGTTGTTGGATTGCTATATCGAAGGAGGTGGAAAGAATCACGAATCAATAAATAAAAAAATAGATCGCAGGAGCGAATAACTCTGATTTTAAAAGAATATTCTGGTTGCTAATAATAAGGTATCAAAATAATGATAATGAAAGGGAAAGTAGTGAGCGATATAACGAAAAGCACCCCAATAAAGTACTCGGAATTGTTCAAACCAATTAAGATTGGCAGTGTTGAAATAAAAAATCGCATTGCGATGTCAGCAACATGTGTTGATGCTATAGAACCTGGGGGTTTTGTAGGCGACCGAATGATATATTTCTTTGCCGCCCGGGCAAAAGGCGGTACAGGACTCATTTTTACTGGTCCAGCTGAGATTGAACCAACCATCACCAGTGTCATATATATGAATGCTTGGCTATATAATAGGCTTCACCTGCCAGGTTGGAGCGAGTTAGCTGAAACCATTCATGCCTGGGGTGCAAAGAGTTTCGTCGAGGTTTCTCCGGGTGGTCCCGGGCGGCTGGGTGCACTTTTAGGGGATCCGAATGCACTTGCACCTTCGCCTGTGCCTATACATATGGATCCTGAATTGGTTGTCCAAAAGAAGGCACAGAAATTATGGGAGAAGAGGGGTTTGGATCTAGTGAAGCACTACCACATCCAGAAAGAATATCCTATGCCTAAAGAGATTACCATCGAACAAATACACCAGCTTGAAGATCGGGTGGCTAATTGTGTAGAACTTGCTGAACAGTGTGGTTTTGACGGAGCCGAGGTACATGCTGCCCACGGGGTTATTGGTGCAAACTTTCTATCTCCCCATACTAATCTGAGGTCCGACGAATATGGTGGCAGTTTAGAGAATCGCACCAGATATTTGAGGAACATTCTTGAAAAGGCAAGAAAGAAGTTAAGTTCTAAATTTGCTCTTGGGTTCAGAATAAGCGCAGATGAGCATGTACCAGGTGGATTAACTCCAGAAGGTACTGCTGAAATATGTAAATTTCTCGAGCCTCTAGTAGACTTTATTGATCTTTCCACTGGGACTCATCATGAATCTCATGCATATATGATTCCAGATAATGACGGGACCGTTATTGAAGAGGCAGCTGTAATAAAGAAGCACATTAAAGTCCCACTGATAACCCCATCAGTGCATAATCCTGAACTGGGAAACCAGGCGATATTGGACGGCAAGACAGATATGATAGCCTTAAGTAGAGGGCTGATTGCTGACCCGGAATGGGCAAACAAAGCGAGAGAAGGTAAACGATATCGTAAGTGTATCAAGTGCATAATCGGGTGCACCGGAAGGATCGATATCGGGTTGCCTTTAAGATGCGAGATTAATCCAGACGTCTTATTAGAGTATAAAATGCCGGAATATGACCGAAGAAATGCCCCTCACAAAAGGACATTCACTATTAGATAAAAGATTACTTGTGATGTTTTCATGTAATATGAGGTAGCGAATTATATCATACTCTATCTGGTTTCAGATCATTATCTGAAATTTCTGTTTTATAGATATCCAGAAAAACTTTAAATGAGAAAATCCGGAATTTGAGATCAAAAAGAGTAAGGAGAAATAAAACGAAAAATTCGGTAGATATGCTTCAAATATGGCAATCTGCACCCGGTATCGAATTTAAAAGTGAAGAGGCTAAACAGGAGTATAGAGCTAGGGTAAAGAGAATTATTGATGTCATCCAATTAAAAATACCAGATAGGGTTCCTATTATACCCAGTTTCGGTATGTTTCCCGCAATCGACAATGGTTTTTCCTGTGAAGAAGTAATGTTCGATTATGATAAAGCACATAAGGCCTGGATGAAAACACTCCGTGATTTTGAGCCAGACTCATTTGTAAGTTCTGGTTACGCTTTATCGGGACCTGTATTGAAAAAACTTGATTATAGGCAACTCCGATTACCAGGATATAATATTTCTGCTAATCATGTTTATCAGTTTGTTGAAGATGAATATGTTAAGGCAGAGGAATTCTATGACTCCTTTATTGAAGACCCATCCGATTTTATGCTAAGAACTTATTTGCCACGAATCTGCGGGGCACTCGCGCCGCCTAAGTACTATTCGCCCTTTTACCGAATATTTTGGGTATTACGTCGCCCTGCTGAGCAATATGGCAGTACTGGGCATGCCTGACGTTATACAGGCCTTGAGGTCAATGGCAGACGCGGCAGAAGAAGCTAATAAATGGATGAATGCTTGCATTTCCGAAGTAATTGAAATAATGTCCCTCGGTTTTCCAGTTTCTGCCAGCGGCGGAACGGCAGCACCCTTTGACATTATAGGTGACTTTTTCAGGGGAACCAGAGGCATCATGTTGGATATGTATAGGGTACCTGACAAGCTCATTAAAGCAATGGACAGGCTATTGCCAATTTTAATTAAGCTTGGGGTAGCCCAGGCAAAACAAACCGGATATCCAATCATAGGAATAATGCTGCACAAAGGCGGCGACACGTTTATGTCCAACGAGCAGTACAAGTACTTCTACTGGCCAACCCTGAAGAAGGTCATGGTTGGATTAATAGATGAAGGGCTTGTACCAATGCCGTTATTTGAGGGGGAGAATACCTCAAGGCTGGAAACTATATGCGATATACCTAGAGGAAAAACTATTTACTGGTTTGAGAAAATAGATTTGTACAAAGCTAGGGAAATTTTAGGTAATACCGTGTGTTTCAAAGGCAATGTACCGGTTTCCCTTCTTTGCACGGGCAGTGCTCAAGAGGTAAAGGACTACGTTAAAAAGCTCATAGATACAGTGGGAAAGGACGGCAAACTCATTGTTGACTGTGGAGCATGGTTTGACGAAGCCAAACACGAAAATGTTAAGGCTATGGTGGATTTTACCAAAGAATACGGTGTTTATAACTAGCACACAGAGATATTTGTGGGATAAATACAGAGGCAGAAAACAAAACATCAAAGAGGATCATTATGAATAACTCCCCACGCACAAACGTACCAACAATACAAGAAAGGCTGGCTTTATTGAAGAAGAAAGCAGGCTTAGCCAGATTCGACCGGAATACGCTCAGTGCAAAAGTGCCAAAAGGCGGCTATATTTCCAATGATATCGCTTCAGCCGATAACATCAGACGATGGGCAACTGCGATGGGAGATCTAAATCCCCGCTTTTTAGACACCGAATATGCAGGCAAAACGAAATACGGCCGTCTGATTGCACCGCCGCTGTTTCTACAGAGCGTATGTTTCGTAGGAGCGGGAATGCTGGAAACAGAGACTGAGGGAGCCCGTGGCTTTCACAGCGGGTCTGAATGGGAGTTTTACCAGCCCGTACTGGAGGGGGACAGGCTTGACTTTGTCGGCATGACTGTGGTTGATGCCAGAGTGGTCGAGAGCAAGTTTAGTAATCAAATGATAGTGATCACTGGTGTCTGTCAATATTGGAACCAGCGCCACGAGACTGTCGGTCTGGTTAAGGGATTTGTTCACAGTTCGGCAAGTGACTCAGCAGCTCTGGACACAGGAAAATATGGAGATATCGCCAAACCTTATAAATATTCAGACGAAGAGCTACGCAACATAGAGGAAGATAAAGACAGGGAGGAGATGAGGGGAGATCAACCAAGGTACTGGGAAGATGTTGTAGAAGGTGAATCGTTAGGTCATGTTGTTATTGGACCGCATACAATAATGGATACCATCGCGCATATTTCGGGTACTCAGGGTTGTTTTGCTCTAGGAGGCACTGGAAGTCGACTAACTAGAAAGTGGATTAAAAATATGAAGCTATCGGGTAGCGAGACGGGACCGGAAATTTATGATCCACGCATCAACGGGTATATTAACGGGGAGCTAGCTCACTTGGATTATGATCTCGGCAGAGCAACTGGTGCTCCAGGTGCCTATGATACCGGTGCTGAGAGAGAGTGTCTGGCATCTATACTTTTAACTAATTGGATGGGCGACGCCGGATTTCTCTGGAAATATAATATTCAATTCCGCAGGTTTGTTGTTCATGGCGATACAAACTGGTTTCAGGGTAAGGTAGTGAGAAAATATGTTGAAGATGGTATGTATTGTGTAGATGCGGAAGTCTGGGCTGATAACCAGAGGAAACACAGAACGACGGTAGGTAACGCTACTATGATTTTGCCATCAAGGGCGCATGGTCCTGTTAAATATCCGGCTCCTCGCAGCTTAGATGACATTTTGGCGCACGCACGATAATGACTGATCTGCCTGAGTTCTATTTCAATTCAATCCGCGTAGATATTGGAACAAGAGCGGGTTAATTAAATATAATAGATGTAATAAAAATGTTTTACGGTATATTAAAAGATGTGACAGTCATAGAGCACGGCAATATGGTCTCAGCTCCATTCTGTGCCAGGTTGCTTGCTGACCTTGGCGCTGAGGTTATAAAGATAGAGAAGCCGGGCACCGGGGATGAATCCAGAAGGCAAAAGCCTTTCCTCGAAGACAAACCTGGGATTGAAAGAAGCGGCCTGTTCCAATATCTGAATATGAATAAACTGGGAATTACCTTGAATTTAGATACCAGCAGAGGCAAGGAAATACTGGCCGAGCTGCTGGCCCGGAGTAACGTATTCATTGACAATATGCCGCGCAAGAAAATGGAAGAGCTTAGCATTAATTATAAATTCCTACAGGGTATCAACGCGGGCATAATTATGACCTTGATCAGTCCGTTCGGGCAAACAGGTCCATACAGGGATTTCAAAGGTGCTGAACTGATCACTGCTCATATGAGTGGTGTGGGCTATGCATCCACGCGCGAGGTTCAGGCAGATCAAGAGCCGCTAAAATTACCGGCAAATATACTCGGCTTTCAAGTCGGCCTCAGCGCGGCAGTAGCAACAATCGGCGCCGTATACAAACAAAAATTCACCGGCACCGGATCGTATCTTGATGTCAGCGAACAGGAGAGTGCCATCCAGAACCTAGCCATCCCATTGGCGCGTTACTCCTATGCTGATCAGATTGTAGCGAGAACTGATGTCCTAGACCGTGCTCCATTCCATATCATACCCTGCAAAGACGGCTATATTTATCACGCCTTCGTTCATGAATATCAGTGGCAGCGTTTCGTTGAGCTGATGGGTAAGCCTGATTGGGCTGAAAATGAATTATTTAAAGATTACGCTTCCCGCGGAAAGTATTGGGACGCCCTTAAACCATTGGTGATGGAATGGACCATGGAACATACCATGGCAGATATTTATCATAATAGCCAGAGAAAAGGGGCCCCTATCGGGGCTGTATATACCTCCAGGGAGATTGTGGAATCAAAGCAACTCGCTGCACGGGACTTTCTTACAGAGATTGAGCATACAGAGAATAATGCAATAAAGTATCCCGGCATCCCTTACAAATTTTCCGGCGTTAGAAAGGAAAGGCCTGCTGCGGCGCCAAAAATCGGGCAGCACAACGAAAATATATACTGTGAAAGGCTTGGATATTCCAGACAGACGCTGGCTAAATTCCAGCGGGACGGGATTATCTAACCTATGCCGTGCAGGTACAAGCATTTATTTGCAGATATGAAGGCATTTTAATCAAATGGAAAATCCGGTTCTAGAGGGCATAAGGGTAATCAGTTTCACGTCTGTCTGGGCAGGTCCCTGGGCAGGAGCAGTGCTTGCAGACCTGGGAGCGGAAGTGATTAAGATTGAATCATCACGCAGGCTGGACAACCTTAGGTACATGGTGACGCTGGATAAGGCGGAGTCCGATGTAAATAAAGGTTCCTTCAATGTCATTAACAGGGGCACCAGGAGCTGTACTTTGGATATTTCGCAGCCTGAGGGGATCAAGTTGTTCAAGGATCTAGTGAAAGTCAGCGATGTTGTAATTGAGAATTATGCCCCCCGCGTCATGCCCGGTCTAGGCCTGGATTATGGCTCCCTTAGAAAAATCAAGCCTGATATTATCATGGCATCGCTGTCAGGTTTCGGTGGCACAGGGCCTGAAAGAGATTATGTTGCCTATGCATCCACCATTGAGGCCATCGGAGGACTCAACGCTATTTTTGGCTACCCTGGTGGTGAGCCTGTCATAGAGGCTGTATACGCGGCAGACCCGATAGGCAGCATGTACGCAGTGCTCAGTATATTAGCAGCATTATTGTATCGCAAGAACACGGGCGAGGGGCAGTATATAGATATCTCCGAATGTGAAGCGCTGATTACTACACTCCCGGAGATGGTACTGGATTGTTCCATGAACGGGAGAAGGCAATCCCCGATGGGAAATCGCGATGCGACGATGGCTCCATGCGGATGTTACCCTTGTAAAGGCCGTGATAAATGGATAGCGATTGCAATTGACAGCGATGAAAGCTGGCAAAGCCTGTGCTCGTTAATGGATAATCCGGAATGGACTCAGGATAAAAAATTCTCGACTCAGAAACGTCGCTTGCAATATCAGGAGAGTATTGATCCAAATATCGCGGCATGGACAAAGAATTTTGAAGCTTACCAGTTAATGCATAAACTTCAGGATGCTGGAATTGCGGCGTGTCCTTCGCTTAATATAGAAGAACTGGTAAACGACCCCCATATAAAAGAGCGCCAAGCTATTTTTGAGCAAGCCCACCCGGCAGGCGGTAAAACCTATATTTACCGCTCGCCCTGGGCATCTTCTTTGACCATAAACAATCCTCCTGCACCATGCCTTGGAGAACATAACAGGTATGTATTCAGGGAATTACTCAGTATTTCAGAATTAGAATTTAACGATCTAACGAATAGAAAGGTAATTTATTAACTAAACCCGATAAAATCCTATGGAATGCAGCCAGAACAAGATAGAAGATAGAGGGTCAAATGAAATCAACCATATTCGATAAAATAATGGCGAAAAACCCTGGATTAGCAAACCTGGTTTTTTCCATAATCCTGTTCGGCCTTGATTTGCTGATTAAATTGAGGGCGTTTCAGTTTCCTGCATTCAGGAAACGCCTGAAAGAGAAGAATTTTTGCGCTCAGATAAAGGTCCAGGACAACTCGGCAGGCAGATACTATACATTTTCAAAGGGAAAGGTCATTTCAAGGGCGGGTATTCATCCCAATCCGGATATCTGTCTCTCGTTTAGGACCGCCGCTCTGGCGGTCCAGGTATTACTGCCTCCGCGGGACCAGCTTGTCATGATCAACGCCATGAAGACCTTTCAACTGGCCCTTGATGGCCCCGATGAGTTGACTGTCTGGTTCATGGGGACTTTGAGCCTGATGATGACACTCGGCACACAATACGGCCTGCGCGTGAGGAACGGGGAGACGCGCTATGCCAGCAATTCAAACGGAGGTCCCGTTTTTGTATATGTAAAAGACGGAAAAATAATTCGAATTACGCCTATCGACTTCGATGACAGCGACGCCGCGTCCTGGACCATAAGGGCCAGGGGAAAAAGATTTACCCCTCCCCGCAAGACAACAGCGACGCCCTATACCCTGGCATGGAAATCCACCATCTATTCGCCTGACAGGTTGCTCTACCCAATGAAACGAGTTGATTTCGACCCCAATGGTGAAAGGAACTGCCAGAACAGGGGAATATCGGGGTATGAGCGGATTAGCTGGGATGAGGCACTGGATATCGTTGCTAATGAGATAAAGCGCGTTAAGAAGGATTTCGGCCCAGGTGCCATAATGAGCGGCTGCGGTTCGCACCATACATTTGGCAATCTGGGCTACTTCCTGAGCACCAGGCTCAGGTTCCTGAATTCCATCGGCTTCAGCCCCGTGATTAATAATCCGGACAGCTGGGAAGGGTGGTACTGGGGTGCTACCCATCACTGGGGAAACACCATGAGGCTGGGCTTAGCAGAGTCATACGGAACTGTTGAAGACTGCCTCCAACACTGTGAGGTGATCGTCTTCTGGTCCAGCGATCCGGAATCTACGAGCGGCTGTTATGGAGCCTTCGAAGGTACTGTGCGCCGGCAGTGGCTTAAAGAGCTGGGCATCAAAATGATACATATCGACCCATTCTATAACCATACAGCTGCCTGGCTTGGCGGCAAGTGGCTCGCACCCCGGCCTGCCACCGGCAATTCTCTGGCGCTGGCCATTGCGTATGTTTGGATTACCGAAGGCCTTTACGATAAAGAATACGTGGAAAAGCGCACCGTGGGCTTTGAGAAATGGAAGGACTACATTCTCGGCATAGAGGATGGTATACCAAAGACCCCGGAATGGCAGGAAAACGAGGCGGGAATACCGGCTAAAGATGTCCGGGCACTTGCCAGGGAATGGGGCACAAAAAGAACCTACCTGTCCGCCGGCGGATTGAGCGGCACTGGCGGTGCCTGCCGCTGTGCTACCGGCATCGAGTGGGCGAGGTCCATGGTCTGTCTCATTGCTATGCAGGGATTGGGTAAAGAAGGTGTAAATATGGGTTGCGTCCAGGGAGGAACACCTATTGACACCGCTTTCTATTTCCCCGGCTATGGCGAGGGTGGCCTCTCCGGCGATTTGCAGGGCAGCTCCATGGGAGTTAATTTATACCAGCGGATGCCTCAAACAGCAACCATGAATACAATTGCTCAGGGTATACCGAGAATGCGCCTGCCTGAAGCGATTCTGGAAGGTCAAGCTTCTGCATATATGACTGACTTTAGGACTATTGAAGGGCAGTTTCTGCAATTCGGATACCCGGCTCCTGGATATGCACCTGTCAAGATGTATTATAAATACGGAGGCTCACACTTCGGTACCCTGGCTGAAACCAACCGCTACGTCAAGGCATACCGGTCAGACAGACTCTCGTTTGTGGTAAACCAATCTATCTGGTTTGAAGGGGAGGCCAAATTCGCCGATATCATACTGCCCGCCTGCACTAATTTCGAACGATGGGACATAAGTGAATTTGCCAATTGCGCCGGATTGATCCCTCACAACTACAATGAATGCAATCACCGTGTTATCGTCATGCAGCATAAATGTATCGAACCGCTTGGAGAATCAAAGTCGGACTTCCAGATATTTCTTGAGATCTGCCAGAGGCTGGGACTGTCATCGTATTTCAATGAAGGCATAACGGAGTTCGAATGGTGTAAGCGTATGTTTGATGCCTCGGATTTACCCGGGGCCATTTCATGGCAAGAATTCCTAAAGAAAGGCTACTATGTTGTGCCAGCGCCTAAAGAGGAATTAAGGGCGCCGGTGGCCTATCGATGGTTTGCCGAGGACCGGTTAAAGGACACGCCGGAGGTAACGCCATTCCCTGCCGACTACAAGGAGCAGTACCGGAAAGGGCTTCAAACACAGTCAGGCAAAATTGAGTTTGTTTGCTCAAGCTTGGAACGGTTTGATGCGAATGATCCTGAGAGACCGGTAATAACTAAATACATCCCGTCATGGGAGGGGCACCACTCTAAAGAGTTACTGGCTAAATATCCTCTGCAGCTGATTAGTCCCCACCCCCGGTTCAGCCACCATACCATGGCTGATGGCAAGGGGAGCTGGACGAACGATATCAAGGACCACAGGGTTGTTGTTGATGGTTACCCGTACTGGATTATAAGGATCAACCCGATTGACGCAAAAGAGCGAGAAATCAAAAACAACGATCTAGTCAAGGTGTTCAATGACAGGGGTGCAGTAATATGCGCAGCACAGGTAATAGAGCGTATTCGCCCGGGCACGGTACATTCATATGAAGGTTCTGCTGTATATGATCCCGTTGGAGAGCCAGGATATTCTGTGGACCGTGGGGGATGCATTAACCAGTTGACTCCCAGCCGTCCAATAATTAGCAAATCACATAGTATGGCTGTGAATTCGTGCCTTGTCCAGATTAGAAAATGGACGGGGGAAAAGAGCATTAAATGAAGAAATGGAATCTCGTCATCGACGTGGAAAAATGCGAGGGCTGCAATAACTGCTTCATGGCCTGCAAGGATGAACATGTGGGCAATGATTTCCCGGGCTATGCGTCGCCACAGCCGGACCACGGACATCGCTGGATGAACATTATGATAAATATAAGGGGGCAGTACTCGCTCATCGACCTGGCTTATTTGCCCATGCCTTGCATGCATTGTGACAATGCGCCCTGCATAAAAGCTGCTGAAAACAATGCCATTTTCAAGAGGAAAGATGGCATAGTCATAATAAATCCTGATAAGGCCAAGGGACAAAAAAATATTGCCAGAGCCTGCCCATATGGTGCCATATGGTGGAATGATGAAAAGGAGATTCCACAGAAGTGTACATTGTGCGCCCATCTGCTCGACAGAGGCTGGAAACAAACTCGCTGTGTGCAATCCTGCCCCACCGGAGCGTTAATTATGCATCATGTCGAGGACGCCAAGATGCAGGAAATTATTAAGGCCGAGAAGCTTGAAGTCTACCAGCCAGAGCATAAAACCAGCCCTCGTGTCTATTACAAGAATCTGTATCGGTTTACTCGATGTTTCATCGGAGGCAGTATTGCGGTGCGAGTTGATGGCAAAGATGAATGCGCTCAAGGTGCTACAGTAACCCTTTTCAATGCCGCCAACAAAAGAATTGGCAAGTACGTGACAGATAACTATGGGGATTTCAAGTTTGACAACCTTAAAGAAAATAGCGGTAAATACATGCTCCAGATAGCTTATACGGGTTATGGCGTGAAAACCATCGAGGTTAATCTGAAGGAAAGTTTTAATGTCGGGACGATCTATCTCTAGCATTTTCAGCCTATTTGCAGAGCAGTGCTCATGAATATTCGTTCCTATACCTTTGAAGAATATATCGAGCGGGTCAGAGCTTTTCATGGTTTTGCCGCCCCGGGTGTGGTCATTGGGGGGTTTATGGTAGATCTGGCATACCAGCACCTTCCTGAAGAGGGGTTGTTTGATGCGATCTGCGAGACCTCTACCTGTCTACCAGATGCAGTACAACTTCTCACGCCATGTACCATCGGGAACGGTTGGCTTAGAGTCTTAAATGTAGGCCGTTTTGCTCTAACCCTTTACGACAAACATAATGGCAAGGGAATACGAGTCTTTTTAGACCCGCTTAAATTAGGCGCACGGTCTGAGATCAGAAGCTGGTTCTTCCGACAGAAGCCTAAAGAAGAACAAGATAGCCAGCTCCTCATGGAACAAATCAGGGAAGCTGGAGCAAGTATTTGTAGCCTTCAGCAAGTGAAAATTGCCCCCCGTTTCCTTAGAAATCAGCATAGGGCTGGATTTGATATTTGTCCTCGCTGCGAAGAATCTTATCCCATTGCTGATGGGATGATATGCCTTGGCTGCCGAGGTGAAGTCCCATATATAGAGTGAACCATAGTCAATCTTGTTACCCTACACAAAAGCCTGTTTCGTTAACCTTTGTCCAAACATAGGGAAACATAGAATTCTCGAGCCTTCTCGAGAGGACTACTTTGGGGTATTATCCCAAATTGGCCTTGACAAGGATAAGATAAATAGTGAATGGAGCGATGTCTTTCTTGTCAGGAAACGTTAATTTCTTCCCCACAATTTCTGATACCACGCCTTATGTTCTTGACCAGAAACCTTTCGGTATCTTGCCGTCGTATCAAAGCTCGTATGTCCCAGGTGCTCTTGCAAGAGCCTCAGTCCGTCTCCGGAGTCATCGGTCTTAACTGCATGTACAGCGAAGGCGTCCCTGAGTCTATGTGGACTTACACCTCGAAGCCTGCCACTTTCCGGGTTGATCAGTTGCCCAAGCCCTGCCCTTTGGCCACACTCTCTCACTATCTGCCAGGCACGGTGCCGATTTATGCCAAATATGAGGGAATTCTCTCTGTGAGAACATACCATCCCGCTGCCGGAGACAAATGTACGAAGCATGTCTAAGGTGTCGCTGTCCACAGGCAGAGTTCTCATCCGCCGATGCTCCTGTTCCTTGGACACAGCTTGTACCACTGTAATGCCACATCTTGGACAAAAGGCATAACTACGACCAAGGCGGGCATTACATTGAGGACAACAACATTTGATGCGAGACTTCAAATGAATAATGATAATCTCCCCTCGAACAAAATCAATGTCCCTTACCCTTAGCGCCAAGGCTTCACTGACACGACAACCCAGGCGGGACAAGACTCTGATCAGCAGTCTGCCCCTTGGACACGTAGCTGCGATCTCAAGTCGTTCTATCTCTCCTATGTCAAGGTATGTCTTCACTGCTCATCCTAAACTAGCCAGCTGCGATCCACGTTTCAGGATAATCCCATCCTTCCGATAGACAAAACTGCATCCGTTCTATGGATAAGGGGCATCTGGACAAATCATGACTCACCGGTAAGTTCTCTCAAGTTGTCTCTGGGCTACTCTGTGGACATTGTCCCGTCTGAAGTAATCGGCTGTTGCCGTCCATCTAAGATTTCAGAAAATTTGAAACCTGCCGAGCAGCCAGCGTCTTTGCAATTACTAGGGATAAACTCGCCACATAGAAGGCAAAGAAAAGCGTGATTTTGTTCACGTCCACAGTGGGGACAACGGAAAGTGAAGGGCATATGAATCAGCTGGAAGTAGTATTTAATTGTCCCCTCTGAAACTTTGTCCATTTGTGGACTCACAGAGCCGTTGTCTTTGTCCACGGATGGACTTCGCCGGCTTAACCACTTGTGGACAGTAGATCTGGGGACACCTGTTCTTTGGGCGATTTCTCTGATTGTCAGGCCTTTTTGTCTCAAAGCTCTAACTTCATCTATTTTGTTCATGTTTGCCTCCTATCTAAAATTATTCCTTTGTTTGACTGGCTGCCATTGATAGAATTTCAATGCTAAAAACGTCCGCCATTTTTTACCTATCCTTTATTTGCTATATCTTTCCCTGAGTGTTTGATGTTCGCCTCTAGTGAAGGTGAAGTTCCGTTGGCAATCAATACACAAAAGTACCTGGTTTCTAAAATTGAGTGCCTTAACATTCCGTGATTCCATTCCATGCCTCCCGTAAATCCTGTTTTAATCCTTCGCTTTGCCGGCTGAGGCTAGGAGTTCGTCTAGTGCCTTTATCGGCACAACCAGCCTGCGCTCACCCAAGCGGATTACCGGGATGTCTCCAGTCTTCGCCAGTAAGTAAGCAGTGGCCCGGCTTATACCTAGAGCCTCGCCAGCTTCTTCGACTGTCATTGTCAATCTTTCCATTTTATTTTCTGTCTTCATTCCCACCTTCTTAATACTTGACATCAGCTATCATGATGAATTATAATTGAGTGTGACGGGAATAGTCTATACCTTGATTAAGGAGTAGTAGTCTTGCAATTACAGAATAGAGAGAATAGTGATGATAGTGAAAGGTAAACGAGCGAAAATCGGGAACAAAGAGATTCTAATTTCAGAATACGTGCTAACGCACCGTGATATGGGCCGAACGCCATTGGCTGAAAAGATGCAAGCCGAGATTCCATGGAATGGCAAGGCACCTGAGATTGAGGTGCTTGAACGCAAAATTTCAAGGTATCGGAATATGCCAATAACTGATGGCCCCCTAGACAAGCACTGGTCTTTCGGTTCTTTGATAGAATATGAAATACCGCCTGACCTCGTATCCCTCGTTATGGCGCTAGATTTTGGATTGCAGGGGCAAGGGCAGTGCCTTACCATACGTCAGGCGAAATGGACTGTGCGACTGTCTGGTCTACCTTTTTGGAAGGACGGTAAAAATGCCGCCGGTCAACTTCTGTCATGGGCACGGGGTTTCGCCCTACGTGAACAGGCATGGGAGGCAAGTGGTAACAAGAATAAGGTTAATAGTTTTGATAGTTCGGAGCTTGATAACGGACTTTTTATAAGCATCCTTGATAGCAATGTGTCTTTAGAATTCATAAAGTGGTTGGCGCAAGTGCCGCTTGGATTAATTTCGAATCAAGTTAAAACTGGCTTGGCACAACATGCTGAAAGACATAATCGCATACAGTTCTACGGAAAAGGAGTAGATAGTCTCGTTGATTGTAATGGTATTGCTCGGCTTTACTACGTCGTCTGTTGGAACGCGTTGGCTGAAGAGGTGGTACGGCGTAAACTAACTGAAGAGCAAAGCGATATCCTGGTTAAGCGCCTGAGGGATTTTATACGTGAGAATCAAGACAAACTGGAAACTGGAGCAGGACTATTGCCACCGGAAGCTCTTTTTACAAAAATAGGAATTACAGACATAAAACAGGAGGGGACAAAAAATGCGAGGTCACATAGTAAAGAGAAGTAAGAATAGCTATAGTATTGCGATAAGCTTGGGGAAGGATGCTACTACTAGCAAATATAAATACCAATGGGTCAGCATCAAAGGCACCAAGCAAGACGCTGAAAAGCGTCTTGCCGAATTATTACACCAGCTCGATAATGGCACTTTCATGAAGCCGAGCAAGACAACCCTAGCGGAATATCTTGAACAGTGGCTTAAAGATTACGCTTGGCCTAATCTTGCACCCAGGACGGCAGAAGGGTATGAGCATATTTGTCGACATCATTTTATTCCAGTCTTGGGCAATATAACCTTAACACAATTAAAACCTGAACATCTTCAAAGATACTATTCGGAGAAGCTAACTAAGGGATTAAGCGCACAGACGGTAAGACACCATCACACTGCATTACATAAAGCCCTACAAACTGCTGTAGAGTGGGGGTTGCTACCCAGGAATTCCGCTGATGCTGTCAGTCCTCCCCATGTACAGCGTGCCGAAATGCAGACGTGGGATGCAGATGATATTACCACATTCCTTAAATCTGCCAGTAATACGCCTTACTTTGCCATATTCCACACGGCCTTGTTTACCGGGATGAGGCGTTCTGAACTTCTAGCTTTAAGGTGGTGTGACATTGATCTATTTCTATGTCAAGTTTATGTAAGCCGTAGCCTACACATGCTAAGAGGTCATAAGATTATTTTCAAGTCACCAAAAACAGCTAAGGGAAGGCGTACGATAGCTTTATCACCCCAGGCTACCTCGGTCCTGAGAGAACATCAGGAAAAACAGAAGCTAGAGCGAGCTATGCTAGGAATAACACTCAAAGATGATGACCTAGTATTCAGTCAGGTTAATGGCAGCCCACTTCTACCTAATACTGTGACCCATGCCTGGATTAAGCTGGTGCGCCGCGTCGGTCTTAAGCCTATAAGACTTCATGATGCCAGGCATACCCATGCAAGCCTTATGCTAAAACAGGGAACGCACCCAAAGATAGTGCAGGAAAGGTTAGGGCATTCCAGCATACAGATTACACTTGATACTTATAGCCACGTTGCTCCAGGACTTCAAGAGGCTGCCGCAGTCCGCTTTGATGAGGCTTTTACAACAAAGTATAATAAGCCTGAAAATGAGGCGGTTGAAAAGCATTATTAGCAAATTATTAGCAAAAATGGTGACATCATCATTATGTTAACCGTCTCGTCCCAAATATAGCTTCAAATTTGCCATGCGCCTATAGCTCAGCGGACAAGAGCACCGGTCTTCGGAACCGGGGGTCGTGGGTTCGAATCCCTCTAGGCGCGCCACTTTTTAAAGTTAGACTTCTGCGATTTCTGAACTTTGACTAATTCTAGACTCATTGCAAATCTGTCACAGCCAAGCTCCAGACACCCAACTTCACCCCAATAGAGAGGGACTGAAGCAGTCCCTCTCTATTGCTCTGAAGCCAAACTCAATACTCTTAAAGCCGAAGAAAAATCCCACATATGGGAATCAAGAACCTGAATTGAGATTCTAATCCTTGGTCTTAGTCTCTTTTTCCAACACTTCGGCCAGGGCCTTATAACCCTCGCCACCAAAAGACTTGAATTGTAAGGTAAGCAACTCTGAGTACTTGAAACCCTTAGAGTTAACCCAGTCTCTATGCACCTTGTCTCCCCGGCCAATCATGTGGCGGGCCAGGTCCATAGCGCTGCTCGAAACCTTATTACAAACAGGACAATGATAACTCATCTGTTACCTCCTAGTTCACGGCAATGCCTTACTTAGACTTTTTGCCTTTTTTCTCCTTCTCCTTCAGCGCTCTGAAAATCTTCTCCGGAGTTATGGGCAAATCAGTTATTCTAACGCCGGCTGCCTTATATATGGCATTACCTATGGCACCAGCCGTTGGGTTGGTAAGCCCTTCTCCAGCCTCCTTGGCGCCAAACGGTCCCTCGGGCTCATAAGTGTCAATCTCTAAGATCTCGGTCTCCGGCATATCCAGGGAGCGGATAAGCTTATAATCAGCGATGGACGGATTAAGTATCTTGCCCTCGTCCATCGGCTGGTCTTCACAGAAGCCATAGCCTCCGGCCATCATTATTGCTCCCTCTAGCTGCCCTTCAATGCCTACGGGGTTGATTACTGTGCCACTTTCGTGGGCAGTGGTTACATTTATCAGCTTATATCTGCCCGTTTCAGGGTCTACCTCTACCTCAGCCGCCTGGAGACCGAAACTGTAAGCTGGCGATATCATGCCCTTGCGGTGTGGAGTATAGTGCCCCCTACCGATGATAGCCTCGCCATCCCTGCCTCTTATCGCCTCCTTGACGATATCAAAGTAGGATACGCCTCTCTCCGGACGGTTGACAATATGAATCCAGCGGTCTTTGATATCCAGGTCATAAGTAATGTTGACCCCCATCTTGGCAGCAGCGAATTCCATAAGCTGACTCTTGGCATCAGCGGCTGCCATTTTGACGGCATTGCCATTCATTAGAGTCTCACGGCTGCCCCAGGCACCGAGGTCAGGGGGACATATACCAGTATCACCGGCATGTATCCTGATATCTTCAAGGCGTATCCCCAGTTCCTCGGCACAAATCATGCTTAGCGTGGTATCAGAGCCCTGACCAATCTCACAGGCTCCAGTGAATAAGTCTACTTTGCCATCAATATTTATCCTGATTAGTGCAGACGAGAAAGCATATGGAGTATCAAACCAGTTAAAGATACCACCAGACATAAAGCCATAGGCAGCGATACCTATAGCCCGGTTGGGAGGAAGCTTGCCTCTTTTCTTAATGTGTTTCTCAATCTCGTCCAGACACTGGTGTAGCCCACAGCTCTGGATATAAGCCTGCCCCGGGACCTCGTAGTTGGGAGTCATACCATTCTTACGCCTGATCTCAACCGGGTCTACGCCCAGATGTTCAGCTAACATGTCCAACTGAGACTCACCGGCAAATACTGCCTGAGGAGCACCAAACCCACGCATAGCTGATGTCGGTCCAGTATTAGTGTAGACCCGATAGCCATCATATCGGTAATTGGGATACTTATAGGGGAATGAGGAGAAGAAGCCGGTGAGGTAGAGTGCGGTAGCTCCCATACCAGTATAAGCACCGCCATCAGTAATCACCCGGGCTTCTTTGGCCAGCAGGGTACCATCTTTCTTGGCACCAAGCTTCAAGTAATAATACATGGGCGTGCGCCGCTTGGTGGCAGTGAACTCCTCTTCTCGGGTAAGAACTATCTTTACCGGCTTACATAACTTCATAGACAGCACACAGGCACAGAATTGGGCAGAATCTAGCTCAAACTTGCTGCCGAAGCCGCCTCCGGTGGGCGGTTTTATCACTCTCACATCGCCTTCTCTCAAGCCAAGCATACCAGCAAGCAGGGCTTGAATGTAGTATGCTGACTGGGTTGAAGTCCACACTGTAAGCTTGCCGCTATAATCGAAGCTAGCCACGGCATCATGGGTTTCCATACACATGTGCGCCTGGGATGAACACTTGAACTGGTCCTCACGAATGTAGTCGCACTTCTTAAACGCCTCATCAACATCACCCCATTCAATATGGCGGGTCACATTTATGTTAAGCTCCACACCTTCATGAATCTGCGGCGCATCTTCCTTAAGCGCTTCCATCGGGTCAAACACTGCCGGCAGCGGCTCATACTCAACTTCAATCAAGTCCAGCGCCTCTTCGGCAGTATCTTCATCAATAGCAGCAACTGCAGCTACCGGATCGCCGATATAGCGAACCTTCTCACGGCAGAGGATTTCCTCATCACAGAGCTCGGAGAAACGCCGCCAGATGCCCTGTTTCTTGCCCAGCGTGTCCTTACCAGTTACCACCCCCTTTACTCCAATTAATTTCTCCGCCTGGCTGGTGTCAATGTTGAGAATCTTGGCATGGGGGTGGGGACTTCTCAGGATTTTGCCATAAAGCATATTAGGTAGAACTAGGTCGAAGGTGTATTTAGCATTACCGGTTATCTTTTCCGGCCCATCGACTCTGTGTACCCGTTGACCGATTACTGAGTATTTGCTCATTTTCCCTCCTTATATTCACCCTTAGCCACAGCAGTTACAGCACGAATAATGCTGTTGTAGCCGGTGCAGCGGCAGATATTACCATCAATGCCTTCTTTTATCTGCTCCTTGGTTGGCTTGGGGTTCTCATTTAGTAACGCCGTTGATGCCATAAGCATTCCTGAAGTACAGAACCCGCACTGAAAAGCTCCGTGGTCAAGAAAGGCTCTCTGCAATGGATGCAGCTCAGTCCCACTAGCCAGACCCTCCACAGTCAGCAACTTACCTCCATCTGCCTGAAGTGCTAGTATTGAGCATGACTTTACCGCCATGCCATTTAAAATCACCGTGCAAGCGCCACAGGAACTCTCATTACAGCCCCTTTTTGTTCCAGTCAACCCAAGGTGGTCTCTCAAAACCTGTACGAGGAGTGTCTTAGGCTTTACATATAGCTCATAGGGCTGACCATTGACCGTCAATTTTAGCTCTTTTTTCATGTCGTTAAACCTCCGTGTTAAGCCTTTGCCCTGGCCAGGGCTTCATTGCCTACTCGCGCCACCAGGACCCTCACCAGCTCCCGCCGGTACTCTTCCGAGGCAGCGATATCGGATATGGGTTGAGCCTCAGTAGAAGCCACTTCACCAGCCTTCTGAAGAAGATTATCCGTAATCTTTTTACCCCTCAGCACCTCTTCCGCCTGTTTAGCTCTCATCGGAGTCGGTGCCGAAGCCCCTAGCGCTATTCGGATGTCCTGGCAGATGCCATCGCCGGAGCCTAGAGTAAT
Organism: uncultured Chloroflexia bacterium; assembly: GCA_963754385.1. Taxonomy (GTDB): domain Bacteria; phylum Chloroflexota; class Dehalococcoidia; order GIF9; family UBA5629; genus 9FT-COMBO-48-23. The sequence goes on along the minus strand of CAVWGE010000004.1, from coordinate 27,688 downwards.
TGATACGGCAACTCCCACCGTGGCTAAATCACTTTGTATCACGTTGAACTTGGTATAGGCTGTGCCGGTGTGAGGAGGGGCAGCCGGTAACTGGATTTCAGTAAGCAGTTCGCCATGTTTCAGCGCCACTTCAAAGTAATCCACGGAGAAATCTTCAACTGCCATGTTTCTTTCACCCTTGAGGCTGGCTATAGTCAAGGTAGCCTTCAGCGCTATTAATACCGGTGCCGGGTCGCCAGCCGGCTCGCCATGACAGAGGTTACCCCCGATAGTGCCCCAGTTGCGGGTCTGGATTGAAGCCAGCCTTTGCTCCATCTCCGCCAGCACGCTAAACTTCTTTTGGATTACCGGTGATTTCTCGATTGCCCGGTGCGTGGTCAAGGCACCAATATTTAACCCTTCTTTGGTATCTTTAATGTAGCTCAGCTCAGATAAGCCCTTAATACTGATTAGATACTGGGGTGCGACCAACCCCTGCCTCATCAGGATTAGCAGTGATTGCCCCCCACCAATTATTTTACAATCATCCCCATACTTGTCCACCAAGGTGAGGGCCTCTTTTAGCGTCTTGGGAGCGAAGTATTCAAAGTCTCTTATCATTCTTGCCTGACCTCCCTCATTTTATTCATTAGCGGTCTCCTTTTCCATGTATCTATTTAGTTGTTCGATTCTTTAATTTCTCCTGCAAATTTTTTGTGAACTCTTCTCCCACCGACTTGGCTTTGGCGCGCATTATCCTTTCTCCAAAGGTAGCTAGCCGACCGACCACACTTACATTGGAGCTATATGAGACCTCTACCTCATCCTTTGAGATTTCGGTTAGGTCAACAATCGTCTCCTGGCTGAAAGTACCAGCCTTAGTTACGTCCGCACCTCTACCGACTGCTTTCAGATGTCTAGGCGGGTTCATCTCAGTTATCTTCGTGGTGAACTTGATCTTCACTGATATTGGCCCGACTTTCTGCTTGACCACACTTTCATAAGTCTTGTCGTCGATGGCTTCCATTGTCTCAGCGCCAGGAATACAAGAGGCTAGTGTCTCCGGCTTAAGCAGAAAATCCCATACCTCTTGAATAGGCGCTTTCAAAGTAAACTTTCCTTCTAGCAGCATTTTAAATTAGTCCTCCTTCCAGATATTTTGCAAAACCATGGTGTTCGGGTCTATGGCTTTAGTCATGTTTTCTAACAAACCTTTAGTATGCCCTCTTGCTCATTTGCTGTCAAGAGACGAGACCCAGCTTGCCCTCCATACCATTAATATCAGCTGCTCAATGGAAGCAACTCAATATCAACTGCCTTAATCACTAGCTATTTCGCAGCAGGTTCAAAGGCAAAAAACACCCTCTCTGCCATTATTGTTTCTTTCTTGATTTCTATCGGGTGGGCTGGAACATCAAATACTACAAACTGAACCTCATCACCTTCCTTCAACTGCCCCGCGGGACAATTTATTATTCGGCTCAGTATCCTCTTTACTGGACTGTTTGCGCCCAGGTCAATCCAGCCATGAATTAGCGGAGCTTCAAAGCCAAGAGGAACACCCCTTAACTGCTCGGTAAAAACTATCACCTTCCCCTTTTTAGGAAGGTCAATATACTCAAGCTCTTCGGAGTAACATTCGGGACATATTATGCGAGGTGGATAGGCGACATGGCCACACTTTTTGCATTTCGTTGTAGTAAATCTACCCGCCTTAAGATTATCGTAGAACTCGTATATCCTATTAAACTCCCTGGCTTCCATCGGCCAGAGGTCCATTGTAACCGGGTACTTGTTATTCAAAAACGGTATCCCTGTAACTTCCATTCTAATCCCTCCTTACTTTACTGGTTCTCTTCCATAAATCACCACCGTATGCTCAGCACATAGAGCGCTCAAATTGTGAGCCAGGCCAATCTCCGCACCTTGAACTTGGAATGTAGCTCTCCCCTGGAGTTGCTTTAGTATTTCAGCACTTTGGCGAATTCCTGTTGCCCCAAATGGATGACCACAAGAAAGAAGTCCACCATCAGTATTAACTGGAACCTTGCCGCCCAGATTAATCTGGCCTGAGGCTACGTAAGGTCCACCCTCTCCTTTCTTACAGAAACCGAACTCTTCTACCTCAATGACCTCGGAGATGGTGAAGCAATCATGTGTTAGGGCTACATCTATATCATCGGGTCCAACTTTGGCCTTCTCATATGCTCTTTTTGCAGCTAGCCTGAGGTGAGGCCAATCTGCAAGATGTTCGCCCGGCCAGTTAGCACTCACGCTGTGAAGCGTCACCTGCGCCCCACCACGGATATACACAAGAGGCCTATCACTAAACTCTCTTGCCTTCTCCTCGCATGCAATTATGGCAGCAGCACCGCCATCAGTTATTGGGCAGCAATCATAGAGAGTAAGAGGAGGGGCAATTGGCATTGCTGACATAGCCTCTTCCATTGTGAGCTTTTTCTGAAACTGGGCATTAGGGTTGGCAGCACCAAAGTTATAATTCGTTACTGAAACTGCCGCCAATTGCTCCTTAGTCGTTCCGTACCGCTTCATATGTTCCTTCGCATGCAAGGCAAAAAATGGTGGTGGCAGCCCCAACCCCTGTGTTGCATCCCAGTCATGGTCGACTACATTAAGCTCGCTGTAAAATACTTCCCATCTCTGGGGCGTATAAAGTTTTTCAGCACCGGTAACCATTACTACATCAGACATTCCACTTTCCACAAGGGCTGTAGCGAGAAGAATGCCTGAATTTCCACCAGCGCATAGAGTATCCAGCCTTGTACAAATAGATGTAGGATGCAGTCCTAACCTCTCAGCTACCACAGGAGAAGTATTTACTTGGGTCGAGGTCCTTCCACCAAGGGAAGTAGCCACAAGCAGACCATCAATATCTTTTGGCTTCAACCCAGGGATGTCATCAAGACATCTCTTTGCTGCTTCCTGGAATAAATCGACCAGATGTGCCTGCCTCTCACCAAAAACAGATACTCCGGCAGCTATGATACATGCGTTCCTCTTATTCAAAGTTGTTCCTCCCTTTTTCTCGCATTCTTTTCTTCCACACTAACTTATGGAGTTACTCTCTTGAGCCTATTATGCTCCGAGATGTCAGCATTTTTATGACATGAGAATGTTTAACTTTACAAATATTATCTACTTACTCACGGTGGTATAGCAAGGCCACAAAATGTAAAATGATATTACAGCGCTGTCAATATAGCATTAGCCATGACTACCTCTTGGGCTGTCAGAAGGCCTTCGCTAAGCCACAAAGAAATATTATAAATCGCGAGGGAGGACACGTCAAATCAACCTTATTGACAACCTATAGGCAAGATGATAAAATCTGCTGTCTTCAATTTTCGAGCATGCCATAAAGGTCGATGGCAGTGGAGTGAGCGATAAAGAGGGACAGTGGGCGAGGAGTATTAACACCGATTTTTACAGAGGAGAAAGAATGGCAAAGATACCTAATAAAATCAAAACCTGGCAGATGACAGAGCCAGGAAAACTGACTAGTGCTAGTCTTGACGTGCCTGAGCTAAAGCCGGGCGAGGTATTGGTTGAAATTGCTGGCTGTGGTGTATGTCATACAGACCTGGGATATTTTTATGACGGCGTACCCACTGTAAACAAACCACCATTAACCTTAGGGCACGAAATCAGTGGTCAAGTCATAGCCGGAGATAGCAAGTGGGTAGGCAAAGAGGTAATTATACCATCGGTAATGCCCTGCAATAATTGCCCTATTTGTGCTGCCGGTAGAGGCAATCGGTGTCTGGCACAGAAGATGCCGGGGAATAGTATGGGGATATACGGCGGTTTTTCCAGTCATATTGTGGTTCCTTCTCAAGATTTGTGCGAAGTTCCTGATAGGAAGGGGATACCCCTTTCGCATCTTGCCGTGATTGCCGATGCGACAACTTCACCCTATCAGGCAGCAATGAGAGCCGAGGTTAAGCCGGGGGATTTAACCGTTGTCATCGGGACTACCGGTGGGCTTGGTGTCTACGCTACGCAAATTTTGTCCGCATTAGGTGCTAAAGAGGTAATTGGTATTGCCCGCAACCCGGAAAAACTGAAGAGAGCCCTAGACTTTGGTGCGACTCATACTATTCAGAGCACAGCGGATAAAGACACCAGGGCTATTAGAGATGAACTTCGAGCCTATTGTAATGAAAAGAAAATACCCTCTAACTATGGCTGGAAGATTTTTGAATGGACTGGGACGCTTACCGGGCAAAGGATTGCCCTTGAGTTGCTATCATACGTCGGCGTATTGGTAATATGCGGTTATGGTACGCAGAAGAATGAGTATTCGCTGTCTCGTTTAATGGCGTTTGATGCCGACATTCTGGGCTCGTGGGGTTGTCTCACTAAGTATTATCCGACGGTTCTCAAAATGGTTTTGGAGGGTAAGATACAGATAGAGCCCTTTGTCGAGACAAGACCGATGAGCACAATAAAGGAAGCATTTGAGGCAGCTCATAAGGGCGGGCTGACGAAAAGAATAGTGTTAACCCCTGATTTTTAACTTAACTGAATAAAAAAGAGGAGGTATATAATGGCTTTAGATTGGTTACCTAAAGAAGGCGGACTAAAAGATCATAATATATGGGGCATGGAACACTTTGGCACTGAGGCGCCATGCACCATATATGAGGAGAGGCCAATCATTGACCCTAAGGGAAATCCGGTGGAAGGTCTACATAGCGCCTGGATTATCCTTAATAATCCTGACCAGTTGAACTCCTACAACACTGAAATGGTGAAAGGGGTAATTGCTGGATTTCACCGAGCACAGATGCAGCGGAATGTTGTTGCCGTTGTCTTTACGGGAGTCGGGACGAGGGCTTTCTGCACCGGCGGTAATACCAAAGAATATGCCGAGTATTATTCCAACAAGCCTCAAGAATATGGTGCATACATGGACCTGTTCAACGGCATGGTGGATACTATCCTTCAGTGCCAAAAACCAACCATTCGCCGGGTTAATGGTATGAGTGTAGCTGGTGGACAGGAGATTGGCAGTGCCTGTGATATATCTATTTCCTCCGACCTAGCTATCTTTGGACAGGCGGGACCGAGGCATGGCTCAGCTCCGGTCGGGGGTGCATCAGATTTTCTACCCTGGTTTCTGTCCATAGAGGATGCCATGTGGAACTGCGTCTCCTGCGAGATGTGGAGTGCCTACAAGATGCTGAGGAAGAACTACCTTAGCAAGGTGGTACCAGTGCTTAAGCAGGGAGACAAGTTTATCAGAAACCCGCAGGTGATTACGGACAAGTGGATTGATGATGGCGCTATTGTCTACGGCGAGCCTGTTACTGGCCCGAAGGCAAATGAGGCTAGGGATCTGGCTAGATCGCTGCCTGTAGTTTTGACCCTCTTGGATGAGGAGGTGAATAAGACACTGTGGACTTTCACCAACCTATTCCACGGCTGCTTGATGAAGTCCATTGTCGGGATAAGACAGAAGAAGAAGTACTTCTGGGATTTGGCCAAGAATGACCACCGTTACTGGCTAGCAGTGAATATGCAGGGAGAAGCCTTCCTTGGCTTTAACGCCTTTAATACCAAGAGGATAACCGGTAAGGACACTATTGATTTTATTAAGCTTCGCCAGATGCAGGCAGAAGGTCATCCCTTTGATGATGAGCTATATAATGCCGTTTTGGGCAAACCGCAGAAGTGACAAGATAGGCTTGTAAGCTAATTATAGAAAGCCCGGGTGTAACCCGGGCTTTCTATTTTTGGGCTTGACAAAGAGAAGCTGACAGGCTAGCATTGTTGAGGTCGTGCCCTTTGAGGTGAGGCATGTCATCTCACTTACAGGGGTTTAATAGAAGATATTACGGCAAACAATAGGTCAAACAGCATTCAGAGGAGAAGATATGGAGTTTCGAAACATTACCTTGGAGAACAAGGATGGCATAGCTAAACTCACTATTAACCGTCCACCGGTTAATGTAGTGAATTATGAAACTCTGATTGAGATTAATACCGCCCTGGAAAACTTAGGAAAAGATGATGAGACAAAGGTTCTGCTAATCCGGGGGAGTGGGAACAGGGCTTTCTGCGCTGGGATAGAGGTAAAAGACCACATTGGAGAAATGATGCCCAGGATGATGAGCGAGTTTGAGAGAATGTTCAGGCTTTTAAGAAGCCTTGGCAAGCCAAGCATTGCTGTAGTGAACGGCGTGGCTTTAGGAGGCGGCTGTGAACTCGTTGCCGGCTGCGATATGGCTATTGCCTCCGAGAAGGCTGAGCTTGGTCAGCCAGAGATAAAACTGGGTGGCTTAGCACCGGCAGCTGCTGCATTGTTTACCCGGATAATAGGGGAGAAGAAAGCTTTCGAGCTTATCCTCCTGGGCGAGAATATAGATGCAAAAGAGGCAGAGCGTATAGGTCTAGTAAACAAAGTCGTCTCGGAAGAAAAATTAGACACAACCGCCGAGGAGATTGCTCGAAGGTTCATAGAGAAAAGTAGCCTCAGCCTGAAGCTCGTCAGAGATGCTTTCTACCAATGCGCCGATACCACTGAATTCGACGAAGCCGTCCAAAAAGGAACAGAGCTGGGGATCAAGACCTGGGAAACAGAAGATGGGCAGGAGGGGCTGAAATCCTTCTTGGAGAAAAGGAAGCCGGTCTGGAGAAACAAGTAAACGATTAGAACCTGACTGAGAGGCCAGATGCCCGAGGAAAATCGACATCTGGAAGACCTGTTTTTTGATTCCACTTTTAATCTATCTTATTCTGTAACCTCTCCCACCCATAATACCAAAGGCTTAATAGTAGAAAGGCTTTTTGTCAATCACCTGTTTAGTTTCATTTGGGTTATATCTTCCTAGCGGCGCAAAGGGAAAGGCTTCTATGATAAACTAGAAGTGAGGTGAACAGTCACGGCGCAAGAGCTAGGCAAAATAAACAAACCTGAGGCAGCCAGCTTCAAACAGGGGAGGAGACTTCTTCTCGTCCCACTGATATATTCATACAAAGACGCCCCTTCTGAGTACACCGAGAAATATGAACTATACTGGAAGCAGGCAGTAGGGCATATAGCTAACCTCGAAGCAAAAATAGGCACTGTTAGCCGGGTATATCACGAATCAATCAGCTTGAGTGGCGATGACGGCCTCAAAATTATGGAGGGTCTGAATCCGAAGAGCTGCCAAATCGCCAAGCAGAAGTGCCGGGATGGCGCTACGCTTGAGGTAATTGAGGACAAGGAACTAGCTGAGGAAACCATCGACTGGGAGAGGTGCTTATTCATCGGATTCCTCAGCGATAAGGTAGCCCGGAAAGTGTCTGAATTCTACATCGAAGCCTCAAGGAAAAGATATGAACACATCAGCAAAAGAATAGACGAGACACTCCAGGCCAATGAAATCGGCGTATTGTTCATCCGAGAAGGACACTTGGTGCAATTTCCCGAAGACATTGAGGTATTCAGCGTGTCGCCGCCGACCCTCGATGAAATCCGCCGCTGGCTTCGTGACCGCGCATCAGCAAAAGAGCCGGAAGGCGATAGTCCATCGGAAACGTGAATATGCTCTAAAATGCTGCAATCTGCCCTTTTAGGCATATTTGTAGACCGTGGTATAATATCTTGCATTGTAGAGAGAACAACTTAGGAGGGACATTGAATTATGGAAGACGTTGAGAAACTGGTTAAGACAACGCTCGGAGAAATTGAAAAGGTTCTTGACTCCAAGACCGTTGTCGGTGAACCCATAACTATCGAAGGTACGACCCTGATTCCATTGATGAGCGTTGGCTTCGGTTTTGCCGCTGGCGGTGGCACAGGTAAAGGGGAAACAAAAGAGGCGACTGAGGGTGGAGGCAGTGGCAGCGGTGGCGGTGCCGGGGTAAGGCCCATCGCTATCATCGTCATAGATAAGGACGGCGTCAGGATAGAGCCAATCAAGGGAGGTATGGCAACAGCCATAGAGAAATTGAGCGAAACCATACCTGACATTGCGGCTAAACTCACCGAGAGATGGGGAGAACGGAAAAAGGAAGAGAAAAAATAGTTGTGGGCCATCGCTGTTCTAGCTAGCCTGGCGGTACTCATTACTCTGCTCCTCTGTGTACCGCTTGATTTGGTGTTCCGTACAAACATAGACGGAAGACCCAAATTCAGCATGCGATTGGTATGGCTCTTCGGCCTGGTCAGTCACGAATTAAGACGAGGAAAAAAGAAGCCTGAAGAAAAGAGGACGATTGAACATAAACAGAAGCGGCTGGACTGGATATGGTGGATAAGAATCGCGTTCGAAGTCCTGCGAACCAAAGGTCTACTAAGACAGTTTGGCAGCCTCGCAAAGAGAATTCACCGTCGCATTAAGATTAAGGAACTCGTAGCAAACTTCAAGGTAGATCTTGATAATCCGGCTGATACAGGTCTCCTCTTCGCCTTTTTAGCACCAGTTAACCTACTTCTGAGTTATTTCTTGCCCCACCAGATAAGGATTGAGCCTTCATTTGCCGGCGAAGCTATCATCGAAGGCCATCTTTACGGAGCAGTAAGGGTACAGCCTATTCAACTGGCTGCACCTCTGATGGGATTCGCCTTCTCATTGCCCACATTGCGAGCTGTGAAAAAACTGGTTTTGTCTAAATGGAGAAGAAAAGAGTAATAATCGGCAGCCCTGTCGCAATAGCCGGAATAACGCTAATCTTGGTAACAAAAATGTCGCTTAGCTGCCAGCCCAGTGGCAGCAGTATCTTCTTTTTTGGTCTCAAACAGCCTATCAGCCTTGTGGTGGCTTCGCCATCGACAAAGAAAGCCTTCGACATTACCGGAAAGGAAATTCCACTAGACCAGCTTACACAAGAAGCCCCCGGTCTAGCAGGGATGCTGAAAAGAGTGTAGCTCGCTCCATATCTGGTGCTGCGGGAGTGCTACTGACTGGAATCAACCACAAGAGGATCTCTAGACTACAACATTCAGTGCCGCAGGCAGTACACTGAAGCGGGCTGGCGCTTCCCCGAGGAGTTCACCATCAGCCTGGACAGCCGATGTTAATGTCGGTATTATCTCTACCTCCCGTGCCCGCATCAAGGTCACCTTCGGATGGGTGAGATGAGTGCCCCGATAGATTCTCGGCAGCGACATGATAAGGTCCGGCTTGGTTATGTCATCTATTATCAACAGGTCAAAAAAACCATCACCCGGGTCAGCATTAGGTGCCGGTAGCATACCTCCACCTCCATACCTGCCGTTATTCAGCATGATAGTGCAAATCCTTCTTTCCCCATGTTCACCATCTACTATGATGGACACATCTCTGTTTTCGTAAGACATTAGGGTAGAAAACAATCCCATCAGATAGGAAGGCATATCCCCCAGAGCCTTAAACTTCTCGGTAGTTGCCTTGACAACCTCGGCATCGAAGCCGATGCCAGCAAAATTCACAAACAGTCGCTTCTTACGTTGCCCATCTTTTGTATATTCAACAACGCCGAGGTCAACCGTGCGCCTGTTCGGACTTAGAAGACGTTGACAAGCCTCTTTATAGCGACGGGGCACGCCGATGGTACGGATATAATCGGCGCCCGTCCCTGTATTTACAATACCCACTGCCACGCTAGCACCGCCACCAGCCTCATGTAAGCCATTCACAATCTCGTGTATCGTCCCGTCACCACCCACAGAAACCACCATCTCATAGCCCTTCTCAACCGCTGATTTAGCCAGCTCTATGGCATGACCAGGGGCTTCCGTAATATCATGCTCAAAGTCAAGCCCCAAACTCTTCAACAGGCTCATAATCTGCGGCCATTTCTTGGCAGTCTTTCCTGCGCCAGCAGCTGGATTAACGATAACTCTCATACGTACCACGTTCGCTCTCCTTACTCATATATCAAGTTTATGTAAACGCACTTTATCCAAAAAGTATAACATGCCAGTCAATGCCTAGCATAACTATAGGAACCCGCACACTATTGTATATCCAAAACCTCAATGACCTTATTCCGGCTCCCGAAGCCACTTGCGATTACTACCCGCCTTTGCGAAACTCCAAAATGTTCGGCCAGTAACTTGATAACTGCTCTGTTGGCCTTGCCTTCTCTCGCAGGCTCTTTAACCCTCACCAAAAACCCATCGCCTTCCCTAACAACCCCCTCAACCTTAGAATTGGGAATCACCTTGACCCTAATCTTCACCTGTAACCTCCCCCCATAACCCCTGATTATGCAGTCGAACCAGCCGTACCGAGCGAAACTGATTGGTCAATGGCTCACTGCTTTGAGTGAAAACCCGAATATAGTTGTGGCTAAGACCGGAATATACTCCACTGCCCGGAGCAACCTCCTTTTCCCACAAGACCGCCATGTTCTGCCCTAAGAACCGCTGACAGAATTTGCGTACACTCCGTTGAGCCAGCTCCAGCATCCGCAGACTGCGCTCTTTCTTCAGTCTATCATCTACCTGCCTCACCATCCGGGCTGCCAGAGTCCCTGGTCGAGGTGAATAGCTGAAAACATGAATATTAGCAAAATCGATTTCTTCGCAAAAGCGATAGCTTTCCTCGAACTCCTCAGCGCTCTCACCGGGAAAGCCAACCATAATATCCGTAGTCATAGCAGCATCAGGCACAATCTTTCTAATCAAAGACGCCGCCCGCCTATAATCCTCCACGGAATAATGCCTCTTCATCCGCACAAGCACAGCATCACTGCCGCTCTGTAACGCCAGATGAAAGTGACGACATAAACGAGGGTCCTGCCACAGGCTAAGAAGCTCCGGAGATATATCCTGAGGTTGCAAAGAGGAAAGATGCAGCCGTTCCACACCTGTAACTACAAAAACCTGTTCGACCAACTGTTTTAGATTTGCCCCATTGTGCTCGTAGTCACCTATTTTAGTCCCGGTGAGCACCACCTCTTTATAGCCGGCAGCGACTCTCGCCTTCACCTCGTTAACTATATCCGCCATCGGCAGGCAATATTCCCGCCCACGCACCCCAGGCACAATACAATAAGCACAGGCATCATCACAGCCATCCTGAATCTTGATGAAGCTGCGGACTCGGCTGACCACATCAGCCACAAACTGTTCTGCTGGGCAACGAGCCACAGGAACAGACACATCTTTTAGCACGTCGAGAAGATGCATCTTCTGCTCATTACCCACAACAAGGTCAGCCCCGACCTGAGACAGCTCTTGAGGAATTCTTTCCGCATAGCAGCCGGTGGCGATAATCAAGGCTTGTGGGTTTCTTTTCCGCCACAGCCTCAAGAAATGCCGTGACTTGCGGTCGGCGATATGAGTAACCGTGCAGGTATTCAAGACATAAATATCAGCACCGTCACCGCTTACAACACTATACCCGGCTTCAGCAAACTGCCGCGCCAGAAGCTCACTCTCAGCTTGATTAAGCTTACAACCCAGAGTATGAAAGGCTACTTTCAGATTAGGTTCCATGCTTCCGCTCAATGACAATTATATTTGCCTCATACTTGCCCGGTCAAACAAGCGTTCTCACCTTGCAGTCAATAACAACTTATGGTATAAATCAGGCAATCGGATGTCCGAGGCACAGACTTGAGCCGCACCCATTGGAAACTAATAACCCCAGCCGAACGACCGATCGACATACCTGGGGTTCACCTACTATTGGCTCAACTGCTTAACAATCGAGGCATCTCAGAGCCTTCCCAGGCTGAACTTTTCCTCAGTGCTGACAAGCGGCTGGAAGCTGACCCCTTTCTTCTCCCTGACATAAATCAGGCGGTAAGCAGAACCTATCAAGCTCTGTTTTCAGGCGAGCAAATCGCCATCTACGGTGATTTCGATGCCGATGGCATCACTGCCACGGCTTTACTGGTTCAAGGGCTTTCAGCACTTGGTGGCAGAGCCATTCCCTACATCCCCCACCGATACCGTGAAGGTTATGGCCTGCAAGTAGCTGCTTTGGAAAAGCTCCGCAAACAAGGAGTAAGCCTTGTCATCACCGTCGATACCGGCATAACTGCCATTGCTGAAATTCAAAAAGCCGAAAAGATGGGGATGGACATAATTGTCACCGACCATCACCTGCCGCTAGCATCTCTGCCACCGGCTCTAGCAGTGGTTGACCATAAACGAAGCGATTCCACCTGCCAATCCGCTGAACTTGCCGGCGTAGGTGTCGCTTTTAAATTCCTTCAGGCGCTCCTAAAGGGCAGCGGCCACGAGGAATTACTGAACAGGTTACTAGACCTGGTAGCTTTAGGCACCATAACCGATATGATTCCGCTGACTGGAGATAATCGCTACTGGGTAAAGCGCGGACTCGAACTTATTAATAACACCGAGCGTCTCGGTCTTCAAGAGATGATGCGCTGTGCCAGCCTAAAACCTGGTAATCTTGATGCTGAAAGTGTATCCTGGATATTAGGGCCTCGCCTTAACGCCGCTGGTAGACTCGATGATGCTGCCACCAGCTACCAGTTGCTCCTCACACAAGACCGGCGGGAGGCTGCCTCGCTAGCTTCAAATCTCGAGGAAAAGAATGCCAAACGGCAGCGGTTAACCAGTGAACTGCTGGAACGAGCCAGAGAAAGCATAATTACTGCTGGAACCGACCTTCCATTGCTGATGACAGGCGATGAAAATTACCCCACGGGTGTTATGGGACTTGTCGCCGGCAGGCTCTCAGAAGAGTTCTACCGCCCGGTAATTCTATTCAAATTTGGCCCGGAGACATGCCGCGCCAGCGGGCGTAGCATACCCGAGTTCAACCTCATGGCCGCCCTTAAAGACTGCCGCGACCTTTTGTCTAACTTTGGTGGACATACTAAGGCGGCTGGCTTCAGCGTACCCACCACTAACCTCACACAACTCCAGAAACGACTACTTACTATAGCTGAAGCTCAATTGACTGGCCTAGACCTCCGCCCTCACATCGACATAGATGCTGAAGTGCCTTTATCGGTCTTCACCGACAACACCTTCAAAGAAATACAAAGTCTGGCTCCATTCGGCTCCGGTAATCCACTGCCCGCCTTTGTCAGCCGCCGCGTCGAAATCGTTGACCAGCGTCAGGTTGGCAGCCAGGGTGAGCATCTGGGTCTGAAATTAAAGCAAGGTGGCATAGTCTGGGATGCCATCGGTTTCCGGTTCGGAAATCGTGCCCAAGAAGCAACGACTTACCTGGATATCGCCTACAATCTGTATATAGACCGCTGGAACGGTGGGGAAAAACTTAGGCTTAAGCTCCTCGATTTCGCTTCGGTCGATTGACCTTACTCGAATCCCCGGTGACTTGGGCTTGTGCCCTCGCCCGCCACATTCTAATAATAAGCCAGGGCACTGTTATCAATAATATTATTATGCCAATCAATTGAGCCTGTTGCATATTGAAAAACATACCGGAACGGAAGGGTTCTCCCACCCGCACAAACCTTATGCTGAGGTCGCCGGCAGCATACAGAGCGAGGTAGAGAAGAAAGAGCGAGCCCTGCGGCTTGAGCCGACGGCGTAATGACCAGAGTATGCCAAATCCTATCAGATTCCAGAGCAGGTGATAAATCTGCGTAGGCTGGAATGGCTCGTCAAGCGGACAATAGCTGCCTGGATTTGTATAAACCACGCCCCAGGGCAAAGACGTAGGTAAACCATAGCAGCAGCCATTCAGGAGGCAGCCAATTCTACCTATAGCCTGCCCCAGAATCGCCCCCGGAGCAATGACATCACCTAGCAGCCAGAAGGAAATTTTCTTAACCCAGCAATAAATCAGCACCGCCAACAAGGCACCTAGAACCGCCCCGTAAATGGCCAAACCCTCAAAACCAATAATCTGTTCAGGATGAGCCATATAATAGCCCCATTTGTCAATGACATGAAACAATCGTGATACTATTATCCCGCCGATGATTCCCCATAAGCCCACGCTGTAAATATGCTCCTCAGCTAGACCAACCCTTTTAGCCTCACGTAAAGCGATGACGATTACCGCCACAACAGCTAAGACCACCATTATCCCGTACCACCTCACCTCAAAAGCACCGATGCTGAAAGCTACAGGATTGATGTTTATAGTAATCATTCTATGCTCCTATCTACGAAAAAATCGCCTCAACAAAGGTGTTAGCATCAAAGGCAGCTATATCGTCAAGCTGCTCGCCAGTTCCAATATAGGTGATGGGAATCTTCAACTCATCGCAAATCGCCAGCACTATCCCACCTTTGGCAGTGCCATCAAGCTTAGCCAGAAAAATTTCATCCACCGCCACCGCCTCAGTGAAATGTCTAGCCTGAGCCAGACCGTTCTGACCGGTAGTGGCATCAAGTACCAGCAGCACCTGCTGAGGCATATCATACTTGCCAGCTACACGCTTTATCTTTTTGAGCTCCTCCATAAGGTTAAACTTGGTATGGAGACGGCCGGCGGTGTCAATTATAACCACCTGAGCCCGCCGGTTTTGAGCTGCCTGAAGAGCATCGTAAACCACCGCACCCGGGTCACCACCAGGTTGATGAGCCACTACCTCCACCCCTACCCGTTCACCCCAGAGTTTGAGCTGGTCAATAGCTGCAGCCCTGAAGGTATCAGCAGCAGCCAAAATGACCTTCTTACCCTCATTCTTGAAGCCATGGGCAAGCTTGGCAATGCTCGTCGTCTTGCCCGAACCGTTTACCCCCACTACCAGAATGATCTGCGTATCGGCCGATTTCGGGATGCTGCTTTCTCCGGCATCAACCTTCAACAGATTCACCATCTCCTCTTTTAAGGCGGCACGTACCAGCATCCCTTCGCTCAGCTTCTCTGTGCTAACTCGATGCTTCACATTCTCTATTAGCTTCTGCGTGGTAACCACACCAACATCCGCAGCAATGAGTAACTCTTCTAACTCGTCCCAGACCTCATCTTCTACACTGGCCCGGTCGAAAAGACGAGCTATCTTGCCAAACCAGCTCTCCCGGCTACGCTTCACACCCTCTTGAGTCTTACTCAGCGAATTGGACATGTCAGCATAATATCATAGATTTCGGCCGTATTAGTATATCATCTGATTGCAGAACAAAGGTAACTAGATAGCTCATTGAGGCGGTGAAGAAAAACCATGTCTTCGGCTACGCAATCTCTGAAATACCAAGGAAATCAAGAACAGGACCACGCTGAAAAGCACAATCGTAGCTCCAGATGCCAAGTCAAGCTCGTAAGAAAGCCACAGGCCACAAAGAACAGAGATAATACCAAGCAGGACCGAAAGAAACATCATTTTCTTAATATTATAGGTAAACTGCTTTGCCACTGCGGCTGGAATAGTCAGCAGAGCAATAACCAGAATAACACCTACTACCCGTATCAATACTACAACCGTAAGCGCCACCAAGCACAAAAGCACCAGATATAAACGCTCGGTTGGAATACCCACGACCACGCTAAATTCTTCATCAAACGATATAGCAAGAAACTCTTTGTACATTAAGATAACCACCACTATTATCATAGCGTCAAGGACCAGCATTATAAGCAAATCTGTGCCAGGCACAGTAAGGATATTGCCAAATAGATAGCTAAACAAACCTGGAGCGTAACCCGGGGTTAGGCCCACAAAAACAATGCCCAGCGCCATACCACCTACCCAGAATATGCCAATCGCCGTATCTTCAGGTAACCTTGTTCTTCGGCTCACCAGCCCCATGCCCAAAGCAGAAGCCACGGTGAAGAACAGTGCCCCCAAGACAGGATTTATGCCCAACAGGTAACCTAAGCCAATACCCCCGAAGGAAGTATGAGCTATGCCTCCGCTGATAAAGACAATCCTCTTTACAACGACATAAACTCCGACAACCCCGCAGGCAACAGATGCCAATACGCCAGCAGCCAAGGCATTTCTCATAAAATCATACTGCAATGCCTCCAGCATAACCCTCAATGCTCCTTTAACACCCGATGAGGAATCCCGTGGGCTATCATCTGCACCGGACATTTGTAGGTGGCTTCCAGTATTTCAGGCCCAACTTCTTTCGACCCATGATAATATAACTGGCGATTAAGGCAAGCAATCTTATCAACATAAACAGAAACGGCGCTGATATCATGTGATACCAGAACTATTGCTATTCTCTGCTTCAGCTTGGCTAATAGTTCATAGAATTCAGTCTGCATTGGCGTATCAATGCCTGCTGTTGGCTCATCAAGTAGCAATATCTTCGGCTCAGCTACCAAAGCCCTGGCAATAAACACCCTCTGCTGCTCTCCACCGGATAACCTACCTATCTGTCTGCCCTTGTAATCAAGCATCTCCACAGTTTCTAAGGCTTTACGGGCTATCTTTTTATCCTCATCACTGAATCGCTTCATAAGCCCCACCCTCCCACAACGCCCCATAAGCACCACATCCCAGACATTTATGGGAAAGGCACGGTCGAACACACTATACTGGGCAACATAGCCCATGAACTTCCTATTCCGCTCCGGAGCACCGCCGAGAACAGTGACCTCGCCTCGGCTTGGCCTCACCAGCCCAAGAATAACTTTAAGCAAGGTGGTTTTGCCTCCTCCATTAGGTCCTATTATGCCTAAGAAGTCATCCTCATCTATGGATAGGTTTACACCCTCAAGTACGGGCACATCATCGTAATATGCCCAAACATCCTCTAACTTGACCAACTCTTTGCCAGTCATTTCTACTCCATGACTTGAACAAGCTCATTAAGAACTAGACGCATATTGTTGATATAGTCTTTAGCCAAGGGGTCTATAAAAACGACCCTACCACCGATTTCCTTGGCGATAACCTCAGCACTCATTGGGTTAAACTCAGGCGAAGCAAAAATAATCTTGATGTTCTGCTCCTTTGCTTTTTGTATCAAATCGGCAATATCCTTCGCACTCGGCTCCTTACCGCCAATTTCTATCGGTATCTGCTCCAGATTATAGTCCCTGGCGAAATACCCCCAAGCCGGATGAAAGACAATAAAACGCCTATTTTTAAGGCCGGAGAGCCCCATCTGAATATCCTTATCCAGCGCATCTAGCTTCGCCAGATACTCGTCTCTATTTCGAGTATAATACGCCTCATTTTGAGGGTCAACTTGAACCAAGCCGCTACAGATATTCTCCACCATTAATTTGGCATTTTTGGGTGAAAGCCAAATGTGAGGGTCCTCGCCCTGATGGTGCTCACCATTATCTTCATCAAGGTGATGTTCCTCCATCTCCATCATCTGTATGCCCTTCGAGCAGTCAACAACCAGCATCGCCTTATTTTGTTCGATAATCTTGTCCATCCAGACTAATTCAAACTCTACGCCGGAGCCCACTTTGGCGTACATCTTCGCCTTGCTCACCTTCATCATCTGACTGGGAGTCAGTTCATAGGTATGAGGGTCGGCTCCCGGCGGCACCATGACCGTAACGTCCACTTTTTCACCACCCACATTCTCTACAAAATCAGCTTGCGGCACTATTGTGACAACTACCCCGATTTTATCACGTGGTTGACTAATCCCTTGGCAAGAACTACTTAAAAATGCCAGCCCGAGCAATACCAACGAAACAACTGAGAGCGATACTGCATAAGGCTTTCTCATGGCTTGCCCTCCTTGCAATTGGAACATAGACCAACCGACTCGGCTAAGTGCTGTTCGGTGTAGAATCCCAGGTCTTGGGCAATTTCCTTTTCCTCATCACACAGTGCCTTGTCGGCAAACTCCTGGAAAGCACCGCACTGGCGGCACATCAAAAAGCGATGACAACCTGTTTCTTCCCCTAACGTACACTTCACAAACCCGCCAAGTGACGACACTCTATGAGCCAGATTAAGCAAGCAGAACAAATCAAGAATGCGATAAATGGTGACATGGTTCAGATGCTCACCATTTCCTTCTAGAATCTTTTGTATGTCATAAGGTGAGACAGGCCTCTGCGCCTCGGCTAAGACCTTGAGCACATGCTTCCGCGGCTCGGTTACCCTGTAGCCTCTGCTACGCAAGACCTGAAGTGCACCATGAATCTGAGACATGGTCTCAATTGTACGATATCTCTATTATAAATGCAACAATGTTGCATTAAGAATAAATTGTGTCATTTCGAGGAATATCAAACGACGAGTCAATCCCAGTCTCTTCTTTGTCATCGCGAGGGGCACTAGCCCCATGGCGATCTCAGCATTTTCTCTTGTCATTCTGAGGGAGCGAAGCGACCGAAAAATCTCAGGTGTGGGTACACTATGAGATTGCCACGCTCCGCTAGTAATGACAGGGGGGCATTAAGACGTCACTCGATGCCCAGAAGTCCCCGCAGCAAAATCAGGGCTGCTTTCTTATCCAAAGGCTCGTTGTTGTTGCCACACTTAGGCGACTGAATACAGCTTGGACAGCCATCTTGACACGGACATTCCTCAATCGCCTCCAGAGTTGCTGTCCATAGCTGCTCTATCATCTCAAAGCCCTTTTCGGCAATGCCGACCCCACCCGGGTAAGCATCGTAGATAAAGATTTGTGCTTTGCCAGTGTCAGCATGAATTGGAGTGGACACACCGCCAATGTCATTGCGGTCACACAAGGCAAATAGAGGCAGCATAGCAATAGCGGCATGTTCACAAGCATGCAAGCCACCGGCAAAGTCAAGCCCAGCTTCAGCCACCCGCTCAACAGCCGCCTCAGGCAAGTCAAACCAAAGAGCTTGTGTGACAAAGCGCAGGGGTGGCAGGTTAAGGGGCTCCTCACCGATAACCTCTTCGCTGAACTGCATCTTCTTCTTGAAACCGACCACAGTATTTGTGACATCCACTTCACCAAAACAGACTTTTATACCTGAGCAGTTCCTCTCTCGTTCAGTTTTCAAAATCCTGATGTCGATTATTTCCTTGGTTTGGGTGTAATAAGTGACGTCCGTCGGAGCTACTATAGCCACACGATTTTCAAGGTCGAGCTCCTGTACCAAATATGACTCGCCTTGATGAAGATAAATAGCTCCGGGATGTATCTGAAAAAAGGCAACGCTAGCCTCTACCGTCTCCATTAACTCATAGCCCTGAGAAACATCAAAAATAGCATAATTCTTACCCGAAGTAGACCTTATATTGATTTCCTGAGCTGGATGGGCAATTTTGGGAGAAAGATACCACCGCCTACCACTTTTTCTAAGCTTGCCCTCGCCTTCCAGCTCAGAAATTGCCCTATCAAAGGCTGCACCGAAAAACATGCCATCACCATCGGTCAAAGGCTGCTCCCAAGCGGCACAAAGAAGATGAGGCTTCAGAATATTAAGGTTTTCCGAATTTGTCAGTGCATTCTCAAAGCTTTTGCCGAAGAAGTAATCGGGGTGATGCATGAAATACTGGTCAAGTGGATTATCTTGAGCAATAAGAAAGCTCAAAGACTCACCAACACCCCTGCCACTACGACCTGCCTGCTGCCAGGTGCTGGCAATGCTTCCCGGATAGCCTACAAGCACAGTGGCTTCTAGGTCGCCGATATTGACCCCCAGTTCCAAGGCAGTGGTTGCCACAACACCGAGGAGATGACCACCGAATAACTCGCGTTCAATCTGTCGTCTGTCTTCAGGAAGATAACCTGCCCGATAAGGCTTAATTAGCTGCCCCAAAGAAGAGCCCAGTTGCTTCCGAGTATAAATATAAATCAGTTCAGTCAGTTTCCGGGTTCGGGTAAAAACCAGGCTACGGATATTCTTTCGGATGAGCTCAGTAAAAAGAAAAACGGCTTCGCTATTGGAGCTGTGCCTGCCTGTCCCGGTCTCGTCAATAAGCGGCGGATTCCAAAAAACAAAAGACTTACCACCGTGAGGTGAACCATCCTCACTGATTACTACAAAAGGCAGCCCGGCAAGCTTTTCCGCATGCTCCCCCGGATTGGCAATAGTCGCTGAGCAGCAAATGAACTGGGGATTGGAACCATAATAGGCGCAGACACGGTGCAGGCGGCGCAAAACATTAGCTACATGAGAGCCAAAAACTCCGCGATAGACATGCGCTTCATCTATCACCACGTATTTCAAGTTGCGGAACAGCCTTGACCAGGATTTATGATTAGTCAAAATGCCCACATGAAGCATATCAGGGTTGGTGAGCACAACCTTGGCTTTCCTTTTTATCTCAGCCCGCTCCGATTGTGGCGTATCACCATCAAACGTAGCACAACCTCCAAAAGAAATAAGCTCAGGACAAGCCAGCTCATTCAAGCCTCGTAGCTGGTCTTGAGCCAAAGCCTTAGTCGGGAAAAGATACAAAGCCCGGCTGCTTGGGTCCTTTAGTATCGCCTCTAAAACCACCAGGTTATAGCACAGTGTTTTGCCGCTGGCGCTGGCTGTAGCCACCATTACATTATCCCCACGGCGGGCGGCATTAACCGCCCTGGATTGATGGGTATACAAGAATGATATACCCGAGAATTCAAGACGCGATTGAAGCGTGGGGTGGAGAGGCTCACCCAGTTCGCCGATGGTAGAATCACGCGGGGGGATAGGCTGTATATGGACAATCTGCTGTTTATATTCAGGTGAAGTCAGAAGGTGGTGGAGGAAGGCATCGACATACATTCAAATCAATTAAACAGCCACAACCTAAGGACCAGACAAAATCTCTATCTCTTGGTCTACTATTTCTAGCTCTGGATAATTCTTAGTAATGAAACCCATCACCTTAGATAGAGTCTCATCAACATGCTGGTTGTGGTTGCTGACACAGGCTATGCCCAAAGTCACTAACTGCCACAAATCCTGGTCATCTACCTCAGCTATGGAGATATTGTACTGGCTCCGAAGCCGAGAGATAATAGACTTCACTATTCGTCTTTTATCCTTAAGCGATTGACTACCCGAAAGATGAAGTTTTATCCGGCAAATACCTGCATTCATTTCTTCAGAACAATTTACAGATAACCCAGCTTTGTCGGTAAAAAAGACCCCTCCCAACGGGGAGACTGCTGAGAGGGGGTATGGGCTATTTTAGCTACTCTGTTTCATTTCCGCGTAACAGGTGCTACAATAAATAGGCCGGTCATCCTTAGGCTCAAAAGGCACCTCGCATTCAGCACCACATTTGGCACATGTTGCTTGATGCATTGTCCTAGGTTGACCATAGCCTCGGTAGCGACTCTGTCGTTTAGCTGCTCGGCACTCTGGGCACCGACCAGGCTCATTTTGTAGCCCTCTTGACTTATAAAACTCTTGCTCGCCTACGGTAAAAGTGAATTCGCTACCGCAGTCTTTACAAGTCAAAGTCTTGTCCGCTAGAGCCATCTATGCCTCCTTATGAAAGTTATGCCCTGTTTCTGTTGCAGTCTCTAACGGCTCAAGACCTCTATATACATTGCCAAGAAGAATGCTCCGGCAAGCTGGTCTCCCCACTATAAGAGGAAGCCGAGCTAGGAAACGGCACCAGCCAGGTTTTTGCATACAGTAACTAGTGTAGTTTATAATACTGAGCTAGTCAAGTCATCATAATTACTCGGAGAGCGGTATTATGACAGATGCTACTCAGGAGGGTCGCCAGCGGGTAAGGTCAATAGTAAGCTTAGCAGCCGGCATCGCGCTGGGGCTTATATTTCTGATAGCTGGCAGCGGTAAGACGTTCGGTTTCGGTGAGATGCCTGGCCAAACCATGCAGTTCATCGGTGCCATTCTGCCGGATGCCTGGCTAACGCCGGGAGTGGCTTACTTTATCGGCGATGTATTTTTCCCCTATATCATCCCCTGGGCAGAGCTATGCCTAGGCATACTCCTTCTCCTTCGTATCTGGCCACGCCTCTTCGCAACCATCTCATTGCCACTGATTGTAGCCTTCATAGCCAATAATTCCTGGTACATCAGCCAGGGGAAGACCAGATTCACTTCCTGCGAATGTTTTGGCATATGGGAAAAGATGTTGGGCACACTCACACATGTGCAATCACTCTCGCTTGACATTGTACTTTTCGCCCTGGCTGTGACTATAATATTTGTCCATCCCGGCGGTTTCCTGTCTTCACCGCCGTGGTTGGTTAAGCTCGGTAAAGGAGCCAAAAGGCAGGATAAATAGGAAATATACTATGAGCCGATTCAGATTGAACATATTGCCGTGGCACAATCAGTCCAAGTTAGCCATTTTGCTCATCATCGCTGTGCTGCTCTCAAGCAGTGCTTGCAATATATTCTCTCCCACACCACCGCCACCACCACCACCACCAAACCAACCTCCCACCATCAATTCTCTAACAGCCGAAAGGGAGATCTCCACCTTATCGGAATCCCAGATAGTCTGCGAAGCCAACGATACCGACGGCGATACCTTGACTTATCAGTGGTCGGCTGACGGTGGGACCATTAAGGGCGAAGGCAGCAGTGTCGCCTGGGTCGCGCCTGATACCGCTGGCAACTACACTGTTAAAGTCGCGGTAACCGACGGTAAGGGCGGTGAGGCTACCGATTCGACAACCATAGTTGTCATAGACAAGCCCAACCAACCACCAACCATAACTAGCCTAACAATAGACGGAAGCCCGCCGGGCGAAGAAAATCGAGTCAGGCAATGGACAACAAAGACTATTCAATGTAATGCCCAGGACCCGGATGGTGACAATCTAAGTTACCTGTGGAGAGCCACAGGTGGCAAAATTACAGGGGAGGGAAACAAGGTTTCATGGACCTCCCCCGGCGTTAACGGCAACTACACGGTCACCGTCGTGGTAACCGATGATAGAGGTGATAAGGCTGAAGCGTCTATTGTGTTTAAAGTGGCCTGCTGCGGCGGTGGATTCTAAAACAATTTCACGAATTTCTGCACCAGCTCATAAAGACACGAGCTTCACTTTACCCCACATCCCTATTTTATCGTCTTTGATTATGACTACGCTAACCAGACCATCGATAGCCTGAGCCTGCTCAATCGCCACATCAATATCATCGACATTTTTGACTCTATTACCGATAGCCGTAGCCGCAGCATCAGCCAGTGCCGCAGAACGTGAAAGGGCAATCACAGCATCAGCAGCGCCAAAGCTGAGCGAATGCCCTACAGTTCCCGAAGAAGTGCATACACCCAAAGGCGTTTCCTCAGGACTCATCTCGAGAGCGATTTTGCCGGTAAAAGGGGATTCACCGGCATAAACACCAATCAATATGGTTCTTGAAATTTTCATAAATATGTCGCCGCCATTTTCAACGATTACTTCTGGCGTGCAAGCAAGCAGGTCCTTACCTACAGCCTCAGCAATAGCTCCAGCTACGGCTGCCATAGGGCCAACGCCGGCTATCTGAGCAGCTTGTGCCATGACTCTGACAATAGCCGGAGCATCCTCCTCTACAGAGCAAGGCTCCAGGCTGTGGAGAAAAAGTGGATGTCGTTTGATATACGCTTCGAGCGGCCTGCGATGCTTTATAACTGCTTTCAGAGCTTCGGCTTCAAGATTACTTGCCGCTCGGATATAAAGGTCAGTCTCCTTGACGGCTACATTGAAGGAAACTAAATCATCGTCTTTAATCCAATGGCGATAAGTCCTCGGCTGGTACATTCAAAAATATAGCTCCATAGCTCGAGGCGGGCAGGCTTTAATGCACAGCTCACAGACAACACACTTGTTATTGTCGAAAATCACCTTTCGAGTCTCCGGCTCCAGAGAAAAGGCTCCGGTAGGACAAAGCGTAATGCAGGCGCCACAATGGGTACATCTCGATTCATTCCAAACTACATCCTGGCTCAGCGATTGGATTTTCACTCCGGTTTCAGTCAGATATTTCACCCCCTTGTCATAGCTCCTCTGCTCTCCGCTTAACTCCATGACCAAAAGCCCTTCCTCCCCGGGGGTAACTGCAGCCTTGATAATATTAAACTCCAGTTCAAAGTCCTTCACCAATTTATAGACTATGGGTTCGTTTGTTAAACGCTTCGGAAAGTGCAAAACCAGTCTCTTCGAAACAGTAGCCATCTTCTGCCTCCTTCACTACAGAATCGGACGTTCCTCAAGCGGCTTGAAGACAATCCCCGATTCTACGCCTGGCAAAGGCGCCACCGGCTCGGTCAGCAGGAACTTGCCTTTCTTTATCCACTCCTTCAAAATACCGGCAATTTCAACTGCTCCCGGATAGCTGGACAGAGAAGCCGCGGGGATTCCCTTGCCCTTAACCTTTATCATTCCGCTCTTGAGTTCAGCATAGCTGACTTCAGCCAGAATGTCCGGTTTTCTCTGGGGATAAGCTTCAGCATAGTCGACCACAGGCGCAAAAATCTCAGCATCTGTCACCAATGTGTAGCGGAGCATCTCTTCAGACAGAACAGGTATAGGAACACCGATACCCACAGTCAATGTGCAGCCATAACCGAGAAAACTCGTGCCCACCAGCCATTTGGGTTTCATTTGCTTCAAGTCACCGATAACGGCAAGTGTCCCGGCTCCTCTTTTCGGCACGCCGTTACCACCTCGCAAGACATTAGGGTTATGCTGTGTTCCCTGCCAGGCAACATAGCCGATGCCGCCGCCGAGAAATATCTTAGTTCCAATGCCGATGGTTTTATAATAGGGGTCATTAAATAACGGAGAAAGTTGCCCGGAAGTAGAATAATTGGCATTGCCCAGCTTCGGTTTGAGTACACCCATGTAAGTATAAATGACTCGGTCAGATAGATTCACCGCCACATTATAATTCTGGTATGCGTTCCTCACATTAAATAAAACCGCCTCATTCATACCCTTGATATTAATCAAGGTTTCCAGCTTCCGCCTTGGGTAGCAATCGGTGCCGTAAGCAGTAGCCACCAGTCTGACATCCTTACCGGCTACGAGCTCCTCGATTACATGTCCCCCGCCATATCTGAACTCGCCGGGATAGATTCTATTCTTGGGGTCATCATCAGGCAGAGCCGTCGCCCCCAAAAAGATGTCCACAGCGGCTATCCCCGTATAGACAGGAACATCATTAAGATAGACCTTGCCTCCACCGAGCTTAATCCTAGGCTTGGTATGCCCAACGTTAAAATAAGCGCCTGAGGAGCACATAGGCCCAAAGGTGCCGGTAGTTACCACGTCGACTTCTTTAGCCGCTTGACTGATACCCTTTTTCTTGGCGATATCAATTATTTCCTCAGCCGTAACTACTACTGCCTGACCTTTTTTGATCTTTTCATTGATTTCAGCAACCGTCTTTGCCA
The DNA here is from genome assembly GCA_963754385.1 of uncultured Chloroflexia bacterium. GTDB lineage: Bacteria > Chloroflexota > Dehalococcoidia > GIF9 > UBA5629 > 9FT-COMBO-48-23. Next base: position 2,620 of record CAVWGE010000004.1, on the reverse strand, counting down.
TATTGCCTCACCCCCTATCGCTTAGCTTTCTTCAACAAATCCATAGCTAGCTCCGCTGCCTTTCTGCCTGAGAGGAGCATGCCGCCGAAAACAGCTCCCATCCGTGGGGAGCCAAAGACAGCGTTGGCTGCCATGCCGGTAACCAGAAGCCCGGGGCAAACCTGTCTTGTGTTTTCCACTATTTCCTTTTCGCCGACTTCAGCCCACATCGACTTCTCACCGCGAACTTCTACGCCAGCTCCTGTCTTCCTGGCTACTATGCGGCAAATCTCGGCATCATGCCCCGTGGCATCTATTACCAGCCCGGCTCTTATAGCCAGCGGGTCGATATGCAGGTTCGCCAGAGACACGGCGCTCCAGTTCAGCACCAGGCCGGTTATTCTGTCATCCTCGCGAATCATCACATCCTCAACGCTGAGCAAATTGAATATCTTTGTCCCAGCTTTCACACACCGGGAACAAAGCGTTGACACTGCCTCCACGGCATCAGCAACATAATATCCCTTCTGATATTGCTTAGCCGAAATGCCCAGCTCGTCCAGAATCTCTTTTGCCTCAATCTGAACGACAATGCGATTAAACATTATTCCACCACCCCACATGCCGCCACCAACGCTTAGTTTTCTCTCAAATATAGCTGCTTTCACCTTTCTCTTCGCCAGATAATAGCCAGCAACCATGCCTGACGGCCCGGCACCGGCTATAGCTACATCCACCTCCATCGAATCGAGCAAATCTTTCAGATAACTCTCAGTTATCGCCTTAGATATAATTACTTCATCCATACTGACCTCCTAGCCTTCAGGGTATCCAACGGAAACCTACTTCTAATGTAGCCACGACCCTTTAGGGTCGCCTTCCCTCTCCCTTTACGGGAGAGGGATAGGGTGAGGATCTCCTACTTTTTACTCTTGAGCAAATCTCCAAGCGCCGCTGGCGGCACAGTCTTTTGCTCCCCGGTCATCATATTCCGCAAAGTCACGGCACCGCTTTTCACCTCATCCTCGCCGATAATCGCCGCATAACTGCTGCCGAAGCTGTCAGCTTGCCTCAACTGACCTTTCAAACTTCTATCACTGGTACCCACGATGGCTGCAATGCCGCCCTTACGCAGAGTGGAGGCAAGTTTAACCGCTTCCAGCTTTGCTTCATCCCCGAGATGGGCAATAAAGACCGATGGAGCCGGCAAATTTGGGACAGGTATTTTCTGCTTCTTCAAATTAAGCACGACCCTTTCCATGCCGGCGGCAAAGCCGATGGCCGGAGTAGGCTTACCACCCAACTCCTCGATAAGGTCGTCATAGCGCCCGCCACCACCCAGAGCGCTCTGAGCTCCCTCTCCCAACGGCTGAATTTCAAAAACAGTCTTGGTATAGTAATCCAGGCCACGCACCAGCCTGTGATTTATATCGAAGGGAAGCCTTAAAGCTTTCAGGTATCCTGCAACGGCTTCAAAATGCGCCTTACACTCCCGGCAGAGATAGTCTGAGCTCTTCGGTGCCGCCTCTGCCACATCATAGCAAGTAGCTTTCTTGCAATCGAGCAGGCGCAACGGATTCTTTTCAAACCTGGTCTTGCAATCCGGACACAAGCCGGGTAGATGGGCAGAATAATAGCGCTTCAGGCTCTCCAGATACCGAGGTCGGCATGCTTTGCAGCCGATGCTATTAAGATACAGATAAAGACCGCCAAGCCCCAATGACTCAAGAAACCGCCATGCCATCTCGACAACCTCGGCATCCAGAGCCGGGCCGGCATCGCCGATAGCCTCAAAGCCGAACTGATAATGCTGCCGGTAGCGTCCCGCCTGCGGCCGCTCATATCTGAAGATGGCAGCCAAGTAATAAAGCTTTACCGGCTGAGGTAAATTGTCCATGCCATGCTCAAGATAAGCACGGCACACCGGCGCCGTACCTTCAGGCCTTAGAGCCAGGATATTGCCGCTTCTGTCCTTGAAAGTGTACATCTCCTTGGTCACAATGTCGGTGCCTTCGCCTATACTTCGCGTGAAAAGCTGAGAGTCCTCAAAAGCCGGAGTATCAAGGCGCTGGTATCCGTAAAGACGGCACAGGGCAATTGCCCCATCCTCGATGAATCTCCAGTAACCCTGCTCTTCAGGCAAAATATCAGCAGTACCCCGAGGCGCTTTATACAACGAATTGCTCCTTCAGAAGCTACATTATAACAGATAGCTTCGGCAAAGGCATTCCAGATACGGGACGGGATTTGAAACGAGACCTGACGTGGAGAGTGTTTATTAACAATCAATTCCCAATGTAGCCTCGAGGTTAAAACCTCGGGGCTACATGTCGATGATAATATCGGGGCAAAGACCCCGGCTACACGGCTAAACACTCCCGCTGCCAAACCTAAGAAAACCCACTGACGCTCTCTCCGAAAGGTCACATCTCATCGCCTTGTGTAGGCTATATTACGTATACCCCAATCTTATTAGCCATATATTCTTTCAGTAGCTCTGGCGGTGGATATTGGCTAAATTATGGTAAAATGCTATTTAAAAAGATTGTTTAATAAATTGGCGAAAGGGAGACCTCCAATGGGCGGTAATGATAAGGAAAACATGCGTCGGTTAGATAAGGGGAATCCGGACGATTGCCGG
>CAVWGE010000003.1:0-309248 GCA_963754385.1 uncultured Chloroflexia bacterium | reverse complement strand
TGATGAAGCTGGTCAATATCTGTCTCGGCGATTCGTCGCGGATGCCATCAAGTAAAATATAGTCACGACTGATGAGCTTGTTATTACGGATGAAGAAAATCTCTACATAGGCTAGGTCTTTGGTTTGTGCCAGGGCGATGGCATCCTGGTCGCCTCTAACGGTAATGGCAATTCTCTGTCCTTCAATAACCTCTTCTATGGCCTGGATTTGGTCGCGGAATAAGACTGCTTTTTCAAATTGGAGCTGCTGCGAGGCTTTTTTCATTTTGCGCCTGAGGTCCCGAAGAACTAACTCCTGCTTACCTTCGAGAAACAGGATGACCTGCTTTATTACCTCGTGATACTCTTCTTTGTTTACAGCACCAATGCAAGGTCCCAGGCATTGATTGATGTGATATTCGAGGCAGGGCTTGGGGTCTTTTCCTGTGATGGCCTTGGTGCAGGAGCGGAAGGGGAAGATTTTATTTATTAACCTCAACGTTTGGCGTAGCGAGCTGGCGCTGGCAAAAGGACCGAAATACCTATCTCCGTTTTTATGAAAACGGCGAGTAATACGGACGCTCGGCCAGTCACTATCGAGGTCTATTTTAAGGTAGGGAAAAGTTTTATCATCCTTCAAGCGCACATTGTAGCTGGGGCGGTATTTCTTAATCAGGTTGCATTCCAGGATGAGGGCTTCCTGCTCGGAGTCGGTCACAATAGTCTCAAAGTCGCTTATCCCGGCTACCAGCCTTTCGAGCTTGGGTGATAGATTAGTACTGGGACTAAAGTAGGCTCTCAGCCGGTTACGAAGGCTAGCTGCTTTGCCGACATAGATAATTTTGCCCTGGCTATCTTTGAAAAGATAGACGCCGGGCTTTGCCGGCAATGCTTTTAGCTGTTCCTCAACAGGCGTAGGCATCGTGCTGCAATTTATTGTAGCATTGGATGCTGAGATTAAACAAAAAGTTTCGAATTTTTCTTCCACATACGTAGCTTTGGCTGGCTGTGTTGTGTTAGAATAAGTAGGGCGTTTTGTAAAATGGAAGAAGACATAAAGTTATTCCTTGATTATTCAGCCAGTGAAAAGAAATATTCCAAAAACACTTTGGCAGCTTACAGTAATGATTTGAATCAGTTAGCTGACTATGCCAGGTCTGAGAGTTCAGCAGTGGGACTTGGTCCTTCGGAGCCCAAGCTGAGCGCACGGCTTCTATCAGGTTATCTGCAAAACCTCAGGGGGAGAAAGTATAAACCGTCCACAGTGGCTCGTAAAATAGCTGCTGCCAAGTCCTTCCTTAAGTTTATGGTGAACAGAGGCAGGCTGAGGGGCGATCTGGCACCGAATCTGGCTTCACCTCACGTAAGCAAACCCTTGCCTAGATTATTGTCTGTTTCTGAGGTGCGCCGCTTGTTGGTGGAGCCGGCAAAGCTTTCTACAACTGATGCTAAAAGAGACAAAACGATGTTGGAGGTACTTTATGCCACTGGCTTGAGGGCCAGTGAGCTGATGGCGCTGAATACGAGAGATGTCGACTTGAAAAAGAGCACGGTGTGGTGCTCAGGGTCGGGCTCTAGGGTTCGAGTTATTCCTATTGACCAACCCGTGGCTCGGCTGGTTAAAGAATATGTTGATGTTGTTCGTCCTGAGTTATTGAATGACGAAAAGGAAGTCGCGCTGTTTCTGAATCGCCGTGGCGAGCGGCTTACCCGGCAGGGCTTCTGGCAGATTGTTCAGGGCTATGCTGATAAGGTCGGACTTAGCGGCAAGGTCACACCTCGCAGTCTGCGACACAGCTTTGCTGCTCATAAACTTAAAGGCGGTGCCGACTTACAGTCCGTTCAGGAGCTTCTGGGACATGCCCATATTTCAACTACCAGGGTTTATACTCAGGTGGAGCTTCGTCCTTGACCTGTAGCGGTAGAAACATAATGCTAGATTTTTTGGAGTAAGACTATGGGAAAGAAATCACGTCGTGCCAGGGCTAGAGCCAGAGCCAAAGCCAAAGCTAGAGCTGAACAAGGTGCTGTTGGCGAGCTAGCTAAGAGCATACCAGCTGAACGTATCTATCCTGCTGAGATAAAGCTAGAGTCTAAAGCAGCAGTGCCTTCAGTTGAACCAGCTGTATCGTCAGCTCAAGCAACACGCTATCAATACATATTACCTGAGCTGCGGCTTATCGGTATCATCTCTGGCGCTATATTTATAATCATTATTATATTAACCTTTCTTCTCAGTTGAAGCCTAAAGGTGGCAAGTGCGTGGGTTTAGAGGCAGCCAGAGCCAGACTGTTCAATTACCTGAGACGAGAGATCCATGATAAACGTGTGCTATCAGCTATGGCACGCGTGCCCCGCGAGCGTTTTGTATCACCGGACTATTACTATGCAGCTTATGAAGACATGCCCTTGGGCATTGGCTTCGGGCAGACTATCTCTCAACCCTTTATCGTGGCTTTGATGACTCAGGCTTTGAGGCTTAAGGGAAGTGAAAAGGTGTTAGAATTAGGTACCGGAAGTGGCTATCAGACAGCAATATTAGCCGGGCTAGCTAAATGGGTAGTCAGTATTGAACGCGTTCCTCAACTGGCTGAGTCGGCCAGGCGGGTTCTGAATGAGCTCGGTTATACTAACTTCGAGATTCACACGTCCGGTGAGGCGTTGGGCTGGCCAGATGGAGCACCCTATGATGCCATAATAGTTACTGCTGGTGCTCCCCGTGTCCCTGACACCTTGCTTGAGCAGCTAGCTCTAGGGGGGCGACTGGTCATTCCCGTGGGTTCGAGATGGGAACAGGATTTGCTTAGAGTCACCAGGAGGAAGAAAGGCAACGTGGTTGAAAATATGGGCGGCTGCCGCTTTGTACCTCTTATCGGTAAGGGCGCCTGGGAAGAAGGTTAAGAGTACAACAACCCGAGGGTCACTTATTATCACATACATGTAGGCTCGACCCTAAAGTGTACAGTTTCAGGGTTCACTCCAGTCGCTAATGCATAAGGTTTTTGCTTTGCAGCAATTGTCTCCAAATATCTACGGCCTTATCAGCCACGTCTAATGCTGAATATTCGGAACCATCTTCGAGCATAATTATGTGTTCAGATGTGCTAGCACCTATGTTAAGATTAATTGTCGCACTTCTGCTTATTATTTTTGCATCTTGCCACGGTTTTCTATCAAAAACTACATGCTTGCTTCGATTCGCTAAGTCAGCGCAAATCTGCAATTCAATATTATTAGCAATTAAAGCTTCAACCTCTTGGCCTGTGATATTGGCAGTTTGGTCTTTTTCTGCCCAATCCTTTAGATGGTGACAATGCATAAAAAATGACAATAGGTCATCATCGTATTCAGTAGAATCCCTATCCTGGTTATGAATTCTGTTTTGGAAACGCTGTACTCTTTCAAATTGCTTTATTACAGAACCCCCATATATATGCTCCATCTTAACCCCCGCTAACTTCAAGTAAGTTATCGTTTGGAAATTGACATCAATTGTAAATTGTTTTTAGAGACTTTTCAATGATTCAACTTCATGTAGAAACTATTTGCGTAAGCCTAGAGCATCCGCTCTAGGCGCGATTGGAGCACATGCTCCAATCTACCCGATTCTCTGTCATTTCCTCACTCGCAATGACATCTCCTCCCGTCATTGCGAGCGACGCGTGGCAATCTCAAATTCCTGCCCTGGGTGAGAAGATGGTGCCCACGCCTGGTTTAGCTACCAGGGAGCCTACCGGGCAGACGGTGACACAGGCCAGGCAGGAGGTACAACCCGCCTCAGCTAAGGGCATACCTGAGAAAGTGCTGACGACGGTGTCAATACCTCTGAAGGCGAAGTCGAGTATGCCTGAGCCTTGCTGGTGACATACCCAAACACATTTGCCGCATAAGACACATTTATTGGGGTCATAGCTAAACAGAGTATGGCTTGAATCTACAGGTAAATTACGGGGTATGCGTCTGAGCCTCTTAGACTTCAGCTTCAAACCAAGGCGGGAAGCGGTATTCTGAAGCTCGCAATTGCGGTTCTTGGCACAATGGGCACAATCAAGATGGTGATGGCTGAGAAGAAGCTCAAAGGCGGTATTCCGGAGCCTTTTGACTTTGGGTGTGTTCAGGTGTATTACCATGCCGTCGCTGACCGGCTCGGTGCAGGCAGTAACCGGAGCATCTCTGCCTTCGATTTCCACGAAGCAGAGGCGGCAGGAAGCAAAAGATGGATGGGCTTCTCTTATGGCGCATAGATTAGGGATGTAGAGCCCGTTATCCAGGGCAACCCAGAGAATGTTTGTTCCTTCCTTAGCCTTGACCTTAATATCATCAATGGTTAAAGTAAACAGCTTTTTGCTCCTCTTTTAAAACCCAGCTAGCACTTCTTGTTATGTTATTTTGGCTTTATAAAGGTGTTCTCTAAAAGGTCAGCCAGCCCTTTTATGTCGTGCAAGGAAAACTGTCTGGTCTTGGTTTCCAGGGGCTCATCGGTGGCTATAGCTATGAGGTTGTTAGTGTGGCTGAGGGGTGGACCGACTGCCTTGCGATGAACCTCTAGCTTAGGTGCGCTGCTCTGCTTGAAGCCTTCGGCAAGGATGATATCATAATCTTCACCGAAGAGGCGGGCTATCTTGTTCAGGTCGGGCTCTTCGGTAACTGGTTTGATTAGCACAACCTGGTCTGGCGAAACAACAGCTGTGGCATCGCTGCCAGCTTGAATGTGGCGCCAGCTATCCTTATCCGGTTTATCGAAATCCAAACTGTGTACAGAATGTTTTATGGTAGCTATGCGGTAACCCCTTGACTTAAGCTCCGAAATCAATGCTTCCATGAGGGTGGTCTTCCCTGATTTTGATTTGCCTACAATTGATACTACGGGAGGCATTCAATTAAATTGCCATGGAGTCGAAGGCAGAAACTTTAGGTTTCATCATTTCCTGTAGGCCTTTTTCCATGGCTCCTTTCTAATGGCTATGTAATCATGGACTGCCGCTTTGACTGTGTTTGCTGCCAATAGCGCGCAGTGACGGTTGTCCTCGGGCAGCCCACCCAAAGCTTTCAGAATGTCATTTTGACTGATGGCTAACACCTGCGCCACATCCTCACCCTTAATTATTTCTGTGGCTATGCTACCACAGGCGACGGTAGCGCTGCAGCCATCCGTAGAGAAAGTGGCACCTACTATCGTGCCGTTATTTACCCTAAGCCATATCTCCATAGTATCCCCGCAAGGTCCGGTAATGCGACCAAAGCCGTCAGCATGAGCAATTCCACCTGCATTTCTGGGATTCATAGCATGGTCGATAACTGTTTCGGTATATACTTTCTTCATCGCTTCCATTATTTGTTTTTCTAACTCATCGAATTCATCGGTCATGCCTAGTCTCCGTAAATGTTCTAAGTTTGTTTTGCCCTGAGGGGGAATGCCTGGCTGAAATTCTGGCTGAGGCTATCGAATACTTCTGAGCTATAGCGCTCGATTTTACCTTCATCGCAAAGCCGAGCCAGTTCAGGGTCGATAGGTATTTGGGCTAAAAGTGGAGCCCCGGCGATTTCTGCCATTTCTTTGCCCTTGCTCTTGCCAAATAACTCCAGTCTTTTCCCGCTATCGGGGAGCATGAAATAACTCATGTTCTCTACAACTCCCACGATGGGTATATTCATTTGCTTAGCCATCCTTACTGCCTTCTTTACTACCATTGCTGCCAGCTCCTGAGGGCTGAGAACTATGACTACTCCTGATACCGGCAGGGTCTGCATTACAGTCAGCGGAGCATCGGCAGTGCCTGGCGGGAGGTCGACTATGAGATAATCGAGCTTGCCCCAGAGCACTTCTTCCCAGAATTGCTGGATGGCTTTTCCGATGAGGGGGCCACGCCAGATGACGGCATCATCCTCGTGTTCTAGGAGGAGATTTATTGACATAATATTAATGCTCATTTTGGATGAAACTGGCAGAATGCCACTATCACTGCCGCCGGGCCGAACACCGCTCAGGCCAAACATCTTGGGGATGCTGGGGCCGGTTATGTCAGCATCGAGGATGCCGACCTCTTTCCCCTGGCGGGCGAGAGCAATGCCGAGAAGCGCTGCCACCAGAGATTTACCTACACCGCCTTTGCCGCTCATTACGGCTATCACATAGTCGACATCGTTAACTTCTTTAGGTGTGGCCTGTACGAAGTTGACGTTTGCCTGGCTTACCCCCGACAATTGTCCGATAGTGTCGCTGACTTTGGACTTTAGCCAGTCCTGGGCACTTGGGTTCAGGGCTGTGGAGGCGAGTGTAATGCCAACTTTCTGGTCAGAAATAACGATTTCACGGACCAGGTTTAGCTTTACCAAGTTCCGCATAGCACCTGGAACCAGTATTCCCTCCAGGCTTTTTCTTACCTGCTTCTCAGTTATCATAAAATTTTGCTCCTTGTTGTTCTCTGCTTTAGCTGCCTCGCTCGTGGCAGCTCCTAAAGTTTACTAATTTTGGCCGTCAGATTCAAAGGCAATCGCGTGATGGTTTCAGCAAAGGTATGTTTAATGGCAGGAAATGTTTGCCATTAAGGCCGAATTGAAGAAAAGAAGTGAGGGACGTGACAATGGATTATGGCTTTTTGATGAGCCTACCTTACTATCTCTTGCATCACGTTCCCATTGGCCGAGACGACCTCGATTCGGAGTGGCATTTGGCCTAAAGCGTGTGTCGAACAGGAAAGACAGGGGTCATAGCAGCGAATGGCGACCTCGACTCGATTAAGTATGCCTTCAGTTACTTTACCATTCTTTATGTATTCTTTAGCTACAGTGTATACTGCCTTATTCATAGCGGCATTATTGTTGCCGGTAGCTACGATCAGGTTTACTTTGGTTATCTTCCCTGTATCATCTACCCAGTAGTGATGGAATAGAGTCCCTCTCGGGGCTTCAAGGACACCAACACCCTGCTCATTGTATTTATTTGACGTAACTATCAGGTCAGTGGAGCATATATCCCTGTCCTCTAAAAGTTGTTTGGTTCGTTCAATTGCATAGATTAGCTCTATAAGGCGGGCATAATGATAATACAGAGAACCTTCCACCACGCCATTATTGTCCAGTTTCTTGAAATTCTTAAGTTCAGCATTGGCTCGAGGCGTTGATATTCCCTCGCAGACATTCAGTCGGCCGAGCGGACCAGTCCGATAAGTCCCGGCCGGATAGCCCAGCTTCTTATAAAACGGGAACTTGAGATAAGACCAATCCTCCACATGCTCTCTGATGATATCGAGATAATTGGAGGGATCGAACTGGTCTTCAAGGACTTTGCCCTTTGAATCGAGCAGCCTCAATTTACCATCGTAGAGTTCTAGATTGTTGTTTTTGTCCACCAGTCCGAGATAACCTGTTGGGAAGCTGGCACAGCTGCAAACGAATTCATTGTGTTGGTCGTAGTATTGTTTAATTATATTAAGGGCAATTTCAGAATCAGCGATTGCCCAATCTATCTGCTTGAGAAAGTGGTCACGGTCAGCGGTTGATAACGGCGTGTTCATTCCACCGGGCACAGCGCCGTTGGGGTGAACCTTTTTACCGCCGAGACTCTGGATGATTGTTTGTCCGAAGCTGCGTAGCAATACACCTTTGGTTGCCAGCTCCGGGTTCACACCAATTAACCCGATTACGTTTCTTGTTGCCGGATCGGAGTCCAGACCCAATAGCAAATCAGGGCTGGCCAAATGAAAGAAGTGGAGGGCATGAGACTGGATGTATTGCCCCATATGCATCAGCTCGCGAAGTAATTTAGCGGGACGGGTTAGCTCCACGCCTAAGATTGCATCACCTGCTTTCGCTGCAGCCAGATGGTGGCTTACCGGGCAGATGCCGCAGATTCTCGGTGTAATAGACGGCATCTCCCAGAGCACCCTGCCTTCGCAGAACTTCTCGAAGCCTCGAAACTGCGTTACATTGAACTTGGCATCGATGACGTTGCCTGCCTCGTCCAACTGGATAGTTACCTTGCCATGTCCTTCAATCCGGCTGACTGGATTTATCTCAATTGTTTTTTTGACTTCAGAAACCATCACTTCACCTCTTAGATTTAATCAAAGCGCATCATTTCGCTGGGCAAAACTGGTATCCTGCCTGCCAGGAGTTCATTTAAGCCATATAGAATAGCTTTAGGTTCCGGGGGACAGCCGGGAACGAAGCAGTCCACTTTTACCACATGATTTACCGGCTTTACTTGGTCCAGAAGTGCCGGTACACCCGGCGGGCCGGGTATCTTGCCCTCGTAAGTGCTCTCAGTCTCGATATAGGCACGCTTGAGAACATCTTCTTTGTCAAGACTACTGCGCATGGCGCACACGCCACCAAAACAAGCACAATCACCCCAAGCCATAAGAATCTTGCAATGCGCCCTGAGTTCCTTGAGTGTCTCCTCCTCTTCAGTATTACCCACAGAGCCCTCTACTATGCCGACGTCTACCTCCGGGAACTTTTTTATATCAGTTATAGGCGTCCGGGTGAATTCAACCACATTGGCCAAATCGATTATCGCTTCATCGATGTCTAGAAATGACATATGACAGCCAGAACAACCTTCCAACCAAATCGTAGCTACTTTAACTTTTGCCATATGATTAACTCCTCATTGATTACTTAAAACGTCTTGAGATTTCGCTAATTGTTTCCCAATCTGCCTTAACCCCGTCTGGTGGGTTGGTTAGACGCGATGCAGATATAGGTACGCCATCTAGAGTTGTGTAATTCCCACCTATTTCTGTCCAGATTGGTGAGGGCAAAACAACATTGGCTTTTTGAACTAGGGGTGACAGATAGCTGGACTGAACCACCATGAATTCTATTCCTTTGGGAAGCCCCGGCAATTCACGTGCCCCAACATAGTCGTCTGCCAAGAGTAGATATAGGGCTTTTACACCATTTTGAGCCAAATTATTTATTACAGACTCAGAAGCATTGGCTATCCCCATATCCCAAACACCACGGCTATTTCCTTTAGGTTTTAGGGATATGATTCGTGGTTTTCCACCGCTTTGGCTTCCGGAAACAGCTGCTAGGTTAAGTAGGGCTGTTATTAATCCTGAATTTCGATGTTGTAGGATGCCTTCACCGTATACAATAACACTGTGATGGGATTTGCCGAGCATCTCAGCGGTGTCAAGGAGCTCATCATAATTGATTCCAGCTTCTTCAGCGCCTTGCTTAGCGTTGACATCGTCAAGTGAAGCAGCGGTTTTTTTGATACGGGCTGAATCCTTAACCAAACCTTTGTCTATAATAGTCTTAGCTAGACTTTTGAGAGCTAAAGTCTCCTTGCCTTTCTTCGGCTTCAACCATACGGTCGTGTCATCGGGTAAGGTATTTTGTGTCGGGTCGAGAACAATGAGTCTTGCCTTGTTCTGTCTTACTGCCCGGACGATGTACGACCCAGCTACAGGATGGCTTTCAAACGGGTTAGCGCCTGCCAATAGCACGCAGTCAGCTTCAAAAATCTCTTCCAATGGTGGTTCGATACTTAAATCTGCCTTATCTTGGAAATTGCTAATGCCTTTAATAATAGCCCTATAATCGTCTCCGTCAAGGCTATCGATGAGCTTGCTGCCGACTATGCCAGTAAGAAACTCCTTGAATGCTTTCATTGTCTCGCTGCTGGCTTGGCTTGAAGCCACTCCGGCTATGCTGCTACTACCATGTCGAACTTTCAACTCACCAAGTTTCTTGGCTACTATATCTGTGGCTTTGCTCAAGGAGCAAGGCTCGAGCTTGCCACTGGCATTTCGCACTAGCGGCGTCTTAATTCGGGTGTGCGCTTGACTTAGGGGACCAAAGCGTCCTTTGTAACAGAGTAAACCTTGGTGCTTGGCAGGGTCAGCGCTGTCTATTCTTATCAACATGTTGTTCCTGACAAAGGCTTTAATCTCGCAGCCGATGCCACATATTGGGCAGACGCTGATTACCTCTTCGGATTCTGGACGTTTGCCCTTGTAGGCACTCCTCTTAGAAAAAATCGCTCCCGTAGGACAGGCTTGAAAACAAGCTCCGCAGGATATACAAGTTGATTTCCCCAGAGGTTGATTAAGGTCAGCGACTACCACATCTTTCCAGCCACGGTATCCAAAATCGAGTGTATGAACACCTACAATTTCGTCGCATGTTCTGATACATCGGCCACATAAAATGCACCGATTGTGGTCAATGACAAGATAATCGTGTGCTGAATCCAGTGGTAATGGCGGCCAGGAATATGGATAACGAGCATTGTCCATTTGGTATCTATAAGCGAGACTCTGAAGTTCACAGTCGCCGCTGGCTACACATTGAGCACAAAGATGATTGCGTTCGGTGAACATCAATTCTAAGATAAGGCGGCGGTATTTCTCCAGTTTTTCATTTTTGGTCTGTACAACTAAACCATCACGTACTGGATAGGTACAGGCTGGCACAGGTCGTCTCTCCCTCTCGATTTCGACCACACACATACGGCAAGCGCCGACATCAGTCAGCCCCTTCAAATGGCAGAGAGTTGGCACATAGATGTTGTTAGCCTCACAGACATCGAGAACAGTATCACCCTCTTTGCCTTTAACCTGATTACCATCGATTGTTAGAGTTATCTCTTTCATCGCTTATTCTCCTGCCTCAAGGTCACATCTAAGACAGCGGCCCCCTTCGTTTTTAGCTTCCTTCGGACTATAGGGCAAGATTGCCTCTTGGAAAGAAGTTTTTCTCTCAGCGCTGTGAACCTCCACAATCGCCACCCTAGGTCTTTCTTTCAGTTCCTCCTCAGTAGGAGCCGTGGAAGGGATAGCTATGGGCTCGTAGCCATTGCGCTCTACTAATGGTGAGAGTTTCTCTCCCCGGAGATATCTTTTTATAGAAGAAGCTGCTCTCTGTCCCGCAGCAATTGCTTCGATTACTGTGGCTGCACCTGTAACTGCGTCTCCTCCTGCGAAAACGCCTTTGTGGCCGGTAGCGAGGGTTCTTGGGTCGGCAACTATAGTTCCACCTTTAGCCACGCCGACTCCGTCTCCACCCAAAAACGAAGTATCAGGTCTTTGACCTGTAGCTTCGATAACTGTATCTGCATTTATCTTATATTCAGACCCTTGGATTGGATAAGGGGTCCTTCTTCCACTTGTATCAAATTCCTTCAGTTCCATGCGAATACATTCTAGCCCGGTGACTATGCCATTATCGCCCAGAACCTTAGTAGGGGCTGTCAGGCAATGTATGTGAATACCTTCCTCCTCAGCAGCCACTATCTCCTCTGCCAGCGCCGGCATGTCCCTCTTCTCTCGCCGATAAAGGATGTTAACTTCCTTGGCACCTTTTCTAAGAGCTACCCGGGCTGCATCAATGGCGGAGTTACCACCGCCGACGACAGCTACTTTTTGCCCCACCTTTATTTCTTTTCCCAGATTTGCTTGTTTCAAGAAGTCAATTGCGTCGAAGACTCCTGCCAGGCCTTCGCCCGGTATCTTCATCTTATCTCCCTTATGGGCGCCTGTGGCGATGAACACAGCTTGATATTTATTGTCTCCAAGCAAGGACTCAATATCCTCAATGCGTGTGTTTAATTTTATGTCTACCCCGAGCTTTTTGATAATATTAATCTCTTTCTTGAGGAGGTCTTTGGGTAATCGGTACTCGGGGATACCAACGGCTAACATGCCTCCGGCTACAGGTAGAGCTTCAAATATTGTAACTTGATATCCTTCGTGGGCAAGGTCCCAAGCAGCCGACAAACCTGCTGGCCCTGCACCGATAATGGCTAGCTTATCTTTTTTCCGCTCTTTTATTTGCGGAATATATTCGAACCCGTGCTCAAAGGCATAATCGGCAGCGAACCTGTGGAGATGTCTGATGGCTATCGGCTCCTCGACCTGCTGGCGCCGGCACTTGCTCTCGCAAGGGTGGGGGCATACCCGCCCAACGCTCAAGGGTAAAGGAAGCCGCTGCATAATTACGCGGCAAGCCTGTTCGAAATTACTCTCTTTTATTAGAGCAATGTAACCTGGGGCATCGAGTCCTACAGGGCAGGTACCCTGACAAGGGGCTCTGAATAGAGCCTGACAGACTACAGCCGGGCACTTTTTGTCTATTATATGAGCTTCGTATTCATCTCGAAAGTGGCGTAGTGTAGTTAAAACCGGATTGGGGGCTGTTTGTCCCAGACCACAGATGGAAGCTGAGCCAACCATTTCAGCCAGCTCTGAAAGCGTGTCAAGGTCTTCAATTGTCCCCTTACCTTCGGCTATCTTGGTGAGGAAGGCAAGCATCTTTGGTATGCCTGCCCGGCATGGAGTGCATTTACCACAGGACTCATCCTTGGTGAACTGAAGGAAGAATTTTGCTACATCGACCATGCAGCTATCCTCATCCATGACGACAAGACCGCCCGAGCCCATAATTGCGCCCAAAGCGGTGACGGCTTCATAGTCGACAGGTGTATTCAAATGTTCGATTGGGATAACGCCGCCGGATGGGCCGCCTATCTGGACTGCTTTGAACTTTTTGCTGCCGGGTATGCCTCCGCCGATGTCAAACACAATCTTGCCCAGGCTAGTACCCAATGGAACCTCAACCAGCCCGGTGTTGTTAACTTTTCCTACCAGACACAGTGTCTTTGTACCTTTACTGCTAGCAGTGCCGACGCTTCCGAACCAATCGGCCCCTTTCCAGATTATCTGCGGGATGTTTGACCAAGTCTCTACATTATTGAGCGTGGTAGGCTTACCGAAAAGCCCTTTGTTGGCTGGGAATGGAGGTCGCTGGCGTGGATTTCCTCGTTTTCCTTCGATGGAGGTTAAAAGGGCAGTCTCCTCACCACAAACAAAGGCACCAGCGCCTGGAAATATATCCAGGTCGAATTGGAAACCAGTGCCCAGCATGTTTTTCCCCAGAAGTCCGTATTCTCGAGCCTTGGTTATAGCATGATTCAATGTCTCAATAGCAAGGGGGTATTCAGCGCGGACATAAGCATAGCCTTGACGCACATTGCCTATGGCATAGGCTCCTATTGCCATTCCTTCAATTATAGAGTGTGGATTTCCTTCAAGTACGGCGCGGTTCATATAAGCACCCGGGTCACCCTCATCACCGTTGCAAACAACGTATTTTTCATCGCTAGTCGCGTTGCGAACGAATGTCCATTTTGTGCCTGTGGGGAAGCCGGCTCCTCCACGTCCTCTCAAGCCAGCCCGCCCGATTTCTGCAATGACGTCTTCTGGCTTCATTTGGGTTAAAGCCTTAGCCAGGGCTTGATAGCCATCTCTGGCTATGTATTCCTCTATGTTCATAGGGTCGAGGTCTTGGTTATGCATTACCCTTATCTCTTGTAGCTTGAGCAAAGGGTCATCAGTATTTAGCTCCCATTCCTCCACTACCTTATTTCGAACAAGATGTTGCTCAATAATCTGTGGGACTTTATCCTCTGTGAGATCGTAATAGGTAGTCTTGCCTTTTGTGGGATGGACAATTGTTACTACTGGTTCCCTGTCACACAAACCGATGCATGCTGCTTTAAGCACGGTGACATCTGATAGTTTGCGTCTTTCCACCTCTTGTTGAAAAGCTGCGAGTACCTTGTTTGCTCCCGAAGATATACCACATGTGCCGAGATGAACCCTGACTTGGATCTTCTTGTCTTGTCTCGACAGTTTCTCACGGATTTTGTCTCTAAGCTTTGTAAATTCTTCTACAGATGCAAGTGGTTTCATCTCATTCTCCTATTTATACGAAGTCATGATGTCTTTTATCTGGCTTGGCTTTACCTTTCTATAGACATTTTCCCTTATTGCCATAACCGGAGATAGCCCGCAGCAGCCAAGGCATCTTACTGTCTCAAGAGAGAATTTGCCATCCGGAGTGATTCCTCCTGATTCCAGGTTGAAGTCGCGCTTCAATGTTCTGATGAGTCTTTCCGCTCCTTTGACGTAGCAACTGGTGCCTAGGCAGACCTGAATCACATATTTACCCTTTGGAACCATCGAAAAAAATGAGTAGAAGCTCGTTATACCGTAGAGTTCGCTTAGTGGGATACTCATTTCCTTAGAGACAGTTTTCAGAACTTCTGGCGGCAGGTAGCCTACAATCCCCTGTACTTGCTGTAACACACGTATTGGAGCTCCTGCCTGGCCATTCGTAGTCTCGACTATTTTTCGGATTTCTTGTAGGGTTTTGCTGCTGATCTCTTTGCCGGCTTGTGACTTAGGTGGCGTAGATTTATTTGTCTGCTTCAAGGGCACCTCCTAAAGCATGGCTAATTTATATCAAAGGTAAGTCTAGCAATGTGCTGAAGCTTATCGCATCGTCTTTTGCACCTATTTTTTGGGGAACTTTAGATTCATCTGGAGATGTTTGGCATTTGGTTGAAAAGAATATAACTTGCATAACTGTCGAATTATATCAATTGCTTATCATTGGCTGCAAAGATGCTGTGTTCTCACAGTGTATTGGAGGCATATACCCTCTTTGCTTGTCTTTATTTCAAGGGCGGCACATGGGTTTTGGGCTTTCTGGTGGGTATATGGCCGCCCGGTTTAAGGCTTGATTAGAACAGCAATCCAGATTGTTTTTGAATATCAGTAAGTGTAATTGCCAATTTTTTTGAATAGAAATAGGCATGATAGCTTGTTTCTTTAGATTGTAATTAGGTATAATTATTTGGTTTTTGTGTTCACAGCGGCACAGTTCAGCAAAAGAAGTACAATTGCAGCGATGGCGCAATTCGATACGCTATATTTAAATTCTAATATATTTATTCTCGGATGCTTTACTGTTAGATTAGGAAATTCCGCACTTTCTAAGGAGGTTTAATTATGTGGAAAACTGATTCTACCGGAGTCATGCATGCGGATATGGCGGTGAAGCAATGTCTGCCACCGTGTCAAATCAAATGCCCGATAAATGAAGATATCCAGCGGACGAACGTGCTGATTTCTCTTCTCCCGAATGACCCAGATTTGGCAAGAGAAGGTATAATCCAAATTAGTGATTACCTCTATGACAAGAACCCCTTCTTCAACATCTGTGGTTATATCTGCGGTATCTGTGAATTGGAATGTAATTATGCTGATAAAGGTGGGGCTATCAAGAGAAGGCTACTTAAGAGATTCCTATCGGATGTATATACCGAACATTTGAAGGAACGAGAGAAATTTAAGGCACTCAAAAACAAGGAAAAGGTGGCTGTCATAGGTGGTGGGCCTGGTGGTCTGATGTGCGCCTACCATTTAAGCAAGAAAGGTTATAAAGCAACGATAATCGAGGCTTCTGACCGTCTTGGTGGAGCACTGTGGCTGGTGCCAGACTACCGCCTGCCCAAAGATGTTTTGCAGACGACATTCGATAACCTTGTAAGGATTGCTGATATAGATGTTAGATACAACAGCCGGCTTGGGTCGGGAGAACTGACACTGGATAAGCTGAGGAAAGAGGGTTTTAAGGCAGTTTTTCTGGCGACAGGATTGCCGTATCCCAGAGTCTTAACCTTTGAGGGTAAGCTTGTAGAGGGACAAGACCTATCAGGTGTAATGTACGGACATACCTATCTGTATGAAGTTAGCCATAATAATATCGCACCAGATTATTTCAAGGGCAAAAAAGTCATAGTTACAGGAGGCGGAAATGTAGCCTTTGATGTGGCCAGGTCAGTTAAGAGGCAAGGTGGAGAGGTAACTATCGTATGCCTTGAGTGTGAGGACAAGGACATCAAAGATGGCATACCTGCTGACGAAGAGGAGATACGTGGTGCGTGGGAGGAGGGTATAAGAACAGTATATAGCCGCGGTGTGAGAAAGATTGCTGGACAAAATGGCAGATTCAAAGGAATCGATTGTCCGGCGTGTGTTAGTGTATTTGACGAAGAAGGCTTTAATCCGAGGTTCGATTGTACTGACTGCATAGATTTAACGGGGGATATACTAATAATCACAGTAGGACAGGCACCCGATAGGCCTTTGCTGCAGAAGGAAAATCTTTTGAATGAACGGGGTGGACTTGATGTAGACCATTTAACATTACAGAGTTCAAGCAAGCCCTGGGTATTCATAGGTGGTGACATCAGAAGAGTCGGCTTCATGGTCGAAGCCATGGGTGAAGGTCTTGTGGCTGCGGAATCGATTGATAGGTATCTGAGGGGAGTGGATATGAAGGAGGGGCGGAGAAGGGATTACGAGGGGTACGAGATCCCGATTCGGAGAGACTACAAGCCTGAACCTGAGGTGCCATGGATACCACCCGAGAACAGAATGCACTTCCAACTTTTTGAAAAGGGTTTCACGTTAAAAGAGGCTATAGAGGAGGCGAAGAGGTGTGTTACTTGCGGTCCCTGCTTATCCTGTAAAGCATGCTTGTCCATTGGTTTTCAGAAATCTTTAAGTCCAGTGGAGGTTGACGTTGCTAGATGTAGCGGCTGTGGTCATTGCGTCTATACCTGCAATTATTATGCAGCTCGGTTGGTTAATGCAGGCGACAAAATAGTATCTGAAACCGATATGTTTAGATGCAAATCTTGTGGGATGTGCATTGTGGCTTGCCCGTCTCAGGCAAGAAAAATGGTTGACGAAGATACAGCAGATAAAATAGCCAAAGTATACGCATCTTTGTCGTAGATGTTCGAGGTAAATTATTGTTAAGGGGGATGAAATTGAGCCAATATGAACCGAAATTAGTGTGTTTTTCCTGTCAGTTCAGCTGGGGTTATCTGGCAGATGAGGCTGCTCTCTCCAAGAAAATAGAGAACTGGCTACCTATCATTTGTACTGGAAAGATTGATACCACGCACATGATGGAGGCGTTTGAAAAAGGGGCCGATGGAGTCTTGATACTCGGTTGTCCTGAGGGTGATTGTCATTACCAGGATGGTAATTATGAAGCAAAAAAGAGAGTATATCTCCTCCGCAGGATGTTGGAGTCCATGGGCATAGAGAAGGGAAGGATTAGGATAGAGCTGTCAGTTGACCCCGAAGGTCACAGAATCCCGCAGTTGGTGAAAGAGATGAAAAAGGAACTGGTGAAGTTAGGGCCACGGAAGAGTAATACGGTGCCTGAAAAGATGTCCCAGAAAGAAGCAATAAAAGCTGGAAGGGAGAAATAAAATGGCGAAACCGAAGGTTGCAATTTGCTGGTTGGGGGGTTGTGGTGGTTGTGATGAGGCGGTTGTCGACATAAACGAAGTGATTCTTGGTGTAGCCAACGCGGTTGATTTAATTTTCTGGCCGGTGGCGCTTGATTTTAAGTATGACAGCATCAAAGCCATGAAGGATGATGAAATTATATTGAGTATTCTAAACGGAAATATCAGAAACTCTGAGCAAGAAGAGGTAGCAAAACTGCTCAGAGAAAAGTCTCAGCTAGTTCTCGCCTTCGGTGCCTGTGCCTGTCTCGGTGGGACGCCTGGCCTAGCCAATTTAACCACCAAAGATGACATTTTCAACTGGGTCTATCGTGATGCCCCGACTTTAATCAATCCTGACGGTAAATATCCCCAGACAAGCACCGTTGTAAATGGTAAGACGCTAACACTTCCTGAATTTTATAACCGTGTCTATGCGTTGAATGACATAATCCCTGTTGATTATTACTTACCGGGATGTCCTCCTCCTCCGCATCTAGTGATAGCCGCTATAAGTGCGGTACTAGAGAATAAGCTTCCCCCAAAGGGCTCAACACTGGCGCCTCACAGAGCTTTATGCGATAGCTGTAAGCGAAACAAATCGAAACCTGAGAGGATGGCAATAAGAGAGATAAAAAGGATTCACGAAGTGGAGGCAGAACCGGATGTTTGTTTTTTGGCGCAAGGAATAATCTGCTTGGGACCGGCTACTCGTGATGGTTGTGGAGAAGCTTGTATAGACATAAATATCCCGTGTCGGGGATGTTTCGGTCCTGTGGAAGGAGTTGAGGATTCCGGAGCTAAATTTATCTCAGCCCTGGCGTCGATTTTAGACGTACAGAACGATGATGATATAGCTAGGCTTGCAGACCAGATTCTTGACCCCGTGGGGTATGCATATCGGTTCGCGCTACCTTCTTCGATATTGCAGAGAAAAGTTGCTAAGGAATAGATTGAATAGGAAAGAGGTGCAACGTGGCTGAAAAGATAACCATAAATCCGATAACCAGGCTTGAAGGACATGGGAAAATTGAGATTTTCCTGGACGATAAGGGGAATGTAGATGATGTCTACTGGCAAGTAATGGAACTCAGGGGTTTTGAAAGGTTCTGTCTTGGTAGGCCTGTGGAGGAGTTGCCGCGGATTATGCCCAACATCTGTGGCGTTTGTCCAACGCCGCATAATATGGCATCTGTCAAAGCCCTTGACGACCTATACGGAGTGGAACCAACGCCTACTGCCAAGCTGATAAGGCAGCTCCATTACAATGCATTCATGGTGGAAGACCATTTGCTGCACTTCTTTATACTTGCCGGACCGGACTTTGTGCTTGGTCCAAGTGCTGACCCGGCGGAACGAAATATTCTCGGTGTAGTCAAGAAAGTGGGGTTGGAGATTGGCGGCAAGGTTATAGAGGTAAGGAAGAGATGCCGTGAGATAATTCGGTATCTTGCCAGCAAGCCTCCCCATCCCGAAGGTGGCTTGCCCGGAGGAGTATCCAGGGGTCTCACCGAGGAGGACAGGAAATGGATAAAGGAGACCGCCGACTTTGCTGTTGAATTTTGCCAATTTTCTCTCGAATTGTTCAAGCAGATTGTCCTGGACAATAAGGAGTACCTGAACCTTGTCCTGAATGATGCTTACAAGCTTAATACCTATTATATGGGTTTGGTTGATGAGAATAACCGGGTAAATTTCTATGAAGGTAAATGTAGAGTAGTCAATCCTAAGGGTGAGGAATATGCCTTGTTTGATTATCACGATTATGTTGACCACATAGGTGAATGGGTTGAACCATGGACATATATAAGACTAACTCACCTGAGGAATATAGGGTGGGACGGCTTGAACGATGGTGGGGCGACTTCGTTGTACCGTGTGGGACCGCTGGCAAGACTGAATGCAGCTGAAAGTATGTTAACGCCTCTGGCACAGAAGGAATATGAGGCAATGTTCGACACGCTGGGTGGTAAGCCGAGTCATCATACTCTCGCCTATCACTGGGCGAGATTAATTGAAGCTTTACAGGCGGCGGAACATCTGCAGAGGATTGCTAACGACCCTTTGCTGACCAGCAAAGATATACGCAATATGAATCTCAGGTTGAATAAGGTTGGCATTGGTTGTGTCGAAGCAGCGCGCGGAACATTAATCCATCATTATGAGGCTGACGCTGATGGGAGAACTACAAAGGTGAACCTTATCGTAGCCACCCAGCACAATGCAGCTCCGATATGTCTGTCTGTCAAGAAGGCAGCAATGGGATTTATCAAGGGGCCAGAGGTGAAGGAAGGTTTGCTTAATATGGTAGAGATGGCTTTTAGAGCCTATGACCCATGTCTGGGCTGTGCTACACACGCCTTGCCCGGCCGGATGCCCTTGATAGTGAATATAAGAGATAAAAACGGCAGCCTGATGCGAACTGTGCAGAGACCTTAACCCTGGTATGGGGTTGCAATAGGCCTGGTTCAGAGTTATTATTTGGCCTGGGGGCATAAGGTTACAGTGGGGCGTGTTTTAACACGTTTGGAACTCCTCGGAATGCGATTTGGCCATATAACTGTTGTCCAGGTCTTTTGTTTTTATACGTGTCCTTGCTAGTCATACTGAAGCCATCAAATATTACTTAGACCGAAGCGGTTTTTAAGATGACCAATACGTTATCTGAGCAAGAAACAATGACGGACTACTCTCCTGAAGAGAGAGCACTGATTTTGAGGCTCAGTGTGTACGTCAATATGAGATGGCTTGCCATTCCGGCGATCGCCATCGCTACCATAGTAGCATCAATGGTATTTCATATTGGTTTTCCCACTCTGCCGGTCTACATTATCTGCGTTATTATAGCCTGCTACAACTTTTTTCTGTTTCGCTTGACGCAAGGTCTTAAGAAACAAAAATCTGAATTAGTGATCAAGAGGGCCGAGATCTACGGCAATGCCCAGGTCATTTTTGACCTGGTAATGCTCACTGTACTTCTGCACTTTACCGGGGGGATAGAAAACCCGTTTATATTCATGTACATAATCCATACTAGTGCAGCAGCTATATTCCTCTCCAAGAGGTGGGCATATGGACTGACTACTTTAGCCATGGCGATGATTACGCTTCTGGTTTTTTTAGAATATTTTGGATTAATACCACATGTAAATCTCGAGGGATTTGTACTTCCGTACAGATACCAGGAATTAAGCCGTCTTGTAGCTGTTCTGGTTGCCTTGATAACCTTGTCTTATGCCTTTGACTATGTGGTCACCGCTATTGTGGGCGAGCTGAGAAGGCGGCAACGTGAAGTGGTGAAATTGAAAGACCAGCTTCTTGAGCAAAGAACGATGGAGTTGGAGCAGAGTTCTGGTGAAGTAGTCAAACTGGGAGAGGAAAGGCGTCGCTTTGTCCAATTTCTCAGCGTTGTTGCTCATGACCTCCAGTCCCCTCTTGTCGCTACTCAGAGTTTACTATCATATATAGTGGATGGATATACCGGCGAGATAACTGACGGGCAGAAAGACCTGATGCAGAGGGGCATAAGGAGAATCGATGGGCTTATGATGCTGATTACCGACCTGTTGGATATACCTCGTATTGAAGCCGGCCAGCTTAAGCGTGAGATGAGAGAAGTCTCTGTAAATGAGATGGTTAAACAGGCGACGGATGGGCTCGATAAGCTGGCAAGGCAGAAGGGGATAGCACTGAAGGTTGAATTGCCTGAAACTTCGCCTAAGGTCTATGCGTCAAACCGCAGGCTTCAACAAGTGGTGACCAATCTGACAAGTAATGCCATCAATTACACGCGTGATGGTATGGCGCTCGTAAGGGTGACAGATGGTGACGATGACGTACGATTTGAAGTAATAGATACTGGGATTGGCATACCACCCGATGACCTGTCTCGACTTTTTGAGGACTTCTTCCGGGGGAGTAATGTGGGTGTAAAGGGAACCGGATTGGGGCTATCTATATCCAAGAGGATAGTCGAAGCTCACGGCGGCAAGATTTGGGCTGAAAGTCCAAACCCTGAAGCTGGCAACGGAAGCAGATTTATTTTTACTTTGCCGAAAGGACAGACGGTTGCCCAGGAAGGCCAGCTTAAATAACTATAAGTAAAGTTACAGAAAGCAGAATAACTAAGGAGGTGATTGAATATGAAACAGAGGCCGAAGATTCTAGTTGTTGACGATGATGTTGACCTGGTGACAGTGATGAGGGGGGCTTTGGAAAGTAAGGCTTACGAGGTGATTGTAGCCTACAATGGGAAAGAGGGTTTGGAAAAGGCAAAAAAGGAGAAGCCGGATTTAGTCGTTTTGGATATACTGATGCCGGTAGCAGACGGTTTCACTTTTGCTGACCAATTCCGTAAGGACCCGTCGCTTGCCAAAGTCCCTGTTCTAGCGCTGACTAGTTTTTCTGAGTCACTCGGCCAGCCATTTGCGTTCGATGTTTCTGAATATATTATGAAGCCTATTAAGCCAAAGGACTTGGTGGCTAAGGTTGAGGAGTTTCTTAAAAAGGCTGGTTCCTAAAAATAGGGTTGCTGCTACTGGATAGTGAGAGAAAGCGGGAGTTTCCTGATGTAACCTCATCTGTTTACATTAGGAAGAATATGGTTTGGTGTAGATTCTATAAATGGTCTCGTTGCCTGCTGTAAAGCACTCGGTGCAGCCTTCGCGTTCTTCAGGTTTGACTTCCTCGAGATATACTTCGATTCCCAGTTCCTGGTACATCTCCAGAGTCCTCTTGAGATGGTCGCCTCCGGTGACCGAAGCCACCTTCCATCCTTCGGCTTCCAGCTGCTGTCGTGTCTTAGCCATCCTACCTGTGTCAAATGCTTAATTTTATCAGAAAGCCCAGAGTAGTGACAGCCCTACACCGCTTTTGCACGGGTTTACGCAGGATGCTAAACTTAAGCAGATAATATGAGGAGTGAGAAATGAAAATTAACGTAATGACTGATGTACTTGAAGCGAATGATCGTATTGCCACTGCTAATGGAGAGCTCTTTAAGAAGCACCGGAACCTGGTGCTTAACCTGATAAGCTCGCCTGGATCGGGGAAGACGACCATGCTGGAGAAAACCGCTGAGGCACTTAAGGGTAAGCTGCGTCTTGGGGTAGTTGCCGGCGATATTGAGACCACCCGCGATTCGGATCGGCTGAAGAAGTATAAGCTTCCGGTGGTTCAATTAACTACGGGCAGTGCCTGCCATCTCGATGCTAATATGGTCGCCTATGCACTGCCGCATCTCGACCTCAGCAAGATAGATATTCTGGTGGTTGAAAATGTGGGGAACCTTGTTTGTCCCGCTGAATTCAAGGTGGGGGAGGATTACAAGGTGGTGATGCTCAGCGTGACCGAGGGGGACGAAAAGCCTTTGAAGTACCCGCTGATATTTCGCGAATCAGCATTGCTATTAATCAACAAGATTGACCTGCTGAAATATACTAATTTCAACTTGAAAGAGGCGAAGGCAAACGCACGGCGTGTCAATCCGAATTTGGACATCATAGATATCTCCTGCACCACCGGCGAGGGTATTCCAGATTGGATATCGTGGTTTAATCAGCGATATCGAAAGAAATTCGGGACCAAGGCACGTCCATGAGATGCAATATTGCCATTGCAGCAGCTTAAGTAATGCTGAGTTCCGAATCTGACGGCATCAAACAGCTTATGAAATCGGATTTATTGAGATTTCGCCTTGCTTTTGTCCAGGTCCCTGCCCAAAATGGCGACAGCGCTTACCTGAGGTGGACCACCGAAGGTATGAGATAAACCCAGTTTGACGTCTTTTAGCTGGCGCTCGGGCGTTTGAGCCTTGCCCTGTATTTGTTTATAGACTTCGTAGGTCATTCTCAGACCGCTGGCGCCTACCGGATGCCCGAAGCATTTCAAACCGCCGTCTGAGTTTACCGGCAATCCACCGGAAAGCTCAAAAAAGCCCGAGTCTATGTCCTCTTTAGCTTTGCCTTTAGCACTGAAGCCAAAGTTTTCATAAATAGCAAGCTCTGTGATGGTGAAGCAGTCGTGGACCTCAGCGATATCAATCTCTTCACGGGGATTGCGTATTCCGGCTTGCTCATAGGCTTGATGGGAAGAGTTGCGTAAAGCATCCCAGGTTAGCCAGTCAAACTGGGGACGGACATGCGGCAGCAGAGGGTCGAATGATTGCCCTAAGCCCTTTACGTAGACTGGGTCAGCCCTGAATTTCTTTGCCTGGCTGGCCGGAACCAGAATGGCAGCAGCAGAGCCGTCACTGTTGCCACAGCAGTCGAAAAGCCCCAAGGGCCAGGCGATGATTGGCGCATTCATTACCTGCTCTAAGGTTATCTTGTTGCGAAAATGGGCTTTGGGACACATGCTGCCGTTGTTGTGGTTTTTAACTGCAATTTTACCAATGGTTGCCTTGCCTTCCTCCGGACTTAGTCCATAAGTGTAGAAATATCTGGTAGCGATGAGTGAAAAGCTGCCTGGTGAAGTACGGCGGGCTTCCAATACCGGGCTCATACCTCGGCCAGTGCCAAGCCCGGGAAAGCCGGTATCCTTGAGTTTTTCCACGCCGAGGGCCAGTACGACATCGTACATTCCGGAAGCCACACCGAAGCAGGCGTTCCTTAAGGCTTCATGCCCGGTGATGCACCAGTTTTCCACGCGGGTCATGGGGATGCGCAGTTTCAATGCGTTGGCGGCATGTGTAGCTCCAAGGCCGGTTATCGGGGCAGTCACCGTTCCAAACCAGCAAGCCTGTATATCCTTGGGCTCAATGCCGGCATCTTCATAGGCTTCGTAGGCAGCCTCTATAGCTAAATCATCAAGGCCTGATTCCCAGCGCTCCCCGAACTTGGCGCATCCCATACCTATTATGGCGACTTTATCTTTTATACTCTCCATCTGTTTATCTCCTTATCTTATGGGTCGACATTTCCAGAAGTAGATATACATGCCGGCGCCCTCATAAAGCCTTCTAAAAGTCATTTCGACGGGCATGCCGACTTTAATCTCCTTAGGGTCACAGTCTGTCATTACGCAGTAAATTCTCGTATTCTCTAAATCCGATTCGATAACTGTTTGAGGTATCAGGGGGTCGTCGCTTCTGCCAGCCAGATTGTCCAGAGAGAAGGTGAACACCTTTCCCCTTTTATCTGACAGCCTTACCTCCTCATAGTTATCTTTAGCCTGGCAGTTGTAACATACTCTCTGTACTGGGAATGTAATCAGGCCGCAATTCTTGCATTTGCTGCCGTGAAGGCGGGTAGCCCAGTTGCGTTCTCGCCAGCTAACAGAGGCTGCCGGAAAGAGACGGAAAGGTTCTCCGGGCTGCAGTTCTAATACACCACGATAACTGAGGTATCGCTCATAGGTGGGCAGCGCTTGTTTCGAAGCTAAAAAGCCTTTTACCCCGCGCCTGCCGGTTTTGACTTTGTCCACCTGAGATGTGACCTCGATGAAAAAGGCGTCGCTGCCGTCTCCGTAACTGGCAATGATGAATTTGTCACCTTCCTTGGCTGCCTCCAGAGCTGCCGCCAGCAGTAGCAATGCATGGGCGCAGCCGCATACTCCTA
The DNA here is from genome assembly GCA_963754385.1 of uncultured Chloroflexia bacterium. Taxonomy (GTDB): domain Bacteria; phylum Chloroflexota; class Dehalococcoidia; order GIF9; family UBA5629; genus 9FT-COMBO-48-23. Next base: position 284,612 of record CAVWGE010000003.1, on the reverse strand, counting down.
TGTTGTTATTCAGCAAGTCCTGAAGTTGTGTCTTCGGGTCGAAACCTAGCTGTCGGGCAAGCTGTTGCTGTGTTCGGGCAGTAGGTGCATAAAACACGGCTTTAGTTATATCTCCGGCTGAGAGATTCTGTTTTTTCATTAAGCCGGTGATTGCTTTAGACATGTTTTCGATATAGCCGTGCTCGATTACAAAGCGTTCTTCCCAGGATTGTACGAAAGTGTCCTTATCCAACCTCCAGACATCGTACATCTCGTTGGATATTGAGTAACTGGCTTTGACATTGGCGATTGGCTTTCCGTTTTTGCTTACCAGCAGAGCCACTGCGGCATCGCCGAAGTTTTGCTCATAATCAGAACGAGGGTACCCCAGGCGACAGTCAGCGGCAACAACGATTATGTTCTGTGCCGAACCGCTGTTGACCGCATCTAATGCTGCTCTGAGGGCGGCAGTTCCGGCTCGTAGGCTATTACCGAAGTCGGCAGTGATTATATCCGGTTTTAAGTCGGCGGCAGCTGCCACCAGGGCGGCACACTGCTTTTCCCGGAAAGGTGCTGTAGTTGAAGCGAAGTATAAGCCATCGATGCTATCGCGGTCGGTCCCAGCAAGGCAGTCGAGCACTGCTTCCACTGCCATGGTGACTGTGTCCTCATCATTGTTGGCTACGCTCCGCTCGCCGCCCAGAGACGCCCTACCCCAGGCAGCGCCTATGGCATCCCGACTCAGCCGCCACAGTGGCACATAAGCCCCGTAAGAGATGATTCCTGACATCAAAAAGCCTCCTTATATCCTGTCTTAGTTGAATCTGACTCGTGCCTGTCTTTTGTGACAGGCTGTGCAAGCCGATTTATGATGAAAGGCGATCTTTTTAATTTTGTAAATCCGGCCTAGCCGGAAGCTTCGCATATTATATCACATGGTTTAAGTTTCGTGAAAAGCTAACACGGGATCTGTCCTTGTTTGCGATTTGAAGAAGCTTGATGCTACAATGTGTTCGAAGCTATGGTGCTTAGTGATAGGACAATTAAAGACGAGATTGCTAGAGGCAGGATTATTATTGAGCCTCTGAACCCAGATTGCATCCAGCCGGCTAGTATTGACCTTCATTTAGACAAAAAGCTCCTTGCCTTTAAACCACAACGGCTTCCTACCTACATAGACGTCAGGCGCAATCTGGACCACTTGAATGAGCTTGTGGAGCTCGATGAGGATAAAGCTTTCTTCCTTAATCCCGGTGAGTTTGTGCTGGTCAGCACTTTAGAGTCGATTACCCTGCCCGATGACATAGTTGGAAGGCTTGAGGGGAAAAGCTCTCTGGGGAGGATTGGGCTTCTAATCCACTCAACTGCTGGTTATGTCGACCCGGGTTGGCAGGGACATCTTACCATCGAGCTGTCCAATGTTGCCAAATTGCCGATTACTCTTTATTATAAGATGAAGATCGGGCAAATATCTTTTCTCAGGCTGACCACTCCTGCGGACAGGCTGTACGGAGCAGCCGAGTTGGGAAGCAAATATCAGGGTCAGACTGAGCCGACCGCCAGTAAGTATTATGAGGACATTGTGAGGGGGTCATAAGTGTTAGCTCGCCCTAAAGATTTTATGGAATGCGCTTTATCGTTGGCTGGTTTAGCCTTAGGTTATACCAGTCCTAATCCGGCGGTAGGTGCGGTGGTAATTAGAGATGGGGTTGTTGTGGGGTTGGGGCATACACAGCCGCCGGGTTCTGTTCATGGGGAGATAATGGCGCTTCGGCAGGCTGGACCGAGGGCTAAAGGTGCGACGATGTACGTTACACTAGAACCTTGTTGCCATCAGGGGCGTACACCACCATGTACCCAGGCCATAATCGATGCCGGCATTGCTGAAGTTCATATGGCATTGATTGACCCTAATCCCTTGGTTTCGGGCAAGGGATTAAAAATGCTGGAAAAAGCCGGAATAAAGACGTTTGTCGGTCAGTGTGAGGAGGAAGCTCAGGAAATAAATGAGGGTTACATTAAGTTCATCACTACCGGTATGCCATTTGTGATTGCTAAATTTGCTATGAGCCTTGACGGCAAAATTGCTACTCAAAATGGCGATTCTAAGTGGATAAGTGGAGAGGAATCCCGGAAGTTTGTGCATTACCTGCGTCATATAGTTGATGCCATTATGGTGGGAGCAAATACCGTAGTCGCTGATGACCCCCAGCTTTCAGCCAGGGGTTGTAGTGGTAAAGGCGGTAAGACTAAGCTGCAACCTTTGAGAGTGATTGTCGATGGTAAAGGTCGGACGCCGCTATCGGCTCGGGTTTTTGAGGAACCGGGAAAAACTCTTGTTGCTGTAGCTAAACCTCTTAATGCCAAAGCGGCGGAGGGTTTCAGGAAGACCGGGGCTGAGATTGTGGAATTACCGGCTGAGAAAGATTTAATAGATTTGGAAGAACTATTGAAGCTGCTTGGGAAGCGAGAGGTTACCAGTGTTCTGGTGGAAGGTGGGAGTGGTCTCTTCGGCTCGTTGTTTGACCGCGGTTTGGTGGATAAAGTTTTGGCTTTCATTTCACCCATCGTAATCGGTGGAGATGGAGCTAAGAGCGTTGTCGGTGGCAACGGTGTTAACACGGTTGCTGAGGCTCTCCATCTGAGTCGGGTGAAGATAATCGAATTTGGTGACGACATCTTGATCAGTGGCTATGTAGGTGGCAAAAAGTAATGTTTACTGGAATAGTTGAAGAGATTGGAATAGTCAGAGGGATTAGCCCTGAGCGCTTGACTGTCGAGGCAAAAAAGGTGCTTGAGGGTATCAAGCCAAGTGATAGCATAGCTGTAAATGGAGCTTGCTTAACAGTGACCTCGATAGGCAAGGATAACTTTTCTGTTGATGTTATGCCTGAGACGGTCCGGCGTACCAATCTTGGCAGGCTTCATTACGGCAACCCGGTGAATTTGGAGAGAGCTATGCCGGCTGAAGGACGTTTCGGTGGTCATTTTGTGCAAGGGCATGTAGATGATGTCGGCAAAATCCTGTCATTGCAGCCTGAAGAGAAAGCTTTTATTGCCAGGATTTCGGCGCCGGCTCTTTTGATGCCTTATGTGGTGAGCAAGGGCTTTATCGCCGTTGATGGCGTTAGCCTTACTGTTGTCGACTGTGATGATTTTTCCCTCTCGGTTTCTTTGGTGACTTACACTCGAGAGCATACCACATTGGGTAGCACAAAACCCGGAGATATAGTCAATCTTGAGGTGGATATTATCGCCAAGTATGTAGAGCGTTTCAGACAAAGGTATAATCATGGTGTTATGACGTTGGATTTTCTTGAGGAGCACGGCTTCTTAAAAGCGAGGTAAAGTTTAATGGAATTTGCTACTATCCCAGAGGCAATCAAAGATATAAAAGCCGGCAAGTTCTTAATTATTGTTGATGATGAGAACCGCGAGAATGAAGGCGACCTGGCGATTGCTGCGGAAAAAGTGAACCCAGATGCAATTAATTTTATGGCTAAACATGCTCGTGGTCTAATCTGCTTGCCTATAATCGGTCATCGCTTGGATGAGTTAAGAGTGCCACTGATGGTTCAAGATAATACTGCCAAATTTTCAACAGCCTTTGGCGTATCTGTTGAGGCTAAACATAAGACTTCCAGTGGTATTTCTGCTCACGACCGCTCGGCGACTGTAAAGGCTGTGCTCGACTCTAAAACTAAGCCTGAGGATTTAGCTCGCCCCGGTCACATGTTCCCCATTCGAGCTAGAGAGGGTGGTGTGCTGGTGCGTGCCGGGCACACCGAGGCGATAGTGGATTTAGCCAGATTCGCCGGGCTTTACCCGGCTGGAGTTATTTGTGAGATTATGAATGAAGACGGTACCATGGCTCGTTTGCCTCAGCTTGAAGTCATGTCTGATAAGTTCGGAATCAAAATTGTAAGTATAGCCGACTTGATAACTTATCGCCGTCGCAATGAGAAGCTGGTGGAAAGGGTGGCTGAAGCTAAAATGCCTACCAGATATGGCGAATTTGTCGTTATTGCCTACAGGAGCAAGGTTGATACAGATGAGCATGTGGCATTGGTTAGAGGCGATATATCAGGTGACAAACCGGTGCTGGTCCGAGTCCACAGCGAATGCCTGACCGGCGACGTTTTCGGCAGTCTGCGCTGCGATTGTGGCGACCAAATCACATTGGCGATGGAGAAGATTGCTGCCGAAGGACGTGGAGTCTTTCTTTACATGCGACAGGAAGGTAGGGGCATAGGATTTCATAACAAACTGCGAGCTTATGCTCTCCAAGACCAGGGCTTGGATACCGTGGAAGCCAATATTGCACTGGGTTTCGAAGCCGATTTGAGAGATTATGGCATTGGAGCGCAGATTTTGGCTGACTTGGGTTTGCATAAAATTCGCCTGCTGACCAACAACCCCAAGAAGGTAATCGGGCTGGAGAGCTATGGACTTCAAATAGTCGAGACTGTGAATTTGAGAACACAGCCAACCCCATACAATTTGGAATATTTGAAAACGAAACAGAAAAAGCTGGGACATCTATTAGAGGTAGATGAAGATACTTAGGCTTAAGCTGTGAGTTAAGGAGGGTATTTATATGGCTAAGAACTATGAGGGCATGCTATTAGGGAAAGGGCTGAAATTCGGTGTGGTTGTTTCTCGCTTCAATGAAATCATAACGGCGAGGCTGCTTGACGGCGCAAAAGATGGTTTTCTGCGTCATGGCGTTAGCGAGCAGGATATAGATGTCGCCTGGACGCCAGGTGCTATGGAGATTCCTTTGGTAGCTAAGAGGCTGCTGGAAAGAGGCAAGTACAATGCCATTATTTGCCTTGGAGCCGTGATTCGTGGCGGCACACCACATTTTGAGTATTTGGCTTCTGAAGTGAGCAGAGGCATTTCCCGAGTCAGCCTGGATAGCGGAGTGCCGATTATTCAAGGCATAATAACTGCGGATACTCTGGAGCAGGCTATCGACCGAGCTGGGGCTAAAGAAGGCAATCGCGGCTTTATGGCGGCATCAAGCGCCATCGAAATGGCGAATCTGCTTAAGAGCATCGGAAGCTAAGAAGCTATCACGTAACCTTGTAAACATGGTCCCCGGCCCTTACGCGGTCGGGCACTTTAATGCCAATGGCATCTCCGGTCTTGCCTTCGGTCACATTAACGTTGTTAATCTGCATGGACTCAACAATGAGTTCGATGTCTGTGGTGTGTCCTTTGATGTGAATCTTGTCGCCGACTTTTAATGTGCCGGTTAGGGTTATGCCCGCTACCACAGGTCTGGCGAAGAAGTCGCTTACATTACCAATCTCAACCTCTGGCATCTAATGTTACCTCCTTTCTTATTTATTCCTCTTTAGTATATGTTTCTGTCTTAAATAAATCAATACCTCAGTTGACATAAGGTTAATACGATATTGACAGCCTGCAGTCGCAGGTGATAGTATTTCAAAGGTCTTGTGGTGAAGACCGTTTCGAAATACCGTGGTTGAAAGGAGGCGGTATAGCATAAGATTCCAAGATATTCATGGCAGCACTGAATCTTTTCAAAGAAGGAGGGTTTTATGGCTTATGAGAATTTAATTGTTGAGCGAGAAGACAATATCGCTATAATCACCTTGAACCGTCCACCGGCTAACCCGATAAGTCTGGCTGTCCTTAATGAGCTCGACGCAGCTCTAGCTGAACTGGAGAATGATAAGGCGATAAGAGCTTTGATAATCACCGGTGCCGGCGAAAAGGCTTTTTCAGCGGGCTTCGATTTGAAAACGGCTGGAACGCCCGATGGTGAGAAAGCTATGTACCGAGGGCAGGAGGTGTTTAGCCGAATCGAGAAATACCCCAAGCCTGTGATTGCAGCCATGAATGGTTTTGCTCTTGGTGGCGGTTGCGAGATGTCGATGTCTTGCCATTTCAGGATAATGGTTGATGCTGAGAAGGTGGTGATCGGCCAGCCTGAGATTGATGTGGGTATAATACCCGGCTGGGGTGGTACACAGAGGTTGCCCAGGCTGGTTGGGAAGGCCAAGGCGCTTGAGATGATACTGCTTGGAATGCGGCTCAGGGCGACTGAGGCTTTAAATATCGGGCTCATAAATAAGGCGTCTAAGCCGGGGGAATTGATGAAAGACGCTAAGGAGCTAGCTAAGACACTGGCTAAAAAGGCACCGATTGCCATGCAGCTGATTCTGGATGCAGTGACTCGTGGGCTCGAGACAACTACCGATGAGGGGTTGAAGATTGAGCTGGCGGGTTCTTATCGGGTGGCAACGACAAAGGATGCCATGGAGGGAGTAATAGCCTTTATTGAGAAGCGCGAGCCGGTTTTCACGGGTGAGTAGCCGTCTTGATGCGGAACTTAAAAATAGAAAGGGGATTTTGACATGAAAGTAGAAGACATCAAAAAGATTGCAGTCATGGGGGCGGGTGATATGGGGCACGGAATTGCCGAGGTGGCGTTGCTCAGCGGTTATAAAGTGGCGATGCGTGACATCGAACAGAGATTTATCGATAAGGGGCTTGCCAGGATTAAGGAGAGCCTGGAAAAGCTTGTGGAAAAGCAGAAGGTTACGGAAGAGAACAAGAAGGCAATGCTGGCGAACATTGAGATTTTTGTTGACATAGATGCGGCTGTTAAGGATGCTGATTTTATCATCGAAGCCGTCCCCGAAATTATGGACCTCAAGAAGCAGGTTTTTCAGGCGCTGGATAAGTCAGCACCGGCGCATGCCGTGCTAGCTTCGAATACGTCGACTATGAGCATCACGGAAATTGCCTCGGCTACCAAGAGGCCGGATAAGGTTGTGGGCATGCATTTCTTTAACCCTGCCGTCCTGATGAAGCTCATTGAGGTTATAAAGGGAGACAAGACCAGTGAAGAGACTATGAAGGTGACCTATGACCTGGTACTGAAAATGAACAAGGTCCCGGTCAGAGTTGAAAAAGACACCGCCGGCTTCATTTACAATAGGGTCATTGCCCCCAGTGGAGTTCTACTCGGTGCCATACTTGACAGGGGGTTGGCTACACCTGAGGGAATCGATGCTAGAATGAAGAAACTGGGCATGCCTATGGGCCCGTACGAGACGATGGACTATGTAGGCCTGGATATTCATTATCATGTCCTTCTCTATTTAGGTGAGAAGCTGTCTCCTGATTTTAAGCCGGGCAAATGGCTGAAAGAGAAGGTCGATGCCGGCACCCTGGGCAAGAAGACAGGAAAGGGCATTTTCGATTGGTCCAAGGGAAGGCCGGAGATAGACTTAGCCAAGGCTAAAGAAGATTTCGACCCGACCGACTTGATTGCCGTACAGGTGAATGAAGCTACGAAGCTGCTTGAGGAGGGGGTAGTAAAAAGCCCGGATGATATCGATAAGGCGATGATTAATGGAGGCGGAGGCATTGGCCCGTTCCAGCTTGCCAAGGGAATAGGATATGACAAGATAGCTAAGAGATGTGAAGAACTGGCTAAGCAGTTCGGCATGAAGACATTCGAACCAACCAAGACATTAAAGAGCGGGAATATCTGAGGCTGGCCGTAAAGGGCTGACAAATAAAATAAAAAAATCGGGGTCTACGTCGATTAGTTTCTAGCTGCTGATGTAGACCCCGATTGATTATTGCCTTAAGCTTCGAGGTAGTTGTCCGGCACTGCTTTTTACAGATACCAGACACATGCGGTAACGGCTATGCTTAACAGGCCGATACCGGAAACGATGAGCCCGCTCAATAGACCCATGAGCCCCTTGTCCTGAGAAACGATGGCTGTGATTTTGCTTATTCCTTTCAATTCCTTTACCTCCTTGTTGTCTCTTTCATCGGAGTAGTCTGATTAAGAACTTCTGTATATATTATCTACCTTGTATAGCCTGAGGTGAATCGGGTGTCGGTATGATTCTCAATCGTAGAATGGGCTTACGACTAACGGCTATGATTAGTAGCCACTTTGCCTAGTCCTTTAGTCGGATAAGTAATACCTGAAGACCGGCAGAGCTTAAGGCTTGTCACGATGAATCTCGATTAGCGAACGTAAAACCGCCGAATCATTATCTTGACGGAAATCTTGCCGTGGTAGTAGTCTGATATAGGTGCTATACTCAAGCTGCTGAGAGGTCGGTAAAATATATGATACAAATAATAACGGGAGTCTATTATGTCCTGGGCGCTCCATTTACAAAACGAATCTCCGCCTAGTGGACTTGAGTTCGTAAAATACCCGCCCGTGGTGAGCACTGATAAGCTCGTGAAAGAGGTAGGGTTCAGATTTCAGTACTCTACTAAAGAGGCATTATCATCCTTCGTATCCGCTGTAAGGGGGCGATAAGGCTTACTGAACGAAACGTTGTTTGGTGGTACCCTGAGGGACAGTATCGAATCAACAAAAGTCAGTAATGTGCAATGGTAACCCGGCATATCCCCGAAACGTTAGATTGTTTTCTCCGGCTCATGTCAAATCGATGAGGCACTACAAAATGGTTATGTCTTGTTGACAAGACAAGAGGGGGGTATAATTAGCCATACGAAAAGAACTTCTTTTTGATACCCTCGTGGCAAAAAGCCGAAGGGACGACCTATAAGGTGTGGATGTAGTGTCTATCGAAGCTAAGATCGCCGAGTTGGTTGACAAATATGAGCGCGAAACCAACAGAAGCCAGTCTGAGGCAGATGTCCGAGCTGGCTACATTGATTTGCTGCTTGGTGCATTAGGTTGGAATGTCTACAACGATCCTGGGGGGATTACAAGTTACAGGCGTGAAGGCTATATTCGTGGTGCTGGCATTGTGGATGTAGGGCTGGAGATAGCCGGTCAGCCCGCTCTAATGCTAGAAGCCAAGAGATTTGGAGCGTTAGCTCGCTCCAGTGAACGCTTGGGTGACCGCACTCTGGAAGAAAAACAACTCTTTAGATATGCCCGTGGTAAGAAGATCCCTTATTGTATTCTGACTAACTTTGAACGACTTCAAGTCTTCAATGCTGATCATGAACGACTAATTATCTGGTTCGATGATCCTGGAGAATTGCTGAGCCGGTTGTCTGAACTGTTGCACTTGTCTCCAGAGAAAGTCCAGGCTGGTAGTCTTCCAGCCACGGAAAGACAACTAGAAATTAAGCCCATTGACCAGGAATTTCTAACATTGCTGCAAAATTGGCGCCTCGGCCTTGCTAACGCCATTTACGAACACAACTCTGATAATTATGCTCTCAAGACGGCTGAAACATTAGACTTTAGCAAATTGATGGCGGCAGTCCAGCGCCTGCTTGATCGCTTGATCCTCATCCGCTACGCTGATGACAAAGAAGTACTTTTAGCCTACGACGTTGTAGAGAACATACTTAGTGATTATCATAAGAAGGGAGCCTACGCCAGGCCTGACCACCTTATGCGCCAGCTAATTGACTTTTCCCACATGATGGATGACCATCACAACACTAGCTTGTTTCAGCCCGGACATATTTGCGAGAAAGTCTTCATTCCTAATAATGCATTAGAAAAAATCATGGCCGAGATAAACAACATATCATTCCGCAAGTTCACCTCAGATATTCTTGGTAACACCTACGAGACCTACCTTAGTACCAAATTGGTATTGAAAAATGGCATTATTACTTCAGAAGAGCGCACTGACATACGCAAAGCTGGGGGAATTTACTATACTCCTTCTTTCATTGTTCATTACATCGTAGACAACACCCTGGGCCATCAGCTAAAAGAACTAGAAAAAGAGCACGGAATTTACGCCATTGAAAAGGTACGAGAAATCAAAGTTCTCGATCCGGCATGTGGTAGCGGCTCCTTCCTGATTTATGCTTACCAAGTGCTTGCAGATTATTATCGTCGAATGAACGAGGTAATAGAAGATGAGCGGGTCAAACTTTTAGAAGGTGGAGCCGGTGCGGATATGTTCAAACGCATGGAGATGTTTAAGCAGTTGCCGGAGCCACTGATAGATTACCCACACCATATCCTGAAAGAGCAGCTTTACGGGGTAGACATAGACTCTGAGGCGGCAGAGATCGCTGCCGTGAATCTCACAATGCAAGCGTTTTCTGATATAAAACGAGAAAAGCTGCCGCTTATCCTTAATGAAAATATCAAGGTGGGCAATTCCCTTATCTCAGGCACTGAAGAGGAACTACGCCGCTATTTTGGCGATGCCTGGCAGGAGAAGAAACCCTTCAACTGGGAACAAGAGTTTAAGAACATTATCAAAGGTTGTCGCTTTGATGTAGTTATTGGGAATCCACCATATATATTCTCGAGAGAGAACTTAACAGACAAGGATAAAGACTTCTTCAAACAGCACTATACGTTAACTCAATTCAAAATAAATCTATACATCTTATTTATTGAACGATCTTTCACCATTTTAAATAAGAATGGCAGTCTTGCTTTTATTACACCAAATAATTGGTTAACTTTGTCAACGACTTCTGATTTAAGGCATTTCTTACTCTCAAAAACCTTCGACGTTCATATTGTATTGAATTTAGATAAGGTTTTCGCAAACGCAAGTGTGGATACGTGCGTTCTAGTTTTTAGAAAAACGGGCAATTCCATGATTAGCAGTTATCAATGGACAGAAAATGCTGTGGAACTAATAGGAAGTCAGCATTCTGAGTTTTATCTAAAGAAGAAAGGGCACGTACTAAGTGGCTTAGATGATACTGACTTAGATGAAAGTTCAAGAATATGTGACAAAGTCAATGACCAATCCACTTTACTATCTAGCGTATGTGATGTAAAGAATGGTGTCCAAGCATATACGGTTGGTGAAGGTCATCCGATCCAGACAGAAGATATGAAAAACAACCGAGTTTATCACAGTAATACGAAAAAAGATGAAACATGGATTAAATACCTTGACGGAGTTGATGTGGGCAGGTATAGAGTTGGGTGGAGTGGACAATTCATAAAATACGGGAAAAATCTATCACGGTCACGACAAGCATTTTTATTCAGCAGTGAAAGATTATTAGTTAGACAGATTCCAGGGCAACCTCCCTATTGCATATATGCTTGTTACATAAATGAGCATACAATAAATGATAATAACAGCATGATAATTAGAACTGACAGTGACAAGATTAATCTGAAGTTCGTCTTGAGCGTCATCAACTCGAAGTTGATCTCTTTCTGGTTCATTCAGACTTTTGGGAAATTGCAGCGTAGAATATTCCCTCAATTCAAAGTAAAAGAACTAAGAGCTTTCCCCATCAAGATGATCTCCACTGATGATCAAATGCCCTTTGTGTTTGTTGTGGATCAAATTCTAACCATTACTGAAGATGAAGACTATCCAACCAATCCGGCAAAACAAGCCAAGGTCAAAGAGCTGGAACGCCAGATTGATTATATGGTATACCAGCTTTATGAGCTAACAACGGAGGATATTGCTGTCGTGGAAGGGCAAATCGGCCTTTAAGCCTCCCCGCAATCGGGACGAACTCTCGTAAGTAAAGCCAGAAACTACCAATATAGTCAAATCACGTTTCAGAGAGAGAGCGGGGCTGCTAAATCTCTCCGTTGGGTATCATATTTGGCCTTTTCTTAGGCTGCACAAAACGTCAGAACGTTCAATTGAGAGCGAACGCGCCTGAAAGGGAGAGAAAATCCAAACCAGCTTAACCTGGGCCTTGTCATCATTGATAGAGGTCACAAAAAACGGAAGGGAGCTAGTTCATGCACTGGAAGGGGATTTCCATATTTGAGATGGATTGACAAAAAGTACAAGCCACGACGGTCACCCGTAGGCGGGTGACACGTAGGAAAGGAGGGCTTCGAGAGGCGTTATCGGTGAATACCTCTAGTTCATCCATTAAGGACTACCTGCCTTTAAATACAGGTTTTCTTTTCTCGCGAAAAGCGACTAAAGCCTCCCGGGTGTTTTCCGAGGTTAGACATATGGCTTGGCAAGTACTTCCCAGTTCCAACGCTGTCCCTAGGTCGCTATTGAGTCCTTTATGTATCTGAAGTTTCGCTAGCCTATTGGCAAGCGGGGAATTTTCTCCAATTTTCCGCGCCAGCGCCATGGTCTCTTTCTCCAGTGCTGAGGCTGGCACCAGCCTATTCAGCACACCCAGCTTTAATGCTTCTTCTGCCTCCAGAAAATCAGCAGTATAGACAAGCTCATTTGACTTGGCCAGTCCCATTACCCGCGGCATTAGCCAGGCTCCGCCTGCGGCCGGGGTTAATCCCATCCTGGTAAACCCTACCATAAACCGAGCATTCTCCGAGCCTATCCTGATGTCACAGGCTAGAGCCAAGTCAAAGCCCAAGCCAACAGCTACCCCACTTATCATGCCGATTGTCGGTATATCCAAGTTAAATAGCTGAAGAATTATCCCGTTGTAAATATGGTGAAAGGTATCACTTACTTTCTGGGCGGTTCCACCATACTCATCAGCCATATTCTCGCTGACGTCACCGCCGCTACAAAAAGAACGACCGGCACCGGTTAGCACCAAGACCCTAATGTTTTTGTCCTCACGGACACCAGCTAAAGCTTCTATCAGTTCCTCCTCCATCTGACGGTTAAAAGCATTCAGCCGCTCAGGACGATTTAGCGTGATTATAGCAATATAGTCTTCTTTGCTAAGAACAACAGTATTGAGCACTATGATACCTCCCCCTTAGTTTATTCTAAACAAATTTATTGTAACTACTGTAAAACATTACCGACCTGCTTGGTAAGTAAGGGATAGCTTTCTCCCACCTGCACATTCCGTCAGATTATTCAATCGAAGGCAACCGCTGTAACTGTAATTCTTCTGGGACAGCAAGCCTCGTTTATACAATGCCAAGCTGTTAGGTTTTCTTCTCAGCTTCTTTCCAGTATTTCTCTCTCAGTTCTCGCTTTAGAATCTTTCCGGCAGGGTTCTTGGGCAGGGAATCGACAAACTCTACCGACTTGGGTGTCTTATAACCGGCTATTTGCTTTTTGCAGAAGGCAATAATCTCTTCGGCGGTGGCGTTGGCTCCTTTCTTTGTCACCACCAAAGCGTGAACCTTTTCTACCCAGTATGGGTCGGGGATGCCGAAGACAGTCGCCTCCAGGACCGCAGGATGCCGGTAGAGAATCTCTTCCACTTCCCTGGGATAGATATTCTCACCACCGGAAATAATCATGTCCTTTTTCCGGTCTGCAATGTAGATATAGTTCTTCTCATCGTAATAGCACATATCCCCGGTATGAAGCCAGCCGTCAATGATGTTGGCGCGCGTCTCATCGGGCTTGTGCCAGTATTCGGCCATCATTTGCTTGCTCCGTATTATTAGCTCACCCACTACACCCGGGGCGACATCTTTACCTTCGCCATCCACGATTCTGACTTGTACCCCGATATCCGGCTGACCAGCCGAAGAGAGTTTCTTTTGCTCCTCTTTTGGCCTGTCCAGAACGTTGTGGTCCTCTCTCGACAGGTGGGAAATAGCTGGTCCGCTTTCACTCTGCCCGTACCCTTGGGCGATAATGGGGCCGAAAGCCTTCATGCCTTTCTTTAATATCTCTAAAGGCATAGGTGAGCCGCCATACCACAGGAACTGCAGAGAGCTGATATCATACTTATCGAGGTCAGGCAGGTTAAGCATTGCTGCCAGATGCGTCGGCACGATGTCCATATGAGTAGCCTTCTCATTCTGGATAGCTTGCAGTGCGGCTGCGGGGTCAAAGAATTTTAAGATAATGATACACCCCCCGGTGTACATGGACGACCGGAAATGGCTGTTCCCGGCAATATGGAAGAGAGGCGTTATCAGAACACGCCTGTGCCCCGGCTGCAGGCTCATATTCAGGGCTAGGATTTTGGAGTCTTCTATGAGGCGATGGTGAGTATATAGAGCACCACGTGGTACACCGGTAGTGCCACTGGTATAAATGATGCCGATGGGGTCGTCCTCGCCTACCTGAACATCAGGCTCTTGCCCCTTGGGCGATGCCAGCAGGTCCTGGTGAGCTATCATACCGGGGGTGGAACCTTCGAGAGAGATAAAATTTTTAACCTTGGTTAGACGCGGCCTGAGGGAATTTGCCATCTCTAATAATTCAGCCCCTACAAATAGGGTGCCGGCCTCCGAGTAATTTATGATGTAATCAAGCTCATCCGCTTTCAACCTGGGATTAAAAGGCGAGGCAATGAATCCGCCCTTCATGGCTGCCCCATTTACATCTGCAAACTGCAGACAGTTCCAGGATAGAATGCCAATTACCTCTCCTTTTTTCACACCCATCTCATGTAAGGCATGAATCAGCTTGTTTACTCTGGTATTGAATTCGGAGAAGGTTATCCTGGTATCTCCATACACGAAGGCTTCCTGGTCCGGATACAGGAGCGAATTTCTATAGATTATATCTGCGAATGTGCCGATGTTATACCGCGATAGTTCCTTCAATAGAAGGCGTTTCGACATAGCTTATTACCTCCTCAGTACCGGATATTTTGGAGCGCTTACTGCTCTTAAGGCCAAAAGGCTAAGTTAAAATTCTATGGTGATAGTGTAATTTTGTCAAGTCCGCGAGCCGCGGTTAACTTTCCCGGAATTGCCGGCAGTTCTCTATGAAACTCGATGCCATGTGAGGCAAGCTGGCCAGGTGAAGGTGAATGTAGGAGGCGAGCAGTTTCTTCTTCTGGAAACCCTCCCGGCGTTCTCCTTTTTCCAGAATATGATAGGCATTGGCACTATCAGCACTGCTTTTTAGGACTGACCAGTGGAACTCATGGCCGCGAACTGTTTCTCCCCGGCGTAATATGGGGCCGTCACCCAGAGCCCGGACTGTACGATAGCCCAGGCTAAGTCGCGGGCTGTCAATCTGAGAGGAAACGGGGATGGCTCCTACCATAGTATATTCGTTACCTTCGAGGTCGCCGATGCTTTTGCCGAGATACATTAAGCCGCCACATTCGGCATACACAGGCATCCCCTGTCGGGCTGCTGCCTTTATAGCTTGCCTGATGGACTTGTTATCTGCTAAACCTGCAGCATATAGCTCAGGGAAGCCGCCTCCTATGTAGAGACCGGAGATGCCCCGGGGCAGGTCGGTATCCTGTAAAGGGCTGAAGGGTGCAAGCTCGGCTCCCCAGGCCTTCAGAAGGTCTAAGCTGTCCTGGTAATAGAAGCTGAAAGCCTTGTCTCTGGCTACCGCAATCTTTGCCGCAGCCGGCTTTCGGACCGGTGGAAACAGCAGAGGCTCAGGCTTGGGTGTCATTGCCTGTTCCGACAGGCGCAGAATCTGCGGGATATTGAGGGTGGCTTCGCATTGTGCCACCAGAAGTTTCAGGAATTCTTTGCTGGCGGGCTCCTCCACAGTGGGGATTAAGCCCAGATGCCGTTCGGGTAGGGAGAGATTGTCACGCCGGGGCATATATCCTAGCACAGGTATTCCGGTGTAGTGCTCAATGGATTCTTGACATAATTTAAGATGTGTATCGCTGCCAATGCCGTTGAGAATAACGCCGCCGAGGCGGAGTGAGGAATCGAAAGCTTGGTAGCCGGCAACCATAGCTGCCAGGCTGCGCGCTCCCTTGCGGCTGTCTATTACCAGCAGCACCGGTGCCCCGAGTAGGTTAGCCAGCTCCGCTGTGCTGCCCTCTTCATTCATCGATGAGCGCCCATCATAAAGTCCCATTACCCCTTCGATAACGGCGATGTCTTTACCCACCATGGCGCGGTTGAATAGCTCAGTCACGGCATCATGGGACAGAAGCCATGTGTCCAGATTGCGGGAAGATTCGCCGGTTACCCAGGTATGATAGCTGGGGTCGATATAGTCCGGACCTGCCTTGAATGGCTGTACCTTGAGCCCACGGCTAACCAGCGCTCCCATTAGCCCGGTGGCTATCGTTGTCTTGCCTACGCCGCTGGTAGTACCAGCTACAACTATCGCTCTCACACCATATACTCCTGTGTAGGTTCACTAGCCAAGTCGTATTTAGTCCGATAGCCGCGGGGGGTCACCATCCAGCGAGCCAGGGTAAATGTGGCTGAATTTCCAATGATGACGGTTGTATTCATGTCGATTCCGTAGTCAAACATGTGCTCTAAATCTGTGATGATTACCTCTTGCTTCTGGCGGTAGGCATTGGTGACAATACCTACCGGAGTCGATGGAGGACGATATTGCAAGATGATTTCCCTGGCTTCAGCCAGCTGGCGTTGGCGGTTTTTGCTCTTGGGGTTGTAGAGAACTATAACAAAATTCCCCTGTGCCGCCAGCCTCAATCTCCGGCTAATTTCCTCCCATGGTACGAGGTAATCGCTGAGACTTATAGTGACAAAGTCGCCAGTTATGGGAGCACCGAGCAAGGCAGCACCAGCCGCCAGCAAAGGAACACCTGGTATCACCTCTATATCGAAATCATCACCTGATTGTTGACGAAGAATTTCACCTACCAGCCCGGCCATGCCGTAAATGCCGGTATCGCCGCTGGAGACGAGAGACACAATCCTCCCTTTCTTAGCCAGGCTGATGGCTGTCTTAACCCTCTCTATTTCCGCTCCCATGCCGGTGGCAATAACCTCTTTCTGGCGGAGAAAAGGCTCAATCAGATTGATATAGGTCCTGTAACCAACGACCACTTCACTAAGGTTGATAGCTTCTCTGGCTTTGAAGGTCATGTGCTCCGGGTTGCCGGGACCGATGCCGACCAGGAAAAGCTTACCCCGCTTCTCCCTTTCGCTATCGAAGGCAAACCGGGCAACGGCGACAGTCACCGCCCGGTTATGGCTTACCTTGGGTACAATGAGAGAGTTGCTGCCGCTGCTTAACAGCGCCGCTGACTCGCATACTGCCGGCGTTCCCACATGCTTTAGCGCTGCCGCCGAGGGGCTCGAGGGGAAATTCACTTTACATAAAGCTTCTTTATCGAAGTATTCTACCGGCAAGCGGTATTTTCGGGCGAACTCCAGAAGTCCGGCCTCATTTTTCTTCAGTGTGATGGTGGCTATATTTTTGATGCTTTTGATGGATAGGCCGTGTTTCGAGAAAATCCGGCTGACGGCTGCCTCAATTTCGGCACATTGTGTACCCCGGTTACAACCGATGCCAATCACCAGGCTTCTGGGGTGGTATATTACCGTATGCCGGGGTAACAGTGCCTGGTGCTCGTTGCCCAGAATCCGGTCGGTGATTATAAGTCCTGCTTGAGAATTGGACTTAATCAAGACCTCGATAGTGTTAAAGATGCGAACATTATCCGGTAGGGGTTTTGTTTTCGACCGCCAGTTTCTCTCTCCAGCGTCCTGATAAATGCCAACCGGTTCTCCGTTAACCAGCGCTGCGCTTACTGCGGTGACGCTGCGATTGCCTTCGAGCTCCCAGCCGAACTCCTTTCCCAGAAGGTCCACGGCAATCGTCCGGCTGACTTCCGAGGCGGTAGTGATAACCGGTTGGGTGCCGATGAGAGAGGCTATTTTTCCGGCTAGCTGGTTGGCGCCACCGACATGACCCGACAGCAGGCTCACGCTGAATGAGCCGGAATCGTCGATTACTACCACTCCGGGGTCTTTACGCTTGTCCCTTAGCTCCGAGGCTACCAGCCGGACCGCGATGCCCACTGCCATGACAAGAACCAGATAGCGGTAGCGGCTGAAAACCTCACTGACGACTTCTTTCGTCGGTGACGAGAAGAGATGCTCGCCAGACACCGGCTTCGCAGCAAACTTTTCCGGCAGGTAAAGGTGGCTGTGCGGAAGCAGCAGGCTCAAGCGCCGACCTAACGCCACTCCTTTTCTGGTTATGGCTACAATGGCTATGTCTTTTTTTGCAGGGCTATCTACGTTCACGTTTAAAGTCCCGGTTGTAGAGCTTGGAGCGCAGGTGTTTTTCTTTGGAGCTTAAGAAGGTGCCCACCAGTATCAACGCCTGTTTCTTGATGCCCGATGCCTTCACACGCTCTGCCAGGTTCTCTAAAGTAGTTCGCAGCACAAGCTCGTCCTGCCACGTCGCTCTATAGACTAGAGCCGCCGGGGTGTCGGGGTGATAGCCGCCGGCAAGCAGTTCAGCGACAACCTTTTCTATCAGGGAGGCGCTCAGGAAAATTGCCATGCTGGCCTGATGCGCTGCCAGGCTCTTCAGATTCTCTAAAGCGGGGACCGGCGTTTTCCCCTCCATACGGGTGATGATGACCGTCTGGGAAAGTTCAGGTACGGTAAGCTCTGTTTTTAAGGAAGCGGCAGCAGCAAACAAGGAGCTTACCCCGGGTATAATCTCATAGGCTATCCCCTTCTCATCCAGAACTGCCATCTGCTCCTGTATAGCTCCGTAGATGCCGGGGTCACCGCTTTGCAGCCGGGCGACAACCTTCCCTTGCTTGACCGCGTTCACTATAATGCCGGTTGTCTCCTCCAGACTGAGCGAGGCACTGGGGTAAATCTCGGTTCCCTTACGGGCGGATGAACACACCTCAGGGCTTATCAGCGAATCGGCGTAAATAATGACATCCGCTCGATCGATAATTTTTTTTGCCCTGATGGTGAGCAGCTCGGGGTCGCCTGGACCAACACCGATAAAATATACTTTAACCGCCATATTATTTCCGCACTATCAGGAGGGAGAAATAATCGACTTTTTCACCTTTCAACTTGCTGATGTCCCGAATTATCTCTTCATCCTGAGTAGTGCATCTCCTGACATAAACGCATTTTTCAACCAGTTTCAGCTCCTCAAGAATACTGAGTAGTCTATCGAAAACCTTATTCATTTTGATAAAAACTACCGTATCGAAATTCTCAAGCGTTTCTCTAATAACTTTATCTGCGCGGTTGCCCGATATTATGGCTATACGTTCATCATTGCTGGCGAGTGGGACTACAGCCCTGGCTGCGGCGGCATTAATAGAGGAAATCCCGGGAATGACCTCGACTTCTATCTCCGGGTGACTCTTTTGCAGTGTCTCCAATATATGAATGAAAGTACCGTAAAGAAGAGGGTCACCTATGTTTACGAAGGCACAATCCTCTCCTTTTTTGAGATACTGCCATATGCTCTCCGCTGCCTTGAGCCAATAATCTGCCAGCTTCTCCTTATCTCTTAGCATCGGAAGAACCACACCAACAACCTTTCCATCCGACTTTTTGACCAGATTTTTAATAATGGACCTGGCGTAGCTACTGCTTTTCTCGTCTTTTAACGGCACGAAGATAACCGGTATTCGGGATAGGAGGTGATGCGCTCGTAGGGTCAGGAGTTCCGGGTCACCAGGTCCTACCCCCACGCCGTAGAGGCGTCCTATCTTTTTCTTCCCATGCCTGGTTGTGTTGGACATCGTCCCCCTTTTATGAGATTACGCCTCGAAGTCGCCGGGTCAAGGACTGCGCAAGCACTACTCATAATTTCGCCTTTTTCAGTGACGGCACTCCGGTGACCACAAAGACCGGATTCAATGCTTCGAGTCGGGTAAGCTCTTTTACACCGGTGCTTCGCGATATATTCACCAGGGTTACATCAGCCACAAAGCCTCTGGCTTTGAGGGCATTAACTGCTGCACTCAAATTCTCCAATGCCACGATATTGATGACAATGTGTCCGCCGGGCTTTAGCCTGCGGCAGAGGAGGTCTAATATTTCTTCCATTCTGCCTCCACTACCACCGATAAAGGCGGCAGTGGGCTCAGGCAACTTGCTTAAGCCATCCGGGGCAGAGGTGTGAACCACTTCGACATTGGGCACACGGAACTTCTGCAAGTTTTTCTTGATTATAGCCACATCGGTATTGTTCTTTTCTATGGCGTAGATGCGCCCCTTTCTGATGAGGAAAGAGGCTTCGATAGAGACCGCTCCCGAGCCGGCACCGATATCCCAGAGCACGCTCTCGTCGGTGAGACGCATCTTTGCCAGGCTTACCGCCCTGACCTCCTGTTTGGTGATAAGTCCTTCTTTTGGTCTCCGCTGACGGAATTCTTCGTCAGGTATTCCCAGCGACCGAGGGTGAAGCGCAGCCGTCGGTTTCTTATGTCGGGCTCTTAACAAAATCAAGATGTTGAGAGGGGAGCATTCCGTCTGACGTAAGCCGTGTAAGTCGGTTTCAATGACCTTTTCATCTTGCCTACCAAGATTTTGACAGACATAAGCCTGGTAACCATCGACTCCATGTTCTAGTAATACCCTGGCGATGGCAGCAGGTGTGTGCTCACCGTCGGTGAATATACCGATTTTATGGTTTAAGCGTACTGTTTCGATGATATCCTCGATGGGTCTGGAATGAACACTGGCAAAGACGGCGTCCTCCCAGCTTTCCTTGATGCGGGCAAAAGCCACCTGCATGGCGCTTATGTTGGGTATTATCTCGACGATATCCTTGCCCAGTTTGCCCGTTAGATAGCTGGCTATACCGTAGAAGTTAGGGTCACCCGAGGCCAGAACGACCATTCGTTTGTGCCTCAGGTTTTTCTTGATTAAATCGGTTACTTCAGCCAGGTTGTTTCTGACGGCAATCTTTTTACCAGTTAGGGAAGGGAGCGTATCGAGCAAGCGTTTGCCCCCAAAAACTATCTCTGCACGGTCCATCAGCCGGCGTGCTTCGGGGAGCAAGCTGGAAGCACCATCGGGTGCCACTCCTATGATATGGACTTTACCTTTTGGCACTGGCCCTCCCCAGAATAATGCCGTCATAGCTGGTCATAATACACTCTACCTCAAGTTTTCCCCCAGCCTTTTCCCGGCATTTTTTTGCTGCCAGCAGACAGAGCTGCTCACAGAAGTCTCTGGTATATTCCGGTGGCAGCATTTTTCGGAAATGGTTGGCGGTAACAGCACTGCGCAGAGTTTTAACCGTTTCATCTGACATGCCACAGTCTGCCGCCACTACAGCCAGGAAGCCGATATCCACCTTAGAATGGCTAACATTGGTATAGAGGTGCCCGGCGGCAAGCTTGCTTATCTTACCCATCATGCCCCAGATTATCACCTTATCCAGACGCCTCCTGGCACATTCCTTCAGGGAATAGCCGATGAAGTCTCCTGCCTGGACAAAGCATTCTTCAGCCAGTGCCAGCTCACCCTGGGCAAACTTCTCACTTCGCCTACCCGTAGTCAGTACTGCCTGGCGGCAGCCGCAGGCCACAGCTACATCCAGTGCTCGAGAGATACAAGTCGTATAAGCATTAACTGAATAGGGAATGACAATCCCGGTAGTACCCAGAATCGAAACACCTTTTATTATCCCTAGACGGGGATTTAGCGTTCTCTTAGCCAATTCCTCACCGGCTGGTACAGAGATGGTTACCTGAATACCCTTGTTATCCAGCTTGTTTCCCGCTACTTCCCTTACTGAACGTTCGATCATCTGTCGTGGCACCGGGTTAATCGCCGCCTTACCAACCTCTATTTCAAGCCCGGGCTTGGTCACTACTCCTACCCCTTTCCCTCCGGTGATATTAATGCCCGGCTTGTCTTTCCAGGAGACTACAGCCGAGATTTCAGCGCCATGAGTAACGTCAGGGTCATCGCCGGCATCTTTTATTACCGAGCACGATGCCTGACTGCGGTTAAAGGCACATCGGTTGACCTTAAAATTGACCTGTTTGGCACCGGGGAGTTCAACCTGAACTTGGTTGACTACCTCTTGCTTCAGCAGCGCAATCGTAGCCGCCCGGGCAGCCGCGGCAGCACAGGCTCCGGTAGTATAACCTGAGCGCAAAGACCGGGCATTTGCGTGTCTAACCATCATACCTATTATACCTTATCAGAGGAGGCGGTGGAGCTTCGAGACAGAAGCTACAGACCCAGGCTAACAACGAGTATACCCATTAGAGCAATTACCAGTCCGGTGATTACCTCCCCATATCTTTCAAAGAATTCCAATCTCACTAACTGTAAACCCTTGAGGGCTAGAGCGGTGACAAGCATTATCGTAGCGACAGTAGCGGCAAGAAAGATAGCCATTACGGCAACCACACTGGAAGTGCCAAAAGCGATAGCGGCAAAAACAATGGGCAGAAGGGCTACACACGGGGTAAGCCCGATGATGGCCACTAACCCATAGCCAACTCTGGTGTTATTCATCTTAGCATCGAATTGGTTGTGCTCATGGTCGTGACTATGTTCATGAGTATGTTCGGCTTCCCGTTCATATTCGTGACTGTGCTGGAATGCATGTCCATTTTCAGTTCTGTGGGTATGCATCCATTTATCTGCTTCCTCTACAGATTCGCCGAAGAGGTGGGCGATGAATGGAATCCCATGGTGGTGATGCTCTCCTCTTTTCCAGGACAGATAGGCAAGGCTGAAACCAAAGAGTATGAACAGTGCTCCGGTGATATATTCGATGATAGTGGCGAATCTCGCAGCGAGGATTGCTCCCAGGGCAACACCGATAAAGCCGATAATAATGGATGTGCCCACGTGAGCGGTGCCTGCCAGCCCTGCGAAGCCCAGCGTACGCTGAAATTTCCAATTCCTGGAGCGCCCCAGCATCACAAATGGCAACCAGTGGTCCGGGCTCAGGCTATGCAGTACCGCTACAGTAAGAGCTAAGCCCATAAGTATCCACAGCTCTTCACTTGCCGACATGGTAGCTCTTCACCTCTCAATACGAAAGATATTGTTATGAAATTGAACGGAGTCTTCTTCGGGTAAGGTAAGACTTCAGCCCGACTTCCTCTTCACCAATTGCAGCAATTCCCGTCTTGCCTCGCCGATGGTCAGCGGAATCTCAGAAAAATCCAGCCTGTCTTCCTTTTTTAAGATCTCGATGAGATGGGCTATTCGGGGCAGCCTTAGCTCCGCGTTTCTAATCATATCGATATCGGCGAAGACCTCCTGGGGTGTTTTTTCCCCGATTAGTCTGCCCTTGCTCATAATGGCAACCCGGTCACAGAATAAGGGCACCAGCTCAACATCGTGAGTGGCTATTATCATAGCAGTTCCCCGCTCCCTGTTCAGTTTCCTGAGCAAGCGCATAATCGAACTGACACCCCGGGGGTCCAGGCCGCTTGTCGGTTCATCCAACAGAATGGTTTTTGGCTCCATGGCTAAGACGCCAGCAATAGCCACCCGCCTTTTTTGCCCGAAACTCAGGGTGTGTATGGCTCTATCGGGAAGTTCGGAGGCACCCACCAATTTTAAAGCCTCGGCAGTCCTTTGTGCCACCTCATCTGGCTTTAGTCCCAAGTTCACAGCACCAAAGGCGACATCCTGCTCTACGGTAGCACCAAAAAGCTGGTCGTTAGGGTCTTGAAAAACCATTCCCACCTGCCTGAAAATCTCCTCCTCTTTAAAAGAACGGAGCTCTTTGTCATCCAGGAAGACCTTGCCCGAGGACGGTTTTAGCAAGCCGTTGAGGTGCTTTAACAGCGTGGTCTTCCCGCAGCCGTTAGCACCCAACAGAGCTAAAAATTCGCTATCTTTCAGCTCTAGATTGATTTCACATAGAGCTTGCGTATGACCGTCATAACTAAAGGACAAAGCTTCGGTTTTTATCATACTCTCAACTGTCCTACAAGATAGAAAATTATCAGAGCAGTGCTCAGGCAAATGGCAGCCATGAAATCCTTCCTGTTAAAATGTTCCGTGTAATTGATTGTCATAGTGCCGGTGTAACCCCGCGCTGTCATCGCCTCGAAGACTCTCTCTGCCCGGTCATAGGCGCGCAGGATAAGACTCCCGCCCAGTACACCGACAGACTTCATGCTTTGCTGCCAGTTGCGGTAGCCCAGCCGTACCCTTTGGGCATCTTTTATAGATATTGCTTCTTCGATAAGGACGAAGATGTAGCGGTAAATAAGCAGCGTCAGCTCAATAAAGACTTTAGGCACCCTGAACCAGCGAGCTGCCAGAAGAAGTTTATGGGCAGGTGTGGACATGCTTAAGAAGAGAATTAATGATACACCACCTATCACGCGACACATGATTAAAAAGCCGTGCGCTAAACCCTCTTCATAACCTACCAGGTGGAATCCCCAAAAGGGAATAGTAAACAATGGGGTAGTGCCATAGAAGAATATCTGTAAAATCAGCACCAGAGCAGCCATTGCCAGAGGCATGGTTAGCCTTAGCATCAATAGCTTCGGAGGTATTCTGATAATCACTAAAGTGACTAAGCAAAATATGGCAATGGCTATTGGCGTATAGATGGTTGGCGACAAAAGGTTAATCACCAGGGCGATAACGGTAAAGACTATCTTAGTCCGTGCCTCTATCCCGGTTACCAGGTTCTCTTTGCGAGCATAGACGTCAGAAAAAACGTCGTCTCTATCGAACATTAACTCGTCTGGGTGCCTTTCTCCTTTTATTTTCTTTCCATCACCAGCCTTCTCCAGTAATAGCCGGCGGCAAATCCACCTACGGCTCCACCCAAGGCGAAAACGAAGAGCAGCATGTCTCCTTTGTCGGTATTGATAAAGGGCTCCCTGGCTTTTCTGCCGGCATCAGCGGCATACTTCTCTATTACGTTCACATCGACGCCACCCCACGGCCCCTCCTTTCCTTCCGGTGCCTGTTTAGAGAGAACTATCCAACCAACGATTGCCAAACACACAATGATAGTCAAAATGCTAATTGTTATTATTTTGCCTAGATTTTTCATTAGCTACCTCCCTTTGCTGTACTGGGCGTGGCTCCAAAAGCACCTGGAATTATCCGAGACAGCAACTCGGGGCGACGGTGATAGACAAGTGTTACTACTCCGCCGGTGAGAAACCCTTCCAAAATGCCGAGTGGCAACTGAGTAGGAGCAAAAGCTAGGCAAATGGCTCCGAACATGCTCCATAATGAGCCAGTACCGTGCAAAGCCGATGACAGCTCAAAGGCGGTTGTGGCATAGGTTGCCCAGTCACCAAAGATTCCGGCGGCGAAAGCAGCCACAAATATTGGAGCATGAAATCTGCGGAACAGGACAAAGGCACCAAAGCCGACGAAAGAGCCGACAAGTGCCATGGAAACAATGTTTGCCCCCCAGGTGCTGAAGCCGCCGTGTGCCAGAAATAGTGCCTGGATAAGTAAGGCAATTGCGCCCAGGACGGTACTTATAAACGGCCCCACTAGAATTGCCGCCATGGGTGTGCCGCAGGGGTGGGAGCAGCTTCCTGCAACTGGCACCGGTATCGGGAAAACCGAGATAAGAAAGATAGCGGCACCGGCCAGACCGAGAAGAGGCATTAACCCCTTTATCTCTTTAGTTTTTCGTGTGATAAAGTAAATGCCGGGTATGACAAAGGCGAAAGCGACTACATACCACAGCGCTGCCCAGTTGGCGGGTAGGATTCCCTCGGCGATGTGCATAGCGTATGCCGGGGTTGGGCACAGAAATAGTAGCCCAAGAACAAATACCACCACTAAGGCGATATGAGTCCTCAACCAGCGGGCACTTTTGCTTAGCATTTCAGTATACCTCCTTCTTTTTTATGTTAATATCATGCTTGTTTCTTTCTTCGGCAATCTTTAGTAGAGCATTAATCACAGCCACTGCCATGGCACTTCCACCACGAGTTCCCACTACAGTGATATATGGCACATTCCGTTTCGTTAGCTCATCTTTCGACTCTTTTGCCTGCACAAAACCAACCGGCATTCCCACCACGAGGGCCGGTTTAATTTCCTTGTGGTCGACGAGGTCAAGCAATGCCAGGAGAGCTGTGGGCGCATTGCCGATGGCTACTATGGCACCGTTAAGCCTCGTTCCCAAATGGCGCATCGCCGCCGCCGCCTGGGTGGTATTTCGTTCTTTTGCCTGTTTTAGCCCTTTTGTTTCATCCATGGCGCAAGAGATAGAACATCCGCACGTTTTAGCCAGACGGTCATTGATGCCGGCAGCCACCATCCGAACATCAGTAAAAATAGGGCTGCCTTTAGCTATGGCACTGAGGCCACTGGAGATTGCTGATGGGCTGAACTTTATCAAGGAGGCAACTTGGGGGTCTCCGCTGGCATGTACAACACGCTTTGTCACTGAGCGCTCCTCTGCGGACATGTTTGGCGAAGGTGGTAGAAATTTTTCCACAATCTCCATACTCTGCTGCTCAATGGCCTCAGGGGAGGTCGGCGAGATGCGGGAATTTGCCCACAGTGTTGGAACAGCTTCTTCTATACGTTTTGCCACGCTACCGATAAAATGCTCCTCCGAGCCTAGCGGGTTTGACATAATAAATTGCTTTTTCGGATATATGCTCTTGAGCTTCTCGACAAGCTGGGGGATGTGCTCGGTGATGTGTCGTCCGGAGAAAAGGAAGTAGGGCATTATTACTATCTGGTCCACATCCCGCGTTGCCAAGGACTCCACAGCTTCTTCCAGCGTGGGGTGATTAAATTGGAGTGCCGCCCCGATAACTTCTACTCCCGGGGGCAAGAGGGATTTTACTCCTTCGGTAATCCCTCTCAATGCCTTGGATACTTCTACATCGCCTCGCTCGCCGCGACTGCCGTGGCATATGATGATTATCCCTGTTCGTGACATATCACACAACTTGGTCTGATTAAAAACAAGTCTGCTTGATAGAGTACCATTGAGTATATTGGAAGTCAATAGTCTTAGGGCTTGTTTCTGAAAATATTTTTGGAGATAGAGGTGAGAAAGTGAGGGTTATGCTGTGCTATTCTTTAGGTGCAGGTCTACAATTTCGCAATTAAGACCTTCTTCTTGCAGCCTCTTAATAAGTCCCGGGATAGCGTCATCGGTGCAAACTATGATAAAAGATAAGCCGCATTGGGC
Organism: uncultured Chloroflexia bacterium; assembly: GCA_963754385.1. Lineage (GTDB taxonomy): Bacteria > Chloroflexota > Dehalococcoidia > GIF9 > UBA5629 > 9FT-COMBO-48-23. The sequence goes on along the minus strand of CAVWGE010000003.1, from coordinate 257,991 downwards.
CGCCTCGATTGCTGCTTCTGTAACGCCGTAAAGATAGCGAGGCTCAATATCTACCCGTCTTAGCGAGACCAAAGCCTCGATGCCGATAGCTCCCACCTGTTGATTGTTGGCAATCCGGGCTCGCAGCAGTTCCAGGTCAACTTGTCTTGACCCACCCTTTCGAATACTGGGCACCTGTAAGATGGTTATCCGACCTCTCGTTAGCTCTACCAATCCTTCGATGTTAGAGATATCTACATCCTCACCCTGACTTACGTTTGATACAGCAATACCTCTAGCACCACCGTTTGTCTGGCTGGTAGCAAACAGCAAACCACTTTTCATCTTGAGTCCTACAGCCTGCCCTTGATTTAAATCACACTCAGCTATGGCCGCGCAGACGGTAATATTGGTGACCGCCCGTTCCACCATAGAAGCATAGCTCCGGAGCTCCCTGAGCACCTTGAGCATCCAGTTGACTCCTTTGGTGCTAACTCTATATTGAGAGCGACCGGTTGAGACGACCAGGTCCTCCTTCATTAATTGGCGGACGTAGTCAGATATCGCTTGTGGCGTGACACCCAACTTAGTCGCGATGTCCTTTTGCTGAATATTAGGACCGGAAGCGGCAATTTCAACCAGTATCTGGAATCTAGTGGCGGAATTCTTGTTTTGTAGTATCTCTACCATGACTTCAGCATAATTGTTCAGTAATCAAGTACGCTTTCTCTACAATTATAGCAGTTTTTATTCCGTGAGACACTGGTAAGGCTCAGGGTGAAGGTCTGAACTATTTGACAGGGACGGTTAAGACAGGCTAGACTTTTTTGTCGCTGAGTCGCACTGATGTTGCCGACATAAAAGCAAAACAACATAGAATAGGGAGAGCAAAGAATGAAAACACAATCGAGGCAAATATTGAAGGACTCTTGCTCGCATAGAGTGGGTTTATTCGGAGATATAATATATAGAAATGCGTGGTTTTATCCCTCTCGAGAGGCATTCATTTTTGGTGACCAGCGGGTCACGTTTGAACAGTATAATGCGAGAGTTAACAGCCTGGTACACGCCCTGCATGATATGGGAATGAAGAAAGGAGATGTACTCGGTGTACTGTCCTGGAATTGTCTGGAGAACATGGATGTTTTTGGAGCTGCTGAAAAGGGAGGGTTCATTGTCGCCCCCTTTAATGCAAGGTTATCACTGAACGATTTCGAATACCTTATAAACGACTCTGAGGCCAATACCCTCTTTGTAGGTCCGGAGTTCGCCGACACAATAAATACATTGAAACCTCGCATACCTAAGGTTAAGCACTTCATTAGCTTTGGAAGTTCCTTGCCGGGCATGAAGCGCCATGCCGATTTGCTTGCCTCGTATCCAACCAGTGAGCCGGATACAGAGGTAGATGATGAAGACCTGCTCTTTATATGGTATACAAGCGGCACTACCGGCCGCCCCCGTGGTGCCTTGTATAATCATGGGCGTTTTCGAGAGGAAATGATGTGCCTGGCTAGAGAGGCTCCGATTGGGCCTGATGATAAATGTATAGCAATGATGCCACTATTTCATAGCGGTGGTATAGCATTGAATTCTTATTTTTTTCACCAGGGCGCTACCACTGTAAACATGAAAGTTTTTGACCCGAAGGGCCTTTTAGTCGCCATCGAGAAAGAGAACATTACCAATGTTGGCCTAGTTCCTACCCATTTGAGTGCCATGCTAGACCTCCCCGATTTCAAGAAATATGATACCGGTAGTATAAAGCGGATATATTATGCTGCCTCTCCGATGCCCAAAGCGTTATTAGTCAGAGGTATAGAGAAGTTCGGCATGGTCTTTTACCAGGCATATGGTCAAGCTGAATCCGGACCTGAGATAACTAATCTCAAGGAAAAGGAACATGATGTCCTTGATAAGTCGCCGCGGGAGCAGCAGCGACTTTTGTCTTGCGGCCGTCCGGCGCTTGGGGTACATGTACGGATTGTCGATGAGAACGGAGCTGATGTCTTGGTTGGTGACATTGGCGAGATAGTCGTAATGAGCCGGCACATCATGAATGAATATTGGAAAAAGCCGCAGGAAACCAAGAAGACAATAGTAGATGGATGGTTACATACCGGTGATATGGGGCGTTATGATGATGATGGCTACATCTATATTGTAGATAGAAAACAAGACATGATTATTTCTGGAGGTGAGCATATCTATCCTCGGGAGGTGGAGGAAGTGCTTTATCAGCACTCGGCTGTATTGGAGTGTGCTGTGTTTGGTATTCCAGACCCCAAATGGGTAGAATCAGTTCATGCTGCAGTCTCTCTCAAGAAAGGTGCAGCGGCGACACCAGAGGAGCTGATAGAGTTCTGTAAGAAGAATATAGCCAGATATAAGGCGCCTAAGTCAATAGAGATTATGCTGGAGATACCCAAGGGGGCGACGGGTAAGATACTCAAAAGGGAGATGAAGAGCAAATATTGGGCTGGAAGGTGAAATATGAAAGCCTTAAGATGGTATGGTAGAAAAGACCTTCGGTATGAAGATATGCCTGAACCGTTTCCCGGGCCAGGGCAGGTAAAGGCGAAAATTAACTTGGCTGGTATCTGTGGTACAGATTTGAAGGAGTATAAAGATGGTCCCTGCATGATTGCTGTCGACAAAGCGCCGCTAACTTTAGGGCATGAGTTTGCTGGGATAGTGGTGGAGGTGGGTGAAGGGGTAACTGACTTTAAAGTCGGAGAGCGGGTAACAGGGGTGGGTAATTGGGTCTGTGGTGAATGTTTTTTTTGTAAAAAATCCATGTACAACATTTGCTTGAACTCGGGCTTTTCTGGTATTACTGTGGATGGTTGTATGGCTGAATATTTCATTGCTCCGAGTTATTCATTCTACAAACTTCCGGATTCGGTGTCCGATGAAGTCGGGGCTTTGGTAGAGCCTTTGGCAGTTGCGATTCACGCTGTTCGCCAAGGTAATGTCCGCCCAGGGGATAGAGTGGCTATTGTTGGCGCAGGCACTATTGGCCTTTGTACTCTATTAGCAGCTAGGGCTGCCGGAGCATCCGAAGTTTATGTCGTGGCTAAGCATAGAGCCGGACGGGAAATGGCCTTGGCTATGAGAGCTACGGCGGTTATCAACCCTAGCGATGAACCGGCGAAGACAATTGCGAATCAGACCGATGGATTAGGTGTGGATGTATCTTTTGAATGCGTAGGCCGTCCAGATACCCCTCAGATATCCGTGGACTTAGCTCGAAGAGGTGGAACCACTGTGATTATGGGGGTCTTTGACAAACCTAGCTTAATTTACTTTCAAACCGTGATGTTTAATCAGAAAACTATAGTGGGCAGCCCCATTTATGTTGACGAGGCAAAGACAGCTATTGCTCTGATGACGGATAAAAGAATTGACCCCAGTAGGTTAATTACCTCAACAGCATTCCTTAAAGATGCTGTAGAAATGGGTTTTGAGAAGCTGATTAACAATAAGGAAGGTGACGTCAAAATATTGCTTCAAATTCCTTGATGCTGGCTCCAGTTGGGTAAATTGGTGTGTAAAAAGTTAGAAAGGAGGGACTGCAGAAATAAGCCTCACCAATAGCTTTACCGTAGCATATCACATCGGTCAAACTACAGTCCCAGATAGGCTTTCCTTATATGTTCACTTGTAAGAAGCTTATCACAGCACCCTTCCATGGCCACGCGTCCATTTTCTAGCACGCATGCCCGGTCAGCTGTCTCCAGGGTAAGTCGAACATTTTGCTCAACCAGAAGGATGGTAATTCCTCGCTCACGCAGGGACTTAATAACGTGGAAAACACTCTCTACCAGAATCGGTGCTAGCCCATATGATGGTTCATCGAAGGCGCATAGTTTCGGTCGTGACATTAGCCCCCTACCCATAGATAGCATTTGCTGCTCACCACCGCTTAATGTTCTGGCTAATTGTCCTCGCCTTTCTTTTAGTATGGGAAAGAGTTCATAAACCTGCTCAATCGTTTCTTCCCTCTGTTTCCAGGCGTGATGAGAGTAGGCACCCATCTCTAAGTTCTCATGCACCGTCATATCCCTGAAAAGTTTTCCCCCTTCGGGTATGTGAGAAAGACCTAGCTCAACAATAATATTAGGGGTTAAGCCGTCTATCCGCTTGCCGAGGAACTCCACACTCCCTGAAGTGGGCCGGACCAAACCGGATATAGCATTAAGCAGTGTAGTTTTACCAGCTCCGTTGGAACCGATTAAGGCGAATATCTCTGCCTCATCGATTCTTAAAGAAATGTCCCACAAGGCTTGAACCTTGCCATAAAAGGTATTCAGGTTGCAAATTTCCAGCATAAGCTTACGCTCCTAAGTATACATCAACAACTGTTTTGTTTTTGGCGATCTCCCGTGGCATTCCTTCGGCAATCTTCTCACCGTGATGGAGCACCATAATCCGGTCACATATGCCCATAATTGCTTTCATGACATGCTCAATCATGAAAATGGTAATACCCTTATCCCGAAGCTCGGTTACCAATTCCATAGCCTCAGCCATCTCAGTTTGGTTTAACCCTGCCATCAGCTCATCAAGCAGCAATAGCTCTGGCTTGGTGGCTAAAGCTCGAGCTACTTCAAGTCGCTTTTGGTTAGCCAGGGTTAAGTCTCTAGCCGGGATTGCTCTCGCTGCTGACAACCCCACAAGCTCTAATGATTCTATGGCTTCCCTGGCAGCATCCGCTGATGACATACTGGTTGGCGTTCCAAAAAACGAGCCCACCAAGGCATTATCAAGAACTGGCATATTGGCGAAAATTTTAACCGATTGAAAAGTTCTCGCCACTCCCAGCCTACAGATTTGATACGGCTTTAAGCCAGTAATCTTTGCATCTTTAAATTTTATTGTCCCTGATTTAGTAGCCAGGGCACCAGATATTAAATTAAATAGCGTTGTTTTACCGGCTCCATTGGGACCAATCAGACCTACGATTTCGCCCTGGTCAATATGGAAGCTGACATCTGATAATGCGGCTAATCCTCCAAAATGCTTGGTCACCCTTTCGCCTTCAAGTATTCGCATGCTTTCCTGTCAGACCTCCTTTCTGCCACTTTTGTCTCGCTCTTTGTATCAAGCCTATAAGTCCATCGGGCAGGTATAAGATAACGACCACTAATATAATGCCGAAAATGAGCATATAATAATAGGGGAACTTGGTTAGTAGCAATTCTTCCAGGTATGCAAAGATAGCTGCGCCTATTATTGGACCGTAAAGTTGCCCCATACCGCCGAATATAGCCATTAAAACCGGCAGAAAAGAAAAGAGCGGATTAAAGGCGACATATGGGTCAATATATGTCCATCTTGTGGCCATGATTGCCCCGGCTGCCCCGATAAAAAAAGCGCTGACGGCGAAGGTGATAACCTTCACCAAGGTAACGTTGACGCCCATGTGAGCTGCGGCGTCCTCGTTGTCACCGATACTTTGCATGGCTAACCCGAACTTAGAGCGTCTAATAAAGTAGACGGTAAGCAGTAAAAGCACCAGAATGCCGAACATGACGTAATAAATAGCGGTGTTACCTACGAGGACAACGAATCTACCACGCGTGCCCGTTACAGTAATCTCCCAGAACAGGAGAATATGCTTGATGAGCTCAACGAGCCCGAAGGTGAATATGGCAAAATATATGCCCCTCAGCCTCAGGGTTATGGCGCCAACGAGAAGGGCAAGCACGAAGCTGACGAGCCCACCAGCAGCGACAACAGCAACTAGGGGTAGTTCTTTCCCCAGTACGGCTGTAGTATATAGGCCGACCCCAAAGAACGCCGCTGTCGCCAGTGAGATGTAACCGGTAGGACCGGAAAAAAAAGCCCAGCTTACCGTAAGGACGATATACATCAAGATGGCAGCCAGTAGTATGACATTATAAGAGGATACATATAGTGGTGAAGTAGCTAGCAGGATTAATAAGATTAGACTGATTAATCCTGGTACCAAGAATCTTTTAGATGTAAATGCGGTCATATCCATTTCTTTACTTTCCTAAAATGCCTGTTGGTTTCACTATGAGCAGGAGCATGAAGAGTACATAATAAGCAGCTATTGATAAACTGGGCTGCCAGCTACTCACTATGCTGCCGATAAGACCAAGTATAAAACCCCCGATAAAACTGCCGGGGATACTGCCCAACCCACCTAAGACGACCACAATGATGGCGATTAGGGTATATTCCAGACCCATAGTTGCGTAAATAGGGTAGCACATGCTTACAAGTACGCCGGCAAAACCAGCCAGTAAGGCACCAAATCCAAAGCATAAAGCCAGTACCTGGTTAATGTTTACCCCCATGAGCCCGGCGGCCTCCGGGTCTTCAGCCGCTGCCCTAATTGCTTTCCCCAGCCGGGTACGCATTATAATCACATAAAAGATTACACCTATGACTAAGGCAACCAAAAGAGCTACCAGACGGTTGGCGGCAAATACCGTTCCCAAAAAATTGACTCCAACGTTTAAATAAGAGTATCCTCTCATCCCAGCACCCCATATGATTAAACCTATATTTTCAAGGACGAAGAAGAGACCGAAAGCGGCTAACATAGAATTAGCCTCGAAGACAGCCGGTGATGGTGATGAGTTTCTAAGTTTGGTGAATATGGTCCGGTAGATTAGAAAACCTAATATAAATGTAACAGGGCCGCAAATGGCAAGGGAGACCAGCGGGTTAAATCCGAAGGCTGTATATACCGTCCAGGTGAGTAGAGCCCCGATCATAATAAATTCGCCGTGGGCTATGTTCAACACCTTGGCAACGCCATACTGCAGGCTGAGCCCCATAGCAATCAGGGAATATATGCCGCCCAGCAATAAGCCCGAAATAACTATGTCGAAAATTCGCGTAATCTCCATGATAGCTTCCTATCTTTAGCAATCTCACAGATGCAGGCTGTCTAAAAGGCGCAGGATAAATCCTCCGGTCAAAATAAACACTCTTAAGTTGTTATTTTGGCATCCTTTAGACAGCCTGCTTAACTACTTATTCTTCTGTTGGTAACTCGATGTCTGTTCTTACTTTGGTGGTGCTGGCCATGCCGGCTTGGGATATACAAGTGGTGCGGTAGTAATATTACCGCCTACGATTTCACAGAGCCCATTTTGCCACTGGCCAATCTCCCCGGGGTGGCATTCTATTGCAAACATTCCACCGCCACCACCGAATATCGTAAACCAGGTCGGTCCCAGAACCGTATCAAGCTTCTCGGTGGCAAGTGTGTCTCTTAATGCTTTCTGGTCAACCTTTCCAACCTTCTCAACAGCTGCCTTCCAAATGTCCAATGCCGCCCAATAGTATGGATGTCCCCACCAGTCGTTGAGGTCTTCGGGCTTGCCCGCATAGATTGTATCGTACATATCTTTGAGTGCAGGAGACGTTTTGCGGTTAGCAGTAGCAAAACAAGTTACTCCCTCCACTGCTGGACCGAACGCGGTATGGTAAAACCCGAAATTGGCTCCAGGCCCGGCTATAAAGGACTTGGGGTTATAGCCAAGCGCTATTGCCGTACCAGTAACAGGCATGACCTGGTCGGGATAGCCAAAACAGCAGAAGATATCGGCACCAGACTTCTGAGCATTCTGAATTATGGGTGCGAAGTCCTTAAGATCGGGCGGAACGCTCACCTCATCAACGATTTTAATTCCCACCCTGTCGAATTCTTTTTTTGCCACGCCGGAATACTCTATGCCAAAGACGTCAGCGATGTACATTACATATGCCGTCTTGGCGCCCACTGCTTTCATCATGTCGGCATAAACTGGTAGCTGGTACCAGTCGGAAAAACTCAAACTGATGAACAGATAGGGTAGGTCGGGAAGCATGCCCTTGATAGTCGTGGCACCACCCTCGGCGGTTATCAGTGTATACTTGTACTTATTGGCTACGGGACCTTGAGCAAAGACAAAAGAGCTGCCACAGGCAGGCCACAAAAAGTCAACCTTGTCCTCTAGAATCAATTTTTCCGTCAGCCTCGTCATCGTACCCACATCAGATTTATCATCATATATAATTGTCTCTATGGGTAGTTTCTTGCCATACGCCGACAAAAATACTCCGCCATCGGCATTGACCATAGGAATCCATGTCTCATAGACTGGTCTGAATGCCGAATCACCAATAATAGTCAATGGTCCGGAGAGAGGTCTTGACATACCAACGACGATTTTATCTTTGGCTGGTAGAGCTGTTTTACAGGCACCAAACAAAGGCAATGTTACCAAGGCTACTAGTGTTAATGCTATCAGGCTAAATAATACTTTCCTTTTCACTTGTTGCACCTCCTTTTAAGACTTTACCGGATTGTATTAGGTCTTTATTGCCGTAAAATCTCACATATATCTCATACCTCCTCTTTATTGTCATTATGATATAATCTCTGGTGGCTTGGTAAACTCGCGAGACGTGTTTTGCGTCGCCGGAAGCCTTTTTTCTTGCTGTAGGGCAGCACTCAAACATATCTGAAGCATCGTGCAGCTCTTCGTATGCGCAACAGTATAGTTAATCGACTCAACGTTGTCAAGACCCCCTCCGAAGGATGTAGAGGAGACCGAAAGCAGCTAAGATGGGACTGCCCTCGAAGGCATCCGGTGATGGTGATGAGGTTCTAAGTTGGCCGAACGAAGTTCTATTAAAGAATAGAACCTATGATGGCACCTGTCACTAATCTATCTGAACTAGACCATAAACCAGCAATCAGTATATTTAGGATTCTCACAATCATTGCAGCTTCCTAGCTTTGGTAATCACAGATGCAGGCTGCCTAAGAGGGCAACGTAAACCCTCCGGCCAAAATAACAACTCAGGTTGCTATTTTGTCGCCCTTTAGACAGCCTGCTTAACTACCTATTCTATTTGTTGATAACTCGATGTCTGTTCTTACTTTGGTGGTGCTGGCCATGCCGGCTTGGGATATATAAATGGTGCGGTAATCTTAGTGTTAGGCCATGGACCTCCTCCTACGACTTCATACACTCCATTTTGCCACTGACCAATCTCTCCGGGATGGCATTCCTTGGCCAGAAGTCCGCCGCCACCACCGAATGTCGTGAAATAGGTATCTCCCAGAACCGTATTAAAGTGTTGCGTAGCGAATACATCTCTTACCTTTTTCTGGTCAAGGCTTCCAGCCTTCTCTACAGCCTGCTTCCAATAGTTCCATGCACCCCAATAGCATCCATGCCCCCACCAATCTTGGGCTTCTTCAGGCTTGCCGGTGTAGAGTGTATCAGCCATTGCGTTGAGTTCGGGGGAACATTTCCGAGCATAGGTAATAAAACCACATACTCCTTCTACCGCCGGACCAAACGTGGTATGGTAAAACCCGAAATTGGCTCCGGGGCCGCATATCATGGCCTTGGGGTTATAGCCAAGTGCTATTGCCGTCCCGGTAACAGGCATGACCTGGTCGGGATAGCCAAAACAGCAAAAGACATCGGCACCAGACGCCTTAGCATCCGCTATTATGGGTGCGAAGTCCTTAAGGTCAGGCGGAAGGCTCACATTTCCAAGTATTTTAATTCCCGCCCTGGCGAATTCTGTACCAGCCACGCCGGAATACTCTATGCCATGGAGGTCGGCAATGTAGGTTACAAATGCCGTCTTCGCGCCGACTTTGGTAAGCATGTCAGCAAAAACCGGCAGCTGGTACCAGTCAGAAAAACTCAAGCTGACAAACGTGTAGGGTAGGCTGGGAAGCGCGTCCTTGATGGTCGTGGCACCACCCTCGGCGGTCAGCAGTAGATAATTGTACTTATTGGCTATAGGGGCTTGACCAAAGATAAAAGAGGTGCCACAGGAGGGCCACAGAAAGTCGACCTTGTCCTCTAAAATCAATTTTTCCGTCAGCCTCGTCATCGTGCCCACGTCACTTTTATCATCATATATCGTTAACTCTATGGGCAGTTTCTTGCCAAGCTCCGCTATATATATCCCGCCCTCGGCATTGACCATGGGAACAAATGTTTCATAGATTGGTTTGAACCCCGAGTCGCCAATAATAGCTAGTGGGCCGGAGATAGGTCTTGCCATACCAACGACGATTTTATCTTTGACTGGTGGGGCTGGCTTACAGGCACCAAACAAGGGCAATGTTACCAATGCTACCAGCGTTAACGCTATCAGGCTAAATAATACTTTCCTTTTCACTTGTTGCTCCTCCTTTTTAAGACTTTACCGGATTGTATTAGGTCTTGTTGTTGTAAAATCTCATATATCTCATCCCTCCCCTTCATTTTCACTATGATATCGGCTCTGTTGCCTTGGTAAACTTGTGAGATGTGTTTTGTGCCGCTGGAAGCTTTTTTGGCACACAGACAGTACTTGAAAATATCCGCAGCATCCTGCAACTCCTCGCCCAGGTGGGAGTATAGTGGGTTGACCCAACGTTGTCAATACTCCCTTTGCTAAAATAGCTACCATAGTTTTCCCTTTTAATGACGTTTTAAGGATGTTGTTTACTTATTCCAGGATGTAGATAGCCCCGTTAGCGGCATCCATCTTTATTCGCTGCCCTGTTTTAATCCTTGAGGTGCCCTGTTGTGTATTCACAACGGTGGGCACACCATATTCCCGGCCGATGATGGCAGCATGGCATAGTGTCCCTCCCGTATCGGTGATTACGCCTCCGACTAAGCCGAAGACCGGTGTCCAGCTAGGGTTGGTGCTGGGGCAGACTAGGATGTCGCCCGACCGTACCTTCTTTAGGTCAGCATACATAATTACCACGCGGGCAGTTCCTTCAGCTTGTCCTGGACAGCCGCAGATGCCCCAAAGGTCTGCCTTTAGCTCTGGCTTTGGCTGAGGCATTTCACCGACAACGATCTTTATGGCAATGGCATCACCTGAGGGTAGCAAATCAAGTCTTATTGCTTCCTCGATGCTGGTGCGGTTAGTAATCATGGGGGGATTGGGTCTCTTATGCGCCTCTTTCCAGTCAGCCCTACGTCTTCTCGTTATCCAGCGCATGTCATGTGACTCAGGGACCATTATCACCCGGTCAATTTCATCCGGGTTCATCATGAATACGTCATCGGGGGCATCAATTGTCCCTCTCTCGGCTAACCTCCTCCCCATTACTAGATAGCCGCGGCGCATTAGGGCATGCACAAACAGCTCACAGTAGAGGTCATGCTCTTCGCTGTATGAGCTTGCCTTCCCAGATAACCTTATTAGGCCCTCGAAAAGGTCCTTCTCCTCGGGCGGTACACGCTTGAGGAAAGCTGCTATGGCTGTCTCTCTCTTCCTGGCAATCTCTGCCCTGGTAGATTCCAGGTTATAGCTGATATCCTTCATGATATTGTCCTTTACCAGCCCTATGGGCGTAGCCGGGTCTTCCAGCCAGTATGGCTCGTTCAGGTCGGTGAAGCGTCTCATTCGCCAGCCCCCGACATCGTCAGTCTTCATGTAGTCCATGAATTTCTTAAACCATTCCTTGCCTTTCTCTGATTGCTGGAGTTTGGCGAGGATGGATTGGGGCTTATTTTCCTTAAAGACGTCTTTCAGGTTCATTTCTATGGCAAGCTGTCCAAATTCCCACATCTTCTTATCCATCTGATAAACCTTGTTATCGAAACCTCGCATCATATCCTGGAACTCAGGGTCTTGGTCACTTAGGCCGAAGTGCTCCTTGGTCATTGTCTCGAGCAATAGCCAGGTGTTAAATGAGGAATACATTGCCATGAAGTGGATTTCCCACATTCTCATGTAGGCGTGCATTAAATCGTAGTTGTGGTAGTACAGCTGGAGGTTGGTGGCGTTATCGACATCAAGCTCCTTGAGCTTGCTGTAAATGCTCAGGAGTTCTTGCTTGTAACCAGCCCACAGACCGTCGAAGTCCTCAACCCAGGGGCGCAGCGCTTGGCGGAATTTGACTTCGCGTTCGGCAATTTCATTTCGGTCTTTCACTACGTGGAGGGCACAGTAGATGCCACCGTTCAAGATGCGGACCTCCCAGCCTTTACAGGTGGGGATACTCAACTCGGTGCAGGCGAACTTCAGACCGTGACCGCAGAATCTCGCCCACTGGTATCCGAACATAGTTGTCACTGGCGGTATGCTGTGTGTTCCATCCTGGAACCAGGAAGGCATCTGGGCAAGGTCAATCTCCTCGATGAAGTCATATCCGGGCACTCCATCCCAGATTTTGACCCTCTGCTGCTTTTTCTCCGACATTTTTTCTCCTGCGCCTAGTTAGAAGCTAAGTAGAATGTATTTATCATTAAGGTCTATAGAATCTTTTAGCAATCAGGTCAATCATGCGGTCAGTAACCGACCCCGGTTTATTAGCTGACACCTTCGCCGGGCGAGTCTGGAGGAGAAATATGTTATTGGGTGGAGTGAAGTCAGAGTCAATAGCCCATTCTATGTCCTGCGGCTCACCCAGGCGCTCCTCAAGTAATATAGCCAGTTTAGCTATTGCTACTATCTCGCCATTGCTTAAGCACGGTATTGACTGCTTCTCCAGAGGCACGTCGTCCCAGTCAGCCCCTCTTTTTTTGGTTATCACCTGTTTTGCCTTTTTGCCAATATAGATGTCTAATATAACTAAGGTCTCTTTGTCCACCACAAATCTGTCCACACTCTCCGCACCGCTGACCACTCCTTCTCCCAGGCCCCAGTTGGCATCTATTATTATCTTGGAGGCGTCACCTGTAACCGGGTTCACGGTGAAGCAAATGCCGGATGAACGGGCATTTACCATCTTGGAGACAGCAACACCGAGTTCGTCTGCCATGACGGGGATATCTTTATTGACCCGGAAAGCAATAGCCCGGCTGGTATAGGCGCTTGCCCACACCTTCTTTATCTTACCCAATACATCTTTGATGCCGATAACGTTCAGATAGGTTTCGAACATGCCGGGCCGGCTCTCCGTCCCCGATGACCGCACCGAGACGGAAACATCGGGGATTGCCACCTTGTTGCACAGCTCTTCGTAGTATGAACCTACCATTTTCTTTATGTCTTCCGGCACCTCTTTGCCTTCGATCATGCCTTGGATGTTGTGGCTTAATTCGTCGAAGATGGTAATGTTTTGGCTTTTAAGCTCACCGAGGCTACTTATATGGCGGTAAATTTCCTCGGCTACTCTGGTCCTCTCAGCAAATTTCCTGTACATTGCAATGGAAATGGCGAAGCCTGGCGGGACAGGTAAGCCCATTTGGGTCATTTCTCCCAGGTTAGCGCATTTCTTGCCTACCAGGTTGTTGTGCTCTTGCCCCAGTTCCTCGAACCGAAATATTAATTTGTCAGAACTCATTTTTCCTCGAATTAGCGCTATGCGCCTTTAATGTGCTGTTCATCCCATGTCGGCGACGGAGACCTGGCCGGTAATGTAGGAAGAATCATTTGAGGCAAAGTATAACAGCAAACTGTTTAGTTCGTCCATATTCCCTGTATCTTTTTCTTAAAAATTGCACAAGATATATTGTGTTTTACCGGCATGCAAAGTGATTGACAATCGTGCTGAATATGTGAAATAATAACCGAACGCGCGCATATCCACTTATGATTGGATACCGATTATAACGCAGAATCTACAGGAAATGAAGTGGGTTATTCCATTATACACAGATAGCATGGAACAGCTTATAAAATGGGAGCAAGGCTACACTGAGGAATTACCCCGATAGTCTTAGAATCCCCAACAAGTCAGGCGGAATTCTTACTTAAAGCGTATGGTGTTTTGAGGTATTCAAGCGCGGTGAGGTTTTCAAAAGGGCATACTTGGAGATATGTCCTGCCTAAGATGAAAGCTATCAAAGACTAAAGAGCAGCCGGAAGGGAGAACGGATGGATTTGTTGCTCCAAGGAAAGGTTGCTGTGATTACAGGCTCAACGTCAGGCATTGGCAGGGCGGGTGCCATTGCCTTTGCTCAAGAAGGCGCAAAAAGCGTCGTTAGTGGCAGAAGTCGCCAACGAGGCGAGGAAGTTGTGAGCACAATAAGGGAACAAGGCAATGAGGCAAGCTTTGTTCCGGCTGATATGCTCGTAGTGGCTGATATTGAGCGGCTCATTAAAATAGCTGTTGATACTTATGGTCGGCTAGATATTTTTTGGCATAATGCCGGCATGGTCGAACCAGACAATATCGAGGATATAACCGAAGAAACATATGATAGTATGATGACAGTACACTTGAAGGCAGGTGTCTTCGGCGCGAAATTTGCTGTCCCCGAAATACGCAAAGCCGGAGGAGGGTCCATTCTGTTCACTAGTTCGGTTGCTGGGCTGAAGCAATCTAGCTATTCATTGACTTATTCACTGGCAAAGACCGGGCTTGTAATGCTGACCAAGAAACTCGCGGTAGATTTGGCTAAAGATAGCATCCGAGTCAATTGTATTTGTCCGGGTAGGGTTGAAACATCTATGAGGCTATCTATTGCCGAGCAAAGAGGGCAGGCAATGGGCATTGACCAGGAGGAATGGGTAAGGAGAGACAAGAAGCGTATACCTATGGGCAGGTACATCACTGAAAAGGAAGTAGTTGATGGGGCGTTGTTCCTTGTCTCAGATAGAGCCGCCTCAATTACGGGTGTTGCCCTACCCATTGACGGGGGCTTCTTGGCGGTATAATATTTCATAGGAAAATTTGGCTCAGCTTCACTGTTCCCTCCGGAGTGAAGTTTTCCGGAGAGGTCGGTTAGCTGATTGGGACATGGAATAAAAAAACATAGAAAGGAGACTTAAATGGGAAGATTGGATGGGAAAGTAGCCATAGTGACTGGTGGTGGAAAGGGCTTAGGCAGAGCCTTTTGTTTTGGTCTGGCCAAAGAGGGTGCTAAGGTGGTGATGGCAGTGCACCGCCTCGATGAAGAAGCAGCAAAAGCGGCCAAGGAAATAGAGGCTAAAGGGGGCTATGCTCTGGAAGTTGACGTTACTAAAGAAGAGGATACCCTCCGCATGGCTGAGGAAACAGTTAAAAAATTCGGGCGAATCGATATTCTGGTTAATAATGCTGCCTTTTACTATGGGGTAGGCAGGAAGCCGTTTTACGAGGTCACGTCTGAAGAATGGGACCGTGCGTTGGATGTCGGTGCCAAGGGTGCCTGGCTGTGCGCTAGAGCAGTGTTCCCCCAGATGAAGAAACAGGGGAAGGGCAAAATTATTAACCTATCCTCAGAGCTAGTCTTTGCGCCTAGCAAGGGTATGATTAACTATATTACTTCCAAAGCTGCAGTTATCGGTATCACCAGGGTTCTTGCCGGAGAGCTGGGGCAATATGGCATCTGTGTTAATGCTGTAGCTCCCGGTTTTACCGACACGCCGGCAAGCCGGACTATAGGCAGTATCGAGAAGTTTGACGTGGGTTCCATCCCTCTGGGGCGTGTCGGAGTGCCAGAGGACATAGTTGGTACCGTTATCTTCTTTGCCAGCGACGATAGTGATTTTGTTAGCGGTCAAACGCTTCTGGTCGATGGCGCAAGGCGTGTGAACTAAAAAGTGCTGGTCTTGTCATCGATGGAGGTTTCCAGCTGAATTGATATTTTGATTTTGTTATAAGGAGCCTTAAGTGGGAAGATTAGAAAATAAGGTAGCTATAGTGACGGGTGGTGGCAGGGGCTTGGGTAAAGTCTATTGCCTGAGAATGGCTGAGGAGGGAGCCAAGGTGGTTGTGGTGGATATACTTGACCGAGAAGCAGAGGAGACAGTCAGTGAAATCAAGGCGAAGGGTGGCACCGCAATAGCGCTAAAAGCCGATGTCACTTCCGAAGCTAGTACTCAGCGCATGGCTGAGGAAACGGTTAAAAAGCTTGGTCGAATCGATATTCTGGTTAACAATGCTGGCTACTACTATGGGATGGCGAGGAAGCCATTTAATGAGGTCTCGTTAGAAGAGTGGGACCGGGCGATGCTGGTGAATGCCAAGGGAACCTGGCTGTGCTGTAAAGCGGTATTCCCTCAGATGAAAAAACAGGGGAAAGGTAAAATTATAAATGTATCCACCGAGGCAGTTTTTGCCCCGACTAAGGGTTTTATTCACTACACTGCTTCCAAAGCTGCAGTTATCGGCATCACACGGGTTCTTGCCGGAGAGCTGGGACAGTATGGCATCTGTGTTAATGTGATAGTTCCTGGTGTTGTCGATACTGAGGCGACCAGAACCTACATCACTATCGAGAAGTTTGATGTAAGTTCCGTCCCTCTGGGGCGTGTTGAGGTTCCCGAGGATGTGGTTGGTAGCGTTATCTTTTTTGCCAGCGATGATAGCGACTTCGTTAGCGGTCAAGCACTGCTAATCGATGGCGCAAGGCGGGTGCACTAGTAGGTAATGAGTGGATGCGATAGGGAAGAAAAAAGCATTTGACTATTAATAAAGACTTTCGGTATTGTATTAAGTAAAAATTAAGGAGGAAAAAAGATGTCTTGGACATGGAATTTGTATGTCAGAGAATTTATGCCTCAAAGAGACCTGAAGAAATATCCGATGTGGTTCATGAACTTCGGCCATAGCTACCCGGCTTGGACTCCGCTATTTGGCTGGCATTGGAATTATGCCTTAGCTCACGGTCTCACATACGGCGTCAATGAGACATGGATACCTACTATCAGGGGTAGTGAGGTTCGCAATATAGAAGGGTGTGCCCTGGCTGCTGCCATGAGGATTAGTGACGAGGCTGAAATTAAAGACAGAGAAAAGAAATTCAGAAAGTACATACTTGAAGAGTACGCTCCCAATTGGGACAAGCTTTATAAAGGTATGGAAGACGAAATAAATGGACTGTCTAAAAAGTTCAGGACTTTTGATTACAAAAAGGCAACGCAGTACGAATTGTACAAGATATTCAGGGAGGCGGTACAGTATCTCTATCGCTCTTGGGAAGGCCACTTCTATATGATGTTTCCTATGTATACCGCCTACTGGTATTGTGACGAGATTGCTGCAGAATACGGCGGTGTAAAGGAGTTTTCTCCCACCTGGCATAAAATAATACGCGGCTATGACAATGAACTTTTTGCGCAGGACAAAGCGCTATGGGGACTCCGTGCCCGTGCCTTGGAGCTCAAGATTGATGATATCTTCACTAAGAATGCTGCCTCCGAGGTCATCCCGGCTCTAAAAAAGACCAAGGCTGGTAAGGAATGGGTGGAGAAGGACCTGAACGATTTTTTGGTGGTCAAGGGATATGGTTGGCGGTCGCCACGGATGATGGAGTTTATCGTCCCTTCATGGTGGGAGGACCCAACACCGGCTATCGGCCACATTCAGCAATATCTCTCGATGTCAAAGGATGTTAAAGCTCCATTCTTGCTTGATACCATAAGACCTCGCTTGGTCAAGGAGCGTGAAGAATTAACCCGTGAGCTAATCGATAAAGTGAAGGCTGCCCGCTACCCCGACATGGAATGGTTCCAGGCGATCCTTAGCGTGAGTCAGAGGACAAGCGCTTACAGCGAAACTCATGATGTGGCCTGGGAACAGGGTTGCCTGACTACCTTCCGCTACTTGGTGAGACAGATTGGGCAGAGACTGGTAAAGTTTGGTACTATTGAGAATCCTGATGACATGTTCTTTTTCATTCCTGATGAGCTAGAGTTATTCATTTCTTATCCCGATTCATACGATGTCAAAGACCTTGCTGAGGAACGCAAGAAAACCTGGACGGCGCAGAAGGAATATCGATCACGGCCGCCTATCTTTACCAGTGGACCATTAACACCGGATGATATAAATAAGCATCAGATTAGTGTTCACGATGCCATAGTTTCCAAGGTTGTTGCTGGTGCGGAAGCTGCCCACAGACCTGAAACCGGTGCCATCTGCTTTGGTAATTGCGGCAGTCCTGCTGGCACTGTCGAAGGCAGAGCACATCTTGTACTAGCAAATGAAGATGTATTTAAAGTGCAACCAGGCGATATACTGGTTTGCCCGTCTATGTCTTCGGGGTGGACTCCTGTGCTACCGATGGCTAAGGGGATTGTTACCAATGGTGGTGGCTCTCTCAGCCATGCCTGCATCCATGGCAGAGAATATGATATTCCCGTAGTATCAAATACGCGTGATGCCACCATGGTTATCAAAGAAGGCGAAAAAATCAAGGTTGACGCTACTGAGGGGCTTGTCTTCCGGGTAAAATAATCCAGTTTACATAACACTTAGTTGCCTTAAGGGAGGTAAACTTGAAGAACCTTACATTAAAAGTTAACGGAATACAGCATCAGTGCATTGTCGAGGATGACATGGTGCTACTGGACCTGCTTCGGGAAGACCTAAAACTGACCGGTGCCAAACAGGGATGTGACCGTAAGGGTCAGTGCGGGGCCTGCACTGTCATTGTAAATGGCAAAACGGTGTTATCCTGCCTGTCAAAGGTGGCAAACCTCGACGGAGCGGAGGTTATCACCGTGGAAGGGCTGGGTACGCCGGAAAATCCTCATCTGATACAAGAAGCCTTTGTCTTATCCGGAGCCATTCAATGTGGATACTGTACCCCGGGATTGATTATGGCCACCAATGTCCTGTTGGACAGAAACCCAGGTCCTAGCCGCGACGAAATCAAAAAAGCCTTAAGGGGCCACCTGTGTCGCTGTACCGGATATGAAAGAATTGTCGATGCCGTTGACCTAGCCGGCCGTTTTCTCCGTGGAGAAATAAAGCCTTCTGAGATAACGCCTGATCCGAATGGAAAACAGATCGGTGTTTCTCATCCTCGTCCCTGGTCTATGATAAAAGCATGCGGCCTGGCGCAGTTTTCAGCCGACATTGTTATTCCCGGGGCTCTTCAATTAGCTGTGGTAAGTAGTCCTCACCATAATGCCAGGATAAAGGGGATTGACTACTCGAAGGCAGAAAAGATGCCTGGCGTGGTCGGAGTCATGACGGCTAAGGACATCAAAGGTAATAATTTGTCGGGCAGGGGAAAACCTGTGCTTTGTACTGATATAGCTCCTGTTCTTGGTTCGCATGTGGCTATTGTGGCTGCCAGAACACAGAAAGAGGCTTTGGCCGCGGCTGAAGCGGTCAAGGTGGAATATGAGGTCTTGCCTCGAGTCGGTACAACGGCGGAGGCGCTGGCGGAGAATGCTCCTCAGGTACACCCGGGCATACCTAATCTTCTTTTTACCAGACGACAGGTAAAAGGCAACGCTAAGGCAGCTCTGGATTCATCGGCGGTTGTGGTCTCTGCAGAGTTTAATACGCAGTTTGTTCACCAGGCGCCGCTGGAACCGGAGGCTAGCGTTGCCTATATTGATGGAGAGGGTGAGAATGCTCAACTGGTTGTGATAGGGCGGTCCATCAGGATTCATGACCATGCCCGTTTGCTTAAAGAAGCTTTGGGTTGGAAAAATGTCCGTTATCAGGAAGCCTTTGTCGGCGGTCAATTCGGAATAAAGACTGACCTGACGTCTGAGCATATAGCCGGAGCGGCTGCGCTCCATTTCAGGAAACCAGCACGTTATATTCCCAGCACAAAAGAGTCCATGCATATGACCAGCAAAAGGCATCCCTTCAGTATGAAAGTGCGGTTGGGCGCCGATTCGAAGGGGAAGCTCACCGGATATGAGATGTATGCCAACGTGGAAAAAGGGGCATACACTTCAACAGGCGAGACGAACATCACACGTTCTCTGGCTATGCTCAGCGGTGGTTATAATATACCGAATGTGTTCGCCGAGATTAAGATGATATATACCAATAATATCTGGGGAGGTTCAGCACGTGGCGCAGGACCACCCCAGCCGAACTATGCCCTGGAATCGGCTATGGACCTTTTGGCGGCTAAACTGAACATGGACCCTCTCAAATTCAGGCAGATTAACGTGCTACAGCCCGGGCAATCCACATCGAGTGGTCATGTGATGGAGGAATGGGCGTTAGACGCCTGTCTGAAAAAAATTGAATCTGAATATAAGCGGGTGTTGAAAGAAGCTGGAGCCTTCAAATCCAAAAACATCCGCCGGGGAGTGGGCTTGGCCGCATCAGGCTATGGGATAGGCACTCCTCAAGACAAATCTGAAGTTGCGGTTGAACTCGATGCCGATGGAGGCATGACAATTTATGGTTCTGTTGCTGACCCGGGAGAGGGGACTGATGCCATGCTAACCCAGATTGCCGCTCATTTCCTGCCAATGCCTAGAGAGAAAATTCGGCTGGTGACGCGTGATTCTGAGAGAACTCCTAATTCGGGTATGGCTGCCTCGTCCAGACAGACCTTCATGTCGGGGCATGCTCTAGTAAAAGCTATGGAAGCCCTTAAAGCTGCCATGAAGGAAGCTGGGGCCAAGAACTATCAAGACTTGGTTAAAGCCGGCAAGCCGACCCGTTATGTGGGTAATCACAGTTTGCAGCATACCGGCATGGACCCGGAGACAGGCCAGGGCGAGTACTTTATCTCTCGGTGTCACGGGGTTCAGATGGCCGAGGTTGAAGTTAATGTTGAAACCGGTGAGGTCAAGGTTTTGAAGATGACAGCCGTAGTTGATGCTGGAATCCTCATCAACCCATTAGTTGTCATCTGCCAAATCGAGGGCGGTATGGATATGGGTGCCGGTATAGCTCTCAGGGAGGAATACGTTCACGGAAAAACGGTTGATTGGGTAACGTATAAGTATCCTACCATGAAGGATGCTTTTGAGAAGGAAACAATCCTTCTCGAAACACCACGCAAAAACGGGCCGTTTGGAGCCACCGGCGTAGGTGAATTTACTCTTATGCCAACCGCCCCATCAATCTTAAATGCCATAGACAACGCCATTGGGGTAAGAATTTATGATCTGCCGGCTACACCAGAAAAGATTCTGAAGGCTTTGAAAGCAAAGAAAGGTTGAGCTTTAGCTACCCTGCCTATTTCTGCTGCTGGCGTTGCCGGTAAGCCTCAATATAGCGTCTGGCATGTCTGTCGCGACCCAGGATGAGGTCGGTGGCCACAATGGCCGGACGCATCTTGGCTGCATCTGTGATGAGACAAGTGGCGCCTGCGGCAACAGCCATAGCTAGGAAGGCATTATTGACCAAGTCACGGTCGGGTAAGCCAAAAGAGATATTACTGGCTCCCATTGTTATGTTCACTCCCAGTTCGGCCTTAATCCTATGAATGGCTTCTATGACTGCCAGCCCAGAGTTGGTATCGGCTCCTATGGCGAAAACCAAACAATCAATGATTATATTCTCTCGAGCGATACCGGCTGCCTCAGCACGCTCCACTATCTTACGGGCAATGCTTACCCTCCGTCCTGCATCCTTCGGGATACCCTCATCGTCTTGAACTAAACCGACGACTGTTGCTCCATATTCCTTTACCATAGGTAGAACTCTGGCTAAGGAGTCATCTTCACCGCTAACCGAGTTGATAAGCGGTTTACCCTTGTAGATTTTGAGGGCCGCTTCTAAAGCCGCCGGATTATTACTGTCAATGCATAAAGGTATATCTACTGTGTCCATCACTGCCTGCACTGCCTGTGGGAGAAGTGTCACCTCGTCCACGCCGAATGCACCCACGTTGACATCAAGAATGTCCGCCCCGGCTTGCACTTGAGCCAGGGCTTCGCTGCGGACAATGTCCAAGTTGCCCGCCTTTAGAGACTCTTGAAGTTTTTTCTTACCGGCAGGATTGATACGCTCGCCGATAAGCACTGTGGGCTGGGTATCACCAATGATTACTTCTTTTGTGGAGCTTGACACTCTCGTTTCCATCAGTCAATTTCCTTTCTTTTGCCGTCTATAATTCTATATTGTCCCAGGTAACTCGCCTGGATGAAGGTCTGTTCAAAGCCGGGAGCGCCGGCTAGTTCAATGTACTTGACTCGGGAGGCAACAGCCTGCGCTTCAGCCCGCTTGGTAAGCGAAACCAATGCCATCTTGGCTCCCATGCCGGCAGCGTTTCCTGCCTGCCGGAAGCGGTTTAGAGGCAACGATGGCAACATGCCAATTGTCACCGCACTGGCCACATCAATGTAGGTACCAAAGGCGCCGGCGATAATCACCTTTTTAATTTTGTCTTCGGGGCAGTCGATGGCTTCTAGAAGCGCCTGAATGCCGCTGCGAATGGCGGCCTTGGCCAGTTGCAATTCTCTGACATCGTGCTGGGTGATAGTGATGGCTGACTTTCCGCCTCGTTCCTCCTTACTAACCAAGATAAACTCGCGTTGCCCTTTGTAGGTACGAACACGAGGGTGATTGTCCATTATCCTGCCGCCTTTATCAATGGCTTTAGCCAGATAAAGCTGGGATAGGGCATCTAGTATGCCAGACCCGCAAATGCCGATGGGTGGTGCTCCGTCAATCGTCTGGTACTGGACAGTACCATCGACAATTCGTAGACGTTCGATGGCCCCTGTGGCTGCCCGCATACCGTATTTGATATGACCGCCTTCGAACGCCGGGCCGGAGGCACAGGAGGTGGAAGTAATCCTCTCATCATGTATTAGAGAAACCTCGGTATTAGTCCCAATGTCCAGAGCCACGATTGGTCCTTTGGTTAGCGATGCTTCTGTTGCCAGCAACATGGCTACATGGTCGGCACCAACGAAACCGGCGATGTTGGGCAGCAGATGCACATATGCTCCTGGAGCAATATGCAAGCCCAGGTCACCAGCCTTAATGTCCAAAGCCCTGCTAACCGCAGGGACAAATGGAGACAGCGCCAGTTGCCTTACCGTCAAACTGAGGAACAGGTGGTGCATGGCGGTATTGCCGACTACTACTGCCTCGACAATTTCTTCTGTGCTGGCGTTAGCCTCGGCACACAGGTCAGCACAAAGCTCGTTGATTGCTTCGGCAGCCAGCTTCTGTAACAGTACGCCCTCATCCGGCGAATGCACGACACTGGTAATACGGCTGATGATGTCCTCTCCGTGGCTGATTTGGGGATTCATGACCCCTTTTGCTGCCAAAGTGAGGCCATTGCTCAGATTAACCAGATAGCCGGCAATCTTGGTGGTACCAAGGTCTATGGCTAATCCCAGTTGGTGGCTTGGCCAGGGAAGGAGAGTTATTACTTCGTCATTGCGGACTACAGCCTGGAACTCCCAGTTCCAAGAACGTATTTGGGTGGAAAGGACGCGCAGGACATTAATATCAATTTTGTTGCAGTTTAATTGGTATTGCTGGTTTAGCGCCTGGAGCAAGCGGTCAGCATCAGCATCTGGTGCCGACAAAGATGGGGCTTCCATCTGTATGTGGTAGGCTCGAACAGACGGCTCCGGAGGAACTTTTACCTCTAATCCTTCCACCTGTACCCGCTGGGTGGTGGTCATCGACTCGGGTGGCACGGTCAATTTGCAATCACTGAGAGGATAAGTCTGACAGGCTAGACGCCATCCCTCCTTCAGCTCTTGGGATGTAAATGTCTCCCGTTCGTTAGGCGTTGGTTTTGAGACACTGCCACTTAGAACTTGGACTTTGCATGAGTGGCATGTTCCCTTGCCTCCACATACGCTATTGATACCCACGCCGAGCCGGCGGGCACAAGCCAGAAGGGACTCGTTACTTTGACATTCCCCTCTTCTACCTACAGGCTCAAAATCAGTTGTACAAGCGGTCATTGTCTTTCTGCCTTGGCTTTATCCTGTTGCTCTACTTATGCCTGAATCCTATAAGGACAGGTTTTCCTTAGGCTGCAGCGGGCACAGACTTCAGCTTGTGTCCACGTTGCCATTTGTGGTCCTATGCCTATAACCATGGAAACTGATTTGCGGGGAACCATTACTCCTGAAGCGGT
Source organism: uncultured Chloroflexia bacterium (assembly GCA_963754385.1). Taxonomy (GTDB): domain Bacteria; phylum Chloroflexota; class Dehalococcoidia; order GIF9; family UBA5629; genus 9FT-COMBO-48-23. Next base: position 234,325 of record CAVWGE010000003.1, on the reverse strand, counting down.
CAGGCTCACGCCGATTTCTTGTGTGTTGACCAGTTCAAACAAGTTCCACTGCTCGGTAAGGGGCAAACCGGGCCAACCCGGGCTGACAGGGCTGCTTGTCTGATGTCCACGTGACGAAGCCTTGCTGGCGATGATTCTGCAGGCTTCCGGAATCAGCATGTCCACGGCGGCGCTGCCGATGCCATCCAGAAGCGCGCCTCGCAAAGTCTCGCCGCTTTTACTGTAGTCTGTTACCTGTTTTTCCAGCTTGGGACCGATGGTACAAACCACAACGGCAAGCTCTTTTGCCTCCGGGAAGATTGTGTGTAATAATGGGCCCTGCATCGCTTTATCACCCTCAAGCGATACCTGGCTGGGGCTCATCCCGGTTACCTTATAGTATTCATAAGCCACTGCTGGCTCCAGGAGGTGAGTCTTTTTGACACTGGCCAGTAGTTCAGAAATAAGGTTTTTTAGCTCAGGTCTGATTTTAGAATGCCCCCTGAATCCCTGACGACGCAGCACCTCCTTGGTCTTCAAGCTCAGGGGGATATCACGAACTACAGGCATATACTTCTCTTTCGGGGCCTCGCCAGTGGCGAGAGCCTGCCATCAGCATGGCCCCGATACACAGCCTCTCCTCCACCATTATAATCTCAGCCCGTCGAGTATCTATTTGTATACGCCGTATTCCTTGGCGAATTCAACCATAGCCTTGACATTTTCCGGCTTTGCCTCGTCGAAGAATGCCCCGTTGCAAACTATATAACCGCCGCCTTTAGCGGCAGTGTCTATAAGGTTCTTTACATAATCTTTTACCTGTTGGGTTGTACCCAGTTTCAACAGGTCGGAGGGAACGTTACCGGCAAGGCAGGCAACGGTGCCAAGCGTTTTCTTCGTCTTAGCCATGTCGCTCTGGTCGATCATCCACAGAGTCTTACCCTTAGGTAAGTCCTTTAAAATATCCATACGCGTGGTCCAATGGCCCTCAGCTGCAGGAAGTGGTACACAGCCCTCATTAATTAAGCCGATCATAACTTTTCTAAAGGTAGGCCAGTAAAATTTCTTGAATTGCTCATCGGAGAGGAAACCATCGGCGCCTTTATGCAGGGGCATGAATACCATTGGGTTTCCGTTCATGTGTGCCGCGCCGACACCCATCTTAATCATGATTGGGGTTAGCCTATCCATGGCTTCGAGAAGTTTTTCTGGCTGGCGGTACATGTCCAGCATTATTCCTCTGGTCCCTCTGAGGGTATCGCCGATTACATCAAAAGGTGCCTTGGTAAATCCGGCAAAGGTGCCCGGATACCCTGACGCTGTCATCTCACCACCGAAGGCACCGATGGCACCGACCCATTTCAGTGCCTCGCCACCGGCTTCCATAAGGGCCTTAAGGGTAGCTTGAACGGGTGGCAGACCAAAGGGTATGAAATTAAGTGCAACTCCATACATTTCGAGTGTGCTGGTGAGAGGAGTGAGCATCTGCAGGCCCCCTAAGGCGCCAAATACGCGTGGGAAGTAGGTACTGCTGAAGAAATTCGATGGGTCCTCAATCAGGGCGTCATATTCATTCGCCTTCATATATTCGCCTTCGTTGCACTGGTACGAATTTTCAGGTGGGACCCCATGTCCGGGCCAGGAGTATAGCTTGTAGTCAAGAATTTCAAAGAATTTCCCCGGGCCGGGCATTACGCTGCCCATATTACTGTCTGGGTCGAAGTCAAGCATGAACTTTTTAAAAGCCGTGTTAAGCTTGCCATAGTCATACATTGCTTCTTGCGGGGTAAATCCGGCATTATAAACGGGGAACCAGCTGGGTAGTACATAGACCGGCACCCTATCCGGCAATTTCTTCATTTGGACGGCGTCTTTTATTCTGGCCACTCTCTCTCTGTAAGCTTTCTCCGCCTTGGGGCTTAGGAATGGAATGTCATTCCCCTGGGGGTCTTTCGGCGAAAGCAATCTTTGAAACATAGCCTCTTGTTTTTCATCTGGTGACATATCTTCCCATTTCTTATCCATTTTTATTACCTCCATATTCTCTGCCGAGTATTCTTACTTAGCGCCGGCCCATTTCTTGGCCAGTGACACCCCTGCCATAGCATCTGGGCCGTAGGCATCAGCGCCGGTATATTTCCTTACCTCCTCGCTCATCTGACCGCCACCAATCATGACCTTTACCTTGTCTCGTAAGCCGGCAGCTTTTATGGCGTCTACAGTCTGTTTCATGGAATCGAAAGCTAGTGTTAAAAATCCACTTAAGCCGACGATAGGGGCACCGCTCTCTTTTATCTTTTCCACGAATTTCTGTGCCGGGACATCTACTCCCAGGTCATATACCTCGAAGCCATTGACATCAAGCATGAAGACGACAATATCCTTGCCTATGTCATGTATATCACCGGCAACAGTGCCGAAGACAACCTTACCCAGACGCTTAATTTCCCCTGCCTTGCTCATCTTTGGCTTAACTATATCTGTTATTTCCCTCATTATCTCACCGGAATATACCAGGTCAGGCATGAAATACTCGCTGCTGGCGAAGCGCTTGCCCACGACTTCCATGGCTTTCCTGGCATCTTCCAGAATTTTGAGCGGCTCTTCACCGACCTTCAACCTGTCTTCGACAATTTTAAGTGCCTCTTTTTCCTTCAAATCAGCTAGTGTACTAACTAAATCTTTAGCCATGTTTCTTTAACCTCCTTAATCTGTATTGCGCTCTTTAGTTTGCTGCGTTATCAATGTATCGACCTTGTCTGGCACCTCCATTGATTTTAATTTTTTCCAATCCTCTCGACCTAAAATAAATAACTCGCGATATGCCAAGATGATAGCGTATTATCCGGGTCTTATTTTCTGTAACTTTTGCATGCTTGGTATATCTAGGCGCTACACATTTTGTAACATTTAGTGATGATTGTCAATACCTAAAGCAGGCTTTTTCTATAATCGGCGGCGATGGTATCTGTCTGTAAGGAATGTTGCTGAGTATATCTTTAACATGTCCCGTTTTTGCTGTAGGAAGTTGGTGTCCCTGGGTAGAATAGAAAATCCCACACCTTTAGAACAGGCGCTTTCAGGCTAAACCTATCTTATTAGGTATCTTTTTGACGATTTTCGTGGTCGGTGACAAAGGGGTCTATGGCACTGGTTGGGATTTTTGAGGGCATTTCAAATTTCCAATTGGTTCCTGCTCCTGGGAGGAATGGAAGATTCACCTTGGTGACCTCTCCCGGTTTAACAAGATGCCCACGGTATTTTGTGCAGAAACACAGATAATAATGTCTACCCCTGTATAGGGCACATTCCTCACATACCTTGTTCGAAAAGGGACACACCATCTCTGTTTTAGCCACTGGTTGTCTCCTCTGTTTCCATCCGGCGTAACGATGCAAGAAGGCAAAGGTCCTCCCGCCGCTTGGTAATTATTCAGGCCTTCTGATAGTTATACCTCTACATATCAGCAGAATTACAACGCCTTAGGTAATTCTGGGCTTTCCCAATCCTTTTGCGGCTTCAACCACTCAGCCCGCTCTACAAATACGTCATGGTTTAGAGGCACAGGTGGGTGGCAGATGAACTGCGGGTCAAATTCGTCCTTTATCTTCAAGAGCCATTTGTGATAGTTTGGTCCGTATGCAGGTCCTGTCAAGTAGAGGGGCTGGTGTGAACCCAGGAGCGAGGTATAGAAGCGCTTTCTTATATTTTCCTTAGACGTTTCCAGATAGAACTGGTCAACCCCATCAGTATTTTCATCTGGGTCCCAGTAGACAAGGAACTCAGAATAGCCCTGATGACCTAGCTCGAAACTTTGGAACCAACCCGGGTCACCATAATCAGGCATTAGCGGAGGCGTATAGTTCCTCTTCAGCTTAGCATAGTTCTCCCCATGAGGTATTGCGTGTTCGACCGTTTCTATGACATAGTCCACGGAAACGTACCCACCACACATAAGCCACATCCCGGCCGAGTCTGCATTCTTAAACCAGGACTCGTCGGTCGGACGGGTGCGTCGTGCTTCTCCTCCGAGCTCACCTGTTATTTCCATCAATACTTTCTCTTCGTATTCAAGCTGCTCGTCTGAAGTGAATCCTATAAGCAATACACGGAGAACATGGAAATTGGCGATTTTTTCTTCATTCTCCTTTGACCATAGTTCCCAGAATTCCTCCTTCGATTTTGCCCTGGCAATCGCGCGCCAGAATATTGGTACTTTAGTGGCTCCGGCTCCTATCTCTGCTTTTGCCATCTCAACCATGGCTTGTCTCATGGAATCTTTGCTGGGCATAGTAAAGTTGATCCATTTTACTCTATGTTCGGGGAGCTGTAGGGCGGTATTTGGTGAGATGCCAGTTGGTTCAAGCCTTTCTGGCTGGAACGGCAGGAGCTTTATAGCCATTTTAGTTACAATTCCGAGGAATCCTCTGTGCCCGGTAAAACCTCGTAGCAGTCCCCTGAGGTCTGGTCCCGGCCCTTCGCCCCAGTGATAGTCATCTTGGAAAGCTAGTGAACCTAGTCTGACCAGTTCGCCATCAGGTAAAATGAGCTCTGTACCCAGTATCCGTCGATGGGGTAAGCCAACGCGGTAGCTAAGGGGTGACCATCCATCACCTATCATATTGGCAATAGCTGACACTTGCGCGCCGCCGCCACCAATAACAATATATAGCCCCCTTCTCATCGCCTCTTCTTGGAGTTGCGAGTAAATAACTCCAGAACCAACAACAGCGTAGAGATGCCTTTCGTCGATCTCAAAATCGTCCATTCTCTTCAGGTCTATAATCAAAGCATCAGAAACATGTGGATGAGAACGGGGACCGTAAAATCCAGTGCTATACGGAACATACGGAATTTTATAACGATTGCAAACTTTGACTATTTTCTGAACTTCTTCTGTAGTTCGAGGCATGATAACACAGCCAGGAATCTTGGTCATCACCCGTTCATATCCCAAGCCAGACTCATAGCCTCCTGGTCCAGACCGATAACCTTCACAAGTCGCCGGGTCATTCGAAATATATTCAGAGCCGACGATAGATTCTAGTACTTTGTATGCTTCTTTAGATATAGCCATGATTTACCTCCTTTTACCTGTGCTTTCAACTGCTGAGAGTACGAGTTCCGAGAAGTCAAGCACTTTCAAGCCTTTCCCATTATTTTTAGCGGCTTCGGTGAAATTGTCCTTGCACCAGGGACAAGCTGAGACGATAGCTTCAGCACCTACTTCTTTTGCCTCTACCAATCTTTGCTCCGCTGCCCATGAAGCAAAATCCGGAAATGCCTCTTTAGTTCCACGGCCGGCTCCACAGCAAAAAGCATTCTCCCTCATACGTATCATTTCCACCAGCTCCACTCCAGGGATAGAATTCAAAACATCCCTGGGCGGCTGATAAATCCCATTAGTGCCGCGTCTGCGTTCTAAAGGAGGGTTCACTACTCCCCATAGTCCACGTTCACCTTTCCACGGTACCCAAGGCTCGCTGAGCCGACTCAAGCTACACGGGTCGTGGTAGGTCAGTCGCAAATCAGTCCGATTGGAAAGCTTCAGTGCGCCTTTTTTTATTAATTCGTCTACATATTCTGTAAGATGCACTACCTTGAAACCGAGGTCGGCAGTCGATATATTTAACATCTTGGGGCAATCAACTTTCCACATTCGATAGCCCTCAGCGCAACTTGTCAGAAGAGTGTTGGCTCCGGTCTGCCTAACCGCATCAATATTACGCTGAGCCAGTTCTCGTGCCTCATCAATCATGCCAACGGAATAGAGCATATTGCCGCAGCACCATTCATCAGGCAGTAGCATAAATGGGGTCCCGGAAGTATTTAATATCTTCGCCGTTGCCCGGGCTATCTCAGGATGAGTATAAGAGGCAGAGCAGCCAACAAAGTAGAGCACATCGGCTTTCGGAGAAGGCTTGATGTCGTCAGTAAGCCACTTTTTTCGATTCCCGTGAGGAGAGCCAAAAAAGTTATGTTTCTGCGTTATTTTCTGGGCGATCTTTTTATGTTCCGGCATTGGACCCTTGCCGTCTTTTACCGCCTTTATTCTGAGTGCCTCAAGTGTAAGCTCTATTTCCAGGTCCAAGTTACGCTTACAACCTACATCGCAAGCGCCGCAGAGGGTGCAGGCATAAAGTATCTTTAAGAGTTCATCAGAGTAGTCTAGCCTGCCTTCAACCATTGCCACACCTATCCTCATTTTCCCATATGCACCATAGGAATCAAATAAATACTTTGTGGCGCTGGGGCATCTGGTGCTGTATTTCACACCTGGCATGTATATATGGTCAACCCAGGTACATCCTTTACATTTGATGCACCTACTCATATCGAAGATAAAATTTTTTATTTCTGTTACATCAAGACTCACTTTAGATTTAGGCATTTTATCCTCCTTAGAAGCACAATTTTCCGGGATTCATAATATTGTTTGGGTCGAAGATTTTTTTCACCCTTCTTAGTGTCATGGTATAATCAGCTGCCTTCTCGTACACCAGCCTGGTTAATTCCTCCCCGTAAGGCCTGGTAAATAGAGCTCCTTCGCTCAGCAAAATCTTGGCAGCTTCGTCATATAAACTTCGAACTCTTTCTACATCCGAGTGGCTCGCCGGGTCGTAAAAGAAGTTAAATTCTAGATGACAAGCTCGGTTGTGCTCTATGGGCTGTAGATAGCCCCCGATGTCGCTTATGGGGTAACCGTGTCTAGCAGCTATTTCCTCAACGTTACTGATGAATTTCGAAGCTTGGATGGGCTTGGTGATGAAGAAAAGGCTCTGGCATCCTCCCTTATAGCGTTTCTTCCAGTAGGTAACTTTATCAGACCAAGGGTTGCGAAGCATCGGCAGTAGTTTCTTACCTAAGCTGGGGAATCCAGGGAGATTATCGGCAAGGTGAATTTCTGGAAACTCATTTCTTAGAACCTCGCCTAGCGTTTTTTCCTCATATTGTATCTTCCCCTCCGGGTGTCTTTGTAAGCCACTTATCACTAGAATCAAGGTCCAGGGTGGTAAGGAGGCACGCAGCTTTTCGAAATCCTTAGACCAGTCGTCTGCAATTATGGCAGCTAAGTCGACGTTGTTTAAAAGGAGGCATTCTTGACCTATTCTAAGCCTCAGGACCCTATACAGGAATTCGAGGGCATAGTCGAGTTCAGGAACAGGAGCGAAAAGGATTTTGTCTATCTTGGGCAGGTATTCAATCTTGAAGTTTGCCCAGGTTACCACTCCCATTGTGCCTTGGGCACCCTGGAGGAGGCGGTAAAAGTCCAAACCCGGTCCAGACGGGTTCGCCCCCTTCGACGGTGAGTCAGGGTAGCCAGCTACACTAGCGGAACCAGTCCTGAAAATTTCTCCTGTAGGCCAAACCACCTCCATACTTTGGAGGGGTTCACCGTAATCATAAACCGTATTAGTAGGTACTTCTCTTTCCAGATAGTCGGTAACCACAGAACGCAAAGGGTGAGGCAATAGCGGCATTATCATTCTGAAGCCCTTTTTCCCTAATTCGCTTGCGAGTTGCTCCCAAGTTACGCCAGCTTCTATCCTGACCCTTCTGTTAAGTTCATCAATTTCGAATATCTTGTTCATTCCGGTTAGGTCCAAGACAATACCGCCTTGTTTTGGAATGGTAGTGCCGTAAAAGTGTGCGCTGGAACTGACAGGCACCACAGGTATCGAGTGCTCATTTGCGAATTCGACGACTTTTCTAACATCTTCGGTCTTTTTAGGTTTTACGACATAGTTCGGTATTCCCGATGGTACAAGGCTGAAGTCTGTGGAATATGCCTTTAGAACCTCGGGGGAATCGGTGAACTTCTCTGCCCCTACCAGTTTCAGAAGCCCTTCTCTTATACTCATAGTTTGACCTCCTCCTTTTAAATAACTAGCTTAAAAGCTGCGTGATATGGCAGGACGCCTGGCTTATTACCTTTGATGAAGTCTGCTCTACTAGACTAAAAAGGCAACTATTAAAAAAATAGGTAACTTATCACAGAGCTGACATTTCTCCTGGATTTCTCCAGATAGCTTCTAGGCCGCTTAATAATATAGCGACCTTTTTAAACCTTGTCAAGTTTCCTGCCCTCAGAATTTAAGCCTGGTTCCATTAGCTCAGGCAACCTTGAAATCAACTCCTGATTCTCCAATTTTGGCGGTTAATCCCTTAACTTGTGGCGCATTATCTTGCCCGTGCTAGTCTTGGGAAGGTCTTTAACGAACTCTATCCACCTGGGATACTTATAAGGTGCTATGCTCTTCTTTACAGATGCTTGAATATCCTTGGACAGTTCCTCTGATGGCGGGTAATCTTTTTTTAGCACTAGGTATGCCTTGGGCTTGATTAGGTTATGCTCGTCCTTCTTAGCAACTACGGCGGCTTCGAGTACTGCAGGGTGGGAAATCAGGGCATCTTCGACCTCAATAGGGGAGACCCATATGCCACCCACCTTGAGCATGTCATCGCCTCTGCCGCAGTAATAGTAGTAACCTTCGGCGTCCCTATAATACTTATCTCCAGTATCAAACCACTCTCCCAGCATGGAGGTTTTCCACTTCTCGTGCTGGCGATAATAATAAGCTGCGGTTGATTCTCCATGTACCAGGAGTGTACCGATTTCACCGTCGGGCACTTCGTCGCCCTTATCATCGACAATCTTGGCGTGATACCCCGGTACTATTTTACCCGAGCTTCCCGGTTTGACATCGCCCGGGCGATTTGAAATAAAAATGTGTAACAGCTCTGTGGAGCCTATGCCATCCAGTATTTCTATCCCAAACCGCCTTTTCCATTCATGGAAAATTTCCTGTGGCAGAGCCTCACCCGCTGAGGTACAAATGCGCAGGGAGGAAAGGTCGAATTTTTTCTCGGCGTCTTCTATTCCCAGCATATTGGCATACAGCGTCGGTACGCCGAAAAATACTGTGGGATGATAATGATTGATGGTGGCGAATATGGTTTCTGGCTTAGGTCGGTCTGGGAGCAGAACTACTGCTCCGCCGATACCGAGAGGATAAAAGAAGCTGTTACCCAATCCGTATGCAAAGAAGAATTTTGATGCCGAGAAGAGTATATCGTCTTGGGTAAGCCCCAGTATCCCTTTGGCGTAGCTGTCAATGCATGTGAAGACATCGTGTTGAAGGTGAACAGCGGCCTTAGGAACGCCGGTGCTTCCTGAGGTATAAACCCAGAAAGCAGCATCCTCGAAAGTGGTATAAGCCACATCAAGTTTATCGGAACAGCGGTTGACGATATCATGGAATGAGATATGATAAGCCCTTGTTTTTTTGCCTACGATGATGGTGTTTTCCAGATATAGAAACTTGTCCTTGAAGCCTTCAATCTCCTCAATGAAATCCTCGTCTGCTATAAGGGTTCGTGCCCGGCTGTTATTCAGCAGATAGCGGTAGTCGTGCATGGTATACATGTAGTTAACAGGTACAGGAATAGCTCCAATTTTCATGGCGCCAAAAAAGCTGGCCATAGCTTCAGGGGAATCGTACATGACCAGCATTACGCGTTCTTCCATATGCACGCCGAGAATCTTCAACGCGTTTCCTACTTTATTTATCAGGCTTTGCATCTCGCTGTAGGTATAGGTCTTATCCCGATAGTATACAGCCACTTTATCGCCCACCCCCTTTTCCACTATTTCATCTATCAGCTTCGTAGTTACGTTATAATATCGGGAAATAAAACTCTGATATTTGTAGTGCCTTTCCATATTGCCTCCCTCAGCCAAATATATTGTGTAAGAAGCATTCTTTACTATTTTACAATGAATGCTGCACAAACCGCTATTTTGTGTAATTACGGACACCATTATCGATATCGAAGAAGTCACTATAGGTTACAATTAGGATATAATACAATCGGTGATTGAGACATGGTTAGGCAATGCTTTTCCCGCCGCCTGGGATAGATGATTCGTCGCAGGAAGCTACTTGTCTTCTCCCAAACCTATAACTTGTTCAGGAGGTTAGAATGCTTAGGACTTTTGATGGTAAGAAACCCAAGATAGCCAAATCGGCTTTTGTGAGCGAAGCCGCCTATGTTGTCGGCGATGTTGAGATTGGTGAAAACTCTAGCGTTTGGCCCGGTGTAGTAATACGTGGTGACTTCGGCAAGATACAAATTGGCAAGAGCACCGCCGTGGAAGACAACTGCGTTATTCATTCAGGTTCGCTCTCCTCTGAAATCGGGGATGTTGTCATCGGCAGCGAAGTGCATATCGGTCATGGAGCAGTTATCAACTGCCGCAGAATTGGAAACAATGTGCTTATCGGCATGAATGCGACTATTCTTCATGATGCTGAAATTGGCAACTTTTGCATAGTTGGGGCAGGCTGCCTGGTTAGTCAAGGCATGCAAGTTCCAGACGGTTCGTTCGTCGCTGGCGTTCCCGGAGAAATAAAAGGAGCAGTATCGCCGCGTCACTCTATTTGGATACAAGGAGCACCTCAAGGCTATGCTGAATTGGCGAAGCGATACAAAGCGCAAGGATTGTGAGCACAACGCAGGCTAATAAAGCAACTCCAGTTGGCTGCGGGACTGAAGAATTGAAGTTGAGCCGGATATTACTGTCTTACATATCGAGATATTCTATCAAATGGCGGCTAAGGCTTCGGTGGCGCAACTTGGCCAGAGCCTCCTTTTGAATCTGCCTGATTCTTTCTCTGGTGAGACCTAGCTTTGTGCCGACTTCTTCCAAAGTTAGGCTATATCCATCCGCCAAACCGTATCTCAGTTCAATCACGCGACGCTCACGGGCTGAGAGCGATTCTAATGCCTGGCTCAATTGCGACCGCAACAAGCCTATAGCCGCCTCGTCCGCTGGCTGAGGCGTAACAACATCTTCAATAAAATCACCAAGTTGACTTCCATCCTGCCCCAACGGGGTTTCAAGAGAAATGGGCTTACTTGCTTTCACAGTTTTAAGCCAATCTACGGCATCGGAAGCAACTCCCATCTCTGATGCCAGCTCCTCGCGGCTCGGTCTGCGTCCGTGTTTTTGATATAAGTGCTCCTTTGCTTTTGTCATCTTCCGCATGTTCTCATGCATATGAACCGGCACACGCACAGTACGCGACTGGTCGGTAATCGCCCGGCCAACTGCCTGTCGGATCCACCAGTGAGCATATGTGCTAAACTTATATCCCAGGCGGTGGTCGAATTTCTCGACCGCACGCATCAATCCGATGTTGCCCTCTTGGACGAGGTCAGCAAAAGGCACACCATAACCCCTCTGTTTTTTGGCTACACTGATTACCAGACGCAAGTTTGCTTGAGTTAGACGCTCTCTTGCTTTTTGCGCTCCTTCTCTTATTCGCTCGAAATGTAGTGTAAGCCCTGACGTATTGTTGTCAAGCCAACCGAGAAACTTGCCAGAGAGCACGGCATGCTGAAACTCGAGAACGGATGTCACCTGGGCCACGTCCGCGATGATTTGCCACGGCATCAATCTGGTAGCAAGCGATAGCTGAATTAGTTCCGATTTGGTTTGAATTTGTGTAGCTCCGGTAACCTGACTTATAGAAGCACACAAATTCTCATCTATGTGGCCATCAATAGCATGACGTAGTTGCGGATGCAATGCCTTTTCCGTTATGCTGTGAGATGAAGGTATCTGAAAATACTGAGCAATCGCATCAAACAGCCGGCCAATTTTGGAAAGGCGTTCGACTAATGTAAGCAAAATATCAGCCGCGGACGGTTGGACGCCGTGTTCAGCATTCCATGCCTCTTCAAGTTGCGACAGGTACTTCCCATCCTCAATTTGACAGCCCAGCAGTCTCTCCTCTTGAGCATTAAGTAAATTCGTCTGAGCACATTCAGCAAGATATATATCGATTGAGTCGAAGTCTGTGAAAAAATCTTGCTCTTGTACCGGTCCAATGTCGCCAACGTCCGATAACCCCTGCTCCTCAAGGTTTAGGCCTTTATAGCTTGCTATTGGCTCTTCATCATGCGAAATTTGTTGTATCTTCCCCATATCCTGTGTCTCCATATCTTGCAAACGTATTGACATTTACATTCCCCTTTTTTTGTTCTCGGCAACGAGCGTTCCAATTCCTTTAGAACCTTTTAGGCGTCTCCTTTTATGTTCCTTCGACTTGCCTTATCTCTTTTGCCCCTTGTCCCAACCCAAAAGATTTAAAGGCCAGAGCAGCACCTGGGTTTAAGCCACTAGACAGTAACTACTGACTGCACTTCAGGGACCTGTTCCTTGAGTGTCCGCTCAACAAGATACTTTAACGTCATAGTTGACATGGGACAAGTACCACAAGCACCGGTCAATCTAAGCTTCACGGTATCGCCGGTAACGTCGATTAGCTCTACATTACCGCCATCGGCTGTTAAATAAGGTCTTATACCATTCAGCGCTTTTTCGATCCTTTCGCGCATTTTCGTCTCCTTTCTTACTGCTCGACTACGTGTATACTTACATATTAAGTATAGTTTGAATGAATGCTCCCGTATGTGACTTCTGTCGCAAAGATATACCTCTATTAATTTGGAAGACCATTGCGAACACAGTTGAATCCGTGTAATATTTGTCCGGATAGTCCAACGATAGAGGTCGGTGTTGGCAGTCTCTGCTTGGTTTAAGCTAGAATGGGTGAGTAGGTAGGGAAGCAGCAGGAGCTGTTGCTAGCCGCTGACTTCCGCTTCTGGCACAGGATAAAATGATGCCTATTGAGCCTAGATTTTTGAGCGGAAATCCTTACTTTTCTGGGTTGGGCCTCACTGAGCTTGATTCTATAAAGCACCTCTTCTCCGAAGAGCGGGCTGAGAGAGGCGAAATTATCTTGCTTGAGGGAGAGCCGACAGATAGGCTATTTTTTGTTGCTATGGGAGTGGTCAAACTTTTCAGGGTCTCGGCTGAAGGGAAAGAGCAAACTCTGGAGCTTGTGCGTCCTGGAGGAGCTATCAATGAAGTTCCTGTGTTTGATGGTGGTCCGAATCCTGCCAGCGCTCAGGCTATGGGTCCAGCTTTACTTTACATAATCAGCAAGACCGACCTAGAATCCATTCTCAGGGATTATCCGAGAGTGGCTTTGAATGTCGTCAAGGTTCTAGCGAGTCAAATACGGCACCTTGTGTCCCTTGTTGAAGACCTCTCTTTCAGGCATGTGATTGGTAGGGTGGCTAAAATACTTCTTGAGCATGCCGGAGATGGTACAAGGCCGGGACAACGCCTTACGCAGCAGGAGATGGCAGCTATTGCAGGTACTGCTCGGGAAGTCGTCGGAAGGTCGCTTAAGACTTTGGAAGAGAGAGGAATTATTAAATTGGAACACCATCGCATAGTTGTTACTGACAAGGAAGCGCTTAAGCAAATAACAAATGCCCAGTATTGAGACAAAGGTCACAGCGTTTGGTCAACTTTTATGTTAGCATGAGCAAGTTGGAGTTATATAGTAATGGTTGAAACGCCGTTAATAGACCGCACAAGGTGCGATGGGTGTGGGCTGTGTGTTAATGTGTGCGCTTGTAATGTTTTGATTCTGGTTGACCAGATCGTTACTGTTATCGAAGTAGAACGGTGCGACTGGTGTGCGGATTGTGAGGCTGTATGTACCACCGGTGCTATAACCTGCCCATTCGAAATAGTGATACAGGATTAGCAAGCTCCAAATCAACTCCTACAGAGGTATGTAACGTGCCGTATAGCGTCAAAGCTTGGGTTGCCGCTGGCTTCCCTGTCACTACTGATTAGTCGGAGGTTAGCAATGCAAGATGAATTGGCTGAGCTATTAGAAACCGCCATATACAAGGAAATTGCATCTCAGGCTGCGTATATAGCTGGGCAGAGTAGAACTCGAGACCCTGGTGCCATAGCCTTAATGAAGGAATTGGCTCAGGAAGAGTTACGGCATTCCGAATTATTAAAAAAGCTCAAGGACGAGGGAGTGCAAGTCCAGGCTTGGCATCGTGAAAAAGTACCTGACCTGAGGATAAGCGAGTATCTGACTGGTGCCGATACGTTAGAAGACGCCAGCCTGCAGGACACACTTGTCTTTGCGATGAAGCGTGAACAGCAATCCGTCGAATTCTACACCAGGATGATGGGTGTAATGAGAGATAAATCTGCCAAGCGTCTCTGTCAGAAACTGGCGACCGAGGAACTGAAGCATAAGCTAAAATTAGAGATATTCTACGATGATTTGGTCTATGGAGAAAATTAACCGTACTCGCATATGGCAGTTATGTCACCATAGCCGGAAAGTGGACAAAGAATTAAGAAACCGGGAGGGGAGGAAAGACGATGAAAGTAAAAATCTTTTTCTACAGTATGTATGGACATGTCTATAGAATGGCAGAAGCGGTTGCTGCAGGTGCCCGTGAGGTGGAAGGGGTAGAGGTAGAACTGCTTCAAGTTCCCGAATTGATTCCAGACGAAGTACTGGCGAAGTCAGGAACTAAAAAGGCGCGTGAAGTCTTCGCTCATATCCCCGTAGCGAGGGTGAATGACCTGGTTGACGCCGATGCCATTATTTTCGGTACTCCAACCCGCTTTGGTAATATGTGTGCCCAGATGCGCAATTTCCTCGATCAGACTGGAGGCATATTTGCTAAAAATGCGCTGGTCGGCAAGGTCGGCAGCGTATTTACTTCCAGTAATACGCAGCACGGAGGGCAAGAGACGACTATCATCACCTTCTACATTACATTACTTCATCACGGCATGGTCATTGTGGGATTGCCCTACTCGGAATCGCGTCAGGGCACCATGGATGAGATAACCGGGGGCAGCCCCTATGGCGCCAGCACGATTTGTGGTGCCGATGGCAGCCGAATGCCCAGCGAGAATGAATTGGCAATGGCCCGTTTTCAGGGGCGTCACGTGGCGACCATTGCCAAGAAGTTGACTGCCACCTAATATGAATGGTGATTCACACGCAGCTCAAAAGGAGGATACACCATGAAAGAATATGACGTCATTGTTGTTGGTTCGGGATGCGGGATGATCATTGTGGACGAAGCAGCAGCACATGGGCTAAAGGTTGCTCTCGTTGATAAAGGTCCCTTGGGAGGGACATGTCTTAATTTGGGCTGCATACCCTCAAAAATGTTGATATATGCGGCAGATAAAATAGTTGAGATGCAGGAAGCAAAGAGACTGGGAATCGACGTAGAGATAAAAGCCGTGGACTTCAAGTTCACCATGGAACGAATGAGAAAGACCATAGAAGCGACTCGGAATCATGCCAGGAAGGAAATTGTGCGGTCCGACGATTTAGATTTCTACGAGGGTGAAGGGCATTTTGTCGCTGATTATACTATTAAGGTAAACGGACAGGAAGTAAAGGGCAAAAAGATATTCCTCGCTTCAGGTTCTCGGCCTCTCATTCCTCGTATAAAAGGTATGGATAGCGTTGACTATCTGACGAACGAAACAGTGCTGCAGCTAAATGAAAGGCCGGATAGCCTTATCGTCATTGGCGGCGGCTATATTGCGGTCGAATACGGGCATTTCTTTGCGGCTATGGGCACGAAAGTTACTATTCTTGAGATGGCTGAGCGAATTGTCCTGCCTGAAGAGCTGGAAATATCTGAGCTGTTGAAAAGAGCCTTGAGCAGGCGTATGGAGGTATATACAAATGTTCAAGCTCAGGAAGTAAAGAAAAATAAGGACGGTGCCACAGTTGTAGTGCAGGACAAGGATGCCGGTCAGCTGAAGGAGTTTACAGGACAAAGGATTCTGGTAGCTGTGGGTAGAAGGTCCAATGCTGACCTTCTAAAAGTTGAGAACACAGGCTTGCAGCTGGATGAGAGAGGTTTCATAAAGGTTGATAAATATCTTCAGACTAATAAGAAGAGCATTTTTGCGGTAGGCGATGCCAACGGGCAACAGATGTTCACACACGTAGCAAATAAGGAAGCGACGCTCGCCGTTAGCAACGCAGTCCATGGTACCAAATTAGAGATGGATTACAGCGCTGCACCTCACGCCGTTTATTCCTATCCTCAAATTGCATCGGTTGGGTTGACTCAAGAGAAAGCCATGAAGGACCATGATATACTGGTCGGCAAGACTAAATATTTAGATGTGGCTAAAGGTGAAGCCATGATGGAAAAAGAGGGCTTTGCCAAGGCTGTGGTAGAAAAGAGTAGCGGGAAAATATTGGGTTTTCATATTATAGGACCATATGCACCAGAGTTGATTCAGGAGGTAGTCAATGCAATGGAGTCCGGAGGTCACATTGACCAGATAACCGGAAGCATGCATATTCATCCGGCACTTTCCGAACTGATACCACAAACACTCAACAATATCGCGCAGCCTTGAGTCTATACCCTCACCCGGCTTTAAATGCTTGAATCTCGGAGAACCTTTGTGATAAGAAGGCTATCAAATGTTAGAACTATGTAATTTTTTCTGCCCAGATTTTATGATTTCTATATCCTGGGCTGACTAAAATATGTATGGTATAATTTTTGAGACCGAAAAAAAGGGAGCCTATCTTAAAGTCAAATATACAAATATATCTTAAGATTGAGCATAAAAAGGAGGATTGAAATGAAACTGATAGGAGAGCTCTTTCAGACCGCTGACTGGAAAACGGAGAAGCATGTACCCGTGATCGAGTGCCCGGACCAGGTGAAAGCCGGCGAGTTATTCGCGGTTAAAGTCGCATTGGGGAAGGAGATTGCTCACCCTAACACTACCGAGCACCACATCAGGTGGATTTTGGTGTATTTCCACCCGGAGGCTGCAAAATTCCCCTACGAAGTAGGACACTTCGAGTTTTCCGCGCATGGTGAGTCTGTAGAAGGGCCTAATCAGGGGCCAGTCTATACTCATCATGAAGTGACCGCCTCGTTAAAGATTAATAAGCCTGGGGTTATCTATGCCGCTGCCCTTTGCAACATTCATGGGCTGTGGCAGTCACAAAAAGAAATAAAGCTCGCTTAATTTGAGTCAAGCAACAGGCTGAGACAGGGGTTTCGAGCAACTCCGCACTGAAAATTACCGGCCAAGTTGATAGAGTGCGAAGAATCGACATGTTTTCCTTAACCAGAGCTGTAAAGAGCAGCCATGCGGAAGCTTGACGGTATGATACAAACAGAACTGCACGAGAATATCAGTAATATGTTACCAAAAGGTGACGGAGCAGCTGGTAGGCCTGACGCCACTATTGCTAACCCCGAAATTGAGAGCTTTTTTGAACTTTCACTAATACCTGCTTCCCCTTATGGGGGGCAGGACTTTGCCAATTTCTAATCATCTACAATGCTTCTCATATGCTTTCGTTCCACTATTTCTTAGCAAGGTCACAGAAATCACTACCGCATTGACGGCTTTGTATCCCCCTCTTTTTTTGTCTTTAAAGTCGTTCAACTTGGCCGTTCAATTGAACGCGCTTGAACGCTTCACCGTTCAATTTCAAAGCTATTGAACAACGATTTTTATTTCTAGCATGGAGGTAGAAAATGATGAACAATAATCAGCCAATGAGCTTAAGCGACTTCCTTATTCGGGTAGGTCTCCTCGGTTACTCTCTTGAAGATTTCGTGGCTGCTATGGAACAGGAGCATCAGAAGAAAGAGCATGAGGAAACATTAGCAAACTTTACCAAAAGACTAAGTGAAATAGGCCTTTCATTGCCGAAGATCAATAAAGCTGAACCCCTTAACTTTAATCTAACTATTACCCCAAAGCAGATTCCGGTATACAGTAAATGGCGAGAGGTTATCAAACATCCAGTGATAGTATTAGTGCTGGGTGGTAGAGGCTCCGGTAAATCTGGAGTGAGTTACCGGCTACTAGAAGATTTTAGATATAGCTTATCACCGTACGTAGTGGGGTTCCCAGAAAAGAGTAGAAGTCTTCTACCCGACTGGATAGGTATTGAGGACAGACTCGAAGATGTACCACCCAAGTCAATAACTGTACTAGATGAAGCCTATCTACAGCATCACGCTAGAGAGTGGCAAAAACTAAGAAACAGGGACATCAGTCGAACACTCAACCTGTCTCGCCAACAGGATAAAACTATCGTATTTATTGCCCAAATAGGGCGTCAACTTGACATAGATATCGTTAGTTCTGCAGATGTTCTGGTATTGAAAAATCCAGGTATGCTACAACCTAGATTCGATAGGCCGGAATTTCGCAGTTTTTTACTGGGAGCGAGGCAAGCCTTCCAGACGGTAAAGGGTGACATCAGGCGCTGGAACTATGTTTACTCTCAAAATACCAATTTTACCGGTTTATTAGAGAATGACTTGCCCTCGTTCTGGAGTCCCAAGTTGAGTAATGCTTATGCCAATTTAGGAGACGTAGCCTCACCAAAATTGCCACCGAAAATCACCCGTGAAGAGAAAATACAGAAAGCAAAGGAGCTAAGTGCAAAAGGATGGTCTCAATCTAAAATAGCGGAATATCTTGGTGTAGGTTCTAAAGGGACGATTTTCAATTGGATTCATGACTATCCTTATAGACAACATACATAAGGAAAAGATTAGAAGGAAACGAAAATTTATCGTTTCAAGTCCAGCAACGTAGGCGGTACTGTACGATAGGTAGAACTTTTGAGTTGGCATCTAAAGGTTCTTCTCGGAACTGGCCTTAAGCTTCTAGCTACTTGATCTTAAGCTCTTAGCTCTGGATCTGAAGTTCCTGGCTCTCTCTGGATTATCTTCCTGCTGTTACCAGACTTGGCTACGTAATAACCCGTGTTTGAAAGCTTACTTTTTCTAGAGCTTTCCGCTGCTTAACCAACAGGTCACGGCTCACCAATAAAACGATGAAGTGTCCACTAGAACTAAGATCCAAAGCTTAGCTTATAGATCCTAAATCTTAGCTTATTAGATCTTAAATCTTTAAACTATAGGTTCCAAAGCTTTGAATGCTTGATTCTTAAGCTCTAACTTCTTGATTCTTGTCCATTTTGCTGCTCAGTTCGGGCTTTAATTATCATGATTGCCAAACGGTTATTAGTTAGTCCGCTAAGTTAGCTGAGTTATAACACGCGTACCCTTAAGGGTAACACTATATACTATTGTGAAATATCCTTGAGGTAACAAAACAGGTAACATGAAAGAATAATGCACCTCCGGAAACTATGGTGTACAGTTTAGATTGAACAACCAAATATATAAAAAGGAGGTGCTGAATGAAGTATATTGGTTTGGACTGTCACAAGCAATACGATTTCGCCACATTGATTGACTCGGAGACAGGAGAAATAAGGTCGAAAAAATTGGCTCACAGAAAGGAGGTGTTTAAAGCGTTTATTGGTGGCAAAAGTGATAGCAAGATGGTGATAGAGTCATGCTGGAATTGGTCCAAGACCTATGAGCTGGCCAAGGATCTGGTTGATGAGGTCATACTGGCCCATCCTCTTAAGATAAAGGCTATTGCCTCCGCAAAAATTAAGACCGATGCTATTGACTCTCGAACGCTGGCTCAACTATTAAAGGCTGATCTTATTCCCCAGGCTCATTTAAGGGAAGCAGACAACCGGATCAAACAAAAAGTAATCAGACACAGGGCGTTCATGGTGGCAATGCGGACCAGGGTAAAAAATAAAGTGAACGATCTGGTAAGCAACCGCCTGCTATCACCGACTCTTGAAGAATCAAAGCCTAAGAATCTGTTCTCAAAGAGAGGAAAAGGTGAAAACGGCGTGGCATGGCTTAAATCATTGGAATGGTCCGTAGAGGAAGATAAAAGAATATTTGAATCAGCTATGAGACTTATAGAGCACCTTAGCCATGAGATATCAGCTAGTAACCAGATGGTTGAGGAGATATACAAGAAAGACAAGGATGCCCAGCTGCTTTCCACCATTCCCGGAATAGGGAAAACCCTCTCGGTACTCATCAGCACCGAGATAGATGGCATTGGTTGCTTTAAATCAGCATCCAGGTTATCTTCTTATGCCGGTCTGGTACCTTCTACTCATTCTTCAGGAGGAAAGACATACCATGGGAAGATGATCTTGGAAGGAAATCGGTGGTTAAGGTGGGCATTGATTGAGGCTGTAGTGCCAGCATCTTATGCTGATGCTGGAATAAAACAACGGTTGGAAGCCCTCAGGAAAATTAAGAATGCAAATGTAGCCAAGACGATAATGGCCAGGTGGCTAATGAAAGTGGTGTACCATGTGCTTAAAGAAGGTAGACCTTATGTACCATCTGAGCTAATTGATTCAAGCCGGAGCCGCCTTTCAATTGCCTTAGCGAGCTCTTAGGAGCCGCGCTCCTGAAACAGGTTAAGGGGCTCCGGATCTGACGTTACAGTGTGCACCTAAAATGGTGGCACGAATAGGAGGCTGAGCAAGGTCTTAACCGGGTAGGATATTGAGAATATTTGAATGAGCAAATAACAAGACTTGCATTATTCTTTCATAGGAGGCATTTGTGATATTCAGGGAACATTTTGGGCTGCTTTAATTATCAATGTTGTATTATTCGTAACATCCGCATCGCTCTATGGGCCACCAATCCAATAGCCTTTTTCATTAACAAAGCCTGTCTACTAGCTTGGTCAGCTTGTCCAATCTGCGATTTCCATCTTGCTACCGGAAGGTCTGTCTTTTTTATATCCGCGTAAGTTCACCTGTTACAAACTTTGATCTCTTAGATTACTTACTGGCTTCATACGCGCCAGTTTTATCGCTAATAAGAATGATACTAGGATCGAGATCGCCAAAGTAAGTAAAAAGAACTGAGCCAGCGCGGCGACTGGTAGCCCTAGAGGCGCGGTTAAAGTAGACAGGTTGTTGCCCAGGCTCTGAGATACTTGAGCCTGTACACTTATTGAACCAACCCCGACTAGTATGAGAGTGCTGACTATAATACCCAGAACAAACCCAAACATGGTTTGTACGAATATCTCTGAAACTATCTGCCTGCTTATGTTTGCTTTTGTCCAGCCAACTGCCTGTAAAATACCTATGTCTTTTCTTCGTTCCATCAGAGAGCTAGTATTGACCTGGAACAAGATCAGCGTCAGGATTACTGCAATAATCGCTAAGACAAGCAAACGAAATTTCTCATAAATTCTAATAACATTACTAAGCGACGCTGCAATGGAGCTTGCGGAAACAACGACAGCGTCTTTATCAATTTGGCTGACTTCCGACCTCACAGTATCCTCTGAAGACAGAGCATCAAGTCTGATATAGAGCTGGCTGTACCCCTTTGTGTCCAGAAGTGTCTGGGCGTCCGGTAAATTTATGTAAAGGTTTGTCGCAGAAATCTGGCTCTCCTCTTGTGCAGAAAGAATGCCGATAATTTCAAATGGCGTGCTGCCTAATAACAAACTGTCTCCCAACTTCAGTCCATAGAATCTGGCAAAGTGCTTTTCGACTACCGCCTTATCTTTCTCGCCCGCCTGAAAGAAGCGACCGGACGTGACCCATGACGTATACTTCTCACCTATGAAACTGTCCGGTTCCAGCCCCTCTATTGAAATGAACTTCCCCTTGTCGAAGCGCCACAATACCAGGGTTTTGGAGACATCCTTGATATGGTTTGAGGCAGCTATGTTGTCTATTTCGTTCTGGTAAAACACCCCGCTGCCAAAGGGCAGTCGTATTGAGTTGGCGGTAGTATCGGCAGGTTGAGAACTAGATTTCTGAATTACCATGTCGATGCCTATGCCCTGAAAAGGTAGGTAGACCGCTTCGGAAAAGGCATTCATGACCGAATTCAGGACCACAAAAATAGCTACCAAAACTGCAACAACCAGCAGATTAGTTATGGTCCTGCCTCTCCTTCGCGTTAATTCTTTTACGAGATACAGCAAGTGCGTTTATACCCCTCGACAATCACAATTCGTAACTAATTTGGTCAGTTTATGACTACTTACCAACCAGGTTGGTTAGAACTGCATCCAGGTCTTCTTTAGTCCATTGCTGGCCTTCAAACCACAAGAAATCTACGGTTTTACCGTTAACCTGATATCTCGACGTGCCATTTATTATGACATTCATGTGCGCGGTAAGCCCGTGCTGCTGGAAATACCTCTGTCCTTCCGTTGTGTTCAAGTCAACCCAGGTGACAGTGACCTTATCATCATATTTAGAAAGTACTTCCTTAATGGCACGCACCGTCGGTTGCATCGGGCCGTGATTGATGTATCCAGCAATGACAACGCTAACAGGACCTGCTGGAGCTGCGGATGGGCCGACTTCTTTGGAAGGCTGGGTTGCTGCAGAAGGGGGTGACGCAGATTCGTTATTGCCCGGTAGACCAGTTACTGGTTGGGATTGGGTAGCCGTGCTGCTGGCAGAGGGTTGTGGGGAACACGCGGTCGAAGCCAGAAAGCCGATTATCAGCATTCCCAGCAAAAGCATCGCGGTTAAACTGGTTGGTCTAATTCTCATGTGCTATTCTCCCGTCTAAGAGCTTGATTATGCGGTCGGATTCTTTAGCTATCCTATCATCATGCGTTACCAATACCACTGTTTGCCTTCTCTCACCGTTTAGCTTACGCAGTAGTTCGATTATCATCTGACCAGTCTTGCTATCGAGGTTGCCGGTAGGTTCATCGGCAAGAATGAGTTTAGGCTCATTTATCAACGATCTAGCTATCGCCACCCTTTGCTGCTCACCTCCAGAAAGCTCGTTGGGATAATGGTCTAGTCTTTCGGTCAGTCCGACAGCCTTCGCCACTTCTTTAGCCCGTTCGAACATGTTTTTTCTGGATATGTGTTCTGGGAACAGCGGAAGAGCGATGTTCTCCACTACATTGAGCGTAGGTATAAGGTTGAAAGATTGAAAAACAAAACCGATATTGTACCTTCGGAATATCGCGAGCTCGTCCTCAGTCATCGAGGTCAATTCTTTATCCGAAATTACGATATCACCCTCATCTGCCTTTTCTAAACCTGCCAAGAGACCAAGTAGCGTGGTTTTCCCGGACCCGGATGGTCCCTGTATAGCCAGGAATTCACCTTTTTCTATATTAAAGGACACGCGATCAATGACTCTGATATTACCCAGCGTCTTCGACAGTTGATTCACGGTAACAATATTATTCATGTCTCATTACCTCCATAGGCTTGAGTTTGTTTATCTGCCAAACGCTCAGAAATGAAGTGGCCAAGCCGACCACCATAATGATTGCAAATGACACCAGTACATATAGTGGCTCTAATTTGATTGGAAGTAAGTGCATTTGAGTGACATTTGCTTGGCTGGGGTTGCTGAGCAGAAAATGAGGATAGGCAGTTAGTTCCCAGGGTATGGCTATGGATACCGTGGTATGGCTCAGGGCAGCAACGGCAATGGCTGACACAGCAAGGCCGATAAGAAAGCCGGCAAGAACTTGAATGAACGTTTCCAAGTTAACTTCACTTTGTATATCTCGATTTTTAAAGCCCACAGTTTTCATGATGCCGAATTCCCTTCTCCTTTCCAGGATAATACGCAGGGCGTTTCTGGCAACCACTATCGCAGCTCCAATAAAAAGTATCAGGGATATAATCCAGGTCAATTTATCCGACACGCGGAAAACTGTGGATATTTGGTTCTCGAAGGATGCTGGGGTGTAGATACTGTAACTGCCGATGGCCTGTCCCAGGGGTGTTTTTCCTGCATTTGTACTTGAGTCAGCTACAATTCCTGTTATCTTCTGCGTTACGGCCTTGAGGTCGGGTTGGCTAGCATTAACAAATATCATATTAACATCTGTCTTATTGAAGGTCTCTGTCTGCTGCAGGTTTCTTGATTGGTAGGCCAGTTCTTCAGCGGCTCCCAAATTAAGATAAATGTCGGATGCCATTACCTCGTTTCCAGCAGTGCCTACAATCCCAGCGACTGTAAAGTGCTGGCCCGATATAGTAGTTTCCTGGCCTACTTTGAGAGAATACTTTTGGGCATAGGTCTTTTCAACGAGTATTTTATTATCTGTATTGGGAATGGAGCCCTCAATCAATTTCGCGGCCAAGCTTTTGCCAAAGCTATCGTGGAAGTCGACCCCTGAGGCGCGTTTGAAGTTATCCGGGTCAAAAACCCATAGCGAAAGGGCGGCGGAAATATCTTTTACTCCGTCAATTTTGCCTATTTGAGATATTAGCTCATGTGGGATCGGCGCCAGCGAACAGGATAATAAAACTCCTGATGTAGTCTCAGGAACATTCCCATTTCTCTGTATGATAATGTTTCCTCGAATATCTTCGAATGGTAATCTGGCTGCTTCTCTATAGGCGGCTGACAGGCTGTTCAAGGTAATGACCATCAACGTGACTAGACCGATAGTCATGACATTGAGCAGGTATAGCCTATTTCTTTTCAGAAGCTCTTTTATCGCGTAATGAAACATTTGCCTGACTTTATCTTGATAATGGTCGCGTATGGATTTTGAATGTCATGTCCGGCGACACTGGGTATAGTTTATATCATAGTTTTGTGAATATTTGACGAAGATTACCGTAATATTTGGTGAAGTCACGAACCTGCATTGGCACGTCGTTATGCGAACTCATATTTGTCACCGGCTTAACTATCTTTTCGGGGCCTAGACTGCAGTACCGGCAGGGCCTTCTGATTCTTTCCCTTTGTTACAATTGGAACAGGGGTCTCCTTCTGCCTGTTCGCCTGAGCTTCCAATTTCTCCTACGAGTTCCTGACAGTGTTTAATGGTTTCTAAGTCAACCGAATAGTGGACATGGTAGCCCCGTCTTTGTCCTTTGACCAGCCCGGCTGACTTGAGCACACGAAGATGCTGGGAAACGGCAGGCTGTGTTATTCCCAAGAGACCTGTTAAGGCCCCCACGCAAAGGGCATCCGGGTCCTGCTGGCGGCGGAGCAACTTCAATAGTTTTAGCCGCGTGGGGTCGGCCAGGGCGCTGAATATAGTTGCTTGGTGTTCAATATTGTCCATTGCCTTATCTCCATAAGTATATTTTAATAGACTTATTTTACTAAAGTCTTGAGACGACTGTCAAATTAAGTACCGCACGCGAAGGCCTGTGGGCTGGTGCGATGGGGGCACTATAAGGAACTACCTAGAATAGCCTATCAGAGGGGTTTCAAACCCCGGCGATTTTTTGGCCGAAAACCCCCTATTCGGGGCGGCTGCATTTCTAAAACCAACCAGATACAATTTGCGCAAAACTAAGACTAATCGGCTTAAATTGTAGGGCCCTTCCACTTTTTCATCACAAGTACGCCATTCGCGCAAACTTTTATAGCTGACCTTCTTACTACCTGCCTATTTTACTAGGTAACTTATAGATGCCTTCATTAAATATGGCATATTCTAATTATGGCCTATATCGTAAATCTACTTAATAAACCGCACATAGTCAATAGATTTACCGCGCAGCCCACCATTTCGAGCCAGATTATAGTAAAATATTATTAGATGAGAGTTCTGCTCGTTGCCATGCCCGATACCGTCTCTGCCTTAGACCCGGTTATGCGAGTGCCTAACCTGGGGTTGTGTTCCATCGCCGGCAATCTAGAGGGATGCGACGTTAAAGTAATCGACCTGGTCTTCCACAATCGGCGTATTACCAGGCTACTTCAACGATTGATAGAAGAATTTAAGCCGGAAATCGTGGGACTGAGCGCTATGAGCTTCCAGTTTGCCAGCGCATGCAATGTAGCGCGCATCTGCCGGAGCATGAATCCTAATGTGGTAGTTGTCCTGGGAGGATACCATGCTTCCCTAATGTATCAGGAGTTTACCTTAGGAGCTGAAGTGGAGCTATTCGACTTTATTATTCGCGGCGAAGGGGAGGCCACCTTTCCGAGTTTGGTACAAGAGCTGATTTCCGGCCGAAGGGAATTCCGCCGGATTCCCGGATTGTCCTTCCGCAAAGATAGCAAATTTCATCACAATCCACCAGCTTCTCTAGTAAACCTCGAGACTTTGAAGCTACCAAATCGTGACTGCAGGGTTTTGAACCCCGCACGCTTTTTAGGCCATCGTTTCGATTGTGTTGAGACCTCACGCGGCTGCACCATGCGCTGCCGTTTTTGCAGTATCACCAGGATGTACGGCCGTTCCATCCGAAAGTTTGCATTAAAGCGAGTGATTACGGAACTGCATGAACTGAATCGCAAGGGTATAGAAGGAGTCTTTTTTGTTGACGACAACATCACCTTGGACATTCCGCGCCTCAAGCAGCTATGCAGCCTTATCATCAATGAGAATCTAAATACGATGTCATATGCCATTCAGGCTAGTGTTCCGGGTATCGCCTCCGACCCTGAACTGGCGGAACTGTTAGGTAGAGCCGGTTTCCGCTGGGTGTTTCTAGGCATTGAAAGTGGCATTTCAAGGAATTTAGAATCTATGGGTAAAGTTGGCGTCCTTAAAAACACTAAGCGCGCCATCTCCTTACTACAGGAACAGGAGATATGCGTGTTTGGTGGTTTCATACTGGGGCATCCCGACGACACATGGCAGGATATACAGTCTACCTTTCGGTTTGCCCTTGACCTGGATGTCGACCATCCTATCATGCAGTGTCTGACGCCTTATCCGAAGACGGAAACACGTGAGCAATTGCTAAGCAGAGGTCTTATCACTAACTTAGAGGATTACAGCCGTTATAACGGATTTATCTGTAATGTGCGTACGAAATATCTGAGCAACAGAGAGCTGAATCGCGCCATCTTTTGTGGAGGCCTGCGCCTCTATTTCAGCCCCCGCTACCTCAAGAAAAGCCGTTTCTGGCGTTACAAGCCTTCCCTGTGGCCTTCACTTATGGTGAACAATTTCCGCTACCAGATTGGTGCTATTCAGGGCAAAACTTTTGCTTCCAGGCATACATGGTAGCAACACGTAACATGTCTGGGGACTGGCAGGCAGTGCTTGTTAACACTCTTAAGCCGGATATCCTGTCCTATGCATGGATATGTCGCCAGTGGTCATGATATAAAAAACTTTACAAAAGTTTAATAATAAACCTCTTGTCCGTGGCTTATGTGAATGCTACACTGAAATCAGAGCAGGAGGACATAAGTGAAGAAATTGGTTCGGTGTAAAGCTTGCGGCTACATTATGGTTGAGGAGAAACTAGGAGATAAGTGCCCTGCTTGCGGTGTACCGAGGCAAATGTTCGAGCCATATACCGACCCCATGTCAGAATCGCGCCGAAGAATTCTAGACTTCCATCTTCATCCGATTGCGGTGCATTTTCCCACTTCATTTGCTGTCGCCGTTTTGGTATTTTCAATCGCCACATTCTTTTTCTCCGGACCGGTAGAAGAGTTTTTAATCTGCACCACTAAGGTAATGGCTTCGTTCCTTCCTCTGCTAGTCCTTATAGCTTTCTTGGTGGGACTACTGGACGGCAAAATTCGCTTTAGCCATTTAGGCCAATCGCATATTTTGAAGAGCAAGATAGTTTATGGGAGCCTTTTCTTCATTTTTACTGTGGGGTTAGCTCTGTCCGTCTGGCTCGGAGGCCTGGGGAGTGTCATTATGACTTCTATAGCTGTGGCACTGGCTGCAGGAGGAGTAGCTTGCACTATAGTGCTGGCGCTACTTGGCATGCAACTTCTGAACGCCGCTTTCCCGGGATAATCGAAAGTCCACCGGAGCCCCCGCAGGCTCTTGCATCGACCACAGGAAGAAAGCGGCTAGTCCTAGTCAGGCATGAGAGCAGCGATGAAATTATAGCATGTTAGGTGCCAGCTACTAGAGGTGATGCAGCTGTCAGTTTTTGACTTCTAGCAGAGGGAACTCCGAGACTTTCTTCAACTAAATCCTCTTTTGACAATGGTATGTTATTTTTTAGTAATACACTATCACCAATCACCACTATCTCTAAAGGTCTTAATTCAAGATATTAAACACTGGCATACAAGATTCCAGTCCAGTGACTTGACAAACAATTTTACTCTCGATACAATCGCTAGCTGTTTAAACAATTAGTCTCGAGCCTATTGGCTTACAGGAAAATCCCATGGCAATAGGCCGTTAGGGCAAGCGAAAAAATAGGAGATGAACATGTTTATTGATTATGTTAGTCTCATGCTCGTCAACATGACTGCAGGATTTTTTCTGCTGGCATACTTTTTGTATAAAGACATCGATAGCGCAAACCGAAAAAGATGGAGCCCTGCCTTTGCTGTAATAGGGTTTATTGCGCTGGCAACAGGTTTGCATATGAGCTTCACTTGGCCTCTACCCGGTTCTTACAATGAAGCTTATGGCAGCACATCTGCCCTTTATGGGGTATTGTTCCTTGGAGCGGCGTGGGCAATAGCAAAAGACTGGGACCTATTCGCAATAGGCCTGTACGCCTTTTTTTCGAGTCTAGTGCCTCTTACAATAGGCCCCCGCATTATTACTTTAGGCATGACTAATGAGCCACTAGCTGCAGGACTAGGTTTTATATTATCAGGTGTTGGAGGAATACTTGTAGCAATCAACCTCTGCTGGCATACGAATAAAGTGTTGCGTTTGATCACAATAATAGTGCTGCTTGTTGTCGGTATTATCTGGGCTTTTACTGGCTATGCGGCATTCTGGGAACATTTAGCAACCAATGCGAAATGGATCCCATCGACAATGGGCAAATAGCTATCGTAACGGCTTCTGAATTCATTAGGATTAAACAAACCGCCCTTTCGTTCAATGCTTATGGCACTGAACCTAACGGCACAGCACAAAGAGTTCGCTTTCGTCTAATTGTGCAATTCCTTCTTGCAGATCCATCTGACCTCGTCGGGGGTTAGGAGCAAAACATCGATGGGACCACCGACATTTTTTGGCCGCGCTTGGAAACGCATAGTGTCGATAGTAGTCCGGATCGCATAGATTGAGAAATCGATTGCATCTTGAAGTGTCATTGCATCCCAAATAATCGGCGCTGGTGCTCGAATTATCTTATCAACACCTTTGTCATCTTTGATGACCACGGGATTGACAATAGAAACGAGAATGTCAATTTGTCCAGACCAAGTAGCGCCGTAAGCAAGTGAGCCGTCAGATTTAATGTTTCTTCTCTCCATAGTATTGCGACCCACGTGACAATGATAGACATGGGGTATGCTAACCTTTCCCTCTTTCTTGTAGCCGCAAACATGAAAACCTGCGTCAGCAGTGGGGAATGATTTTCGGAAATATTCAATCAGTTTTTTGGGAATCGTCATTACGTCGTCAGCGGCTGCCAATTCCTCCTCGATGAATTTTTTAATATAACTTGCCATTGGTACACCTGCAAGCAAGTCTTGCCCAAAATTGGAGATCCCAACCCCCTGTTTTTCGAGAAGAAAAGTCTTCGTGACAGCGTCGGAATTAACTGTCTCAACCTTGAAATCTTTCCCCTCAGGTGTTTTTCCTTCAATAGTTATCGACTGCCGACTATCTGAGGCCATTACAACGCCTTCCGGCACGTAAGTTGCAATTACTAATGACATTGCTCCCTCCTTACTTGCTCTTGTCGAGTTTGATTAGCTTTGCGCCTGGCGGAGATTCCGTAAGACTTAATTCCGGCTCTATTTGGAAGTGATCCTTCCGTCATGATTATAACACACCTGTTGTGCTGGCTGTTGTCTGCCGGTCACCCAAGCAATGGCTTTACCAGATTCAACATCAATTAACAGAACGCTATCTTGTGCCGTGAAAGCCGCTATTCCCAAACGAGTCCTCGTGTGGGGGGAATCCGAAATTTCTTAGATTTCTGGCTCATTATGGCTTTGGCTGATGGCAGGACACAAGCTAGAAATAGAAAGCCCTCAGGCTAACGGCGCAGACCGCTGTCCAGTAACCTCCGCAACTCCGCCATTGTTGTGACTACATAGGAACCCCAACCGGCTCGGCGAGCAGAAGTCTTTCGGCCCTTCGGCCTGAAGATACTGCGCCTCCGTTGGAGTTTCGCGAGTAAGTCTGGTGCGATGGCTACAAGGCCATTTTCGCTCTGTGTAGTTTCCCGTGCTAGTGTCATCACCTGCTCAATAGTGCTCACATGGTGAATCGAAGGCTTTGTCTCCGAAGTTTTGGGTAAATCCGCCGGCAACTGTTCATGAAGCTGACGGGCGAACTGAAACAGCCCTTCAATACAGCTTCCCACTGTTTCAAACCCGTACAACACGTCGTAAATAAAACGCCGTGAAAGCGGGTATTCCTTCCCACCTGTGGTGACAATGACGGGGAAATCTCTTTCCGAGTCAACCCTTATGGATTCTCCAGTCTCCGATCTATGCTCGAAGGCAGAACCATAGAGGAGATGTACTAGAACAACATCCTCTTCTAGTAAAGCGAAGCGTGCCTCAGTGGATATTGGCCAGACCCCAGGGGGCGGAAAAAGCCCGTCTCTCATGTTCATTAGACCAAGGCTGGTGCCGAGAAATTGCACGGAATCCCTTTTATCCCATTGCCGGATTTCAGGTTGCAGCCTGTGTTCTTGCCCCTTTGCATAAGCCCACATCACTTCATGTTCGGACACCTTGTTCTCGGCCCAGCCATCATGAAGTCCGTCGGCGCATACCTTGTCTACAATTTCCCAATTTCGCTGTGCTTTATATGGCGTTTCTATAGTGTGCCGGTAGTGGTCATCGCCATATACTTTCGCGCTTCCGTCGCGCAGATACTTTAGTGTGCCCATAGCTCTACTTACCTGCCGGCCTATCCGACCCTGCATGAGATGTTGAGGCTTTGGCAATCTCTTTTTCGACTCCACAATCATCGGGGCCTCTCTATTGGTCACGACAATGAGGTCGCCTATCTTTATAACATTTGTGATATCAGCGATGAATACGGGAACTCGAAGTTTCTTGAAGTGGTTACGTGCGGACTGCAGAACTAACTCAAAACCCTCTCTCTGGTCTAGAAGTGACTTCGAGACGTCGGCATTTTTTGCCAACTGACGGACAACGTGAGGGTGTAGGACAAGCCAAACTAGCCCATCTGCATAGAGGCGAAGGCGCTCAATATAGAACTGTAAACCAGTATCGCGTTCGCCTTTTAAGAGGCGCTCGGCTCGGCGAATTGAGTCAGCAATCGCCAGCTGAGTCTCAAGCAGCTCTTGGAACGAGTCTACCCTCACGCACTGCTGAAAAAGCTTGTTTCGTTCAGACCTTAGCTGGTTGGTGTCAATCGTCATCACTTTATTCTCGTTGGTTATTACAGGGGATGGCTTAAGGAAGATAGCCTCCCTTTCTCCTGTTCTGCCGAACCCGAGTTCGGACACTTTTGGCTTCACTTAGGTACAAACTTGGCGCTATCTTGTCCCCAGGCGGGATTCAAACTGGTTCCTCATGTCCTTATTCTACCTTGGTGTTTCTTTAGCAGCAAGCGAGAAGAACCCAGAGTAATGTGAGATTGCACGATTTGAGTGTTTGTGCAATAAAGGATACATGCAGGACAATTGTTTCTCGGCGAAGACAACACGCCACATTGTGCAACGAGCGCAAGGGAACGGACAAGCCGTATCCCTGCAAAATCCCGAGATGCGACGGGGCTTGGTCAATCATTGTTCTGATCGGGACCTCACAAAACCAGATCCAAGGCTGTCCATTTCATCTCCTCAATTACAGCCCGCGCCCTTTCTACGTTCTGAGCGATTTCGCATGCGTCCCACGGGGCAGTAAGTAGGGTACTTCGCAAGAGGTTATCCAATCCACCTGCTATTGTGGCTAGGAGCAATTGGAGTTGACTCAATTGACTGACCAGCACCTGAGTGATCCCGCTGGGATGTCGCTCAAGGAGCATGGCCTGTAGCACTGCCAGTTTGGGATCAATTTGGTGCAGTTCGAGTGCGGCTTTGGCTACCTTTTTCCTAGGTACTTGTTTAATTCTTCGCCGAAGCATTTGAAATAGGTAACTCCGTTCGGAATTTGCATGACTGACTCTGCCATAATGCCGGTATAACGAGGGGAACTTGGCAATCTGCTCCTTCTCGTGACGATGTAGAGCTTCCTCAAAGGCTCTTTTCTCGCTTTGAAGTTCGTCACTCCAGGTTATAATTATATCTAACTGAGACTCCGTATCTTTGAGAGCCTTTCTTAATGACATCAATTCCAGTTTTGCCAAACGTCTGAGTAACTCTGAAACGGCCTGCCTCAGATATGGCAATGTATCGCTTGTTAGGACATTTTGCAGTGGTATGTGGACAGCCGTAGTCTTAGAACGGACCTCGGCTAGGTTGACACCTTTTTCTGATAAATAGGATTGTATGACCAGCCAATAGCACTTAGCGCTGTCACAGAGGTATGTAATTAGGACTACAGGTAATGAGAGCTTCTCCCAGCGACGCAGCGATGCAGTTCTCAACGGGTAGCGAATAGAATCACACGACCGGGAGTAATATCTGTCTGACGCCACAGATTTTAGTTGAACAAAGAAAAGTTCTCCTGTAGCACGACCAGCTTCATATATGAAAACCAGCTCATCTTCCCCATAGTCAGGTGAAAGGTCCACGGTAACCCAACCTGCCATATGAAAGATAGTCTTTACAGTGTCTCGCGAGATGTCTTCGAGAATGTGTGAGCGGGGACGTATTGGCTCTCCCAAGGATATCCTCCAGCAAAGTCAACGAGCTTCCTGCTCAATAGGACCGATGGTTCAATATAATGCTATCATACGAGACCACGTGTAGTAAAAATTTCACTTGACTCGCTGTTCTAGAATATCCTTCCATGTGGGCGTAAGGTGGGCTAAACAAAACCGAGGATTGTTGGATAGAATTTAGTTACCCAGTGTAAATCATTGCTATTAATCGTAGTAATCAGCTATGGCCAACTAGAAGTCAGATGTAGATTCCAAGGCGACCAGCTCGATTGAGTCGTGGCTTTTGCCTAGCTTAAGTGTTGGAGTTCCATCGTCGAGTCGCACTCGCTCACCCTGTATGACAGTAACCTTGTCTATGTCGAGCAACGTAAACTTTGTCCCAGCTTTAACGAATCGTGCATCTTCGGTATAGCACAGAACCTCCAAGTTGGGATTGAACTTGCCAAGCTGTTGTTGAAGTTCACTAACTTTCATGATTCCTCCAACTCGTAATTATATACTCCAACGACTAAACCAACAATAGTCAGTTTTGTGCAACGATAATTTGGCGCATCCTAGATAGTGCTGGATGCTGCACTCACAAGTTCATTTTGGCGCCGCCGGATCTGGCTTCGAGCTGTGTCTTTAATGTTTCAAATGAGTAGAATGGAATTTGAGATAGGTTGTTGGTTAGGGCGACATAGTCAATGTAGTTTATTTTAAGATATTGCCAAGAGACACCTGTTAGCCTGGTGGCATCAGAGCACCAGCCTATTGCCCTGGCATCTTTCAGTGGAACATCTGGCAGCTCCCAGCCTTTTGTCTCAATGAGCCACATTTTTAAAGAGCCATCAGGCAGCTGCTGTTCGGCTACGAAGTCAGGATAGTAGTAGGAAATGGCACCTTTATGGTTTAAGTACTCAATCTTAAATTTAGTGTATTCTTCTGCTAGTTTGGCAAATTTGGTGATGTCGTCGGCTTTGTCCAGGAACTGGGCGAAATGCTTTTCGAAATCGTTGTAGCAGGGAGTTATATTGAAAACCGTTCTATTACACTCTATCCAAGCTCGCCGCCAGTAGAAGCCATCCAACTCAAGCAAATGTAACGGCTCAGGGCTGAGTTCGGAGGTTATCTTGGTAATGGTTTCTTTGCCTATGGTCTTGGCGAGAGTGGAAATGATTTCCTGCGCGGTGCGGGTGTCTGAAAGAAGACGGCGGATTCGTTCGTGCTCCACATCCACTTCCCGACCGAAGAAAATAAAGCGTACATATTTTTTGACGATAGGATATATGGTGGCAAACTGACCATCTATGTGAACCTCTTTGCAGATGCGATTAGTCAGGTGAGTGAGGATTTCGTTTGCTTCCGGCAAGCCGGTACTTATGGTTACCTGTTTTTGGGCGACGACTTGCTGTGTCACTGATTCGACCAATTGCACCTTCTTAACGGTCCCTTCAGTGATTGAAAGGCCTCTTGGATTTGGTGGCAGACTGTCAAGTATTTGGTCACTGAGCCCTTTGAATTCACGGGTGTGGGTGGGGGTCAGTATTGGGATGGTAATATCATATTTGTCTTTTATCTTCATGGGATAAATGTGGACGCCCAGCGAAGGCGGCTCTTTGGTTAAACCTACACCGACACCTTCTACTTCCAAGCCTTTGACAAATTCCTCGAATTTCTCCGTTCCGACGATTTCTACGATTTGGATGTAATCAGGCCCGATGCCGCTCATTAGACGCAGGCCACGGCCAACTGATTGCTCGGGCAATATATTGGCTTTAGCAGTGAAGGGGCGCAGCCCTAATATGATAGAAACATTCTTCACGTCCCAGCCTTCGCGCAGCATCAAAACGCTGACGATGGCACGGATTTTGTTGGTGGGCAGATCAATGGACCGTGCTGCTTTACGAGCATCGTTCAGGTCTTTTTTGCTTACTTCACCCTTCTTGTCTGTATGAATAAGCAGCAGCCGGCCTTCACCTTTAAACTCGGCCTTGGTTTTCAAGAAATCGTGGATATCATCGGCGTCTGTGGTGTTCTCTGCCATGATGAAAAGCACCGGCCTCTTCCCGACCTTGCTATAAGCGTTGTAGTGTTCCTGCCAGCGGGAGATGGCGACGTTTATCCAGTCGCCGAAGGCTACGCTGGCACGGGAATATCTTTCCGGATCAGCTTTGTCAATCTGGTGGACTATCAATGGGGCTTTGACAATGCGGTCTTCGATGGCTTGAGCAAGCGGGTAGTCGCAGATAATAAAAGGGAAAAAAGTGCCATTCTGGTCTTTGGGCGTGGCTGAGAAATCGAGTTGGAGTGACAATCCGGTGCAATGTTTTTCCTTTAGATTTTTGTGTAGGTTTAAAATAACTTTGTACCACTCAAGGTCTGTATCATGAACATGGTGGGCCTCGTCATTGATAATGAGCAAGTCCTTGTGTTTCTGGACTCGCTCCAAGATGTCCTCTTCCCAGGAGCCGGTGGCGTCTTTCGGTTTAGGGCCAAGGAGCCGGGTAACCGGGTCAACTTCCTTCTCGGCGTCGCGGCCTTCGTATAGTTGGTGGATATTAGTCAGGTACAAAGTGCCTTCGGTGGTGCTTTTGCGGGACTCACCACGCATGATAAAGGTCATTTGCCAGTCATGCTTCCACTCAGCAGGTATTAAGTCCCAATCCTGGAAGATCTTGCCATTTTCAAAGTCTTCCCTGAGGCGTTCGAAAACGATGACGTTGGGGGCGATAAACAGGAATGACTTGCTCAAAAATGAACCCGGCTCAAATTTCTTATGGAAGAACGACCAAGCCACCGCCATGGCCATGACCAATGTTTTACCGGAGCCGGTTGCCATTTTAATGGCGTAGCGGTAGTGGTCAGGGGCAGGCAGTTCCTGATGGGCGACCAGTCCGGTCTCTGGTACAACGCGGGTAAGTATCCTTTCGTCTCTGGCTGTCTGCTCAATTTTCTTACGGGTGGTAAACAAGTCATCGGCATAGGCTCGCGGGTCCATGTAGGCAAAGACCAGCTCGGCAGCATCTCTGAGTTTCTTTATTTCGTAGAGATAGATAATGGTCTCGATAGATTCACGCTGGGCGAAGTAGTATTCAAAAACTTGGCCGTCGTCTGAAAAATGGGTTTCATCGAACCACCATTGGAGTAACCGGAGTGAAGTATTGGAGATGCCTGCTGGTTTAACATATCCGCTATCGCGCCATTTGTTTACCTCCTCGCGTATCTGGTTGACTAAGAGAGTTTTGCTAGGACGACGGAAACTCTCAACAAGGTAGCCGCCCTTACCGTCTTTTACCAGATGTTGAGATGGTGGTGAATAAGGGTCACGACCGGGGACGTCGGGAAGTTTCTGCTCTAAGGAAATGATGGGTTTGGCTTTATCGATTTTTGCTTTTTTGGCCATCAGCTCTTCACCTCCACCACTCTGGTTGTGTCATTGCCGAAAATGTCTATGACCTTGACCATGACGAGGTGTTCACCTTGGGTCTCGTAGGTGTGGCCATCGGTTTTGAGCTGTAGAGTTCTGTCTTTGCGGGTGCGGTAGGACTGCCACATGTTGCGGAAGGTATCCTGGTTCCAGTCCCAGTCCACCGCCCAGTAGTCGATATAGTCCGACCATTTCCTAATTTTGTCTCTGACTTCAGGTGGCACCATGTCCAGATTTGGAATAGCAAAGTCTTTTAACTCAACAAAGAATTGGTTATTATGCTTATCGTAGGCAGGTTCCACTTCCAGATAAGCTAATTCGTAGAAGGTGATATCGCCCTTCTCTACGGCACGGGGGTCCATAACATCGCGGGGGATACTGAATAAACGTAAATGCACTCCTTCTGTTTTGGCTTCTTTCTCAACCACATCATGTAAGCCCATCTCCCATTCCCAACCGAGGACATCAAGCGAATCCTGGCCGGATTTCTTGACCTCGGTGATGGCTTCTTTGATTTCAGATAGCGTTACCGGGGCGTCGACTGCACCAACATGAACTAGACGGCGCCCCTTTTTGCCATGGACGTGCATCATGCCGGAGAGTAGCTCGGCGTTGTACAAATTCAAGACAAACTGGATGTATTCGTAAATCGGTATCTGCTCGTTGGAGCGTTTTTTGAAGGTGATGCCTTGCCAGTACTGCCGCTCGTACTTGCCCAGGTTTTGGACGATGAAAGGCTTGCACTGGTCGATGCCAAGCAGCCGCTTGCGGGTTACGTGAATAGCATAGCGGCTCAAATCTGCGATAATCCAGCGGCGGCCGATCTTTTCAGCAACGGCACCGGCAGTGCCCGCGCCACAGAAGAAGTCGGCGACGAGATCGCGGTCACTTGTTGAGGTCTCTAATATACGGGAAAGCAGCTTTTCACTTTTTTCGGTCGCAAAATCATGCTGAAATGAATAGGCTGGGATATCATCCCATAGAGTGCTCACAATTGGGTTCTCGGATATCACTTTATATTCAGGTTTGCCACTATTTGGGTTTCTTCGTAACAAACCTTGATTGATGGCTTCCCTAGCTTTCGATTCCTCCCACATCCAGTGTCTACCTGGTGGCGGTTTAACTCCGAATAGTTCATAATCCATATCAGTTCTCAGTTCAGGTGCATCAAAAGCATGCCACCTCTCACCCAGTTTTTGCTCTGAGCGGGGCTGCGTTATGTGGTGTAGGTCACTATTTGCATAAAAGAGTACTAGATCCAAAGCCACATTTAGTCTCTTTGCAGCTTCATATTCTTGAACGTTCTTGCGCACCCGCTTACAATGTATCTCATTCCTAAAATTGTCCTTTCCGAAAATCTCATCCATGATGACTTTGATGTAATGCCCCACGTGCCAATCAAGATGGACATATATAGAGCCATTATCCACTAACAACTCCCTCATCAAAACCAGTCTCTCATACATCATCTGCAGATATGAGTCGAGACCCTTGCCCCAAGTATCGCGATAGGCTTTATCTTCAATAGCTGATGGTTCTTTTTCCCACGCGACATCGCCAATTTCCATTTTGACACTAAAGTCAGCACCGGTGGCAAAAGGGGGATCGATGTAGATCAGGTTTATCTTTCCAGCGAATTCTTCCAGAAGGGAAGCCATTATGTATTTGTTGTCTCCCCAGACGAGGCGGTTATACCAGGTGGTATCAGGAGTAGTTTTGAAAAAGGTGCCCTTTTCTTTCTCCCGGGTGGCACGGCTTTCGTTGATTATCTCGATGGTTTGAAAAGGCAAAGAAATGCGTTCTACCTCAGTTTTCTTGCCTTTCCAGTAAAGACCGGTGGGCATTTCGCTAACATTCGCTTCTGCCATTTCGTGCCTCCTTCAACCTAGCGTCCCGTTTTGGCGATAACTGTAGAAGCCATCTTGGGCGATAATTACATGCTCTTGCAAACTAATATTCACGGTTTGCAGCGCATTCTTAATCTGATGGGTTATGGCGTTATCATTTTCTGATGGTTCAGGAAGGCCACCGGGGTGATTATGGGCGATGATTACCGTGGTGGCATGTTGTTTAAGGGCAGTTTCAGCAATTTTTCTGGGCAAAACCACGGTTTCAGAGGCAGTGCCTTCACTGAGGTTTTCTGCATGGAGCAGCTTGTTCTGGCTGTTAAGATAAAGGACGCGCATCACCTCGTTTGAATTGCGGCCGATAGTAGCTTTGAAGTAGTCAATCAATTGGGACAATTCTGTGAACTGGATATCGCCACTTAAGGCTTTCTGGTCAAAATAGAAACCGAGGAAAGCGTCGACTGTTTTGAGGAACTGAGAGGCTTGCTGGCCGATACCGTTGACCTGTTCTATCTGAGTTATTTCGGCGGACAAGACTCCGGGGAGATGTTTGAATCTTTTAAGCAGCTCTTTGGCGATGGGCTTGGTATCTTTGCGGGGGATGATGAAGGTCAGGAGCAGCTCGAGGACTTCATAATCGTGAAAGCCTTGGAAGCCAGACTTGTCAAATTTTCGTCTAAGCCTTTGCCTGTGGCCTTGATAAGATTCAGTCAGCTTTGCTTTCCGGGGCATGTTTTTCTCCAGTCACAGCCCTCACAGACTTTCTTGTTTCTGGGGTTTCGCCCAAAGTGGCGGGTGGTAATGCCGGTGATGGCATCTTTTACGGTTTGCATGGCTAATTTTAATTGTTGTGGGGTTATGAGTATTTCGACACGCTGTTGCTTTTCGACATCAAGGAAATGGACATAGGCTTTCTGGACGTCCAAACTCAGGGCTTCGCGTGCGGCTACGGTGTAAAGTTGGACTTGTAAGTGGAGATCCTCATCCAATTTGCGCTCGTTGCCGGTTTTGAAGTCTATGATTTCGAGGATATCGTTTTTGGGATAGCGGCGTTTGAGCAGGTCAATGGAGCCGCTGACCAAGGCACTATCGACGTCCATTTCAAAGGGGCGCTCGGTTTTTAACGAAAGGGAAAAGTCTTCGTGCCACATGCCGACATAGCGTAGAACGCTGCGGAGGGCACTTTTTCGCAGGGTATCTTGCTGCTCACGGGCGGCGTAGCGAAGGTAAAAGTGGTCGATGACGGCTTGAGCGATTTGTTCGTCGGTGGGGATAAATCCGGTTTGTTGGGTGACCTTATGTAGGAAGTTCAGGATGTTGTGGATTTGTTTACCGTAACCCAGAGCTTGGACGATGATAGGGTTGAAGCCGTAGATATAACGCATCTTGTAATCATACTCACAGCGGATGTAATCGCTGAGCTCGGAGTAATTGGTGGGGAATCTGTAGTCTTCGACCGAGGGTTGGGGTGGTAGTTTGTTGCGTGGCATGGGGTCTGGGCTAAGGTCAGTAACGCAAAATTTATCGTTCAGTTCATTAAAGAAAGGTGATGGGGACTTCTTCCTTTTAC
This sequence comes from uncultured Chloroflexia bacterium, assembly GCA_963754385.1. GTDB lineage: Bacteria > Chloroflexota > Dehalococcoidia > GIF9 > UBA5629 > 9FT-COMBO-48-23. Next base: position 195,089 of record CAVWGE010000003.1, on the reverse strand, counting down.
GAGGGCCTGGATCATACGAGGTGGTGATAAACAGAAACTTCTTAGCTCGTGTCATGCCTACATAAAACAAACGACGTTCGTCTTCGGTACTGCCGTGGTATCTTATGAAGTCGAAATTGGAGGGGTCAAGGAAACCTGGCTCGGTTTGGCGCGGTTTGCGATCGATGCAATACGGCATGAAAACAGCTGGGAAACCCAGACCTTTGGTGGCGTGTAGCGTCATCACCTGGACAGCATTTATAACGCGGGTAGGGTCTTCGCCAGCACCGGCATCATACGAGCCTTCGGCGTAGTGCCTTATGAACCAGCAGAAACGTTCGATATCCCTGTAGGTACAATATGTCCGGGTGCCTTCGTAATCAGAGATTGCCTGGCTTAGGCGGCCAAGGTTATACATCTGCATTTCATAATCATCTGTATGAAAGTCAGGGCTGCTGACACCCAAGAGCACAAGTATGTCGGCATATAACTCCTGTAGGGAAATTCTCGTTTTCCCTTTGTAGTCGTCCCTTAGTTGTGCCAATGCTTTGACAAAGCTGCTCTTGCGTGGCAGTGAAAATATATGCTTTGTATGATCATAGATAGAATCCGGATCTGGGGTGATGCCAATACCGACATCGCTATCCCAAATTTTTCCGAAATCACCCATGTAGGAGAGGATGCTAAATACAACATCAACTTCAGGAGCTTCAAAGAGGCCGCCGATACCGGAGACAGCATAGCGAATGCCAGCTTTTTCAAGCGCATCGAGATAGGGGCGGCCGTCATATCTCACTGAGCGGAAGAAGATGGCGATATCTGAGGAAGCTAGGCCTCTGGTTCGGCCATCCTTATCCGTCCATTCCGTTCCAATTAAGCTCTTGATGCGGTCAACAATAAACTTTGCCTCATCTTCTTGGTAAGTGAAATAGTATTTGTAAATATCTCCGGATTCCGATTTCTTGGTTGATGGTTTGATATCTTTTTGGAGACGTCGTTTATTATTGGTTATCAAATCCTTACTGAGATTAATTACGCCATCTGTTGAGCGGTAGTTCGTTGCTAGGGGATGGGTGAAGACGTTCTTATAGCGTTCTTTGAAGGTGATGATATTGTCAACGGTGGAACCGCGCCACTGGTAGATTGATTGGTCATCGTCACCCACGACGCATAGATTACCGTCTTTACCAGCTAACAGCTCAATCAATCTTTCCTGGATTGGGTTTATGTCCTGGTATTCGTCTACGGTGATATGAGTGAATCTCTTCTTGGCCTCATTAAGTATTATGCTGTCGCTTTCGAGTTTGTGAACAGCATGTGACATCATGCTACTGAAATCGAGGAACCTTCTTTCCGTGAGTTTTTGGTCGTACACATGCACTGCTCTGCAGAAAGCTTCACAGGCAGATATAGCTTCCGGTGCCCGCATTTCCTCACGGACTATGTCAATCCCGCGAATAAGCGTGCTAAGAACCCATGCTTGTTTGGTCACACCCCACGGCTTTTTAGCACCTGACGATACTAGGCACTCTTCTAGCTCGTTGTAACCCAGCTCATTGCGTATGGAGGTGATAAAGGAGTAACGTTTTCCTTCGTCGAGGACATCAAAGCCTCTGTAGCCGGGTGCGAATTCCTTTAGCAGCTCAAAGCAAAAGCTATGAATTGTGCCGACATATAAATCTCCAATATCGGGCTGATGTCCTATAAGCTGGCGGATTTTGCTGCGGATACGGAATTTGAGTTCTTCTGAAGCTCTTTCAGTGAAAGTGAAGGCCACGATATTTTCAGGTTTGGCGAGACCTTCGGCTACCAGGTAGGCAATGCGCATGGAAACAAAGTCTGTTTTACCAGCACCGGCGCAAGCGATTATCTGGAGGTTGCCGTGAGTCAGTCGAGGTTCTGCTTTTAGTTGCTGCAAAATTGAATCCGCCATAGCTTAGCCCCGACACTTTAACAAAGTCTGTTTTCTGATATAACCCCGGACAGTTATAGCTATTCTATACTGATATTCCGCTAAGTACAATACCCAAGTACTTAATACGTTTTATGCTTGCTCTGGGGCTAGGGGCATAGCCACAACCCACTGCTCGCCAGTGGCTAGAAGGCTTTGGGGAGCCATTTGTTGCAGGCCAAGACACAAAACGTCAGAATGTTGGTCGATCGCCACACATAGTAGCCATCTGAATAAACTGAAAGTCAAAAATCTATGGTAACAACTACGCAGTTGACCGAGCATGTTTCGAGTGCACCAAAGCAAATAAAATGAGACGTCTGAACCCTCCTTGGACATTGCAGGGCCCCTGTTGTACAATCAAAAAGCGTTTCAAACACTTTTGTTTGGTATGTGGTTGAAGAAGAAGGCGATTTGAAGACTATCAAGAGTTATTTTTCCAGTACTCATAGAATATGGCATCTTCTAGGCGCACTAATTGCACTTGTAGTCTCGGATGGGCTGATAACCCGCTTTCTTGTGAGTCGAGGACTAGGGCAAGAAAGGAATCCATTCCTTCAAACTTTAGTAGGCGAGACAAATTTCTTGGTCATAAAAGTACTAGGTGCGCTCCTATGTGCACTTATTCTGTGGGATATACATAGGCGTCGGCCCAAGCTGGCATTGATAAGTAGTTGGTGCTTTGTTGTCTTATACGCGGGAATCGTGCTCTGGAACTTATGTGTATTCTTCATTAGCCAAGTGTGAGGATGTTCTCTCGGTCTCTCACCAAAAAGCTAGGTTACTAGTTCGCTTGAACGGGCTGACTTGTCATCACAAAACTCAAATATAAGTAACAACAAGCCATTTTGTTAAAGATATCTGACAGGTTATTACTGTCCCTATCTATTTAAGGGCCAATATAAATTCGAACCTTTGCTCCCTAGATTGGCTGTCTGCCATGCACAGAATGCATATACAGGGTCATGGTTGGAGACTTGACGTTACTAGCCAGCGGTTCTGACTGTAATTCCATCTCATCAGGTGGAACCCATCCTCGTCCTGAACAACGAAGGTGGCACTATGTCTCATGTCGCCGTCGTTAATCAAATAAGGCAGCTCTGGAGCTTCCTGGATCACCGGAAGATGTGTATGGCCCAGCACGATCCCCTTACAGTCCTTGCCTTCATCTTTTGCTTCCTTAGCTACCTCAATCAAAGCCGATGAGTGCACCAATTGGGCTGCTATAAGAAATTGTTCAGTTATAGTATCAGATTTGAGATCTCCCGGCGTTCTTTTATGTCGAAGCCGATCCCAAAACGCAGGAAACCATCCAAAATGTTCGGCAACGGGGTCATATTCGTGGCCATGACAGTAGAAGAAACCGTTCTCCCAGAAGGGTTCGATTATTTCTATGGGGCTGATAGGGTTAACCGAGCCTGAAATGTGAGCGAACTTTCTGAGTTGATTGTCATGGTTGCCCGGTATAAGCCTTGTTACTATATGCATGGCAAGGTCCCGATATTTTTGGGTCATGGGCTGACTGATGCAATAATCAAAACCCATTTCATTCATGTGAAACCAGTCACCCAGTCCCCAAATCTGATCGCCAGCTTCGGCCTTCTGACTGATATAATTTATTGCCTGATCCATAGCGTCGTATTGTGCCTCCGGATGACCTATATGCAAGTCGGACAAAATAAATCTCTTCACGATCCCCTCCTATTGCCAGAGCGCTTATTATCTCTGTATCTCCATTATACGAGCATCAGTGTTAAAACGAAACATCGTTTTGTTGATTTGGCCCCCTATCTCTCTCAATTGCCAACTGCCTGCTTCCAAGGGTATTATGCTTGCGGCTCTAACATAAAAGTGATACAAATATCGGGGCAAGTCACACACCAAGTAGACTTTAGAAGATATGGCATGACACTCTCAAATACTGAGAAGGAATGTAATGCTACGCAGTGAGTAGTTATATATGAGGGAATAACAAGAGTGACAACAAAATGAAAGGAGGATATCATGGTTTGGAACGTAAGAGGTACCGTTATCGAGGGCTGCGCATCAGAGGGTCAATGCCCCCTATTTCTAGGCAGGGACATGGAAGAGCTTTGCAAGTCGTTTTTGCTAATGCAGATCAAAGAGGGCCAAATTGACAATGTGGACGTAGGGGGGACACTAGCGATTGCAGTGGCCGACCTGTACTCGGGAAAAGCTGCTGATCTACCGGTGAAAGGCGGAGAGGGAGGTATATACATAAGTGGTACTACCACCGAGGAGCAAAGAAGGTTGCTGCAACCCTTCTTAGTGAACAACGTTCCAGGTTTTCTAATAGTGAAAAGGTGCCTTGGGGTCAGATTCGTCGATATCAATCTAAGTCAGGAAGGTAACAATTATCACGTAACCATGCCATACGGGGAGTTGAAGGGGTCGCTGATGGTTGGTGGAGATGGAAAGAACCCTCAGCGCCTGGAGAATTTGTTGACCAGCGCGTACTTCTCGGATGTCAAGGTCTGCAACACTCACTTCTGGAAATACACCGACTTCGGCAAGAATTTTGAATTCACGAACAGAAGCGGCTTCATGACTGAATTTAATTTGCAGGGGCGCCCACGCTAGCATGTCTTCTGTCTATTATGGTCAATCAATTTATACCTTCGACGCACCTTTGGAATAGCTGTAGGAGAGTTGCCGCTTTCAAATCTTACCTTCGACATATATTCAGCTAGATATGGAATAACTGGCACTTTTCACATAACACCTTCGCAATACCTTCAAGATAGATACGGAATAACTAGCGCTTTTCACATTATACCTTCGGAACACCTTCAAGCCAGATACGAAAGAATCAGCACTTTTCACGTCTCACCTTCAAGACACCTTCGAACCACATGCGAAAAACCAGCACTTTTTGCATTATACCTTCGCAATACCTTCAAGACAGATACGAAAAAACCGGTGCTTTCCACATCTTACCTTCAAGACACCTTCGGATTACATACGTGAAGAAGGTCACACAATGTCGGATTGTTCAGAGATGTCTGAGAGCCACCTAATTTTTAGACTGGAGTGCCAGTGTACAATCGATTGCACCTTCATATATGCCCACTTCAACCTACACATTTGCCATGCTTCCAGCCGTGCTCTCTCATATATTGGGCGACCGCTCTTTTCTCATCTGCAGTAGTTACTGTCAGGACACCTCCACAAACGGAGCACCTGTAGGTGACTGCAAACTCCCGCTTGGCTGAATCGTATCCCGCCTTTTGTCCTAAATCGTAGGCGTCTTTGGCCCATGGCTTCTGTTTTTTCACAGCCTCTCTGAGAATATCACCCAAGCTCTTCTTGCTCATTTCTCGGAGCTCTTGTAACTCATCGTACAGCGCACGGTCAACCCGCACGCTCACTGTTGGGTGGGACTGGTCGTACTTTATTCTGCTAGGAGGTTTGTGTGCTTTCTTTTTCATCTTCGTCTTCCTCCATGATGATTAAATCATCGGTGAAATATACTACCAATAAATAGGAAATATACCATCAATACATAGAAAACATACCATATGGCAAACGATTAAGCAAACGCTATGGCAAACCATAGGGTAAACTTTGTAAGGTTGTGTTATCGATACTGAAGGTTTTCGTTAGAAAATATCAGGCCTCAAAGGGCACAAAACGATGGAATGTTAAGCATCTATCTATGCGGTTCTCGTCATTTGTTTAGCGGGGGTTCTATAATCTTCACCTGATTGGTGTAAACGAATCTGGCTCCATTTTGGAGTGTCGCATTTATCGTCAGAGGATAAGAGAGATCCGTGTTAAATCCTCCTCCGATTAGAGCGAGCCTGCTACTAGTGCTTTTATTAGGTAGCAGTGGATTCGAAGGAGTAATGTCAAAGACAAATTCGAAGGAACCATTGGCTTCAAGGTTGGCGGTTAAAGAAATAATAGGTTCCGCAGACACATTCTTCAGTGTTATTTCGACTATAGCCCCTGCCGGGTTAATTGGAATAAGAGGTCCTAACACTGACGAGATTTCAGCAGGTTGTTGATTCTGCGAAATTGAGGCGCTACAACTGAAATCCGGCATTACTAAAAGAATAGACGTAATAAGAAGCATGCCAGTGACTATTATACGTAGGGAGCTTTTGGATATGTGACTATACTAGTAATTTACCATACACTTTACACAATATAAAGAATTGTACAAAGGTTAATTATATTGTATCTTGTCAGCCATGAAAAATCAGACAACAGCCAAAGTCACATTCTGGCTGGATGTTTAGTCCGAGTCTAAGTTTTCATCCAACTTGGTGACGTATACTGGAAGCATTTCAAACTGGTGTAAGGGATGAAGAAGCTTATATCGGCAATATAGAAGTTGGCTAACTTTATGGAAGGGACTCTGAGCTAAGCTTAACGGATTTGAGGTAAGTAATTATATGTTTCACTACTGGATGGGGTATCATCTGGCAGGAAAGTAAACGCTCTAGAAACTGGAAATATGGTATATCTGTTGGTTTCGACACGTTAAGTACACGCGGCTCGGATAAGCCCACAAGCAATAATGACAATAGCACGATATCAAAATAGAAAGTATACCACAAGCGAAAGGAGCGTGGTTCATACACCGGACCATTTGATCCGCCCCACAAACCTACGTTGGTGGTGGGAATTTTTCCTCCGTCGTCCTCAAAATACGGTCTGCTGTGACTAAATGCACTAAGCTTCTTGTAGAGTGATGGTACCCACGCCTCCGGACATCCAAAAACCCCAGGTGGTGCTGCTGACTCTAGATTTAAGAAAGGCTCCTTCTTGGCAAGTGCTGTCCTTATGTCCTTTACCCAAAGCTCTCCCCCACTAAAACCATCAGCCCATTGCTGAAACTTTTTGGGGTCGGAGAACGTTCGAAAATATATGCCAGTCAAGATTCCTTCCATAGCTGGTCGCAATGTAGCGATTGCCTGGCGGTAAAAACCTGTGAGAGTCTCGTATGTGGAAGCTTGAAATTCATCGGCAGCACTTAGGCAGCCTAAAGCCAGAGCGTCCTCCTTTGGTTCTTCAACAATTCGCTGGATATCTAGCACAAGTCCTATCCAATAGCCCCACACATCGTGCGCCATCTTAATTACTTTACCATGGTGATCGGTTGTTCTAATGCTGACGTCATCTGGACATTCAACTATACCGCTCCATATCTCGTGTTCGATGACGTCGGTAGGTTTTGGCTCGCGCTTGGGTCCTATAGCGAAGGCTTCAGGGGGTAATTTGCGTCGTCTTGTCCTGAAGTCACGAAACAAATAAATGCACTTTATTATGTCTTCAAACTTCTGGGTTTGCATAATTATTGTCGGTTGGTAAATTTTGATACTTGAGAGAACAACTATTAATGCCCCTAGCGACCTATCTTATAACACTCGTGAACTTCCTAATCGTACACAATTAACGTTTCATCAGCGGTTCGGTGCTCAATAAACTCTGGCAACTTACTAGGAGCTTCGCTTAGCCGTTGGTCATTTTCTCGTGGAAGGCGAATGTCAATTGAGCCCCTATGTGTTTCTAAATTTATTATACTGCACATGATTCGTCACACAAAGTGACGAATTGTATCCCGTTTTCGCTGACGATTTACATACTTAGCTGTCAGATTCATTTCTTGCTAATCTTCTTTGCATTATTGTTCTGGCAATAACAACGCCCACCACTGTAGCCAAAAAGATGCCGAACACAACTGTAAAGATGAATTCTGGTACTTCAATCCGGCTAATATTAAATATAACAGTTGCTGGGAGTGACCTAGTTCTTACCCAACTCTCACTTGGGTCATAAAGCCTTCTTAATGAGTATTCTAAATCAGTGAGTGGGCAATTCTTAGTCCACCCGAATTTAGGTACAATTTCCATGATAACCCACAATCCCATGCCCACATAGCAGAGAAGCCGCCATTGGAAGCCCACCTCCCTGAATAGACTAACCACTACAAGCCCAACTAAAAGGAGCGGGAGGAGAATATGGAGGTACATGACCATATCTGCCAGCACTCTCCAGATAACCATCATTTGTATCCCATAAATATTTTACACTCGTTCTAGTAGTAAAACCACAATAGGTTTCACGGTTAGGAACGAGATCAAAGGTCATCCACAAGCCAAAACAGTTAGTATAAGGTATATAAACGGTGGGGTAAAGGTGAACGAACTTTATTGTTGTTTAATCTCAATGAATCTAGGCCGGATGATGCTAAATTTTATTCAGGCTTACGCCTGACTAATAAAGTTAGTCTATCAACTCCTACAACTTCGATACTTTCATCGGTTCGTATTACGTCGCCATCAACAGATTTGGCTTTCCAATGCTCCCCTTCAACGATAACAGTGCCGATAGGGCTCAGCGTTTTAATCACGCTGCCTTGCAGGCCTAGCATTCCCTCTTGTCCTGTAACTGGCTTTCTTCGAAAATCCGGTATGATGGCTCTGTGTATTATGAACAGAAGGATACCAAGCAGTATTACCGCAGTGATGATAATGGGTAAAGGGATCTGGATTTTTAGAAAGTGTAATATTAATATGATGATAATTAGTGCTAGCACGTCGTCTAGCAGAAACGCTATGACTTTAAGCCAGTTGGTCACTGTTGCCTTAGTGGACTTCTTATTGACTCTTTTCATATCAGAATCGATTGGACAGAAGAAAGAATTGGCTATTATAATTCTTGATTGATTATAGCTCATTCTTGTTCGGCCACTCTAAATAGACGCTTAACAATACTGACTTTTGTTACCCTTCGTTAAGCCACGCTCGATCTAAGAAAGTATCTTGACATCTTACCGCCAGCCCTAGGCAGGATATTGCATAAACCAGTTATTTAATATAAGCTCAAGGTATGATTCAAGTAACCCCAACCATCGCGATTGACGAGAATGAGATCCAACAAGAGTTCATGCGGGCTTCGGGGCCGGGTGGCCAGAATGTCAATAAAGTCGCCACTGCCGTCCAGCTTCGCTTTGATGTGGCTAATTCCCCCTCGTTGCCCGGTGAAGTTCGCGAAAGGCTACTTTCGTTAACCCGCAGACGGATGACTAAAGAAGGTGTACTTGTCATCGATGCCCGGCGGTTCCGTACTCAGGGAGCAAATCGTCAGGATGCAATGGAGCGACTTGTAGGATTGATCCGCAAGGCGGCACAAAAGCGCCGAATCCGTCGAAAGACAAGGCCGACGCTCGGTTCAAAAAAGCGTCGGTTAGAGGCTAAACGCCGCCGCGCCCAGACCAAACGCTTGCGCAGCCAAATCCCGGAGACGGCTGACGGATAATGAATCACTTATTTGGGAGTACCAAAAACTCAGAATGTTTACCACGTAGTAACGAAAGCCCGGAGTGTATAAGATAATCTCTGGCTTACTACGGTATGAGGGTCGCTACAATCGGGTGCACTTTTTCACTGGCATTCTATCCCATTACACAAAAAAGTTAACGAGTTTATTCTGCCTGAGGTCGAACAAGCCCTGCTCACAGATGCGCAGGAACGGGATGGACGGGGTTGCTAGTATTGCTAGGCTTAAGCGAATATCGGGGAGTCTGGTGCCAAGTTCCTCTGCAGTGCGCTGGATGTCATCGAATTTGTTGGCAATTACTTCTATCGATTCCTCGCTGAATAAGCCAGCCACCGGCAAGGGTAGCTCGGTTAATACCTCTCCTCCCGCACATATAACGATACCGCCTTTCAGTTCCCTGATTCTGTTCACCGCCCGTGCCATATCCAACTCATTGGCGCCAACGACCGTAATGTGGCCGCAGTCCCATGTAGTGCTCGTCGCCATAGCCCCTCGCTTGAGTCCAAAGCCTCGAATGAGACCTAAAGCGAACTTGCCCGGCTGCCAGTAGCGATCAATTACCGCCACTTCCAGTATATCCTGGCCAACATCCATTCTAACGAGTCCTTCCGTTACAGGCATCTCGATAATCTCTTCTTTGGTGAGCAGGTCGGATACCTGGTTAATTACTCTTACCTTTGTTGAGCGATTAGCATTAGCCCGAATGGTAAAATCACTAGCAGAGAAATCCTGCTTCAACTGGATACTGTTATAAAAAGATCTGGGGTACGAGTGTTCTCTTGGCTCCATGACTACCTGGTTATTCCTAACGGCTATCTTACCATTGGTAATAACGTATTCAGCACGGATTGTTCTAAGGTCTGGAATGATGACAATATCAGCAAGTTTTCCGGGGGCGATGCCACCGATAAAGTCCAATCCGTAGTGCCGGGCGATGTTTATCGTTACCATCTGGATTGCTAACACTGGATTAAAGCCGTAGCCAATCGCTTTCTGTACAATGAAGTCCATATAGCCATCATTGACAAGTTGTCTCGGGTCAACTCCATCGGCGGAAATGGCAAGCCTGCTAAAATCAATCTTCTCATCTTTAATTTGGGAAACCGTCCCCAGTTCTTTTCTGACCGACCCCTCACGTATCTGGACGAGGAGTCCCAGCCTGAGCCTTTCAAGGATTTCTTCGGCAGTGATTGCCTCGTGGCAGGATGATACTCCGGTGGTAATATAGGCTTGCAGCTTGTTCCCCCTCGCTCCCGCACTGTGTCCGTCCACCCTCTTGCTTGCATTAACTGTTAAGGCGATGATGTCAAGGAGGCGGAGATTACTTTCGTTTACCTGTGCCCAGGACGGCTCCCCCAGTCCTATCACACCATTTCGACGCAGTAGCCGGCGCACTTCGAGGGGTGTAATAGCAGCAAATTCATTCGTGGAAGGGCTCGTGCTAATTACTGGCGGCACCGTTATGAAGATTTTTACTGGTTGCTTCCTGGTTGCCTTTAGGAATTCGAGAACACCTCGGTAACCGAGTAGGGACCCGATACTAGAGACCTCAGTGATTATTGTCGTCGTGCTTCCCTTTAGGGCACATTTGACCAGCTCGCTCACGAGAGATATTTCATCTACATGAGTATGACCATCAATAAGACCCGGAATCAATATTTTCCCTTTGGCATCAATGACCTGAGTTGATGATCCGATTGATTTGACAGCGTTCCTACCGACATAGGCAATAGTGTCTCCTTTAATAAGGACAGTGTTGCCGTTTAGCACCTCGCCAGTAAAGACATTTACCACATCACCATTAACGATGGCTAGATCAGCTAGTGCCTCTCCCAGTGCTACTTTCATAAGCTCTTTGATTTTTTCTTTGCTAGTTGAGAAATACGAAGCTGGCATTCTCTCTCCTTTTGCTACTTGATGCCGATATTATAAAGCTATTAATCATCAGAAATCACCTATGCATGATTGTTTGCTGGTTACCCGACCACACAATGTAGCGTATTGTTCAACTTGAATACCTTTTCCTTTCATACTATTGACCGGCTGGTGAGAATTGTCAATAGTACAGTTAACTTGACAGTGTAAATATTGTATATTACAATAATTACAATTGAACAAGGGTGTGTTAATGAATACTGTTAAATGTAAAAGAACCCGACTAAAAAGGCAACGGCCAACATTAAGCATAACAATTGATCCCCATGTTCTAGACGGTCTGAAAAAATGGATGCAGCGAGAAGGTGAGACAAACCTATCAGCTGTAATTCAGGGATTCATCGATTGTGGTATACGGGACACGTGTGAGGGTTGTCCCTTCTATGAAGAATTATCAGAAGATGAAAGGGAGGAGGTAAAAGGTAAGGCTGGTGTTGGCAAGTGGGCAGATGAGTAAGAAGACGATTTAATTAATAAATAGCAGCAAGCTGGGATCAGCAGCTTGCTGCCGATGGGAAACGAAATGACCTACTAGCCAGTTCGTGCCCTTTTACATTTTAGAACAATGAGCACCGTAGAACAAGAGATTAAGGCTCTAAGGAAAAAGGTGAGATCCTGGCTTGCAATTCTCATTTATAATTGTGCGCGAGGCCAAAACCACTTTAAAGTGTATAGTCAAAGGCTCCGATCCCTATACGAACCTGTGTATAAGCCTGAGATTTTGTGGGAAACTATCGGGAACAATATACCAAAGACGCCAGATGGAAAAGGGGCCGCAAATGTTAAGAAAAGAATAATGAGCAGGCTTACACCTAATAAGATGGAGAGGCGAATGCTTAATTTCCCTAAGATGCTTGGTAAGGTGAATGTAGCCGGTGTCAAACCTAGTTCATTTACTCTGGGTAAATTAGTGGTTATCTGGGCTATACTTACAGATCAATCCGCAAAGGATTTTATAATAAAGATATATCCGAGGGTAAATCGAATGTACAAAGACTGGCGTAATATAACCGGTTGTCGTGGGCTATCTGATGAAGAATGCTACAGCCATCCAAAAGAGTCAGCCCGATTTTGGTCAGGGATCTGCCGAACATTGATTAGGGAAACTCCTGAAGAGAATCTTATTAACGTCATCCAGGGTGGAATTGAATCGCTCGGTACGGTGATTGAAATACCCGGCCCTGATAAGAAGATTTATGAGCTACTTGGTCAGGTTAGTCGCATAATAACGGAAGATGCTGCCAAGAGAATAGAGTCGGCATTCAAAGCAAATTCACTTGCTCGTAATAGGATAAATATACCTGAGCTACAGGTACTGGTTCTAAGGGAGGAAGAAAAGCTCGGCTGGGGCAAAAATACTGAAGAACAGGCTGTCAGAATATTACGGGAAAACCTGAGTCAGGAACTGAAAGAGGTAGCTGGCAACAAAGATGAGGTTATCAAAGGTTCAATGGAGGCAGTGGGTAGACGAGGATTATTGAATAATCTGGAAACGGCTCTAAAAGGGCAACTTAGGCCAAGGTTCATTGGAAGTATATGGCATCTTCTGCAGAACATGTCTAAATGCGTATCCAGCACTTGGGATTTTGAAAGTTCTGCCTTGATAAAAGAACAAAGGATAAGTATACGCCAATGGCTATATAGGAGGTAGCGATGGTTACATTAAACGAAGTAATGAGTCAGGAGCGGCTTGACCGTTATATTAAAGAAGCTGCTCAATCAGCAGCTTATGTAGAGGGGTTCGGGATTAAGGGCTGTAACCTTTCCCAAAGGAACTGGGGAGCAGTCTACACCAGGCAGTCACTCAGGGAGCAAGCTGAAAATGACCGTCTCGGTGAGTATTTCCTGACATGCGCCAAGTTGGCGAAGCAACTGGGAGCCATTATACCTGAAGAATATATAATCTACGACAATTGTACGAGTGAACATCTGGAAAGGCCTGGAATGATCCGCCTGCGTACCGAGCTGATTAGTAAGAGACTTGTCTCCAGTGTTTTTATACCTACTCTAGGTCGTCTTTCCATGGATGACCATCACCGCCAGACCTTCGAAAAAGAGTGTCAATACTATGGAGTCAAGTTCGTTTATGGAGACGCTCCGAGTGGGATGGATATCGGCAGCATGTTTGCCCGTGCTGGTTTATCCCTTGGAAACCTTGTGCGGGTTAAAACCAACAGGGATAGTGCGCTGGCCGGTAATATTGGCCGAATACTTGCCGGAAAAGTACCGTCACAAAGAGCTCCCTATGGTTATAACTACCTGCGGAAGGCTGAAATTGACCAGCGTGGAAGAACCAGGATATTACTGGCATGGTGGGAAATAGATGAAACTACTGAGGATGATGAACTGGTCTGGGGTAGTCCTGCCTGGGTTGTTCATCAGATATTTATATGGATTGGCAGGGAGGGCCGTACTCAATACTGGGTAACAGCGAAGCTAAATAAATTGTACAGTGAATGGCCGCATTTATTCAGACCACTGTATGGCGAAAGATGGTTCCCGAAAATGGTTGGGGAGATAGTTGCACGAGAATCTTACACAGGGAAAGCCTACTATAACAAGACGCACCGAGTATCGAACCCGAATAAGCCCTTGGGCGACCTTACAATGCAAATCAAAAGGACACTGACTCGTCCAAAACCCGAGAGTGATAGAGTAGCCTTTGAAGTTCCAGCGCTCACCACACATGAGCTATGGGAAAGTGCCAACAAGGCACTCAGGGAAAGAGGACGTGGTAGAGGCAAGCAGGGGAAGAAAATACAGGCTCTGTGCAGAGGACGGATGATTTGCCCGGTTTGTGGTAAGCCGATGGCAGTTATGAGACGAAGGAACGGGCGTATTTATTACTATTGCCGGTCTCGCTATTGCAGGTGGCTGAAAGATCCGTGCCCATACAGTAGTTTCGTTCCGGGTACGTGGGATGGTGAAATATGGCAGGAGATTTGCCAGCTGCTCAAGAATGATTTATGGATCGAGCAGCAACTGGCTGCTGACTTTGATAGCTCTCATGAGATAGATAAACTTATCAGGCTTCAGGAGCGAAAGATCAATAATTACCAGGGCAAGATCAAGAAGGTCGAAGAAGGGTTCGAGGGCGGTTTTTATACCCTCAAAGAAGCCAAGCTCAGGAAACAGAAGAGCCTAGAAGCCATCGTTATAGCTCAGGCGGAGATAGATACTCTGAAGAAACAAATGGGGAATAGTTTTACTCTCGATGATGTGGAGAAGCTTAGGCTTAAACTAAAGAATCTCCAGGACAGAAATATGTCAGAGGCGAGCTTCGAGGAACGGCTTGATTTGGTGGCTAGGCTCGGAATTACGGTTTATCCGTCAGAAGATCTGAAAACAAGGCGAATCAAATGCGGACTGGATATCAGAGGAATCCAAAAAACAGGGGAGCAGGAAGGGTTTGCAAAAGTGGTGTTTGGTAGGCCGTACAGGATTCGAACCTGTGACACCCTGATTAAAAGTTAACGGGTGTCAAAACAAATACGAATCAGGCTAAAAAGGCTTTCTAGACACCCTGATTCGGCCTGACACCCTGATTTATCGCACACACTGGGTTGAAACCGACAAGAAAAAAAGAAGGAGGTTAAGACCCAGAATGTCCAAATACTTAGAAAGCCAAAAGCTGTCCGACCTCATCGATTATTATGAGGTATGTAACAGAAGCGAAGGTAAAAGCCAAAGGACCATCACTTGGTATTACGCCAATTTGAGGCAATTTCATGATTATCTCAAAAGCAGGCACCTTCCGAATGCCATTGATGAGATCGATGTCAAGGTGGTTCGTGAGTACATTGATTATCTTCTCGGCAGAAAGAGGTTTGTCGGTCATAGACATTGCCGGATAGAGAGGGAACTACTATCCCGGGCAACTGTGCACGGCCACGTGAGAACACTTAAGGCGTTCTTCCGTTGGTTGTTAAGGGAGGAATTTGTTCAGGTTGACATAAGTACTAATTTAAGGTTACCAAAAGTACCCGACAAGATAATATCCACTCTTTCGGACGAAGAGATTCGGTTTATACTGAACACCTTTTCTCCCGGTGATCTATGCGACATGAGAAATAAAACGATTTTCATGATTCTGATTGACACTGGTGTAAGGATAGGGGAGCTCGTTAATCTCAAGATGGATGATCTTCACCTAGGTGAGGGGGTCTTTAAGGTGATGGGAAAGGGGCAGAAGGAACGAATCGTGCCGATTGGTAATAGTGCGCAGAGAGCTTTGCACAAGTACCTTCTTCTTAGACCGAAACCGGCTCATGCGGGAATAGACAACGTGTTCCTGTCGATTCATGGCAATGCGCTCTCCGAAAACAGCATGAAATTGATGTTTGCCAGGCTGTCGCGGCGTTCGAAGGTTAAGAGGCTGCATGCTCACCTATGTCGGCATACTTTTGCCACGAGGTTTCTAATGAATGGAGGAGATATATTCACGCTTCAGCGGATACTAGGCCACTCCAGTCTGGAGATGGTTAGGCATTATGCTAACTTGGCATCTAGCGACATAGTTATGCAGCATCAGAAGTTCTCCCCCCTGGATCGGCTCAATCTGTCAAAGGTATAGGATGTGCTGGGTGTGGCATAGATAACAAAACAGGCTAATGTTCAAAGCACAACGATTGACACTTGGCCTGAATGTGTTATATCCTACGCTCAAATACAAAAGGGAGGTGTTCAATGCAAGCATATTGTATGAAATGTAAAACAAAGAGGGAAATGAGTAATCCCAAAGCCATTAAGATGAAGAATGGCAGGCCAGCAACACAAGGTACTTGCCCAAAATGCGGAACTAAAATGTTTCGGATTGGCAAGAGTTAAATCAGTTTATTTTGAGATTCGACAGAGCTGGGTATTTGGTTTACAAATGCCCAGCTTTTTTATTAAAACTGCACAATCTGGACGATTGTTAGTTAGGTTTGGATGAGCTAGGAGGTAGTCCCCCCCATTTGCGAAGTTATGAATCTAGTTTTGCTCCCGCAACAATGCCAAGGTTCGGATGTAGAGATTAGAAGTATTCACCCCCACTATACTTTGTCATGGATCGCTGCGGGATTTTGAGAACGCCGTCCACCATCTCCAGATCAAACCACCACTTGTCCTTTTCTTGGGCTTCTGGGAATCCCAGCGTCTCGTCAGACGTGATTGCGATTCTTCTCGCAAGACCGAAGTGTCGCACTACCCAGCGGACGAAGTTGTGCTGCCACGTATGAGGTCTTGTCCATGGGCAGACCCTCACACAGTTGGTGCACCAGCTTCCTCGAGTGTTCAGAAGGCAGAAGCTGGCGCATCGCTGCGCATCGAGTTTCCACGTTTCATACCCGTTGTACATAATCTTGTCACCCTTCGCGATTGCCTGGCTCGGGCATGCTGTGGAACATCTCTTGCAGTGTTGGCAGAAGTCTTGGAGACCAAAATCTATGGGTTTGTCGGGCACCAGCGGGAGGTTGGTAAGAACCGCGGCAGCCTTGTAGCTAAATCCCAAAAAGGGATTAAGGATAATCCCTGCTCGGCAGACTTCACCTATACCAGCCAACAGAAGAAGTGGTGGTATTTGAACCTCGTACCACTGGGGACCGTATTGGGCAGAGGCTGGGTATCCCAATCTTCTTATATAGTTAGCCATAGTAATAGCTACCACGCTGGAATGCGCATAGGCTTGAAAGCTCAGCGGGTCGGCAATCCAGTCATAGCCATTGGAGGCTTTTTCTGTCCGGTAGTCTTTCTCTAAGGCAATGACGATGGCAAATTTGTAATTCACCTCGACTGGCTTGCCTGCCATATCGGATTTGTAGACGGCGGACTTGGGCAGTTCGCAAATGCCCATGATGTCTGCCCCCAGAAAATATCCGTAGGACTTGATGTGACAGCTCAAAATTGCTGGGTCTTCGGGGGTCGGCGCCTTTGTCGGCGCTACCTCGTTATCCTTCATGGTAGAGAGATGGGTTGCAACCTCAATGTAGGTTGCAGACAACGGATCCCGCTGGCCAGTGCCACGATACACCGCTGCCTGCGCAGCAAGTCCATACTCCCCCATCGCTGCTTTGATAAACGGAATTTCACGAGAATCAATCCTTTCCCATTCATCGGTAATAAGGTTTGTTGGCTTGTCCACTCGCTTAAGGTGGTGCATCGGAAACGGGCCTAGTTGTTCGTCTCCATACAGGACTCCGTGACGCTTTTCCTTGTTTCTCATTGCCAAATTATCCCCATTGCTGTTAGATTCTAGTATGTCTTCAAGGGCATTCCATGTCTAGCACCTTTACTTCCTACTTCCCTCCTCGTGTGTAGCCCCGGCTTTATAAGGAATCTGAGACGCCATGTATGGGACTTCACCCTGGCAGCCAAGGCATGTTACCCCATCAGCAATGGGATAAGATTCTTCGCAGCGGGGACAAATGGCAAATCCAGCCCCATGCTGCTTCTTAAGGAAATGTGGAGAAATCTTCACTTGCTGGAGGCTACAAATACTTGCTCCAGCTTCCTTAATTTGTTCCATGAGGAGCTGGCTATCTTGTTCTTCTTTAGGCTTCTGTTGGAAAAACCAGCTTTTGATCTCAGACCATGCGTCTAATTTAAGCGGGTCCAAAAAGACCCGTATTCCCTCACCATTATGTTTGTCGTAAAGGGTTAGAGCAAAACGGCCTATATTTATGACTCTAAGCCAGCCGTTCCCGACGGTACATGGCGTGAGAAGTTGTATGGCATCTGGTAGACAGGTAGAAGTTTCGCAGATAGCATCAAACAGCCCCTCTTCAGGAAGGTGCTGGTACGCCAGATCTACCATAAACCCCCCAATGACCACACCCGGGGCGGCAAAACCGTGAAAGGATTGAACCCGCTCAATATATTCTTTAAAGGTATAGGAACGAATATTCATGAGCACCGCTCTGCAAATAGCCGGAAAATGCTAGAGGTAGACCGTCCCGGCATTAAGACTCTCCTTCAGATTAACCTCGATGGTTTTCATGTCATAACCCGTATAAGCTATCTGGAGCGTGTATTTGCCGCTATTTTCTTCAAGGTTGTCAAACTTAAAATCGCCATAGTTATCGGTCACACATCCGCCAATTCTCTCGTTGGCGGCATTGAAAAGGGTTACTGTAGCACCTTCGGCGCATTCATCTTTGCCATCAACTCGCATTGCAACACTGCCTCCGATGAAACATCGGGTAAATCGATACAGATTCTTGTAATAGACACGAGGACCGGCTTTATGTTCCGGCTGATAGACTTCAAGCTTCTCGGCCTTGATGATTTCCTGCATCTCAGCATCCTCGACATAATGCATGCTTAACGCTCCGGTAGGGCAGGATTGTACACAGCGAGTTTGTTTCCAGCCATCATCGAGTAGATGGGCACAAAAAGTGCATTTTTGAGGTGCCTTAAGCTCCTCGTTCCACCTGATAGCCCCATAGGGGCACGCGTTGACAACCTTTTTCTGTCCTTTTGCCTTGACCGGGTCAATAATAATGATGCCATCAGGTCTCTTGTATATGGCTCCATCCTTGGCTACTTTGACACAAGGGGCATTATCGCAGTGCATGCACATTACAGGCAAGTAGGCGACATCTATGAAAGGATACTGGCCTCGCTCCTTTCCTTGAATAGTTATCCAGCTTTGTCCACGATTGGGCTGGGGTGCCGAATATCCCGGCCAATCATTGCCCACGTACTCATCCTTGCAAGATAGAAAACAGTTACTGCAGTTTTCGCATTTTTCTACATCAATGACCAAATACCATCTCTTCATTCTAGACTTTCCTACCTCGTCCATTTCTCTATTTGCACAAGACATGAGTTTGCGGCAAAGCTATGCGATTTTCTAATCATTGGCCGACTTGGGGTCAATATATTCATACATCCGCCACGATCTGGTGAAGATCCGGGCTCATCTACTGGGTCATATACTGCCGAGGATTCATAGGAGTGAGCCGTTCCAGGACGAATTCTTTCGGTCACCTGGGCTACACATATAACGGCCCCCCGGTCGTTGAACACCTTGACCAGGTTGTTCTCTTTGATTCCACGCGCCTCAGCATCCTCCGAGTTAATCCGCACTATCCAGTAGTAATAACCATCAATCAGCACCCGATGGTCCTTGATATCGTTGATCCAGCTATCCTTGCCATCGGGACACTGGTCATACCTGAAGCGTTGAGGATTGTGTTTTTCCTCTGGAGACCGGTTGGTGGGTCACTAGCCGGCGGTGGTGCGGGTTATATGTTAAAGGGTACAGGTGGGGTTTCTATGACGGAGATTTATTGGCTTGCCCTTGTCATTGGTGTGGTGTCAGTTTTACTTATGCGAGCAATTCTGCACTCAAAACTGGGACTAGGCCTGGCGGCGATACGTGATAACGATAAAACTGCCGCCAGTTCTGGAATAAACGTTTTTAGATTAAAGTTATCCTCTTTTATCATCGGTGCCATCGTATCGGGAATAGCAGGAGCCATCTTCTACATTTACCAAGGCTATATAGAGCCGACGAGCGCCTTCAGTGTACGGTGGACAATGATATTAATGCTCGCTACTGTCATCGGAGGCATGAGCACTGAAGAAGGACCAATTGTGGGAACAATTATCGTTGTCTTTTTGCACTTCCTGCTAGTCAAATACGCTGGATTTAGTCTACTCATACAGGGCGTAATATTGGTTGGTATAATGTTACTGGCACCGCAAGGTATTATGGGCTTTCTGCGCAAGACCCGCCCCTACCGCTCTCTGTTACAATTAGCTACAAGGCGATGACCACATCTAAGGTAAATGGTTTAAAGCAAGATTCGCGGGTTCTAGATGCACAAGCTACTGTGTGGCTGAGGCCTCAAACACCAGCTGTACAGCCTGGTGCTCTCAACATCAGAACCGGCACGCAACTGGCTCTGAAGACCTTATCAGCAACACTGCCATAAGCCCCTAAGTGTCCATTAAATCCTGTCACAAAAGTGACCCAAAGATGCTGCCTGCTAATAATAGTCAGTCAACTATTCTTGCTTGATATTAAAAGGAACTAGCCGAAATCTCATTAACAACCTGCAATCGTGGCCACAGACCTCACTTCACCAGTGACAATCCAAAGGGTTGTGTTAGGTGTTCGTCAGGCTTTCTTTAGTAGTTGACCTTATCCTTTCCCTTTAGACCAAGGATCTGCCTGGCTTCGTCGGGCGTGGCTATCTCCCGGCCAAGCTCTCGGGCGATTCTGACTAACTTCTCCACAAGCTCGGCATTGCTCTTAGCCAGTACCCCTTTACTGACGTAAATATTATCTTCCAGACCTACACGAGCATGTCCGCCCATCATTATGGATAGGGTCGCCACATTGAACTCGGCTGGATAGCCGGCGCCAATGACCGACCACTTATAGTTTTCCGGCCCGAACAATCGGTCACAGGTCTGCTTCATATACATGATATTTTCTAGATCCGAACCAATCCCACCCAGAATGCCAGTAACAAACTGCAGCCAGATAGGGAACTGCAAAAGCTTTCTCCTGACACAATACTGTATGTTATACAGATGCCCAACATCATATGCTTCGTGCTCGGGCTTGGTATTATTCTCACTCATGGTCTTGCAGAAGTGCTCGATATCACCAAAGGTATTCCGGAAGATAAAATCTTTGGTGCTGGAGGCAAAATCCTTCTCCCAAGGATATTTGTAGTCCGAGTCCTTATACCGCTCTACTATGGGATGGATTGAAAAATTGATCGAACCCATGTTAAATGTGGCCAACTCCGGTTTAAGAGCCGGGACAACCCTTATCCTTTCCGCCGCCGTCATTTCCATCGTACCGCCAGTGGTTACGCAGACAATAACATTGCTTTTTGACTTGATAAGGGTGGCAATCTCCCGGTAAACCTCAGGGTCAGTAGTTGGTTTGCCGGTCTGCTTGTCTCTACCATGGACATGCACCGAAGCCGCACCGGCATCGGCACACCTTTTCGCCTCCTCGGCAATCTGCTGCGGCGTAAGCGGCAGATAGGGTGTCTGCGTTGGTAGGGTGATATTGCCAGTTAGAGCAGCAGTTATTATGAGTTTCTCCATCTATGTATTCCTCCTTACATTATTAACACTTAGCAACAATATGCTCTTTAATAAATATTCATATCATAGATTTACCCCCTCAAGCTTTTGTTGACTCCTTCGCTACTTCCTTTTCCCCACATTTATGTCCTCGTGCCTCACCTCAAAATTAGGCTCTTTTCAGCCGGATTTCCCTGACCATCGCTACGAAGGGCGAGAATGTAGCTATCTATTGCCTCCTTGACGTTTTCCAAGATGTATGTTTTGCTGCATTCGCACACTATTTTCCTAGCACTATACCTACGGGATCTATTTCCTGGCGCAATATTCTCAACTCCTCATCAGTAGGTTCAGGGCTTGTTTCAATCTTGTCTGGTAGCATAATTTCGAATTGACTATTCTCCATCACCTCATCAACGCTGACTCCAGGATGTAACGAGATTAACTTGAGCCTTTTCGTTCTCTCGTCGAAGCCGTAGATACCTAACTGCGTGATGACCCTGTAAGGGCCCGTGCCTTTAGGTAATCCTGCTTTCTCTCTGGCATTTGGTCCATTAAGGAACCCCGGTGTCGTCAAGAAATCAAGCTTGCTCACGAATGTCCTCTTTGATTGTTTGGCGATGATGATAATAAGCCTTTGTGCGAAGGAGGCTACGTCATTGGCACCACCACTGCCAGGCAAGCGGCTCTTGGGCAGGTCATGCTCGCCTATAACCGTAGTGTTGATATTGCCAAACATATCCATCTGAGCGGCACCCAGGAAACCAAAATCGATATATCCTGCTTGTGAAAGTGACATAGCATCGTGCATGCTGGAGGCGGCTACAGCTTTATGAAAGGTTCTGGATTCACCTACCGAAATAGGTAATTCAGGCAGCAAAGGTCCTAACCCTCCGGCTTCAAATACTATAACTAGTTTAGGAGCATGTGTTTTTTGAGCTAACATGGAAGCTATTATGGGAAATCCTGTACCCACAAAGACAGTTTTCTTATCTTCTAATAAACTTGCGCCAGTAAAGGCTAAGAACTCTCTAACGTTATATTTACCTTCTCTGAGCATATTTTTAAATTCTTCCTTTATCGGGAATTCTTGACTCTATCTATTTCCGCCACGGAGCGACCATTGGCTCTCTAAGAAATTCTCTCCTTTTCAGGTAGTTCAACTTTCTTATGCCGCCGCAAAGCTCCAGATAATCATCGAAAGAGTCGACGCCGAACACGAATTTGCTTAAATATGTATCCACGCCTTCCTGAGTCTTGGAGAGACTCAGCCACTCAGCTATATGCTCCTCATCGTAATAGTACATACCGGGCATTTCACAAGGATGTGAGCCGTAGGGAACTTCGACTACAGCATCTACTACAAGAAAGGGTATAATTGTTTTCCAGGGCTCTCTTCTAATTACTTCATTGTCGATGATTTCTTCGGTGGTTATTATTAACCTTCGTGCACATCTCGAAAGCTCGAAATCTTCCACAAGGATGGCATCTATTTGGGCGTTACCATAAATGTCGCAGCGGTGGACGTGAATAAAGGCTACGTCGGGATAAGCCGCAGGAATTAAATTGATTGGTTTACCACTGAATGGGTCTTTGACCACTTTGCAAGAGCTATAACTACCCGTGTCAGTACCCAGCAGATTGCGGCTTGGTATAAATGGTATGCCCATCATAGCCGCAAGGAATCGCCATTGATATCCGGCATTGCTGGTCTCCGCAACTACTTTACATTGCCCGCTTTCTACCATTCTTCTGGAGGCTGGAGATAGCCCTCTGAGTTCATGCCCGAAGGAATAGGCTACCTCTGCCCTGTTTACACAGCCGGCACCTACCAAAACGTCAAGATCGTGAACAGCTGTTTTACCGGCCATGACCAGGTTGCGTTTCTTCTGCCTGATAATTTCATAGACAATAGCCATAGACACTCTGATGTGTCCAAAACCGCCGCTGGCGATGAAATCTCCATCACGAACAAATCTCGATACCGCTTCCTTAGCCGATATTGTTTTGTCCTTCAGCTCGCGAGACTTGTTCTTAAGCACCCAATCCCTGGCCTCGTCAGGGTCATGCCAGCCTAGTAGCTCTCCCTTGCCCTCCTTTAATGCTTCCATTCTGCCTACCTCCTTTTGCACAAAGCAGTAAGACTAATTCAAAGAATCAGTATTACAAATGAGGTGATTATGCTTAAGCGCTAATTGCAAATTGTGTTGTTTAAGGTCTAATCTGTTGCCTTCGCGAATATTCAATGAGGTATTTCATAAGATTTTCCCTGGTACGTTTTACGCGTTCTGGTGTCCAGCTATCATAAAAACCCTTTCCAGATTTAAACCCAAGTTCACCTTTCTTTACTTTGTCCCGTAAAAGGGGTGAGGGGTTGGGAGAAGCCTCTAAATCTTTCAAAACGGTATTGTGAATTGCTAGAGTCAAATCTAGGCCGACCATATCGGCATTCTCAATTGGCCCCAGAACGGCAATCCGGATACCAAAACTTTGCTTAATGGCATCGTCAACAGTAGCTGCATCAGCAATACCATGTTCTACAATTGAGATAGCCTCTCGCCACAGGGCATGCTGGAGACGGTTAGCTACAAATCCTGGAACATCCTTTAAGCATTTAATGGGACATTTCCCAGCCTTCTTCATGAACTGATAGGTTATTTCCATTGTCTCATCAGAAGTATCTTTTCCCTTTACCACTTCAACCAGGGGAATAAGATATGGTGGAAACCAGAAGTGTGCTCCAACGATTCTATTTCTATTCTTGGCTTTAGATGCTATCTCAGTTATGCTGATTACTGAAGTATTTGTGGCTAAAATAACATCCTTAGGACACATCTGATCTAATTCCTTAAACAAGTCCTGTTTTATCTTTAGATTCTCGGCCACCGATTCGATAATAATCGGAGCCTTTGAAATTGCCTCGTTCAGGTTCCTGGTTGTTTTTATCCTGCTTATGATTTTGTCTATTTCATCCGCTATGCCAGCTTGTCCTTGCAGTAAGGCGGGGAGATTTGACTTGATGCTTTCGATGGCTTTGTCCAGAGTTTGCTGAGTACGGGAGTATAAAGAGACCTGATAACCAGCCTTGGCAAAATGCAGTGCCAGGCCATGCCCTATCATGCCCGCTCCCAGCAAAGCAACATGATTGATCTTTTCAGCTTTCATAAAGTGCTCCCTCCTTAGGTCATGATAGAACTAGCAACTGATTATTACTAGCATAGTCGCAGGCTTATTGATTTTGTTAATGATCTCTCTACCTTCGAAAGGTGCGACATATAATGAGTCCATTGGCCCTAAAGTTATTTCTTCTGTCTTGCTTCTGACAGTAATTTCTCCGTCTAAGACCAAGTAAACCTTTTCTGTGGGTGAATCTTCGTAAGCCCACTCAGCTCCACCTCCAGGGAGGAAGTATGACAGGCCCACCCAGAATTTCTGAATCCCTGTTTCATCCTTACCTTGAAGCCTCATAGCGACCATATTAAAATGTTTCGGCGCTGCATAGGTCTTAACCTCATTTAGACGAACCTTTTTCATATTTCCCCCCTTAATAAGTATTTATCGATTTCACAGAAGCTCTATGAACCTGGTTTGCTAGTCACCTTCTTCTACTATGGCTACCATTCTCACAATAGAGCCATCGCCCTTCATCCAGCGGATGGGGAAGCCGGCAATAGTTACCCTTTTACCGAGGACTTGATCAATATCACCACCTACGTTCTCCCATCCCATAATGCCATTCCTCATAATAATGTTGTGGCAGGGCTCCCATTCAGGAAAGTCTTCTAATACATCGCGTCCAGTCACTCTTTTATACTCAGCACATATATCTGGTCGCAGTGGCCCGGGACCGTGAGGGCCGATAGCTGTGGCTAGGGGATGATCTAGAGCCTGTTGGTCAACCCCTACCGCTTTTACCCCCTTCTTTACGAACCATTCACCTGCCTCCTTGTATAGTCCAGGGGAATAGCAGAAATACTGCGCGCTGTCACCCCAGTAGTGATGCCACCCTGTATGAATTATTACGATATCGCCTTTTTCAATCTTGGGCCTTGCCTTCTCCAGGTCCTCCGGCATGATTTTTTCCCACTTCTTCTTGGGTATGTCGACAACTACACCCGTCCCATAGTACTTCTCTAGGGGAATCTCATCGGTGAACATGCCACCCTCGAACACATGAGCCGGTGAGTCAGCGTGAGTTGTACAGTGCATTGTTGTCGTAATCACCTGTGATAATACTCCTGATTTGGCGTGATAATGCATACGCTCAATTTTGACATCGGCGAAATAGGGCCAGAGGGGTACCTTGTCACCGAAAGGGTGGCTCAAATCAACCAGTTTAACCTTTCCCATAATGAATACCTCCTTAGATTTTGAGTATTTGGTTTTATCTTACCACGTAGTAACGCCACCATCAATATATAGAATCTGTCCGGTGATGAAATCCGAAGCCCTTGAGGCGAAAAACACTGTAGCGCCAACAATATCCTCAGGCACTGCCCAGTGGCCGAGCGGAATGCGGGACTTCATCCGCTTAGCGTACTCCGGGTCAGCCAGGGCAGTACGGGTAAGCTCGGTCTCCACAATAGTCGGTGCAACTGCATTCACCAGCACATTATATTTAGCCCACTCACAGGCCAGCGTCCGCGTCAGGGTATCCACAGCTCCTTTGCTAGCGCAGTAAGCCGCGTAGTCTGCAGGGAGGCCATACCTACCTCTCACCGACGACAGGTTTATGATCTTGCCGCTTTTCTGTTTGATCATTACCCGTCCCACCAACTGGCAACAGAGCCACGTCCCACGAGTATTGACATCCATGACTTGTTGCCACTCGTCAATAGGGAAGGTCTCCGCTGGCTTGCGAATGGCTACACCGGCAGCATTCACTAGAACATCAATGCGAGGAAATACCTTCATGATGCGGTCTACCATATCCGCCACTGACCGCTCCTGTACAACGTCTACAGTAATCGCTAGCGTTTTCCTGTCTTTAGCCTGTATTTCTTCAGCTACTTTTTCCAAGGATTCAAGCTTGCGGCTTGCAACAACAACATCAGCACCAAAATCAGCCAGACCCAACGCTAGGGCACGCCCGATGCCACCGTGGCCACCAACTACTACAGCTACTTTACCTTTTAAATCAAACAAATCAACCATATTACACCTCCTAGCTAAAACCAAATAAGTAACCTAATCATCGCAACACCACACAGACCTAATAATTTATCTCCTTTACCATATTGCGTTCTTTAGTCCGCTAGCGTTAATATATTGACCTCGTCTGGCACCTCCCTTAATTTACTTTTCCCAATCCTTTCGACCTAAGATAAAAGGGATTCTAGCTATGCTAGAGTTGATAGCATATTGTCCTGACCCAACAGGTCAATACAGCCTGCGACCTTGTGTTATGGTAAGAACGGGGGTTTGAAGTCCAGCCCAAGCATCTTGCGCGCTTCAGCCCGCAATTTCTCTAGAAGCACTTTAAATTTCTCCTTTTCTTCTTCTGAAAGAGCTGAGAAGGTTAAAAAAATAGCGCGCTCACTTGACTCATCCCATACTTCAGAACCTTTTTGGGTTAACGTAATATACACTTTGCCGTCTTCCTTGTTTTTGGTCTTTTTAACCACTCCTTCTTTTTCCATTTTATTTATCAGAGTGGAGACAGTGTTTAGATTTCTAAGAAGCCATTTTGACAAATCACTTTGGGTAATCCCATTTTTTTCCTGTGTAAGCACATAGAAAATATGGCACTGAGCGAAGTTAGTTTTAGACTGTTTAAGCTCAAGCTCAACGGCACGAATAAGTGTATCTCTAGTTTGATCGAAGAGGACAAAGAGGTTGCGAGTATAGGTATCTAGCTTGAAGTTCTTATTATTTCTAGTGTTTTTTCCCATTGGCTTTTGGATATAGTTGAATCATTGTACTAAAAAAATTAAAATGATTACAATACATGACTTTTTAGGTATATGCTTTCAGTTTTCGATTAATAATAGCCTACCAAACAAGGTATTGACAATACCAGAATAGATGCTATAATGGTAACATATACCATGTTACGACGTCAACATCGACGTCTATGACGGTAGCGTAATGAGTTCCATAATATAGGGCAACCATCCCTTGACAGCAGGTAAGGGTATGATGATAAATACTGCTAAGATGGGGTACTCCAAGGGTGCCATTCTATGAGGGTATGTCCTGAATAATGAGTAGGATTATCCAGAATATTATGGGGACTGTGGCTAGTAGGATTAAGTTTTTCATTATTGTTGCTCCTCCTTGGTGGCAAACCGCTACGTGCAACCTATGCCTAACCTCCCCAATTCATGGTAACCCAAGATACCCCATCTTAGCATTACCATTATAAAATACGCCTGTTTCAATTCTATGAATACTTGTTATGAAGGGATAGTGACCAAAATAAATAATGAGGGGGTGATATATTCAAGATATTTTAAAGTTCAAATAATCCGTGGTTATCAAAGAAAAATATGAAGGGGGGAAATGAATTGAAAAAAGTAGGTTTTGTTCTTTTATTGGTAATGGTGGTGGCTAGCTTGGTCATAAGCGGCTGCGCCAAACAACCAGCAGCACCAACAGCTCCTGCAACCATTAAGGTTGGCGTTTTAATCTCTCTGACCGGGTTTGATGCTGCTGTTGGACAGCCAGCGAAAAATGGCTACGAATTAGCTGTAGCAAAGATTAACCAGGATGGTGGCGTCTATGTCAAGGAATTTGATAAAAAGATACCCTTGGAACTGGTCCTCCTGGACATGGAGTCTGACCCAGAGAAGGCTGTTGCCCGCGCTGAAGCACTAAACTCACAATATAACGTGGCTATTGCTACTGGTACTACCTTGATTTCTGCAGCGGCTGAGATCTTCGAAAAGAATAAAATGCCCGTGGTAGTCTCTCAGATGACGATAGATTTGCTAAGTCAGAGTGGCTACAGATACTGGTTTACCATTGGTAAGTTGAACTCAGATGTAGCGGTTGCAGTACTCGATCTTTTTGATAGTCTCAATGGCAATAAGCCGACAAAATGGGCTCTTTTGGAGGAGCAGTTCCCCTTTGTTATAGAATTGATGAATTTTGTCAAACAAGACGCCGCTGCCCGGGGTGTTAATATAGTTTATCGTGGACAATATGCAACGATGGCTCCGGACCTAAGTCCACTTATAAACGATGCAAAAAAAGCTGGTGCCGAGGTGCTCTTCTCTGGCCCTAACACTCCTGATGCCATTACCATTGTAAAGCAAAGTAAGGAACTTGGTTTTAACCCGAAGGCAATGGCATGCATCAGAGGCGCAGATGACCCGGGTTGGTCGGGGCTTGGTCCAATGGGTGAATACGTAATAGGATGTCCTGATTGGCACCCAGCATTTAAATTTCCTGGAGTTGATGAACTTAATGCTGCGTACAAGGCTAAGTATGGTACCAATACTCATATTGCTGCCGGGCCTTGTTATGCTTCTATCCAGTTGATAGCTGATGCAATTGAAAGGGCTGGCACACTGGACAGAGAAAAGCTAAGGGATGCCATAGCTGCTTCAAATACCATGACTGTTATGGGTCAAATCAAATTCCGTGAAAACGGCGCACGAATTGACCCAGTTCCGAGTGTGATTCAATGGCAGAATGGAGAACTGGAGCTCGTATGGCCTGATAACCTCAAAACAAAGTCGTTGGTTTATCCAAGGCCTGAACCAGCATCAAAACCAGCACCAACTGGAACCCAACCTGCTACACCATCTACACCACTTCCATCGGGACCGGAAATAGATTGGAAAGATGCCAAAAACCATTTTAATGAAAATGTCACAGTAACCGGTGAAATCATGGACGTGAAGACTTTTGCACCTCCTGAGGTAGTTCTCTTCCTAGGAGGTGGCATGGGAGTAGGCGTGGGCGTAGCAATCAAAGACGGATTGAACTGGCCAGTTGATCCTGATAGTTACAAAGGCAAAACTATCAGCGTAACCGGAAAAATAACGGCAGCACCGATTGGCGGTGGGCCGATGATAGCTGTCACTGACCCGGCACAAATTGTAGTAAAATAAGAAGTTAAACATAATAATATAACCGGAACATCATGGCCTGTACTAATAGATAGTTCTGGCCATAATGTATATGGCTGTGACTTTTGGTATGCAAAAGCAGAATGATAGGACTGTGCTGGCTATACAGCTGGCACAGTCCTATCAAACTCAGCATTACTGGCAAAAATAACATGGTATTACTCTCAATCGATAATCTTTCCAAGGCCTTCGGCGGAGTGATGGCTATTAACCGAGTTAGCTTCACCCTTGACGATGGGGAGATATTAGGGCTTATCGGTCCCAACGGGTCAGGTAAAACTACCTTGTTTAATCTAATAACCGGGCTTCTCAAACCTGACACAGGCAGCATAAGGTTCAGCGGTAAAGATATAACCGGTATGGCACCTTATAAAATATGCCAGAGCGGTATCGCCAGAACCTTTCAGTTGGTTAAGTCGTTTAACCGGTTATCCCCCCTGAAAAACGTAATAGTGGGCAGGGCTTATGGCAGTGAGCCAGCCCGGAATACAAGGCAAGCCCGAATAGAAGCAGAACAGATTCTAGCTCTTACTGGTTTAGCAAAGAGGTGGGTGCCGATGGCGGGGATGCTTGGCTTGGTTGACCGCAAGCGGTTGGAGATTGCCCGGGCGCTGGCAACAAAGCCCAGGTTGTTGTTGCTCGATGAGATGTTTGCTGGTTTAAACCCAGCAGAGATGGATGATAGCATACGGTTAGTAAGAAGGATAAGGGACTCCGGGGTAACCCTGATAATAGTAGAGCATGTAATGAAGGTAATAATGGGGCTTTCGGACAGGGTGATTGCGCTAAATGTTGGGGAGAAAATTGCTGATGGCTCACCGCAGGAAGTAGCCAATAATAGCCATGTCATTGAGGCGTATTTAGGAAAAAGTGTCCAATGCTAGAAATTAGTAACATAGACGTTTGTTATGGCGACCTTCAGGCATTGTGGGATGTATCTCTTATCGTTGGAGGTGGGGAAATAGTAACGCTTGTCGGCTCTAATGGGGCGGGCAAGAGCACTATTATGAAGGCCATCTCAGGGCTACTCAAGCCTAAAACCGGGAGCATTAGTTTTGAGGGAATATGCGTGAACAAACTGCCTGCGCACCGGATAGCGGAGCTGGGCATCTCCATGGTTCCCGAAGGGAGAAGACTATTCCCTCAGATGAGCGTGCTGGAGAACTTAGAGGTGGGCGCCTCCGCTAGAGAAGCGAAGAAAGCAAGACACAATACAATCAGTTGGATTTATGAGTTATTTCCGATTCTAAGGGCAAGGGCGAGACAAAGGGCAGTTACATTAAGCGGTGGTGAGCAGCAGATGTTAGCTATAGGCAGGGCGCTGATGTCACAGCCAAGACTTCTCCTGATTGATGAGATGTCCCTGGGCTTAGCTCCGCTTTTGGTACAGGAAATCTCTCAAGTTATCAAAGACATAAACAAGTCAAGGAAGCTCACAATTTTCCTGGTGGAGCAGGATGTTAATATGGCCTTATCCATGGCTGACCGAGGCTATATTATTGAGCATGGTCGCATTCAAGGCCAGGGTGCTGCCAGAGAGCTTTTATGCAGTGAGCGAGTTAAAGAGGCTTATTTAGGTATCAGTCCAGTGGAAAAAGCAGGTTAAATATTGGAAGATGTAATTCAGGCAATTGCCTCTGGCATTCTAGTGGGCGCGCTGTATGCACTGATAGCATATGGGCTAGGCCTGATTATGGGTATTATGAAATTCCTCAATGTTGCCCATGGCAGTTTGTTGATACTCGGTGGTTATGTAAGTTACTGGATTTTCACTCTCTGGGGTATAAACCCCTACCTTTCTATACCGTTGGTTATCATTGCCACGTTTTTAGCGGGCTTGATTCTATATAAGCTCACGCTTTCACCATTGCTGAAATTACCGGATATCGAAATGAGGGTTGCCAACTCTTTGTTGATTACCTTTGGCGTAATATACGTGCTGGACAATGCAATGGCTTTAATCTGGACACCAAATTCTAGAAGCATAATGGCCTCTTACTCTGGAGAGGCTATTAATATATTTGGTGTCAAACTGAGCCTCACTGGCCTGTGCGGTCTCGGCATTGCTATTCTGGTTGCAGTTGCTTTGTATTTCATTCTCAGCAAGACCTATCTTGGCAAACATGTGCGGGCGGCAACGCAGGATGCTGAGGCAGCCAGTTTATGTGGGGTCAATGTTCAGCGAACCTATTTGATTTCCTGTGGTATTGCTGTAGCATTGGCTGGCGTAGCTGGTGTCATTGTCGTGTCAAGCTATTCTATAACTCCAGGTGGGGGATTAAGCTGGCTGTTGATAGGTATAGTTGTTATGGTGCTGGCAGGAGAAGGGAATATTAATGCCATACTTCCCGCTGGTATTATATTGGGATTAGTAGAGTCGGCTAGTATTTTTGTTGTGGGTGCTCCCTACCGGCAGGCTGTTGCGCTTGTCATATTTATTATAGTGTTAATGTTCAGGCCACAGGGATTATTTACTAAAAAGAGGACAGATGTCTACTATAACAGCTAATTGGAAAAAATTGCTGCCAAGTGGAGTGGTAGTTGCAGCTTGCATAGTGCTCCCCATGGTTATGGAAATAGGAACCAATATCCTGAATCTAATGGTCATGCTGTTCATTTTTATCATTCTGTCTCAGAGCTGGAACCTTATGGGGGGTTATACCGGTCAGATTAACCTTGGCCTTGCCGCCTTCTTCGGCTGTGGTGTTTTAGCCACTCATTTCCTCTGGAAGGCAGAGGTACCGATATATCTAGCTGTACTAGCGGGTGGTGTAGCAACCATGGTTTTGGCAGTGATTATTGGTCTGCCCACTCTGCGGCTGAGGGGTGTATATTTTGCTATTGGTACTCTGGCGTTCGCAGAAGTATTGAGAATAGTCGTGGGAAATATTTTTACCACATGGGTTAAAATGCCGGGCAGCTATGTTGCCACCTATAGCCTTCTTCCCCGCTATTACCTTGGCTTAGTAATAGCGCTTATAGCAATAGCAGTGGTTTATTTTGTGACCAATTCCAAGTTGGGGCTGGCTATGGTTGCTGTTCGCGATGACGAAGAAGCAGCTCAGGTTACCGGTGTTAACACGTTTAAATATAAGGTTTTGACCTTACTAATTAGTGCTTTTTTGGCTGGTTTAGGTGGAGGAGTGTATGCCTTCTACAGACTCTCCTTTTACACCATGTCCCAGGTTTTTAGCCCGCTCTGGACCTTTGAGCCAGTCATGGCAGTCATGATCGGTGGTGCTGGCACTCTGGTTGGCCCTGTTATTGGCAGCTTTTTCCTAGTCATTCTTTCAGAGATATTTGCCCTAAAATTAGGGGAGGCTCACCTTATCATATTTGGCATCCTGTTCATCCTGGTGGTATTGTACTTCCCCTACGGATTGGTGGGTTCTGTAGATCAAGTCCGCCAGGTAATGGCTCGTGTTAGTCGAAGTAGATTATGGAAGGCAATACACTAATAACAATAGACTTCGGGGACTGCTGCCTTTCAAAGGTACGTGGTAAAAGGAAAATTAGTGGAGGTGCCAAACCGGAGAACGTTGAGGCCATGACCGAAGCGGTTTTCGAGTACGGTGTGTACTAAGGCATATCTGAAGGCTAAGTTCAACACGAAGAGGAGGTAACTAATATGACTAAAACAAAAAAAATTATCGGCTTATCGTGTGGCAGAAAGAACGGCAACTCCGAGATCCTCTTAAAGGAAGCCCTCATGGGAGCGGAGGAACTTGGGGTGGAATCGGAGATAATCCGAGCTATGGAGCTGAGAGTAAAACCATGTACGGGTTGTGAATCATGTTCTATAGCCATGGCGAGAGGAAAAGAGGCAAGATGTGCCATCAAAGACGACGACGTTCCGTGGATTTTGGAAAAGACCGTGGTGGAAGATTGCGGTTTAATAGTAAGTGGCCCGCTATACCATTTAAGACCCAATTCATACTTTGAAGCAATCCATGAAAGAATGCTACCAACTATGTTCAGGCATCCCGAAGTTCTTAAGAAGACAAGAGTTGGTGCCATCATTTCTGTTGGCGGCGGAGAACCAGAATGGACTCCTTTGGGTCTCACTTCCATGAATATTTTTGTTCAGCATACCCGAGTACTGGTTGATCAGATGCAAGTGAATTATGTTGGGCGTCCAGGTGCTGTTTTAATGGAGGAGAAATACCTTGAACGGGCCAGAGAATTAGGGCGAAATGTCGCCAGGGCAATGATGATGCCGATTGAACAGGTGAAATTTGTGGGCGATGAAACAGAGGTTTCTTGTCCGGTCTGCCATTGCAACGTACTGAAGGTGCCTGAGAAATTGCCTTATGTCTTCTGTCCCGTATGCTGGGTCAAAGGTGTAATAACCCTTGACGGAGATAAAATGAAGGTGAGGTGGGATGAGGAGAGTGCAAAATATCCTCGATTTTCTGAACGCGGCGTTTCCACACACTTAGAGTTGGTAAAAAACTTGCAGATGAAGTTCTATACAGAAGACCAGGAAAAAGTAAAAGAGCGGATTAAGAAATATGTCTCATACGGTAAAATCATAAAACCATGATGCCAGCAGATGAATGCCAGAAATTTCATTGATTACAATATTTAGGGAAGGGAGGGTAGAAAAATGAAAAGGTATCGAAACGTCTTTTCACCGTTTAAGTTTGGCAATGTGGAGGTAAAGAACAGAATCGAAATTGCACCAGCGATCCCATGCCTGGCCACACCTGATGGCTTTGTGACCAGGGAGTTGATTGAATATTATAAGTCATTGGCCAGAGGGGGAGCCGGAATCGTTACTATCGGCGATACCGCCATAGACTTCGAATATGCCAAGGATCATGAGCACCAGTTGAATCTCGGCGATGACAGGGTTATTGCCGGATTGAGTGCACTAGTAGAAGCTATACATAGGTATGGGGCCAAAGCCTCCATCGAGCTCAACCACGGTGGCAGATTTGCGGAGCCACGGACACTAGGAGGCAAAAACCCTATTGCGCCTTCATCACTGCCGTCTGAAACGGCAATAATGTGGGCTGAAATGCACGGCAGGAAGCTGGACTACCAAGTCGTGGAAATGACACAGGAACAAATTGATATGGTCGTCGACCATTATGCAGAGGCGTGCCATAGATGCATGCTGGCAGGCATGGAGATGGTGCTTCTTCACGGTGCCCATGGGCATATGCTGGGTCAGTTCACATCACCTTATACGAACAAGAGGACAGATCGCTATGGCGGGAGCCTTCAAAACAGGGCTCAATTTGCCATAGAGGTCTTAGATGCCGTTCGGAAGAAGGTTGGTGACAAGCTGGCTATAGAATACCGCATAAGCGCGGACGAGCTTGTGCCTGAAGGTATGCATGAGGAGGAAACCATCGAGTTCGTCAAAATGATCCAGGACAGAATTGACCTACTCCATGTATCCGTAGGACTTCTTACAAATCCAATCACTATTCCTCGCATGATACAACCAACGTACTTTCCTCATGGCCTCAATGTGCCTTATGCCGAGAAGTTCAAGAAAGCCCTAAAAGTCCCGATAACAGCAGTCGGCTCTATTGATATGGAGATGGCTGATAAAATCATCGGTGAGGGAAAATGTGATATCGTCGCCATGGTACGCCCCATCATTGCAGATACTGAGTATGTGAACAAATACCGCCATGGAGAGATTGATGAGATCAGGCCTTGTGTCCGTTGCAATTTCTGCACTCACTCGGTGGCACAATTCTACCCTATCCGTTGTGCGGTCAATCCTGTCATCGGTAGGGAGGTAGAGTATCCCTATATACGAATAGCAGATAAGAAGAAGAAGGTCGTTATCGTGGGTGGCGGGCCAGCAGGCATGGAAGCTGCCCTAGTAGCCTCATCAAAGGGACATCAGGTCACTTTGTATGAAAGGGATACTAAACTCGGTGGAATGCTCACCCTTGCGGCGGCACATCCCTTCAAAGCTGACATGAAGAAGTATTTGGATTGGCTGGTGCAAAAGACCATGAAGGCGCCTGGTATAGAAGTCAAACTATCGACCGAAGCCACTGCTGATGTCATCAAGGCTAAGAAGCCTGACGTACTTATCTTAGCCATTGGTGCAGAGCCTATCATTCCAGACATTCCTGGCGTCAAAAAATCTAATGTTGTCTGGGTTGGCGATGTGGCCATGGGGAAAGCGGTAGCAGGTGAAACGGTAGTTGTAGCTGGAGCAGGACTCACCGGATGCGAAGCCGCCCTCCACCTGGCACAGCAAGGTAAGAAGATAACAGTTATTGATATGCTTAGTCAATCGGAAATTGCTCAGGATGCTCCTTTTCTTAACAAACTCGGATTAATAGGGCTGCTGCATCAGCACGGAGTTCAATTTAGGATGGAGATTAAGTTAGAAGAAATAACAGACAAGGGTGTTGTGGTCATTGATAAGCAGTGGAACCGGTTCGAAATCCCTGCTGATTCCGTGGTCTTATCGCTGGGATTTAAGCCGCGTACCACAGCGGTGAAAGCTCTCCAAGAACTGGCGCTTGATGTATACGTGATTGGGGATTGTGCCAATCCGAGCAATCTGAAACATGCAATCCATGATGCGTTCAATGTTGCGGTGGAAATATAAAAGTTATTGAGTTTAAGGAGGTATGTTTGCGATGACACAACAAGAATTAGAAGCAAAGACTAGGCGTTTAGAGGATTACCGGGACATATGCAATCTACAAGGCAGATATAACCATTATATGTTGTCAGGCAGATTTGACAAGATTTTGGATATGTTTGCCAAAAATGACCAAAATGTGGAAATAGAGTTAGCTGATAGCGGCGTGTTTTATGGTATTGAAGGCGTTAAGAAAGTGTTCAGTATTTTGGGTGAGAAGTATGGATTTCCCGGAAGTTTAGGCTTGCATATGCTTATGACGCCTGTTATCGAAGTAAGCAAGGATGGTAAAACGGCAAGGGGAATGTGGCATTCGTTCGGATGCAACACGATCAAAGAGGGAAATCGGTTATCCGCCATGTGGCAAGCGGGTAAGTATGATATTACGTTCGTAAAAGGGGATGGGAAATGGAAATATCGCGTATTAAAGTGGTATGTTGTTTTTAGGACTCCGTTTGATGAGGGTTGGGTAAAGAGGCCAATCATAAGCGGTCTTCATCAGGAAGACGGGCCAAGCATAGGCGCTCTCTACGGGCCTTATGATCCAACTAAATCAGGGGAGTTCTTGCCTTTACCACCTGAATCAGTGGAATAAGTTTCCGGGTGACAGTGAAAACAGCATCAGGCTTTTAGAGATTTTCCTCGATCCGTTCGGAGCAGGTGCATTGCAAAATTCATCAGAAAGTTACCTTCCGAGCTGTGACATCCCAAGTATGGATGGAGCAAGAACAAACAATATAGATTGGGACAACGGGAGCACTATATCCGAGAAATGCGAGAGTTGAGAGAAGAGCTACTGAATATCAAACACTGCCCATGGATATTTTAGTTAGTATGTATCATTGCAGCGAGCAAAGCGCGATCTGGAGGTTGCCATGACAATAGGGGTAGGCGTAGACATCATCGCCATCAGCAGAATGAGAGATGCACTGGAAACCACTGGCAAGGTGTTTATGGACAAGGTATTCACGCCATGGGAGCAGCAGCGAGCTGAAGCACACCCTGACACCGTGGCTTATGTGGCAATGACCTTTGCTGCCAAAGAAGCCATCTTTAAAACGTTTGGAATAGGCTGGCATTTCGGCGTCCAGATGACGGAAATAGAGATTCGGGACGGGGAGTATGGAGAACCGACAGCTGTTCTTACGGGCAGATTTGCTGAGTTGGCAGCCGAACGTGGGATATCCCGTGTGCTTTTAAGCCTATCCTATGATGGCGATTACGCAGTAGCCGTGGCAGCGCTATCAGGAGGGCAATGACCCTGACTCCTGTGTCTTTTAACGGATGATTACTAGGCTTATGGTGAGGAGAGAGTGATATGAGTATGAATGTAATGGAGCAATTGCAGCTTAAGGCCAAGGCCAATCCCCAAAGGGTCGTGTTGCCGGAAGCCGGTGAGGAGAAGATACTGCACGCGGCGTGTCAGGTGCGGGATATGGGCATAGCCTATCCCATGCTTGTCGGGAAGCCTGAGACCGTATCCGCATTTGCGGGAAGCATCGGTGTATCCCTTGACGGTATCATGGTAGTCGACCACACCGAGCAGGAAAAGGTTGAACATTTCGTAAGTGAGTATGCAAAGAGCAATCCGGACTTTCCGGCGTCCGCTATCAAGCGCATGCTGAAAGACCCACTTAATTTCGCAGCCATGATGGTGCGACTAGGCGAGGCGGACTGTATGGTGGCGGGGCTGGGTCATACGACAGGAGAGGTCATCATGGCCAGTGAGATGATAATCGGCTTGCAGGAAGGCATCTCGACCGTCTCAAGCATGGGCATTGCGTCGATACCGGGATATAAGGGACCAGAAGGCAACCTGTTGGGGGTTGCCGACTGCGCCGTCTGTCCGGCGCCTGAACCAAATGAGCTAGCCGATATAGCCATCTCGACGGCCGACACCGTGCGCAGTCTCATGGGCTGGGAGCCGCGTATCGCCTTGTTGTCTTTTTCAACAAAGGGCAGCGCCAGTCACGAGCTTGTCGACAAGGTAGTGAAGGCTCTTGAGATGGTTCATGAGCGCAGGCCGGATCTGCTAATAGACGGCGAGCTTCAATTGGATTCCGCCATCGTACCAGAGGTGGCAGCCAAGAAGGTGCCGGGAGGCAGCCCCGTAGCCGGCAAGGCAAACATCCTTATTTTCCCAGATCTTAATGCCGGTAATATAGGTATTAAGCTTATCCAGCGTTTTGCCAATGGCGTCGCTTACGGGCCGATGCTGCAGGGTTTTGCCAAGCCGGTAAGCGACCTATCCCGAGTAGCGCCCGTCGAGGAGATAGTCGGAGCCATTACTATGGTGGCAGTACATGCACAGAGTAAATAAACCGTTTGCAGACCCGGAAAAGGTATGTTCAAGGCTTGTGGACCGGTATCAGCCTTACATACTTGCTTGGTAGGTAACTGTTATGGATAAGAAGTACAAAATTTTTACAATAAATCCCGGTTCTACCTCAACAAAGATAGCTCTCTTTGAAAACGATATAGAGCTCTTTGCCGCCAATGTCTCCCATGACGCGGCAAAACTCAAGGAGTTCCGCGAGATAAGCGATCAGTTCCCGTATCGGAAGGAGACCATACTGGGTGAACTAGCCAAAGCCAACATCTCCCTTGAAGGGGTAGATGCCTTTGTCGGACGCGGCGGCGGTCTGGCCAGTCTAGAAGGCGGAACATATACCATAAACGAGACCTTGCTGCATCACGCCCGGATAGGCTTTACCGTGAAACACCCCGCCACTCTCGGCAGCCAGCTGGCCTACGACTTCGCAGCTACCTATGGTGGAAAAGCCTTCGTCGTCAATCCTCCCGACGTCGATGAGTTTGACCTTGTTTCACGGGTCAGCGGACTCTCCGATGTTGCCAGAGAGAGCAGGGGCCACCCGCTCAACCAGAAGGAGGTCGCTATACGCTATGCTACATCTTTGGGCAAGCGGTATGAAGAACTGAATTTGGTAATATCCCATATTGGAGGTGGCGTATCAGTCACGGCTCACAGGAAGGGCCGTATGATTGATTCAAATGATGTCATAAACGGCGATGGTCCCATGGCTCCCACCCGTGCAGGTTCAATACCAGCCGTCGCCATAATCAAGATGTGTTATTCGGGGAAATATACTGAGAGAGAGATGTATGACCGCATAACCAAGGCAGGGGGGCTGGTCGACCACCTTGGCACCTCGGAAGTCCGCGAGGTGCTGGAGCGCATCAAAAACGGCGATACTTATGCAAAGCTCATCTACGATGCTATGATTTACCAGATTGGCAAGAACATCGGTGCCTATGCAACGGTTTTAAAGGGTGATATCGATGCAATTCTACTGACCGGAGGCATCGCCAATGATCCCTATCTGATAGAAAAGATCACCGATATGGTAGGATATATCGCTCCGGTCAAGGCGTATGCCGGCGAGTTCGAAATGGAAGCTATGGCCGCCGGTGCTCTCAGGGTACTTACCGGTCAGGAGCAGCCCAAGATATATAACGGTGTACCTGTATGGAGCGGTTTTAAAAATGGATAGAGTTTTAAGATTTTCAGGTATCCTAAGAAACCCAAATCTAGAGTAGCAAAGGAGCAGAAGAGCAATGGGATTAAGAGATGAGATATTGGAGAAAATCATTCAGCGAGCCGCGGAAGTTTTCAAAAAGGACCCCGGCAAATTGAGTGCTGACACGAGGTTTGTAGAGGACCTCAAAGCTAAATCGGTAAATTTCGTTCAGATAATAGCAATTTTAGAGGATGCCTTTGACGTGCAGATCAATCTCATGGAGTTCAGGAGGAAAAAGACCCTGGGCGAGGCCGCTGAATTTGTCACACGGCTTTGCGGGAGCTGATAAGAACAAGATTTATAAATTCCATTTAAGCACTCGCTTTAAAAAAACACAAAGAAGGATGATGATTATGGCTAAAACAAAGAGAAAAAAAGAAATTTTCGGCAACGAGGAGATCGAGGTCATCTACAGGGAAACAAGAAGGCCGGCTCCGGTGGAAGTTATGAAATCGACGAAGGAATCCGTGGACGGATTGGACGAAAAATCCTTGGAAGGAGCAGGATTTGGATTTTGCCCTCCCTTCAACCCACGCACCTATCTTGCGGAAGACGGCATCATCTGCGAGCAGGATGTCACCGTGACCATGCGCGACGGCACTATTATATATACCGACATCTACCGTCCCGTCGGGGAGACAAATATTCCTGCCATCGTTTCATGGAGTTATTTCGGCAAGCGTCCGGGTGATGGCTTTGACGAATGGCAGGTTATCGGAGTTCCACCAGGAACGATTTCCCGCATGGCCAAGTTCGAATCTCCCGATCCGGGTTTTTGGTGCCGTCATGGATATGCGATCGCCAACGTCGACCCCCGCGGCTGCGGCCATTCGCAGAGCGATATATGTATGTTTGGCACGCAGGATGGACGTGACGGCTATGACTTTATCGAATGGCTGGCAACCCAGTATTGGTGCAATGGCAAGGTCGGCATGGCCGGCAACTCAGGTGTGGCCATGCCCCAGTGGCGAATCGCCGCAGAGCAGCCGCCTCACCTTGCCTGTATCGCTCCATGGGAAGGTACCGGAGAGCTTTATCGCGAGTCGCTTTTTGAGGGAGGCATTCCGGCGCTGGGCTTCTGCAACTTTATTGTAGGTTCCTTAGTGGGTCTGGCATATGTCGACGACATGGTTGCTATGGCCCAGAAGTACCCTTTCATGAACGCCTATTGGGAAGACAAGATTCCGAAATGGGAAAGGATTAAGATCCCGGTCTATACCACGGTATGTTGGAACCATTTTCATCTGCGCGGTTCCATGGAAGGCTTCAGGAGGATCCGCTCAACAAAGAAGTGGCTCCGCGCACACAGGGAGTTTGAGTGGCCCGATACGTATTCCACCGCCGGCCTGGAAGGTCTGAAACTGTTCTTTGACCGCTATCTTAAGGATATTCGCAATGGGTGGGAGCTCACCCCGAGGGTCCGCCTTGAAGTCATGGATGCCTACGATTATGACTATCAGACCAATCGTCCGGAAAAGGAGTTTCCTCTTGCCAGAACTCAATATAAGAAACTCTATGTCGATGCCGCCAGGGGAGCACTCTCCTTTGAACCGGTTGCCAAGGCATCAAAGGTCAGCTATGAGGGCGAGACAGGGTCGACAACCTTCGACATCACCTTTGAGGAAGACACGGAGATTACCGGTTTCATGAAGCTCCATCTGTGGGTTGAGGCCGATGGAAATGATGACATGGATTTGTTTGTTGCCATCCAGAAGCTGGATCAAGATGGAAGCTGGCTCCCGGTGAACGTATTGGGAGAGCCCCATCCGGGTGCATGGGGAAAGATGAGAGTATCGCATCGCGAGCTGGATGAGAAGCTGTCTACAGATTTTCAGCCAGTCCAGGCCCATCGCAAGGAAGAAAAGCTGAAGCCTGGCGAAATTGTTCCCGTGGATATTGAGATATGGCCGCACAGCAGGATTTGGCACAAGGGCGAGCAGGTGCGTGTGCTAGTATCAGGGCATTACATTCGTCCCGAAGGTTGGTTCGAGCCCTTCTCCTGGGAGACCAACAACAAGGGAAACCACGTCATCCACTCGGGCGGTAAATATGACTCGTACCTCCAGGTGCCTGTAATTCCTCCGAAATATCGGGCTGGCGATTACATCTATCGCTAAGCTTAGACAAGCATATTTCTGCCACCAAAACAGTCAACTAAAGAATATGGTGTATATGTAAATAGACCTCAGAATTTATTAACCGTGAAATTTAAACACTATTTTAGCAGGTTTTTTATGAATTCTCACGGGTAAATTAACAAAGGTAAAAGAAAGGAGCGCTTACAATGGGTAAATGGCTTAACGCAGCCGATGTACTGAAGAATAACGCTTACCTACATCCTGATAAGATGGGAGCAAAAGACCTTGGTCGTTCTCTTACCTTCAAAGAATGGAATGACAGGGCTAACCGGTTGGCAAATGCATTGCTTGGATTGGGTCTTAAACCAGGGGACAGATTCGCCGCTATTGCCTATAATTGCGTCGAGTGGATGGAGATGTACGCGGCGGCAGTCAAAGGGGGATTAACGATAATCCCGCTTTTGTTTAGATTGACACCGACGGAATACCAATACATATGCGAACATGGGGAGGCTAAAGCCTTCATTGTCGCGAAAGAGTTTGTTGAGGGAGTAGACTCTATTCGCGATCAACTCCCCATTCCGCGGGCAAACTACCTATTCTTTGGGGGTAAGAAGGTACCTGAGGGATATCAACACTATGAGAGAGTAATTGATAGGGGATCTCCAAAGGAGCCGGGGATAGAAGTGGAAGACGAGGCACCATGGACTATTACTTATACTTCGGGAACAACTGGAAAACCAAAGGGGGTGGTCCGCTCTCATAGAAGTTTCATCGCTAACAACTGGGTGCAGGTGGCAAACATGGGATTCACAAGTGATGACGTTGCACTCTTTGTAATGCCACTGAGTCATATAAACTCCATCTTCTTTTCCTGGACCTTCACCTGGATCGGTGCCGGGGTGTGCATATATAAACGGGCAAGCTTTGACCCAGAGCATTTCATTAAGACCATGCAGGACGAACAGGTTACTTTTACCTCCTTAGTTCCTACGCATTATGTGCTTATGCTCGATCTACCGGATCAAGTGAAAGCCAAATATGACATGTCTCATATGAGGAAGCTACTGTGCTCTTCTGCCCGGTCCGAAAAGAAACCAAGCTACAAGCTATGGATTACTGGAAAGGCGCCGGCCTTTATGAAGGATATGGTACTACCGAAACGGATGGAATAACATTGCTGCGGCCTCACGAACAGCTAAAGAAACTGAGGACTATCGGGAAAGAAATGTATGGGGTAGAGAGGATAAGACTTCTCGATGAGGATGGGAATGAGGTCCCTGAAGGCGAGGTAGGTGAGATATGTGTCCGTACTCCGGCGATGTTCACTGAGTATCTCAAGGACCCTGAAAAGACAGCGGAGGCCTTTAGATTCGGCAGGTACTTCCAGACTGGTGACATGGCATTCCGTGATGAAGATGGATATTATGTTCTAGTAGACCGGAAGGCGGACATGATAATCACGGGTGGCGAGAATGTGTACCCATCTGAAATA
This sequence comes from uncultured Chloroflexia bacterium, assembly GCA_963754385.1. Taxonomy (GTDB): domain Bacteria; phylum Chloroflexota; class Dehalococcoidia; order GIF9; family UBA5629; genus 9FT-COMBO-48-23. Next base: position 152,078 of record CAVWGE010000003.1, on the reverse strand, counting down.
GAGCAACTATTAGCCAGCCATCCTAAGGTCAAGGAGGTGGCTGTAGTTGGCGTACCAGACAGGAAATGGGGCGAGGCGATAAAAGCGGTTGTTGTCCCTGTTGAGGGGGTTGAACCATCCAAGGAATTGGAACAGGAAATCATAGATTATTGCCGAGGCACGATAGCTGGTTATAAACGACCTAAGTCAGTGGATTTTATCCAAGCGGAGGATATGCCAAGGACGACAACCGGCAAGATAATACGCCGCAAAATACGGGAATGGTATATGTATCAGGGGCAACTTTAAAAGTATCTTTTACATCGTTTAGGTTGCACAGAAGCCTATTTTGTTACTTCAGGATACGTTACAACTTTAGCTAACTTAGCAGACTAACTAATAACCGTTTGACAATCATGATAACTAAAGCCTGAACTGAGCAGCAAAAATGGGCAAGAATCCAGAAGTTAGATCTTAAGAATCAAGCATTCAAAAGCTTTGGGATCTATGAAAGATAAGCTTTGGGGATCTATTAAGCTTTGGAATCTATAAGCTAGTTCAAAGCAGCTTAGTAAGAAGTTCAAAAGCAGCTTAGCAAACTTATTAAGTTACACAAAACGATGTTTCGTGTTCTTTAGTATCCAGGTAGGTTATTTCTTATTGTCCAAATGGCCATAGATATTAGTAGGACAAATGATTTCGCCCTATTCTCAATAGAAACCATAGTTCGCCAGTTCTGGCAAATGTTACCCGCCACGGCTGCCTTGCCAGGAGTCCGCTCGAGTTCATTTTGTGTCGCATATATGTCCTCGAGTACCTTTCTTGTAATAGACACCGCACTTGGGACACTGGTCGTAATCCCTTATTAAATCTAGTGCTGGAATTTTCCGTGGCTTCTGTACCGCGCGCCTTGGCTTTGGTGGTGGTGTTGGAGCTAGTTTGGCCTCGAGTTTAGCTATTAGCCTATCCATAAAGATAGACATGGTATTGCCATCCTCAGCCTGTAGCTTCAGTAACTTCTGATACGTTTCGTTGCTTACTCGTATTACTGGCATAGAGCACCTGTTGCACCTGTTACAACTGTAACATCCGTAATATTCTTTTGTCAAGTATAGGTAGTGGGTTAATTTGGACATAAGATACGGGATTGATATACCAAAGTCAGACTATTCGGATAGCATGGCGAATGGTAAAATACAGGTATGGGTTGGCTTAAGAAGCACCCACGATTATATTCAATCTGTGGGGGTATCTTGACGGTGCTCGGTGGGTTGGTGCTTATTGGGGGGTTGTGGGCTTTATGGAGCAATGAACCACCTCCGGAGTTTTTTCGTTTATAGGGGGAGAATGGATGCAGCCGAGCACTATTGAAAAAGCATTACACGAATGGTTGCCTTGGGGCGAGTCTATAGCTAGCGCAAGGTTGGCATTCTCTTATCTGCCCTTGCCATCTGGACAACAGTTAAGAGAGTGGCAATGGCATTATTACAGGGATGTGTTTGTTTTTGGACAAGAAGAACTAAAGCGTTTGGGGTTGCCTGAAAGTGCGGTTTACTATTGGCTTGCTTGTTTTTACTCGAACTATCTTAAATCGGATGGCTCTATAGAATATGATAACATCAAGGATGTATTATTTGCATCCAATGGCGAATTTGGTGACAAGGCCTACCCGCTACTATTTTGTTACACTGCAACTATAGGTGCCAGCACCTGACAAGAGTTATTGAGAGCAAGGATCAGGCCATCCTCAGATGCGATTACCGGACTGCCTCGCGACCTGGAGAACATCATAAGTTCGATTAGGGGCAGGATGCCGCAATGGGGGGATATCTTGAGCGGGATAAAGCAAAACAAGCTGGGATATACCCAGATGTTGAGGGCCGTAGCCGAATCGGGCGACATGCAAGCGGAGTGGTCAGCCAAACGGCATGCTTGCAGCAGCAACAGGGCCGCTCTAAGACACGAGCGGCGAAAGCTGATTAGCCGTATAAACGGGATTGGTCGCCGGCTTTGGCAGAGGGCCAGCCTGGCTCCACCTGTGGGCAAGGACCGCGGGGCCTGGTGCCATGACCTTTTCCATGTGTAGGCACTCGTAGGAATCTTACTGTAAAGGAAAGCTCTCCAGTTTTGGAGGGCTTTTTACTTTACGTACAACCGTCCACAATATATGTGTGACATTGAAGGATGGGGTGGAAGTACCTATGGAGCGCCAAGAGCTGGTAGCTGAGACGAAAGCTACCGTAAGCATTAATGAAGTGATTGGCCGCTACGAGCTCAGTAACGTGGCAGATGGCAAAAGTCCGGCCACTATAAAGTGGTATAAGGAGATCGCCGGTACTTTCTCAAAATATGTCAGAAGCAAATATCAAAGCAACGATCTTTCTATGTTCAATAGACATGTTATGATGGAGTACATCTTGTACTTACGGCAGAGGACAAAGTATCAGGGACATCCGTATACGCCCCAGCAAACCAAATTGCTTTCAGCTAAGACCGTCCAATGTCATGTCAGAGCACTGAAGGCTTTGTCATCCTGGCTCTATCGAGAAGGCTATACCGAAGATAACCGGCTTGTGAATCTCAAACTGCCTAAAGCTCCGGTAAAGGTCGTGGAGCCGCTGTCTCCGAAAGAGGTGAAGGTGGTGCTTTCGAGCATAAAAACTGGATCACCCATTGGTGTGCGTAATCATGCTATCGTCGCAACAGCGCTTGATACAGGATCGCGTGCCTCCGAACTAGCCGGCATTGCCCTGGGACATGTGAACTTCGATGACGGTTACATCAAGGTTATGGGCAAAGGCTCCAAGGAGAGGATAGTGCCCATTGGCGGCTATGTTCAGCGGGTCCTCTGGTCATATGTTGCCAACATAAGGCCCAGGCTGGCGGTTGGCGATTCCGATAACCTGTTTCTGTCCCGGGACGGCAGGCCGATTACGGCCAACACCATTAAGCTGCTATTCTCCAGACTGGCCAAGACATCCGGTGTTGAACGCTTACACGCCCACCTATGCAGGCATACCTTCGCCATAGATTACCTGCTTAATGGTGGCGATACCTTCTCACTTCAGGCCATCCTTGGTCATAGCAGCCTGGAGATGGTACGCAATTATCTTCACTTCACCAGCTCCCAGATTGCGTTCCAGCATCACAAATACTCGCCCATGGACAGGCTCCAGAAACCGGAAGCTGACCATCGACCTGCGGAGCCACGGCGCCGCAACCTATAGCGCTAACTTTAATTTCCGTTCTGTCGTCGTAATGTGTATTGCTGTTGTAGCACGCTGGCGTTGCTTTATTTGATGGATAATTGATAAAATCAGGGTGTCGGTTGACCTGGTCTGGTGACACCCTGATTCGTCCAAAAAACCCTATGGCAGGGGAGGCTTACTGAAGCTGGTAGGCCGTGCAGGAATCGAACCTGCGACACCCTGATTAAAAGTCAGGTGCTCTACCAACTGAGCTAACGGCCCGCGGGACGCCCATTATTATACGGCTGCAAATGCGAAATATTCAAACAGAGGATGGTCGCTGCTGTTACTATTTTACGGAGCCAGTACCAGTGTAGTTTTTGAAGCGACATTATTCGGAGGCCAGAAGGGTATGGAGGTATTGGGCCAGAGCTGGGTGTATGTCACAGATGTAACCGTCATTGGTCGCTTCCACGGAAAAGGTCAATCTGCCTGGCCGCCTGGGCGAGTCATCGAATTTGTTAAGCCCGGTTTCATCCCAGGGCATTTCTTTTCCCAGTACATCCAACATGCCCCGTACGTCTCGCGGCTGTTGCAGCATCACTTCGAAGCGAAGCCTTTTTGCCAATATGTCCAGTTGTTCCTTTTTAAGTTTTATTCTCATAGTTCCACTTTATACCCTTCACATGCCTCAGCTTTGTAAATGTCTTCTTGTGTTAATGCCAAACATATAGCGGCGCTACGCAGACTTGAAAAGTCTAACACATCCCTTGCCTATAATCAATATTACGAATTGCCGGGTAGTGGGTCAATTTGGACATAAAGTATTAGGCGATTATCCTCTCAATGAAAGTAAACAATAAATTAGGTAGGCCCATCCTAAAATCACAAAAATAAGACCGTACCACCTCATGCCTTTAGCTCTAAATTGCCTTTTCTCTTCTGGTGCTGACAGATACCAACCCATATAGGTCATAATTGCCCCAATACCAATCACGACCAATGCCATACCTATAAATATTAATCGGTAAACTATATCCATATTCATCTTGACTACCCCTTATGCTAGAATTAGATTGCCTTGATTATAGCATCAGTTTCAAATTGATACACTACCAATTGCCGATAGTATAGCCGATTAACTCTATCTTTAAGTCATCTTTACTAGTATAAACGTTCTATGAACGAGTGTTTGATAATGACAGGGAATTATACCGTTATCTATACGAGGTCTACTTTTGCCTTCATTATTCGTATAATGGAACCGGAGGGTATGTTCGGGTGAGGGAAGGAGTAAATGCCATGCCTAGCTTGAGAAATTTTTTCACCAACATGTCAGTGCCCATGCCGTGGCACAGAAAACTTTATCTGCTGTCCCGCAACCTTGCTATCAGGATATTGAGGAGACGTAGCTGCTGCGGGCATTATGGTGAGCCCGGGTGCTGACAGACTGCGAAATGACCTCTTGGTTCAGGGGGTACGGACAGCAGTTGGGACACTGTTGAGGGTATGTATTGACTTTTGCAAGGTGTGCATATAATATGGGGCTATAGAAGACTTCGGGAAAGGGGGACAAAATGTCTGATAGCGTGTACAAGATTATCACATTAGTGGGAACGAGCACCAAGTCCTGGGAGGAGGCGGCGGCATCTGCTGTGCAGGCGGCTTCTAAGACCCTGCGCGACCTCCGTATCGCGGAGGTAGAGGAGCTGGATATGCAGCTCGAAAATGGTAAGGTTACCAATTATCGAGCGAAGGTTAAGGTGTCCTTTAAGTACGAAGGTAAAGAAAAATAGTCATAACCCGGTGCCGACGACCCGGCAATAACACGCTTGAGCAAGGCGCCGAAGCGAATCTAATAGCTTGACGCGCGTAAGGCCATTTTGAGGTTAAACTTGGAGCGGGTGAGCAGATTCGAACTGCCGACGTCTTGCTTGGGAAGCATTCGTATGCTTTTCCCGCAGGCCAAATACGATTCCTAGCTGAAGCCCTAAGCTGCGCCTCTACTAGGCAAGAGGTCTATAGTCGTATAAGAAAGTAGGTGCAAAGAGGGATAAGACACAAAATAGAAGAAAAACGAGAAAATGCGTGAGACTCAAGGATAAAGTAGCTATCGTTACTGGTGGGGGGCAGGGTATTGGCAAGGCCACTTCTCTGGCTTTTGCCTCCGAAGGTGCTATAGTAGTCGTAGCGGCACACACCCTCGCAGGTTGCGGCAACGGATGTTATCTATAGGCTAATGATTGACAGCAACACAAATTGGCGTATATGTTGTACTTCAATGGAAGTCGGCGTAATATCAGCCTGTTTTACTACTGCTGCCTTCATCTAAATCCACCCCAATGAGTTTCAACCAAATGCAAATACAACCTCGAAAAACGCTTGACAACGCCGTGGGGGGGTGATATATTTTGGGAAAACTAAACTATTACTAACCTGCAAAAATCTTTGATAAGGGGGTGAAAACATGAACATAAAAGGAAAGGTGGCACTGGTCACGGGGGGAGGCATCGGCATAGGGGCTGCTATCGCCGAGCGATTTGTTGCCGATGGAGCCAAGGTCTGCATCACCGGCCGCCGTAAAGAAATGCTGGAAAAGGTGGCTAAATCACTCCCGGCAGGGACAGTAACCATATGCTCAGGAGATGTGTCAAAGGAAGAGGATGTAGAGCGCATGGTGGAGACGACGGTGAAGTTTGGCGGCAAGCTTGATGTGCTGGTGAATAACGCAGGCACAAACCATCCAGCACCTATAGATAAGCTTGACCTTAAGGCATGGCAGGAGGTTATCGGGACAAACCTTACCGGTCCCTACCTGCTCATGAAGGCGGTAATACCGCATATGCTCAAGAGTGGCGGGGGGTCTATCATTAATATTGCCTCAGTCGGTGGTATGCGCTGTCTGCCCGGTATGCCAGCCTACAACACCTCCAAAGCAGGCCTGATTATGCTTACTCAGCAGGTAGCACTGGATTACGGACGTCATAACATCCGGTGTAACGCTGTCTGTCCCGGCGGTGTCAAAACGGATATGACCAAGAAGGACTTCGGCCAGTTCGGGAAAATGCTCGGTATAGACCCCGACACTTTCCTCAACCAGATACCAATGGAGACACCCCTCCGCCGCTTCGCCGAACCACCTGAAATCGGTGGCCTTTGCAGTTACCTGGCCAGCGACGATTCATCGTTTGTGACCGGGGCGGCTATCATCATTGACGGCGGAGAAGCAGTGGTTGATGTCATCGGGGCATCAATAACGGCAGCACTCAGGAGAGGGGGTATCGCAGATTAAAGATACGGAGTTAAAAGGCTATTCGTTCATGCCCATAGAAGGCGTAAGTAAAACCATCGGTTGGTTTTACACATGAAAAATCAAAGCAAAGAAAAACAAAGGAGAATAAAATGTTAGACCAGAGCAGCCAGTGGTATAAACTACAGTATCCTGAGTGCTTCGTCAATGAAGAGCAGCGAATGATGCAGAAGCTATGGGCTGATTTTGCCGATCAAGAAATCATGCCCGTCCGGGACAAAATCGATGATGACGTGACTCACGAAAAAATAATAACTCCGATTATGAAAAAAATCTGTGTGGATCTAGGGTTCCAGAAGGCTCTAATACCGAAGGAATACGGTGGACTCGGAACCGGAGCAATTTCCACAGTTATGGCCGTTCTACGGAATGACCAGTTGTGTCGAGCTGACTATGGCGTAGCTATGGCTAGTGACTGTATCAATTGGGCATTACTCCCAGCTTATGTAGCTTATTATAAATCTCCAGAACCAGAGGCAAAAGCTTGGGCGAAAGCAATCTACGATAAGTTTGCACCCATATTTGTCGGAGATAAGCTAGGCATTGCCTGTTTCAACATGAGCGAAGAACAGTCTGCCACTGAGATTGAGAATCTCCAGAATAAAGGCAAAACGATACAAACCAGAGCTAAATTGGTAGGCAATGAATGGGTAATAAACGGTTCCAAGATGTGGGCAACAAATTCTGGAATAGCTGACCTTAATTGCGTGCCCTGCAATATGGATCCAACGTCGGACATAAACAATTTTTCTTTGATTTATGTTCCCGAACCCTGGCCAGGGGTTTCTCATGGCAAATTTGAGGTAAAGTGTGGCGTGCAAGGTGACAGAAATACGTCTACCTTTTTTGATGATGTCAGGGTACCCAAGGAGTGGGGGATAAAGGGACCTGTGGCGTGGCGTCTCTTTGAGAATAACCTCTGCGCTGCCTTCGTTATGGATCCAGGCAATGGTCTAGGTGTCTTTCAGGGAGCACTTGATACTCTTTTGGAGTATACGGGACAAAGGATAATAGGTGGCAAACCAATCCGCGACTATCTCTCTTCAGCCATGATAATAGGTAAGATGGCGGCAGTATTAACTGTTTGTAGAGCCGCTCTTCTGGAAATGGCTTACGAGTATGACCACCCAGAGATTTATGGTAAGTGGAACACAGATTATATGAATGGGAAGGCATGCTCTACACACACATTCATTTGGGAGTCAGCCACAGAGCAAATCGCAAAGGGGATGGAACTAATGGGTTCCTATGGCTATGTTCGCGAAAACCACTACGAGAAATATTACCGAGACGTAGCGGCCGGGAAGCTACTACTAGGTGGTACCCAGCTGGGCTATTTCAACACGTGCCGTGCATTTTATGACCTGGACTTCTCTGCTCCTGATCCCAAGAAGTCTAAAAAGTCAGCGAATCCCTAACGTTTCAAGAGTTTATACCCTATGGTATCAGTTAGGAAGTGTGACATGCCCCCAGTAGTTGTACCACTTCTTACGTCGTTGATATAGTTAAAATAGTCTCAGGAGCTGGTGGACGATAATTCCTGGCACTATGCGGGCGTATCTGATTATATTCCCTTCGCCACTGCTCTATCAAGACCTTAGCTTCCTCAAGCGTGGTAAAGATCTCCCGATTGAGAAGCTCATCCCTTAACTTGCTGTTAAAGGACTCTATGTAGCCATTCTCCCAGGGGCCGCCCCGTTCAATAAAGAGCGTTTTAACTCCTATTCGGTTAAGCCAAGCTCTTCGCCCCTCTTTTTTAGCACGAACTGCAGCACCAGCCCCTGGAACTGTTTGCCAGGGAAGGAGCAAGACTGCTACTACGCATAGCCATCGAGTTATAATTTCTTCAAGTCGTAGCTGTGTAGGATAATTGACAGAATATGGACAAATGGGTAGGATATGCTAAAAGAATTCCCACCAAAACTGGGTCACTACCAGAACCCCAAAAATGGGATTCACCCGGTTAGACTTAGAACGGATGTGTAGAGTAGGCTCATAGAACTCCTCACTATGAGTTCTATGAGCCTACTGATAGCTTATTCGAACTCCTTGAGCTGAGGGTAGAGCTATCACAGTGGGAAAGGATGTAACAGTGAGGCTACATCAAGCACTGTGTTACCTGACACCACTTCAATTTCTAGAGCAGTGGACTAGAGCAATGGAAACAAAATCAAAGAAAGGAGGTCATATGTCACTAACGTACTGGACGAGTACGCGTTCTTGCCAACACTGATAGGCTGATGTACTATGTTATGCGATTTTTATTACCGATAGTTATAACATCAGCTTGGTAATGTGAAAGTATGGACTATAAATAGCTAGTGTTCACCTTATTTGCCACTTTATTGTCTGATGTTGACGATGGATTTTAGCTTGAAGGAAGATGTTCCAAAAACTATCCTCCCTGATTTAAATATTATCTTTTAATCAAGAAAGGAGAACAATTTATGGCTACAGAGGAAAGAACCAAGGAGATTCTAGGGGAGCTACACAAGGCGGTGTACGAGTTTGAGGAGGACAATGCCGTGAAGTGGGCAAAGGCTGCCCTAGATGAGGGCGTAGACCCATTCGTGGCGACCATGGATGGTTTGGCTTCAGGCATGATAGAGGCCGGTGAAGCCTATAATAAAAAGGAATACTTCGTTCCGGAACTGCTGATGTGTGCCGATGCTCTTTATGCCGGACTTAATATCCTGAAACCAGTCGTCGAAGCCTCGGGAAGAAAAGCTGAGGTGAAAGGCTCCATCGTCCTCGGTGTAGTTGAGGGTGATGTCCATGACATCGGCAAGAACCTGGTCAAGATGATGTTTGAAGTCGCTGGCTGGAACGTCTATGACCTAGGCAAGGATGTGCCCCTTGATAAGTTTGTTGAGGAACAGCTTAGGACTGATTCTGATGTCGTTGGCCTCTCAGCTCTGATGACGACCAGCATGCTGGCTATGCCAGTAGCTATAGAGAAGATAAGGGCTAAAAACCCAAAGGTACGCATCATGGTGGGTGGTGCCCCAATAAACCCAGAGGTTGCCCAAAAGTACGGCGCTGACGGCTACGCTAAGACTGCTGGCACCGCCGTTGATGAAGCCATTAGGCTTCTCAAGATGCTCAAAAAGGAAGAACTGGGCAAGTAAATCATCACCCGAGATGCGCTAAGACAGGGCCAATTATTATAAGCCAGAAAAGTGGAAGGAATGAGTAGCCATGGGCGAAATTGGTCTATTGGCAGAGCGTGCTGAGCAGGGCGATATCTTTAAGATGAGATAACCCGAGAGAAGGGCCAAAAAGTATCTATGAAGGAATGCCATTACCTTTATTATTGGGATTGATGGGAGCTGGCAGTATCAATGACCAAAGTTGTCGTCAATCCTGGTATTTGTGGCTTTGTTACCACTATAGAGGTTACTAAGGAAGCCAAGCACAGGGTTTCCATTAGCATTAACAGTGACTGTGAGCATATGGCTGAGCTAGGCAAGTCTCTCAAAGAGCTGGACGTGTGGGATGTTTTAAAGCCAAGGGCAGACTGTGAAGTTCACAGGCAGGCTTCAGGACATCGTCTTCATTCGGTATGTCCTGTTCCTATAGGCATCCTTAAGGCAATTGAGGTAGAGGCTGGGTTGGCGTTGTCTCGTGATGTCATCATACGTTTTGAAACCTCAGAGCATGAATAGTCAGCCACCAAAAGATACATTAATACAATAAGAAAGGGCTAAGCTATGCCAGAAAACAAAAAATGCATGGTCATTTTTCAACCATCAGGACGCCGAGGCTATATTGACCAGGGGAAGACCATCAAGGAAGCCTCTGTGGCTCTGGGGGTAGACATAGAAGGCATCTGCAGTGAGAAGGCCCTCTGTGGTAAGTGCAAGGTCAGGGTTGAGGAGGGTGCCTTCGAAAAATACGGTATCGAATCGCACCGAACCAATCTCTCGCCGATGGGGCTGGCGGAAAGGAAATTTTTAAACCCGCAGCAGGAACAGCATGGCTACCGGCTGGCCTGCCAAGCGACTGTCATGGGTGATATTGTCGTCTTCGTCCCTGAGATGAGTCGTATGGGCAAGCAGATTGTGCGCAAAGCAGCCCGGAAAATAGATATAGCACTTAAGCCGGCTGTAAGAAAGGACTTTTTAGAACTGCCCAGAGCTAGCCTAAGTGATACCCTGGGCGACTGGGAACGTCTTGAGGATGAGCTTAATAAGAAGTATAAGCTCAAAAATCTAACTATCGACTATCAGGCGCTCCTAGATTTACAAAACGCCGTGCGCCAGGGTGATTGGAAGATGACCGTGTCAGTCTGGCAGGATAAGGAGGTAATAAAAGTAGAGCCAGGGTTTGTGGAAAAGGGCTACGGTCTAGCGGTAGATGTGGGCACCACCACGGTAGCTGGCTATCTCTGTGACCTGACCAATGGCAAGCTAATAGCCACGGCTTCAATGATGAATCCACAGGTGATTTATGGTGAAGATGTCATGTCCCGCATCTGCTATACCATGACCAACTCGAAAGGTCTAGAGCAACTAAACCAGGCTATAATCGATGGGCTCAATGGCATCGTGGAGGATGTAGCTACTCAGGCGGGTATCAAGCGCCAGGATATACTGGACATGACTATAGTAGGCAACACCTGTATGCACCACGTCTTTCTTAATATCGACCCTCAATACATTGGTAAATCCCCTTTCCCTCCAGCTTTACATCACTCACTGGATATCAAGGCTCGCGAGTGGGGGCTCAAAATAGCACTGGAGGTAGAAAAGGTTGAAAAGGGTAGCTATCCTCCGCAAGAGGAACCGGAGACCACTGAGATGCGTGGCATTGGCATCAAGATAGCTACAGGCGCTTATGTCCATGTTCTACCCATTGAGGCTGGCTTTGTTGGAGCTGATAATGTCGGTGTGCTCATTGCTGAAGCACCATATAATCAGGATAGCATAGAGCTTATCATCGACATTGGCACCAATGGCGAGCTGATCTTGGGCAATCGGCAAAAGCTTATCTCTGCCTCCTGCGCCACTGGTCCTGCCTTTGAGGGAGCCGAGATAAGATACGGCATGAGGGCTGCTCCAGGGGCTATTGAGAAGATAGCTATAGATAAAGAGACCAAAGAGGTGCGCTTCAGGGTTATTGGTCAGGAGGCCTGGAATACCGAGCTTAAGGAAGTAGGGGCTAAGGGTATCTGTGGCTCGGGGATAATTGATATTGTACCTCAACTGTTTCTAGCGGGAATTATTGACAGAACGGGACGTTTCAACAAGGACCTAAAGAGCCCCCGTTACCGTGAAACCGATGGTGAACCGGAATTCGTCATTGCCTGGGCAAATGAGACATCCATTGGCCAAGATATTGTAATTTGCCAGGAAGATATAAGGAATATCCAACTGGCCAAGGGTGCCATGTATGCCGGGGCTAAAATTCTGATGCGCACCCTGGGTGTAGATAAGCTGGATAAGGTTATCCTAGCTGGTGCCTTTGGTAGTTACATAGACAAGGAATCGGCAGCCATACTCGGGCTCTTCCCAAGCTGTGACCTAAAAAACATATATTCTGTGGGTAATGCCGCCGGTGACGGTGCCCGTATCGCCCTGCTTAATGTAGACAAGAGGAAAGAAGCCAATGAAATGGCGAGGAAGGTGGAATACATAGAATTAACCTTGGCGCCCGATTTTGACAAGGTTTTTGCCAAGGCGATGTGGCTGCCTCATATGAATGATAGGTTCCCCCATCTGGAGCACCTTCTTCCACAGAAGAAGTAAAGGAAACACAAAGAGGAGGTTTAACCATAGATGTTTCGCTATGAATTGAAACAGAGGGTCTGTGATATCGGTGGCCTTAAAGTGGGTGGCCAACCGGGGGAGAATCCACCACTGCTAATTGGCAGCATGTTTCAAAAGGGGGACGTGCTGCTCGAGAGCCGGAAAGAGCACAAGTTTGACAAGGTTGGCGCTAAAGAACGAATCCGCGAGATGGAACGTTCCGCTCAGGAAACAGGCGTACCAGGTATAATTGCCATGGTAGCCAACACACCGGATGAGATGAAAACCTATATAGATTTCTTTGCCAGCGTCACTGATATGCCCTTCGCCATTGACATCTGGGTGCAGAAGACTAGGCTAGCCGCGGCCCACTATGTCGCCGAGCAAGGTATTCAAGACCGCTTACTTTACAACAGCATAACACCATGGGATGAGGACATTGAGGCTCAGGTGGCCGAAATCAAGCAACTGGGCATAAAGCACGTGGTTGTCCAGGTTTTTGACATTGAGGATAAAGGGTCAGGTGGCAGGGTCAAGTCGCTTAAGAAGATGCTGCCTCTGGTGGAAAAGGGGAACTTTGACAGCATCCTAGTTGACACCTCAGTGATGAACCTGCCGACCACATCGTTATCTATGGTAGCCAACCATCTCATCAAAAAAGAGTTTGGTTTGCCGGTGGGCTTCGCCCCCTCTAATGGCACCTACATGTGGCGGAAATCGGCCAGTGAACAAGACAGGGGCAAGTTCCCAGCTATAGATGCCGGCGTGCACGCCATCTCTGCTATCGTAAGCGACTTCCTCTTCTATGGACCAATGACCGGTACCAGCCGGGTTTTCCCGGCAGTGGCTGCGGCCACTAGCATGATGGCAGCACTGGCCTACGAGGAGAGTGGTTTCTTGCCAGGTGGGAATCACCCTTTGAACCTGCTCTTTCCCGATGTGGTGGCACAATTCCAAAAAGAGAGAGGATAAAATAATATGATAACAAATGGTAATTCAAGAGAGCGAGTGCTCAAACTCTTCGCCAGAGAGGATTTAGATTACATCCCCGTTTTTAGTGGCATGGGCAATGTAACAATACACGGGCTGGAGAAATACGACTATAAATTCGCCGAAATCCATACCGATGCCCGTAAAATGGCAAATATGGCCGCTTCCACCTTCCAGATGTTTGGTTTCGAGTGTGCTGTGGTTCCATTTGATATGGGCATCGAGGCTGAAGCCTTGGGCTGTGAGATTAACTATTATCCTCACCGTGTAGAGGGTATCCTATATCCCACCGTAAAGCAGCCCTTGGCAGAGAAGGTGGTAGACCTGGATATTCGTCTACCATCGGATTTGGCTAATGCCGGCAGAATTCCTGTGGTAACTGAGTCTCTTCGTTTGCTAAAAGAGGAGGTAGGCAACCAGGTAGCAATCGGCTCTTATGTTTTGGGACCCTATCTTATAGTTGCCCAGGTTGTAGATATTGGTGACCTGGCTAAGTCGTGCTTTAAAAAGCCAGATTTAGTGTCTAAAGCGCTTGAGAAGACAACTGATTTGATCATCTCGTTGGCCAAGATTTATAGAGAAGCCGGCGCCGATTATATTACCATCCGTGAGATGGGTGCCGGACCAGATATATTAAGCCCACGTATATTCAATAGCCTAATACGTCCCCATCTAGAACGGATCTTTACCAGTATAAAGTCACCCAATATTCTGCATATATGTGGTGACACTAATCCCATCATTGACCAAATGGGTGTCTGTGGGGCTGACGCTATAAGCGTGGAAGAAAAGAACAATATAGCTGAAAGCCGGAAAAAGTTGGGAACTGATGCGCTCATTTTTGGCAACATAGCCGGCTATAGTGTGCTCGCCACCGGCAAAACTGATGACGTTGACAAGGCTGTAAAAGAGGCTATCGCTAACGGTGTTAATGCTGTATGGCCGGGGTGCGATATCTGGCCGGAGGCACCCAAGACAAATATGGAGGCGCTAATGGCAGCTGTTAGGAAATACGGCAAACTTGCGACCCGTTAGTGCCACCAATCCATCTATAGGGAAGCAGTACCAAAAATCAGTTGTTTTTTATACAGCAGAGAGGGTAGGACGTTTCTGTGTTAGAGCTTAATATACCCTTATGCTAGTCTACGAGAATGAGTCCCACCCAGCTAGTGGTCTTTTGGTTAAAGTCCAATAAAGCGACGGGAAACCAACCACTGGCCCAGGGCATAGGTTGGACCTACGGGGTAATTCAGCCAATATTTGATGCCATTGAGAGAGCGGGCACATTTGACCCAGACGCGGTTAATAAAGCCTTAATTGTTCTACAAAGAAGAAATCGTCAGCCCCGCTTATGAAATATGTTTGGACGGTAGCAATGTCGTGTAGCCGCCCTACCTTATCTTTTCCCCTATCTAGAACTGTCCAGAAGATTTCCGGGCTTAGATGGCCGCTGCAAGAAGTGCTTGCTGATTCGAATGACACCGGGAGCTAACCCATTGATTACCTTCATAATGACACTATTATACGTGTCCGTAATCTATCTGAACTAGACCGGATTCGCAATGTCTAACTGTTGACATTTCAAGAATGATATACTAACCTTAAAAAAATATACAACATTTCTGCGTGAGTTAGCAAAATACTTGTCGTGAATACACTATTTAAGGGGGGCATCCTTATGTAAGAAAGTAGATTGGATAATGAATAACCTAGCTTGAAATCTTAAGAATATAGAAGAGGAGTGATATTTTTATGTCAGTAGAAATGAATTATGAGAAGACATCGCTAAGAACACTGAGAAAGGACCGGTTGACCGAGAAAGAACGGATGGAAGCTTTATGGGCTCGCCAAAAGCCAGACCGTGTCCCTTTAATACCCCTAACTTTAGGATTTGCAGCCATAAACGTGGGGTATAATATTAATGATTTCTACATCGACCCAAAGAAAGGCGTTGATGCACTACGCTGGACCAATGAGCAGTATGGTTGGGACGCCTGCCTACTCTATATGGGTGCCCTCCTTGCCTTCCCAGCGGAGGAGTTTGGTGGCGAAGTCAAATACCCCACTGGTGAATTCGCTCAAGCACCAAGTGTGGCTCGTTACGCTGTGGAAACAGAAGACGATGTTTACAAGTTGAGAGTGCCCGATAACTTAGAGAAGGTGGGTACAATACCAAAGATGTTAGAGGCCACTGCTTATATGCTGAAGTTTGAGGGTCTGATTAAATCCCCTCTAGCCGTTGGGCCTATGGACCTGGCTGGAGCTACAATTGGGGTGGAGAAGGCAAGCAAATGGATGCTCAAGAAACCGGAATTAGTCCACCACGCTTTGCGGGTGCTAACTGACTTTCAGGTAGCGGTAGCTAAATTATTTGCCGATACTTTTGGCGCTGACCGACTATTGTACGAGATTACCGCACCAACTGAGTCTAACCAGGTAATTTCACCCAAGATGTTCAAAGAATTCTGTGTACCTTACATGAAGGAACAGCTCGATAAGGTCAGGGAGATGGGTTACAAGTATTTTCGCCACCACATCTGCGGTGAGCAGAACGAGAACCTTCCTTTTTGGGCAGAGATAGACTTGGGAGGCCCGGGCATTCCCGCTATTATAAGTGTTGGCCACGAGATTGAGCTTGAAACGGTGGCGAAGTTTTTCCCCAACGATATTGTCTTTGGCAACCTGGAGCCAGCTATTCTCCAGGTTGGCACACCCGAAGAGGTCTATGAACGTAGCAAAAATCTAGTGCTGCGAGGGAAAGAGATTCCCGGGGGCTTTATCCTGTCTACAGGTTGTGAAATGCCACCGAAGGCACCTCCATACAATGTGTGGATGATGACTAAGGCAGTCAATGACTTCGGTTGGTATGAGTAACAATATAAATGGGAAGAAGAGAACTTATGTCCGTCCACACCAGGCTTTGGGCTATTTAACCCCCAAGAAGTTTCTGGAACTGAGAAACAATGGAAGGGAGTAATGTGTCCGACATCATGTGAACTAGTACAACGACTTGACAAAAATAAGGAGCGGGTTGTATCATTTCGGCACCAACGATTTGTTCAAAAACGACTGAAGCACTACGGACGAATATTTTCGTGTCAGCAGAAATGAGCTATGATAAAACGACGCTAAGAACGCTGAGAAAGGACCGGTTGAACGATAGAGAGCGAAGGACCGGTTGAACGATAGAGAGCGAAGGACCGGTTGAACGATAGAGAGTGAATGGAAGCTTTATGGGCTTGCCAGAAGCCTGACCGTGTCCCTATAATACCCCTCACTTTAGGATTTGCCGCCCTAAACGCGGGGTACAATCTTAATGATTTCTACTTTGAGCCCCAAAAATGCGTTGATGCACTACGCTGGACCAATGACCAGATAGGAGGATGACCGAAAAGAGAAAATAATGCCAACGAAGAAATTGAAACGGAAGAAAAGGTCGATAAAAATTTGCACTATGCTTTCATAGGAGGAGGATGACCGAAAAGAGAAAATAATGCCAACGAAGAAATTGAAACGGAGAAAAGGTTGATAAAAATTTGCACTATGCTTTCATAGGAGGAGGATGACCGAAAAGAGAAAATAATGCCAACGAAGAAATTGAAACGGAGAAAAGGTTGATAAAAATTTGCACTATACCTTCATATTCGGAGAAGCTTTAAATACAGGAGGTTAGTAAATGAAAAAAGCGGTTGTTATTTTCACAGTATTGTTAATAGTTGCAATACTAGCTATGGGCGGCTGTGTCTCACCGGCGCCAGCACCCGGGCCAGCACCCACGAAGACACTGCCGATTGGTGCTCTTCTGTCCACGTCGGGATGGTGGGCTTCTGCCTTCGATACCAGTATCTGGCGTATGTCTGAAATTGCTGTAGAGATGATAAATGAGCAGGGTGGGCTTACCGTTAATGGTGACAAATACAAGCTTGAGCTTATCGTCGAGGACTGCAAGAGTAGCTTTGACGGCGTCACCTCTGCGGCTAACAGATTAGTCTATGACAAGGGAGTTAAGTTCATAGTTGGACCGACTGGGTTCTTTGATCCACCAGCATCACCGGTGACTAATCCAGCTAAAGTAATGATGGTCGTGGGTTGGCACCTCTGTGCGCCGGGAGAGGTGGATGCCAGCACACCCTATAACTTCGCGACTTCTCACGGTAGTATAACCAAGGACATCGGCGCTGTTAAATCCTTAAGGCGGGACTTTCCCCAGGCTAAAAAAATCGCCCTTGCCACGCCGGATGATGGCGCTATACCCTATCTGATACCTAAGGTCCTGGACTTAATGGCAGAAAATGGGTTCACGTTAGCTGGCGACGTAGTTCCCTTTCCCAACGAGATGGAAGACTACAGCCCGATTGTGGCCAAAATACTGGCCATTAAAGACTTCGATGCTGTATTTGTGGAAAGGGCTTCTCCTCCGTCCTTAGGTGCTATCGTTAAGCTGCTGCGAGACGGAGGCTACTACGGGCCCATAATGTCAGGTTCGCCTGACGATACCAACATTATTGCTACTATTGCCGGCGCCACTGCAACAGAAGGTGTACGCTCGATGATTGAGACTCTCGGCGACCCGGAGATGCCGCCTGTGATGGCTGAAATAGCCAAGCGGGCAACCGACCGGTATGGAGCAGACTTCCCCCTGAGTTATCAGTGTGCCACCAACGTGTACCTTCTCAAAACTCTCATCGAGGCCGCCCAGAGCATTGACCCAACTGAGGTAAAGGCCAAGTTTGAGTCAATGGATAAAGTGGACACTATTTATGGAACGGGCTTAATAGGCGGAGAAAAGACTTTCGGGATTAAGCACGTCGTAGGTGGCCCAGTGCCAGTGCAAAAATTCGAGAATGGCAAGGCAGTACCCGCCGGCTGGGTAGATATTGGCTTTATCCCCTAATTACCTGGTTTTGTTCTGTGACACGACCGGGGCGGGGGCTATTTCCCCCCACCTCGGTCGTGGGATTGTATGAGCTAGATTAAGCATCAGCAGAAAAGAGTACTACATGGAACTGGCAGTAGCGACGGTAGTTAATTGGTTGATAATATCGTCAATGTATATACTGACGGCGTTGGGCTTTGCCTTTCTATTTAATATGCTGCGGATACTCAATTTTGCCCACGGTGCCATATACATGATTGGTGGTTATATTTGCTATATATTTATAATTGGAATGGGTTTCAATAATTGGGTAGCCTTAGTGTTGGCAACGCTAATAGTAGCTGCATTTGGGGTATTTCTGGGAAGGTTCTGTTTCCGCCCCTTCGTCGGGGACTTTAACCGCACAGTAATGATATGCATTGCTATTGTAGTAATTCTGCAGACTACAGTAAATATTATGGTTGGGGAAAAAACGATGGCGATCCCACCCTTTGCCGAGGGAGTCCTCAGAGCTGGCCCTATTTCAGTTAGCTATGAAAGAATTGTAACTTTCGCTATTGGTGCTGCCTTGCTGGTGATAATACTCTGGTTTGTAAATCGGACGAAATGGGGCCAGCAAATGCAGGCCATTTCCCAACATAGGATAGGAGCCGCTCTGCAGGGAATTAATGTCTACCGCATTTCCTCTATTGCCTTTGCTCTGGGTTGTGCCTTAGCGGCAGTAGCCGGATGCCTCATGGGTGCTTACCTGCGTTTAAGCCCCTTTATGGGGGATTTGATGCTGGTAAAAGTGCTTATCATAGTCATGCTTGCCGGCGCAGGGAGCCTTGGTGGTATCTTGATTACCGGGCTAGTCCTTGGTGCCTTGAATGCCGCGTTGCCCGTGTTAATACCCGGTGCTGCCAGCGACGCTGTTATTATTGCTGTAATCATCGTTCTTCTGCTAATCCGACCGATGGGCTTCTTCGGCTATGAGGTAGAGCTATAAGCTAGCATTAAGAAAGGTGTATGGGCATATATGAGTGATACTAATCTTATACCTTCTGAACCTGAAAAGAGCCAGAGGAAATGGATTAAACCTGCCCTTTTAGCCGGACTGGTGGTCATCATAGCCCTGTTACCGTTATTGCTTAGCTCCCCTTATTTTTTGCATATTATGATACTGACCTTCATATACATTGTGGCCGCGGTAAGCCTGCGTACCATAACCATTTCCGGTCAGTTCCCCCTTGCCCACGGCGCTTTCATGGGCATTGGGGCTTATCTTGCCGGTATGGCATCAAGATTTCTCAACTGGTCACCCTGGCTCACTATCCCCTCGGCAGCGCTGGTCACCATGGGCATCGGGATGCTGATAGGCTACCCATTTGCCCGACTGCGGACTCTGTACTATGCCATGGGTAGCCTGTTCTTCGGGATTGGTGTGGTTTATATAATTCAAGCCGGTGGAAACTGGACCGGCGGCTATAGCGGTTTCACCGGTATCCAACCTATGTTTGGCGGTTCCAAGATGGCTTATTATTATTTCTTTCTGGGGTTGGCCCTGGTCAGCATTATAGCCCTTTATAGATTTGAGTTTTCCCGCATTGGCATTAATTTGAAGGCTATTGCCCAATCATACCTGGTGGCCTCCAGTGTCGGCATTAATGAAGGCTGGTACCGGATTCTGGCGGTGGGTGTGGGCTGTTTCTTTGCTGGTCTGGCCGGTGCTGGCTACGCACATTACAATATGGTACTGTCGCCGGGCAGCTTTAACTTCATGGCAACCCTGTGGCTAGTCATGTATGTACTCATCGGTGGGATAGGCAGCATTGCTGGACCTATCATCGGAACTTTTATTCTAATTCTAATTCCGGAATTCTTCCGCGATTTGAAAATGTACTCTCCCTATATTTCCGCCGCTATATTGATAATTATCGTATACTTGATGCCCCAGGGCCTGGCCAGTCTGCCCAAGCTGGTCAGGTCATGGTTTACAGGAAGTCGTAAAGGTGAAAGGGTTACTCATGCAGATTGAAATCAGTGGACTGACCAAGTATTTTGGTGGCTTGGCTGCCGTCTCTCAACTTGACATGCATGTCAACGAAGGGGAGATATTAGGCTTAATTGGTCCCAATGGTGCCGGAAAAACGACTATCTTTAATTTAATTACCGGAGTATTCCCACCGACCAAAGGGCGAGTGATTTTTGATGGGACAGATATAACTGGTAGAAAACCCCATGTGATTGCCAAGCTGGGAATAGGCAGGACCTTCCAGCTAAATCCCCTTTTTGCTGATTTTACCGTCCTGGAGAATGTATCGGCATCGTTCTATCTTCACCCGAGGTCAAGTTTGCTAGATATATACTTTAATACCGCTACCTACCGCCGTAATGAAGCGTATATCTTAGAACAGTCCCTGGAAATCTTGCGGCTTGTGGGACTAGACAAAGTCAGGTATGAACTGGCTAAGAATCTACCTCACGGCTATCAAAAGATGCTTGGCATGGCTAGAGCCTTGGCTATTAGACCCAAATTGCTATTACTCGATGAACCCTTAGCCGGGATGAACCCAGATGAAATCGACTTTACAATGACCGCCATTAAAAAAACAAAGCAGCAAGGGATTACTCTCGTGTTGGTTGAGCACAACATGCAGATTATGGATTTATGTGACCGGGTGGTAGTTATTAACTTTGGACAGAAAATTGCTGAGGGCTCAGCCGAAGATATAAGGAAGAATAAAGACGTAATTCGAGCTTATTTCGGCGGTGAACATGCTGCTTGAGGTTAAAAACATAACCGTACACTACGGGAAATCCATAGCCCTAGATGACGTTTCGCTGGAAGTCGCCGAAGGGTCCGTAGTCAGCATTATTGGAGCTAACGGAGCCGGTAAAAGCACCCTCCTTAAGGCATTGTCGGGCTTGGTTCCCTTGACCTCGGGGGAGATATGGTTTCAGGGTAAGAGGATAGACGGTCTAGATATTCCCAATATTGTGAAACTGGGCATAGTCCATATCCCGGAAGGCCGGTGGCTTTTCCCCCACCTCAGCGTTTTGAGTAACCTTAAGCTTGGTGCCAGTTTACGGAATGACAGAATGGCCATAAAACAGGACATAGAAAAGGCCTTTGAGCGTTTCCCCAGGCTAAGGGAGAGGCACAGTCAGAAGGCCGGCACCTTAAGCGGGGGTGAACAACAGATGCTGGCCATTGCCCGCGGCTTAATGGCCAAACCAAAGCTGCTCCTAATGGATGAGCCTTCTCTGGGGCTAGCGCCTATCATGGTTGAACTGCTGGGTGAGGTTATTAGGGATATAAATCAAATGGGAGTTAGCGTTCTTCTGGTAGAACAAAATGTTCCCTTAGCCCTCGGCGCAGCCACCAGGGGTTACGCACTGCAGACTGGCAGGATCGTTTTGAAGGGCGATGTCAACAAGATTAAGTCCAGTGACATTGTCAAGAGAGCTTACCTGGGGGAATAAACTCCAGCATCCAATAGAAGCATTAGAGTAGCGTAGTCTCGGGCTCCGGAAGCCGCATTGATGTCAATGTTGCCCAGAATGCTCCCGATCTCTTCCTTAGTCAGAACTTCAAACACTCTGGTTGGTGCCTTGGGTGGCTTCAACCTGGCCAGCATATTTTCACTTGTATAGCCCTCTTTGTATAGCCAGTTGAAGAAAGCTCTTAGAGCGCGGACGTAGGTCTGGATGCTTATTGCAGCAAGTTTACCCTTGTGATTTAACACATACGGATTATCCTGCCACTTCCTTCGCTCTTGAAGATAGGCGATGAATTCTCGAACTTCAGCTTCACCTAGCTTGGCGAGTTTGCTTGACTTCTTCTTCTCAATAAGGAAGCGACCGAACTGTTTAAGAGTCTGGTTATACCAATCTATGGTGTTTGGGCTTTTACCTTCAGTCTTGTTGTAGAGCTCAAAGTGTCTGACCAATACACTTAGCTGTATAGAAGCCTTTTCCATCTTTTCCCACCGCCAGTTTCTTGCTGTCCTGGTCTCCATTTTGTTCCCTCCTTGTTGCACTGTCAAAAAAGCGTGACAATGCTGTGATATTGGAGTGAGCTATGTGTGACCTCCAGTCAAGCGAGGCAGGGGGTCTAAGAGACAGAAAAAGCCCGATATCTTAGCCGGGCTTCAATCTGAGGTCCTATCTGGTGGAGCGGGTGAGCAGATTCGAACTGCCGACGTCTTGCTTGGGAAGCAAGCATTCTGACCACTGAATTACACCCGCACTAGTAGTCATATTACTGCTGTAATAATCCGATGTCAACAGGCCAGAGATGCACTTTATAATCGTTATGCCGTTAGCCAGCCGGGGGTCTTTGCCTCGGTGGAGGAGTCGTCGCCGGGGATATAGGGCTTAATATCCAGCACCTGCGTTCCGTTTATAGCATCCAGGCCGGTAACTTTGAGAACATTGTCCCGGCGTTCCAGCAGTTTTACGGTAGTTACGCCTATTGGATTAGGGCGTGCCGGGCTGCGGCTGGCAAAGACACCAACCAAGGGCAGGTTCTGGTTGGCCTGGGGGTGTACTTTAATTATTGAGCGCTGCGATGGCGGTAGCTTGTGCATCCAGTAGATGACGATGATGTGGGAGAATTCGTCTATTCGGCTGAGGGCTTCCTTTAAATTCTCCTCGATTATTATCTCAGAGGTAACCGTTCGCCAGTCTTCTATTCCCGGTTCTTTTATATTATTTCTGACGAAGCCGATTGGTGTTAAATTTATTTCCACTGACGTGTACAGTCGAACTGGCTAAAGCAGTCTGCTTGGTAAATTATATATCTTTGTTTTAAGAGGAGCGTGACTACGATAGAGGTGCTAGTGTCAGCAGTTTCCTGGCGATGTCGGGGTATTTGGCGATAAAAAGCAGTTGGTCTTCGACAAGCGGTTTTTGCGAGGCGACGTTGGCATATCTCACCAGTTCAAGGATTTTCTCAGCCTCAGCGGGGTCTTTGAACTCTACCTCCATCTTGCCCATTATATGACTGAACCCTGATATCCCGCTGTATTCTCCGGCGCATATCTGGCTACCGGTATCTACAAAGTCAGGTTCGCCTCGTCCCAGTTCGGTGTAGCTGTATAACTCATAATTTTGCGGGTCTTTCAATACGCCGTCTGCGTGGATACCAGAAGCGTGGGCGAAGGCATTAGCTCCAACGCCGGGTTGGTTTATTGGAATCGGGACGCTAAAAGCGTAGCTAGCGAATCTAGCTATTTTCCAAGCCTTGGACAGGTTGATTGGCCTTCCTAGTTGGTATTTGTCACCTAGCCCCTTGGATTTTGTTATTGCCAGGATAGTGGCTACAAGGTCAGCATTACCAGCCCGTTCTCCGATACCGTTCACAGTTGTATTGATATAAGCGTCTTGCCCGGCATCTATAGCGGCTTTGGCTCCAGCAATGGAATTGGCTACTGCCATCCCCAGGTCACCGTGGCAGTGGAGCTCGATAGGTATAGACACTTCCTTGGCTAGCGCATTCACAGTTTCGTAAATGGTGAACGGGTTATCGTAGCCAAGAGTATCGCAATATCTCAGTCTGTCAGCGCCGTGCAGTTTGGCTTGTGAGGCGAACTTGATTAAGTAATCTAAGTCTGTTCTTGAGGCATCCTCGGCGTTCACACCTATGGATTCGGTACCATGTGAACGAGCAGCATCTACGGCCTCAACCATCATCTGTGTGATATGGTCCTTTGTCCTTTTGCCTAGAAACTTACCTTGAATCATTTGCTCGGAAGTCGAGATCGAGACATTGAGGTGCTTTAACTTCGGGACGAGCTTGAAGGCTGTTTCCACGTCGGCTGCTGTGGCTCTTATCCATCCACCCAGGCGAATAGGTTGCAGCGCACCCATTTCAGCCAATTCAAGGTTCGCCAGGAGGTAATTTGTTTCATGTTTAGTGGTAGGGAAACCGAACTCAGACTGGAAAACACCCATCTCGTTTAGATAAATATTTATAATTGTTTTTTCGAGTTTGGATAAGCCCAGGTTTGCTGTCTGGACGCCGTCACGGTTGGTTACATCAATTATATAAATTTTTGCCATCACATACTCCGGGGAAACATTCTGTCGGGTTAGGCGAGCATTCTATTTAACCGATAAAAACCTGCGATTTCATCTAACCCGGAGACAAAAGATATTATATATCATCCGGGGGGGCTTGACAAAGTGTAAAGAATGTGCTACTGTTTCTTTTGTCCCGAGTAATCAAGCTAAGACCGGGGAGGCAGAGGAGCTGGCGCGAGGTAGGCGAAGGCCGAAAAGCGCCAGAATGATGAGGAACCGGGAAGGGCGAGGTTACTCGGGGCATTTTTTATTTCTTACCCTCCTCTTCAATAAGTTCAGATTTAAGCATGCCGATAAAAGGCAGATTTCTATATTCTCCATGGTAATCCAACCCATAACCGACTACGAATTCATCAGGTATCTCGAAGCCTATATAGTCTAACGGGACGTCAACAAGGCGGCGAACTCGCTTATCCAGCAAAGTGCAAACATGCAGACTGGCTGGGTTATGCGATGCCAGGTGGTTAAGAACGTAGTTTAATGTCATTCCGGTGTCTACTATGTCTTCAACCATCAGCACATCAAGCCCGGCTATGCTGATATCGAGGTCCTTGGTTATCTTTACTGTTGACTCGTTATTGGTGCCGAAGTATGAGATTGCCATAAAGTCCACGTTAAGCGGTAGGGTGATGTGTTGCATTAAATCAGCCATGAAGCACATTACACCTTTAAGGATGCCGACAAGGACCAATTTTCTCCCTGTGTAGTCGTGTGAGACGCGTTTTGCCAGTGCTTTGACACGCCGTTGGATTTGAGTATGACTGAAAAGGACCCGGTCTACACCTTCCACCTTTGTTCCGCTCAGGCGTCCGTAACCGTATTTGGCTAGTAACCTGAGGTAATCGCTCTTGTTGAGAAGCTTAATGTTGATATCAGAATAGAGTTCCCTGAGGCGACGCAATTTGCGATTCTTTTCTGTAATCAAGCTTTGCTTTAGTGTAGTGAGCTCGATGTAGAGGTCCAGCTCTGGTAGGTAGAAGTCAGGTGTAAACATCTCTACCACTTTGCCATCCTGCCAGGCTAAGGGGAAAGAGCGGGGTTCATGGAGCCACTCGATACGATAGAAGTCAAGCAATTTGGCGAATTCCTCTTCGCTGGGGTGGCCGAAGTTGGACGGTCTTAGCGAGGATGAAGGTAATTCAGGAGTCTCAGTAAGTTTTCGCCTTTTGGTTGCCGTTTCCTCATGTTCTGCTTTCAATATCTGGTAAAGTTCGTTTTTTTCC
Organism: uncultured Chloroflexia bacterium; assembly: GCA_963754385.1. Taxonomy (GTDB): domain Bacteria; phylum Chloroflexota; class Dehalococcoidia; order GIF9; family UBA5629; genus 9FT-COMBO-48-23. The sequence goes on along the minus strand of CAVWGE010000003.1, from coordinate 126,699 downwards.
AAGGAAACGGCGACTATGTTAGCCACAGTGGTCAGGAAGTCCTTATCGGCTTGTGAGAATTGTCTCGGTTCGCGAGTGTAGATTCGGATTTCCCCAACTACCTCTCCTCTTTGTGGGATGGGAGCTGCCAGTACTGAACTTATGCCCTCCATTTCGGCGGCTTCTGGATATTGGGTTCGCTCGTCCTGGGTAAAGTCGAAGATGGCTACTAGTTCACCATTTAGTACTTCAGGGAGGCTTTTACTGGCTTTCAATGCTCCCTTTCGGATATACAGGTCGCTGAGGCCATAGGCGGCTATGATGTCCAAGTGTTCCTTCTGGGGATTAAGGAGCATTATGGAGCATCCAGCGGCCTTCAATCCTTTGGCTGCACTTTTGGCTGCAGCATTAAGGACATTTTTCAAAGGTAGAGGCGAATTAGCGGTCCTGGCTATCTGTTTGAAGGCTTGAGAGTAGCTATGCTCGCGGTTATCCACAACTGCTTCCTTTCAGAATATACTTCTGTCACCTACCCGCACTTAGTGTAACCGCAACTGGGGCAGATATGGCAGCCCTCCTGGTAAATCAGTATGTTACCACACTCAGGGCATTGTCCAGCCCAGTTCTTAGCTACCCCAAAGTCCTTGGAGGTGTCCGTGTCCTCGGCTTTAGTGTATTTCTCTAGTACGCTGGCGATAGCATCAGCGCAGGAAAGAACAGCACGCCCTTCTTCCCAGGCAACAGACGGGCATCGAATACCACGCAGATGTTTGGCTACAGAGGCTAGGTCAATGCCTGACCTTAAGGCTAAGGAGATTAGCCGGCTGGTAGCTTCCAGTTGTGCCGAGGCACAGCCGCCGGATTTTCCCAGGCTGGAAAAAACTTCACAGATTCCTTTGTCGTCGAAGTTTACGGTGACATATATGTAGCCGCAGCCGGTGGTTACTCGCTCGGTGACTCCTTTGGTAACTTTGGGTCGTGGTCTTGGTGTGAGCTTGGCTTCTTGTGCCCCTTCTATGTGAGCAAGGTTTAGAACCTGGCTTTCGCGGCTTCGGTCTCGGTAGATAGTTATCCCTTTCAATCCAAGCTTGTAGGCAAGCATGTATATTTCAGCTATATCTTCTATTGTGGCTTCGTGCGGAAGATTAACTGTTTTGGAAACGGCGCTATCGGTGAACTTCTGGAAAGCTGTCTGCATTCTCACGTGCCACTCAGGTGTTATGTCATGAGCGGTGACAAAGACATCTTTTACCCAATCGGGCACATTCTCGACATCTCGCAGCATTTTTCCCTCAGCGAGCTGTTGCATTAATTCTGGGGAGTAGAAGCCCTCTTTCCTGGCTGTTTCTTCGAAGTAGGGATTGACTTCTATTAGTTGCTGACCATCTAGGATGTGGCGACTATAACTTAGAGCAAAGAGGGGCTCGATGCCGCTGGAACAGCCGGCAATTATGCTTAATGTCCCGGTGGGGGCAATGGTAGTCCGCGAAGCATTCCTGGGTCTTAAGCCGTTGTTTGTATCGTAAATGCTGCCTTTGAAAGCAGGGAATAAGCCTCGTTCCTCTCCCAGTTTCACTGATTCTCTGGTCGCTTCTTCAGATATAAAGCGCATGATGTTCTCAGCTACTTCTAATGCTTTATCAGAATTGTAGGGAATGCGGAGTTTGATCAACAGGTCAGCAAATCCCATGATGCCAAGCCCTATCTTTCTAGTGGCTTTGGTCATTTTCTCGATTTGGGGCAGAGGGAATTTATTAACGTCTATAACATCATCGAGAAAGCGGACACCCAGACTGACAGTCCGGCTCAGCTTGCCATAGTCAATTTCAGGTTTGCCATCTCCGTTTTTGACCATATTGGAGAGGTTGATTGAGGCTAGATTACAGGACTCAAACGGCAGTAAAGGCTGCTCACCGCAGGGATTGGTGCTTTCTATTTTGCCTAGCTTTGGGGTGGGGTTGTTTCTGTTTATATTATCAATGAAAACGATACCAGGGTCACCAGTATGCCAGGCTGTCTCTGTAATTTTTCTGAAAACCTCTCTGGCGTTTAGTTTTTCGACAAGCTCTTTGGTACGTGGATTTACTAGATTATACTCCCTGTTTTTCTCTGCAGCCTCCATGAACTCGTTGGTTACGGCGACCGATAGATTGAAATTAGTTAGCGCTCTTGGGTCTTCTTTAGCTGTGATGAAGTCCATGATATCGGGATGGTCGACGTTGAGGATAGCCATATTGGCACCACGGCGCATGCCACCCTGCTTGATTACATCAGTTGCTGTGTCGAAGGCTCGCATAAAAGATACTGGACCGCTAGCGACACCGCCGGTGGAACCAACCCTGTCTTTCTTGGGTCTGAGACGGGAGAAGGAGAAGCCGGTGCCGCCACCGCTTTTGTGGATTAAAGCTGTGTATTTTACCGCATTAAAAATTGATTCCATGGAATCCTCGACAGGTATAACGAAACAAGCCGAGAGCTGACCCAGTTCTCGGCCGGCGTTCATCAAGGTTGGGGAATTGGGCAGGAATTCCAGAGACGACATTAGCTGATAAAACCTTTCTTCCCAATCGGCAACGTCTGCCCCGGGGTTGTAGGTAAGTTCAGCAGAGGCAATGTGCTTGGCGACACGTCGGAACATCTCATCTGGCGTCTCAATAACCTGTCCCTGGCTATCTTTTTCCAAATACCTCTTTTCCAAGACTGTAAGGGCGTTCTGAGTTAGTTGTATCCCCAGTTTAGCTCTGGTATCTGTCCTGGTCGCAGGTTTTTCTGCTATTTTAACCTTCGTTGCTTTCGGTTTGGCTTCAGTCTCTATTTTAGGCGCTGGCGACTCTGTTATCTTGTTCTTCTCAGCCAGGATTTCTCTAACTGCAACATCGATCTGGGAGGCAGATAGTGCCTGCTTTTCTTCTTGCATCGGGATGAGGTGTTCCATTCCCGGTAAGGCTGGTCTTGATTCTAATCTTTGAATTACTTGACTGGTGAGTTCCTCGAGCAGTTTCCTATCAGTTATGCCTGTAGACTCAGCGGCTGCGAAAACAGCCCGGGCGATGCGGTTATGATTGGAGGCTCGGGGTTGATTCTTATTCTGCCGAGCAGCCATTTACCTCCGCCTCCGATGACGTTGTCCCAAGATGGTCAGTTCTTCTTGTGATAAGAGCGGCAGTTGGCCAGCTGGTGGCGCCTTGGATTCAGTGTCCACCAGAGTATCTACTGCCTGTTTTAAGGCGGCAATGTCAGTGAACTCGCGGTAGACGCTGGCAAAGCGAATATAGGCTATGTGGTCTAGCTCTTGCAATCTTTCCATTACCATGTCGCCAATGACGGAGCTGGAGACTTCGGTTTTGCCCAGGCGATAAAGGTCAGCCTCGATATTGTCTGCGAGCTTGTCGATGTTACCGGTTGGCAGCGGGCGTTTTTCACAGGCTTTGCGAATGCCGGCCAGCAGTTTATCCCGGTTGAACTCCTCGCGCCTGTTGTCCTTTTTAATTACAAAAAGATTTCTGGATTGCATATGTTCGTAGGTAGTAAATCGTGTTCCACAATGAAGACATTGACGGCGGCGTCTAATGCCATCGCCTATGCTCCTGGAGTCGATTACCTTTGATTCAGCATCACCGCAATAGGGGCATTTCATCAGCGTATCCCTACAAAATGTGGTGTGAAAGTATTCTAGCCCAACATATAGGTGGTGTCAAGTGAGTTATAGACATAAAATGAAATAAAAAACAAAAAACAGAGCGGCAATTTGGGTTGCCGCTCTGTCGGGGGAGGGTGGGGGGTTGGTGGAGAGTTAGCGGGGTGCTCTGGCCTGGGGGGAAGGCATTGGTTGGGCAGGGTAATTAGACGTACGACGGAGGAATGAGGGGACATCGAGGCTATCTTCAGCTACACCTCGTAGTAAACGACGCAACTCAGCTTCAGTGGGGACTCCGGCTCCGTATTGAGCGGTGAAGCCGGTGGCAATAATGGTAATCTGTACCTCATCCTCCATTTGCGGATTAAAGACGACGCCGAAGATGATGTTTGCATCTGGGTCGACTGCTTGGGCAATGACATCCGCAGCCTCATTACACTCGAATAGCGTGAGACTGCTGCCGCCGGTAACATTGAATAGTACTCCCTTGGAGCCATTTATAGAAACATCGAGTAATGGGCTGGCAAGGGCACCTCTGGCAGCCTCAACAGCTCGGTTCTGGCCAGTGCCTCTGCCTACTGACATCCAGGCAGGCCCGGCGTTCTTCATTATTGACCTGATATCCGCGAAATCGAGGTTTATTAGTCCTGGTACGGTTACCACCTCGGCAATAGCTTGAACTGCCAGTCGGAGCACATCATCGGCTAGCCTGAAGGCATTGTCTACAGTGGTCTTGGCATCACAAAGCTCAATAAGACGGTCATTGGGAATGATAACCAGTGTATCTACTTTGTCGCACAGTTGTAGTATGCCTTCCTCGGCTACTTTGCTCCGGCGAGTGCCTTCGAAACTGAATGGTTTGGTTACGATGCCGATAGTTAAGGCACCACTCTGTCGAGATACATCGGCAACAATCGGTATGCCGCCTGTGCCAGTACCGCCGCCCATCCCTGCAGTGACAAAAACCATGTCAGCACCGGAGACTACCTCATTAATCGCTTGCCGGCTTTCTTCAGCTGCTTCAGCACCGACGGTGTGGTCGCCACCGGCACCTAGCCCACGTGTCAGCTTCTCACCCAACTGGACACGCACAGGAGATTCAGACAGTGCTAAAGCCTGGGCATCGGTGTTCATGGTGATGAATTCCACACCTTTGATGCCTTCACGGACCATGCGGGTGATAGCGTTGGAGCCACCACCGCCAATTCCTATAGCTCTGATTCGAGCTGGTGCGTTGGAAAATGTTGACTTTGCCATCTTTCTTAATTAGCCTCCTTTATTTTTCTTTATTATTTATATATTTTTAGGCACCGAAGAATTTTTTCACTAATGTCATGAAACCATCCAAGACGCCGTTCCTCTTTTTTGATTCCCAGGTTGGTTTACCATGATTCCTCGTTCCCCAGAGAAGGAGCCCAACTCCGGTGGAATGAGCCGGGTCGTGGAGGATGTCAGTGATGCCATACACACCCATAGGTTCACCAATTCTTGTCTGGATGCGGATTGTTTGCTTGGCTAGAGATTCAAGACCAACTAAGTTGGAACAACCTCCAGTGAGCACTAGGCCGGATGGAGCTATTGAGGCGTAGTTAGAGTCAGGCATTTCGAGGAGAATTAACCTCAGCAGTTCTTCCATGCGGACTTTGATGATATTACATAGGTCACGGTAGGAAACGCTGTGCCCGTCTTCAACTGTCAATGTGGACTCTTGATTTTTATTTAGTGCCTCAGGATAGACGTTACCATATTTCTTTTTCATGGCTTCAGCGATTTCAAAGGGTAAGCCCAGGCCGATTGAGAGATCACTGGTCACCTGGTATCCAGCTACCGGAATGATTGATGTATGGTAGATGCTTCCGTCTCTGAATACCGCAATATCAGTAGTGCCACCGCCGATATCGGCTAGAATGACTCCTACCTCTCTTTCTTCTGGTGTTAGTACTGCTTCACCGCTGGCTAGCGGCTCCAGAATGAGGTCCTGGATTTCGACCCCAATGCTCCGAATACATTTGACCAAATTCTGGACTGAGGATATAGCAGCGGTAATGATGTGGGTTTCCACATCCAGTCTGAAGCCATGCATGCCTACCGGATTCTTGATTCTTTCCTGATTGTCTAAGGCATAGTTGCGGGGTATGGCGTGGAGTATCCTTCTGTCATCCGGGACATTAATCTGTTGGGCAGAAGAAAGTACTCGCTTAAGGTCATCGTGTCTAACCAAACGGTCATTGCGCGGTATAGCCACTACCCCATGGCTGTTGTGCGAGCTTATATGTCTGCCTGTGACACCTACATAGGCAGATTCCACTTTTAGCCCGCTTGCCTGTTCGGCTCGCCTCACCGACTCGGCAATCGATTCTCTGGCTTCTTCTACGTTGACCACCATACCTTTATGCATGCCATGCGATGGCACGAGGCCGACTCCTAAGACCTGTACATTGCCTCCGGAATCGAGAGTGCCAGTAATGGTGCATACTTTGGTTGTGCCAACATCTATAGCCGAAATAATCCTCTTCATCTTAGTGTTTACCTCCTTTAATTTTAATTGAGTTTAATTTATCTTCCAGGAGTGAGTTTTGTAATTATAGAAGGCGCTCGGCTACTCTAAGCTTGGCGCTACGACTGCGAGAATTAAGTTTAATTTCGGTCAGAGATGGTGTGATAGGCTTCTTTGATATTACTTTCAGGCTGGGTGTGTGCCCACATTGACAGATTGGGGTTTCCGGTGGGCAAATGCATCCTTTGCTTTCTCGAATCATGAATTGTTTAACTATTCTGTCCTCTAGTGAGTGATAACTGATAACTACCAGCCTGCCCCGGTGGTCGAGGCAATTGACAGTTTGCTTCAGGGCTGTGGCTAGATTTTCCAATTCGTGATTAACAGCGATGCGCAATGCCATAAAAGTTCTAGTGGCTGGGTGGATCTTGCCATGACGGCTGCCGGTAGCTTTTTCTACTACGCCGGCTAGTTGGAGGGTGCTGCTTATGGGGCGGCTTTTTATGATATACCGCGCTATCCGTTTGCTATAACGCTCTTCACCATAGGTTTTGATGATTTGACTTAATTTATCCTCGGGGAAGTTATTGACAATATCAGCCGCAGTTAATTTCTGGGTTGGACTAAAACGCATATCCAGTGGACCATCGTGCTGAAAGCTGAAACCGCGTTCAGAAATCTCAAGCTGTGTGGAGGAGAGCCCAAGGTCGAAAAGGATTCCATGTACAGGCAAGAAGTTGTTTTCTCTGCAGATGGTCTCAAGATTAGCGAAATTGTCATTTATTATGATAGTTGAGCCAGTATAATTGGCCAGTCTGGTCTTAGCCATGTTGATAGCTTCGGGGTCGGCATCTATGCCCAGAAGTTGTCCGTCAGGCAGAATTTTTTCCAGAATGGCTGAAGCATGCCCACCTGAACCCAAAGTGCAATCAACATAGCGTTTTCCAGGCTGAGCTTGTAATGCTTCTACGGTCTTGTTAAGCAGCACTGGTTTATGGATAGGTATGGCCATGGTTAGACTCATCGCTGTTCCTCGAGGCTTTCTATGATTTGCCATAGTTGCTCTTCAGCCAATGGCTTTTCTGAATTCCAAAAAGTCGGATTCCATATTTCGATACAATTGTTAGCACCGACTACGACGGCAGTATCACCTATTTCAGCGCGATTGCGTAAAATAGATGGCAGAGCTATTCTTCCCTGACCATCGAGCGAAAGGCTGAAAGCTGTGCCGAACATAGCCCGGTTCATTGTCCTGAATTTGCTCGATGGCAAAGCCTGAGCTGACAAAGTGTCTGCCACCTTGTGCCATTCAGCCACTGGATAGATGGCGATGCACTTCTCTAGTCCCTTAGTCAAAACTAATTCACCCCCGAGCTCTTGCCTGAACTTAGGGGGCAGGGGTAATCTACCTTTATTGTCGACTTTGTATTCGTATTCGCCTAGGAACATATCTGCTTCCAACCGGGTGCTTAGACCAGTACAGCTTCCCCTTCTAGTTGCTTTTCTAGAATCCTTATTTCATTCCAATCTAATTTAGCTAGCTCTTCGATGTGTTCTTGTGTCTGTGGGTCACTGGCCAGTGAGTAAGTGATCAGGCCATTGCCATCTTCTTGCTCTTGGAGTACGCCTTTTTCGATTAAAGACTTGATTGCTTCTCTCAAGTTAATCTTAGCGGTGTCCAGGGCACTGGCAATTGTGTACAGGCTTAGCCTGGCTCGGGGATGCCGCGCCCAAAAACGGATCAATTGGAGTTCAAGGCTGGTATGGCTGTTCTCTTTTAGAAAGTGGAACAACTTGCTATTTGCCACTCGAAATTGAACGCAATCAATTACCATGATAACTCCTCCTTTTACCACTTTTTCCCACTGCTTACCATTATGGGCACATTTTACCCACTTTGTCAATACCTTTCCCGCCGAATTCCCCGCTAATTTATAAAAATTTTACAGTTTTTAGATTTTGCTCGGCTCACTTTTCTCAACAAGTAGTGATTTTATTTTGGATAGCCTCAATATCTTGTGTTGTCGAGGTTGATTGCGCTTTTTGAGGGGTGGTACTAAAGTATGGGTCTATTTTTGCGGTTTTGAGCTTTAGCTTTGGTATGGTAAAATAGGCAGATGTTAGCTGGCATACTTGTTATTAGTGATAGGGGGTGGAGTGGTGAGCGGCCCGACAAGAGTGGGCAGGTGGCAAAGGAATTTATCGGTCGGCTGGGCGTCGAGGTGGCCAAATATGAGGTTGTGCCTGATGAGACAGAGGTTATTTCAAAGAAACTTAGAGAATGGTCTGATACAGTTGGACTTGACCTTATAGTAACTAGTGGTGGAACCGGATTATCTCCCCGAGATGTTACCCCGGAAGCCACACTAGCAGTGATTGATAAAATTATTCCTGGTTTGACTGAGGCTATGAGAATGGCTACGATGAAGAGAAAGCCTGAGGCGATACTTAGTCGCGCTGTCGCCGGCAGCCGTGGCAAGTGTTTAATTGTTAATCTTCCGGGTAGCCCAAAGGCGGTGGAGGAATGTCTCGAGGTCATCCTACCTGTTTTACCTCACGCACTGGAGATTCTTGGGGGCAAAATTTCTGAATGTGGGCATGATGAGGTTAGTTGAATGCGCATTGATATATTGACATTGTTCCCACAGATGTTTGATGGTTTGCTTAGCTGTAGCATCATCGGGAGGGCCATAGAACATGGCCTCGTTGATATCAAGCTTCATGATATTCGTGCTTATACCCATGACAAGCATAATATTGTGGATGACTATCCCTACGGCGGTGGAGCTGGGATGGTGCTCAAGCCAGAGCCTATTTTTGAAGCCGTGGAGGATATCAAGAAGGAACTTGGCTCGTCATCGGTGTCGACTATTCTGCTCAGTCCACAAGGTCGACTTTTTAATCAGGAGGTTGCCCGCAAGCTGGCTGATTGTCGGAATCTCATTCTTATCTGCGGCCATTATGAGGGCGTTGATGAGAGAGTGGCCGAGCATCTGGTTAGTGATGAAATTAGCATTGGTGACTATTTGCTCAGCGGCGGTGAAGTGGCAGCCATGGCGGTGGTAGACTGCGTGACTAGATTGTTGCCTGGAGTGCTTGGCTCTGAGGCATCTTTAGTTGAGGATTCGCATATTGGAGGTCTGTTGGAGTATCCTCAGTATACTCGCCCGGCAGTATATCGTGGCTGGACAGTACCTGAGATTTTGCTCTCTGGAGACCACGGTGAGATTGCTCAATGGCGACGTCAGCAAAGCCTACTGCGGACTGCGAAGCGGCGTCCGGATCTAATGGGAAAAGCCGTGCTTTCCCGGGAAGATAAGCGACTGCTTAGTGAAGCCTCTGAAATCAAGTTATAGAAGGGATGTAGCTAGAAATGAATGTTAATTCTATCAGCCAAATTAAGGTAAATCCTAATATACCCCAGATTAGCCCCGGCGATACAGTAAAGGTTAGTTTTAAGGTTAAAGAAGCTGGCAGAGAGCGTGTTCAGACACTGCTTGGACTGGTAGTTCGGATTCGGAGAGGGGCTAGTGGTGGTAACTTTACGGTTAGGCGAGTTACTTATGGAGTTGGTGTGGAGCACACCTTTCCCTTTGCCTCTCCGCTTTTAGAGAAAGTTGAAGTGGTACGGCATGGCAAAGTTCGCCGTGCCAAACTATATTACATACGTAGGCTCAGTGCCAGAGAGGCACGCCTCAAAGAGCGGCGGGAGAAGATGGTGGAAGAAGCTGGTGTTGTAGAGGCTGTTGGCGAAGAAGCTGAAGCTGAGGAAGGTGAAGCCGAAGAGGCTGTAGAAGAAGCTGGAGAGGGAGAAGTTGAAGAAATGGAATGAAGTATGCGGAAGTGGCTGTCAATTCGCCTATCGCTCAACGCCGTAGCTTTTGTTATTCAATACCCCCTGAGCTAAAGATTGATATAGGGCAAGCCATCTGGGTGCCTTTTGGCTCTAAGATTCTTCAAGGCATTGTTGTCAAGGTAAGTGATTATCCCTCATTCGAGGTAACCAAGGAAATCAGCGGTCTTATTACCTCTTCTCCTTTATTGTCTTCGGCTCACCTTGAAGTTGCCTTCTGGTTGAATAAGCATTACCTTTCACCTCTCTTTGATGCTGTGGCGTTGATGTTACCTCCTGGGTTTGAGCGACGATTAGCCACCATTTTGCAACTTTTGCCACAGCATGTCGATTTGTCGCAGCTTAGTCCTGAGCAGATGGAGGTTATACGTCTTCTTGAAAACAAGGATAGGGTTGACATAAGAGAATTGGAGCGGAAGTTTGGGAAAAAGAAAACTGAGTTGATTACGCAACAGCTTTTGCTACGGCGTCTGGTAGTAAAAAGCCAACAGCTAGAAGAAACTAAAGTAAAGCCAAAGTTAGTTACTCATTTGAAGCTACAGGTTGCCCCGGGCGAGGCTGAGGCGGAAGTTATTCGGCTGAGGAAGGCTAAGGCTGATAAGCAGGCAGCAGTTCTCGAGTTTCTGATTAAGCGGCCTCAACCTGTTCCTTTGGCTGAACTCAGGAAGTCTATTGCTTGCCAGAAGGCGGTGATTGAGTCTTTGAAAAAGCGCGACTTAATTTCTGTGGTGGAAGTTGAAGTCAGGCGTGATCCTTTAGCTCATCTTAGAATTGCTCCGGCATTGCCGCCGAAGCTTACTCCATCTCAGGAGGCAGCCTGGCAGACAATTAGAAGTTGTATAGTTCAGCGGAACTTCCACAGGTCACCGTCGGTTTTTCTGCTTCACGGAGTTACAGGCAGCGGCAAGACTGAGATTTATCTTCGAGCCTTGGCAGAATTTGTAGCTCAGGGCAAGCGGGGCATTTGTCTTGTTCCTGAAATCTCGCTCACCCCACAGACGATTGAGCGCTTTGCCTCTCGTTTCCCCGGTCGTGTCGCTGTGATTCACAGCGGGTTGTCGTTAGGTGAGCAATTTGATGAGTGGCATCGAATAAAGGAAGGTGGATGCGATGTAGTCATCGGTCCAAGGAGTGCCCTTTTTGCACCTCAGCCTGACCTCGGATTGATTGTAATCGATGAAGAGCATGAATGGACGTATAAGCAGTCCGATAAGTCACCACGGTATCACGCCCGCGATGTGGCTATAAAATTGGCTGAACTTACCGGTGCTGTAGTTATTTTGGGGAGCGCTACACCTGACGTGGAGACTTTTTACAGAGCGCAACAGGGTGAGTATCAGCTTGTTGAGCTTAAAGAGCGTATTACACCGTATGGTCCATCACCTTTGCCTGAAGTTGAGGTGGTGGATTTAAGAGATGAACTGAAAGCCGGGAATCGGAGTCTTTTCAGTCGCTCTTTGGTTCGAGCCATGACTGAGGCTCTGGCTCGTCAGGAGCAGACTATCTTGTTTCTCAATCGGCGTGGCACGGCCACCTTTGTTCAATGCCGGGACTGCGGCTTTGTTTTTCGCTGCTCACATTGCACAGCATCTCTTACCTATCACTCGGCGACAAAGAAACTAGTTTGCCATCATTGCCGTTATTCAGTTTCTCTGCCTGCGGAATGTCCTCAATGTCTTAGCCCTCACCTCAGATTTTTGGGCATTGGTACTCAAAGGGTGGAAGAAGAAGTCGGGCATTTTTTCCCACAAGCTCGCATTCTTCGTTGGGATAGAGATGTGACTTCGGGTCGGCGAGCTCATGAAGAACTCTTGACTAAGTTTCGAACCCATGAGGCTGACGTACTTATAGGCACTCAAATGATAGCCAAGGGATTGGACTTTCCTCAGATAACGGTGGCTGGGGTTATAAGCGCTGACACCGGATTGAATTTACCTGACTTCAGGGCTGGGGAGCGCACCTTCCAACTTTTGTGTCAGGTAGCTGGCAGAGCGGGGCGAGGCTTTATGCCAGGAAAGGTAATTATACAGACTTATAGTCCGGAGCATTACGCAATAATGGCGGCATCAAAGCACGATTATCTAAGCTTTTATGCTCAGGAGATAAATTATCGTCGCAAGTTTGGTTATCCTCCGTTCAGCCATCTAGCCAGCCTCGTTTTCAGTCATACTAATGATATCACTTGTCTCAAAGAAGCAGAGAGAATGAGCCGCTTGCTTGCTGCTGAAAAAGATAGGAGAGGCATACCTGACTTACGTTTGATTGGTCCTGTGCCGGCTTTCACCCCTCGAGTTAGAGGACATTATCGATGGCAGCTGGTTCTTTGTGGGACTGGTTTGGATGACTTCTTGACGGATATAGCATTTCCTCGGGGTTGGGTTGTGGACATGGACCCAGTAGGTGTGGTTTAATGAATTATAACAAAATGGCGGTTCGTGCTATTCGTGTTTTGCCAGACCCTGTACTTAGACAAAAGGCTAAAAAGGTAACCAAAATTGATAAGTCTGTCCAACGGCTTATCGACGATATGATAGAGACTATGAGGGCAGTTCCAGGGGTTGGTTTGGCTGCACCTCAAATCGGTATGCCGCTCAGAGTAGTTGTTATTGAGATACCAGGTGATGAGGTTATGGCTTTGATTAATCCGGAAATAGTCAAGAGGCAGGGCGAGCGCTTGGTACAGGAAGGCTGCTTGAGCGTTCCTGGGTATCAGGGGGAAGTTAAGCGTTCGGTTTGGGTTAAGGTCAAGGCCCAGGATAGACAGGGGCGGAACATCCGTCTTAAAGGGGAGGAGCTCCTGGCTCAAGCTTTAGAACACGAGATAGACCATATTAACGGGGTATTGTATGTTGACCGTGTGCAAGGGCCGGATAAGTTGTGGAAGTTAGTATCTGAGTCAGATCAGGGAGGGCTTTAGTTTCTGCCTTCCTTAGTCTATCCCTGCCATTCCATCTCTATAACAAATCTTCCGGTTAATCCTTCCAATTCCACATTATAGAAGCCAGGCGTGTTTTTGTTTATGTCAAAGGTTACCTTCTGGCTTTCACCTGGCTCCAGACCAATCTCTTTAGTGGTTTCGACGGCACCCTTTAATTTAAGTACCAAGCTGTAATTGCCGGCGACCTCTCCATTGTTGATTACCATGGCACTTATGCTAATCGTTTCCCCCTGTTTGGCACGCTCTGGTGATATGACCAAATTGCTCACAGAAAAATTGGCTGGAACCAGAGGTATAACTATAAATGTACCGCTCAAGCCATCTACCTCTGCGAAATAGTCACCTCCGATATCTTTAATCATCGTGAAAGTGGCGGATTGGCTGGCGCCGGGCGTCAATATTAAATCAGTTATGTGCTCGACTACGTTATTGATTCGCAATACCACGCTGTATGTACCCGCTTCCGAGCCATTGTTGGATACTATGGCGTTGATGGTTACCGGCTCCCCGGATTTTACCTGGTTTGGTGTTATGGTCAGGTTGCTCACTGAGAATATAGGCCTTCTGGCATATTGCGGGTATGGTATGGCCATTGGTCCTGGTGCCGGAAATTGGTCCTGGGCAGGAAATGCTCCTGGAGTCTGGTTCGGCATCGCGGGTGGATGTCCCATTTGTGGGCTGGTTGAGCCGGTGCTTGGAATTGGAAATGGCATTGCTGCTTGTGCCGGTGGTTGCCCTTGTCTACCTTTGATGGCTGCTCCAGTTTGTTTCTTGCGGGAAGGCATAGCGACAAGAACTATGACAAGTATGATTAATACGACGATTATGGCGATAATGACTATCCATAACCATGAAGGGAATATGCTCCAGAAGGATGCTTGCCCGGTTACAGTGAAGACTTTGCTTTCGCCACCCAGTTCTACGAGGTTGTCACCGGGTGTATCGGCAGCGATTGTGAAAGTTATATTGTCGCTCTGCCCTGCACCTAGTAGTAAGTCCTGGCTATCTTTGACCTTACCGTTCAGTTTCAGCTCAACGGAGTAAGTTCCCTCTGTATCTTTGGTGTTTGTTACCGTAGCAGTTATGGTAACGTAATCCCCCACTGCGACCGAATCAGGGCTGATGCTTAGGTTTGTCACCGCGAAATCATCCTGGGCGCTAACTGAAACGGTAGCAGCCAGGACAAGAAGTAGTATCGAGATTGCTGGCAGCAGCCAGGTCAGTTTTCTCATGCTTGCCTCCTGTAGTCCCTCATGTTTCAGACGTCTAATACTCTACGACAAAACGAGCTATAAATCAATAGGCTGAGTACGGAGTCGGTTTTAGTTTTGAGATTTCTGCTCTCAGTTGCTATTAAGAGGCAAGGTAAAGGAGGAAGGTATTTCCGTACGTGTTAGATTTAAACCAAGAACTTGGGAAGGACTAAACATGTTTCCTTCGTGGAAGATTAAGCCATTTAGATTGAAAGGATACAGCAGCCAGAGGTGGAGCTTTGACATGAGTCAGGTAATCTGCTAAATATAGGAGGGACGGGTTAGTCTTGGCGATGAGGCATAGTTCATGAATGATAATCGTGGTCTGTGGCTGCTAGTAGTCATTGTATTGGTGGCATTCATTCTAGCTGGCTGTGGATGTACGCTGTGGGAGCAGCCCAAACCTGTGTCAACGCCGGCCTTGCCTCCTGTAGTTGAGCAGCCATCTGCCGATTGGCCTATGTTTCATTTCAATCTGGACCGCTGTGGGTACAACGCTACCGAGGCCGTTCTGAAGCCCCCGCTCGAGCTGAAGTGGCGCTACCAGGCTAACAGCGGGTCAAAGGCGAACTCATCCCCGGCTTTAGTTAATGACACCATCTATGTCGGCTCAGGTGACCACTTTGTCTACGCTCTCAATGCCGGGACAGGCAATCTTAAGTGGAGCTACGAGACCGGCAGCGATGTCTTCTCGTCGCCGGCAGTGGTTGATGGGCTGGTCTATGTTGGTTCCTATGACGGCAAGCTCTATGCCCTTAAGGCAGAGACGGGTGAGCTCGTCTGGAGCTACCAGACTGGAGATGAAGTCCGTTCTTCGCCGGCGGTGGCTGATGGCATCGTCTATTTCGGCTCCCATGACTTCGGCATGTACGCGCTGGATGCAAAAAAAGGTGAGCTGATTTGGAGCTACAAAACCGGCAGCCTGGTATCCTCCTCGCCGGCTGTTGTGGCGGGTATTGTCTACTTCGGCTCCTGGGACGGTAGTGTTTACGCGTTAGAAGCTAAGACAGGCAAGCTGGTCTGGCAATACAAGACAAATGAGTCCGTCTTCTCCTCGCCGGCAGTGGTTGACGGGGTGGTCTATATCGGGTCGGACGATGACCAAGTATACGCCTTGGATGCCGACAACGGGAGTCTGCTCTGGAGCTACAAAACAGGCGACGATGTGCGGGCCTCCCCAGCGGTAGCCTACGGCAAGGTATATATCGGTTCTTACGATTATAATATGTATGCGCTGGATGCCAAAACCGGGCAAGCGCTGTGGAGCTATACTACCGGCTACTGGATACGCACTGCCGCGGCGGTAGCTAACGGCGTGGTCTATGCAGGCTCATTTGACAACTCTTTCTACGCCCTCGATGCCGAGACGGGTGAGCTCCTGTTGAAATATGGCACTGGCGGTACAGTATCGGCGGGCGTAGCCGTGTCTAAAGGTATGGTCTTTATAACCTCCTGGGACGGTTCGATATACGCCTTCGGCAGCCAGATTCCGTAGTTGGGCTGGCTTCCCGACAACCACAATGCAGCATAAAGCAATCCCGTCCATCTGGACGGGATTGCTTTTGTCGGCTTTAGGCTATGGCCTGTTACGGGTTAGGGGGTAATAGTAGCATCCAGATCTGTGTTGTCAAAATTCTTGACGTGCTGTGTTGCAGGCGCGCCGGGGCCGGTCAGTTTCCAGGTACAGGAACCGCCAATGGGCACAGCAATTATCGTGGTATTGTCCCAGTAGGTGTTCCAGGGATAGACGTTGACCTTCATGCCATCGGGCACCTTAACTACCTTCATCATGTAGTAGGCGCTGCTGTCGACCACGAGCGCCGTGCAGTCAAAGTTCTTGGTGAACGTTTTCCCGCCGAAGCTGTTCACTATCAGTTTCCAGGTACAGGAAGCACCCTTGGGCACAGTGATTATCTGGTTATTAACCCAATAGGTGTTCCAGGGGTAGACGTTGACCTGGGCATTCGCCGTAACTAGGTCGGCCGCCATCTGGACCTTCATATCGCAGAAGGATTGACCGACGTAAATCCAGGCCTGCTTGGCATCCAGCGGCGTGCAGTCAAAGTTCTTAGTGTACACATTCCCACTGAAGCCATTCAATGTTAGTTTCCACTGGCAGGAACCACCGATGGGCACGAAGACCTCCTGGTTATTTGTCCAGGAGTTGTTCCAGGGGTAGTAGTCAATCTTGCCGCCGGCGGGCACGTTGATAACCTTCATCTTGCAGTAGGCATCAGGCCCGACCGTGAGGATGGCAGTCGTAGTGTTAGGGACAGTGTAGTTGAAGGTATTACCCGTGAAAGGTCCCACGATCAGACGCCACGTTACCGTATCGCCCTGGTTCTTAACGAACGTCTGGGTGTTTGTGTAATAGCTGTTCCACGGATAGGTGGAAATCTGTGCGCCCACAGGCAGAGCCGATAGGTCAACTGTGACCGTGCACGCTACCGGAGCGGATAATACCGGTGTACCCAATGCCATAAACGTGGCACCCACCATCACGGCCAGCCCTATAACGCATAGGGCCAACTTCCATTTAAGATTACCCATTGTTTTCATTTTCGTTATTTATCTCCTTTTTAAAGATTTACTTTCTCGCCTGTCGATTTCAGGCGTAGTGGCACAAACTTCAATTCTTCCCTGTTACTTCTCCTTATACACACCTCCTTAATGCCAAAGTACCTAGATTATGCCGTCGTCCTCGGCTTTGCGTATCAAAAATAAAAACCGACCCTCATGGGTCGGTTTCACTATTGGCTCCACACCAGATAAGTGACCAATTGCGGCTGGTGCTTCTTCGCCCCCCCCCAACTCAATTCACTCAGCACCAATGTGCGATCTTTTTGTAAACGAAATTCAGATGTGATGCCCCCTTTGTCTTCATTATACCACATCTGTCAAACCTCCCACGGAAAAAACATCAAGAGTGTTCAAAATCCAGTGGCGGCCAGTATGTCCGGAACTAATTCCTCCCTATGGCTATAACATGGCCTCCATAGTCTATGGTTTTAACCTCTGCCCTTGCCCTTAACGCCTGTGTTTAGTGTTTGTTTCCCTGGTTAATTACAGTAATAGTATCCGTACCGGTAAATTGAGTCCCATCTTTAAGCGCACCGGTTACAATGACGGTGACCTTGCCATTTAGCCCGTTAAGAGCATTTATAACCTGTTGCCGGTCAAATTTAACGATGAAAGCAAATCTCTCCTTGGGACCTGGTAGCTGGGCAGAAATTAAGGTGCCATTAATTTTCATTTTGACCGTAGATACATCAATCTGGTTTTCACCACGACCGCGAGGGAGATCAATAATGACAGTGACGGCATTCTTGTCACATTGACTCTTTAAGTTTATGACACCGGGCACAATGTGTATTCTGGCTTTTATGACTCCAGAGACCACGTTGAACTTGACCGATTTGGTTGCCACATTGCCGGCTTTGTCCGTAGCTGTGACGATAAATGTATGACTCCCAACTATGTTAACCAGGTCAATTGCCTGGCCATTTTTGGCCGGGTTACCATCCAGTGTAGCACTGTAACTGGCTACGCCAGATTGATAGTCTTGCACGCCGAAGTGAATCTTCAATATCTCCCAAGTGTAGTAATCTTTAGCCCGAGGCGATTTGATGATAATAAAAGGCGGTGTCTTGTCTACACATGCGGGTGGTTTCCCCTTTACAGTATAAGTGGCACTGTCAGTACCTGGATTCCCAGCCGCATCCGTAGCGGTAACGGTAATAGTATGCACACCTTCAGCAGTGCTGTACCCGGTGACAACTACCACTGGATTCAGATCGAGAGCGTCGGTAACAATGTAATCCGCTGCAGGTACACACCCGGTCTTGTAAATTCCACCATCGGCAGGAGCGTTAATGCTAACCAATGGTGGCGTATTATCCACAGTATAGGTGATGCTGGCAGTGCCTGTATTCCCGGCTGCATCCGTAGCGGTAACGGTCATAGCATGCACACCTTCATCAGAGCCATCTCCGATGACATCCCACGCTGGAGTCGGATCGAGATTGTCGGTAACCTTGATGTCTTCTTGGGGTAAATTATCTGACTGATAAACTCCCCCGTTACCAGGACTGTTGATGGTGATTAGCGGTGCTGTCTTATCAATATTCACCATCATTGTCCCGGGATTTCCGCTACCGCTATTGCCATCATTATCCACTGCATAATAGGAAATATTATGTGACCCCTCGGCCGATAGTGTAAATGAAGTAGTGGCTCCTGAAAAAACGGAGGAAGAGCCATCAAAAGAATCGGACCAATGGATTTCCTTGACACCGCTACCGCCCGCATTATCGGTTGCCGTTAGAGTGACAGCAACATCGGTGTTATTCCAACCATTGATAACGGCTAATGGGTCCTGGCTGGCTAAAACGGTTGGCGCGTCACTATCCGGAGGCACGACATAATAGGTACTGCTGGCACTGCCCACATTTCCCGCCGCATCAGTAGCAGTAACAGTCACAGTCCATGTACCCGGGGAATTATTCCATCCATCGTTAGTTATCGCTGGATTAGGATCAATATCGTTAATAGTGTAATCGACTGGTGGGACAGATGTGGACAAATAGGTTTTCCCATTAACGGGAGCATTAATGGTAACTGTCGGTGCCGTGTTATCTACGATGTATCCTACGGAAGCCGAGCCCACATTTCCAGCTATATCGGTGGCGGTGACTTTATAGGTATGCGACTCCTCAACGAGCGAATAGCCTTCTTCGGCGACGGTGCAGGAATTAGCATCAGTAACCGTATAAGCACCAGCCGGTAGGGCACCGGACTTATAATAATGCCCGTCAAGCGGAGCAGTAATGGTAACCACCGGTGGAGTTAAATCCATATTTACCGTCACTGTCCCGGGAGTTCCGCTATTACCGGCATTATCCACTGCATAGTAGCTAACAGTATGTGACCCGTCCGTCAACAGTGCAAATGAAGTAGTGCTACCTGGAACAATGGGGGAGGGAATGCCATCAATAGAATAATGTATTTCCTGGATACCGGCACCGCCCGCATTATCGGTTGCCGTCAGAGTGACAGTTACCACCGTATTATTCCAACTATTAATGGGTGATGGACTGACGTCAGGTGTTGTCACCGGTACGGTCTTGTCCAGCTTTACATCAAGTTCCTTGGCTGTCTCCACATTACCAGCCTTGTCGGTAGAGCGGTAGAGAAGGATGTGAGTCCCCTCAGTTGAGACGACAATGGGGATGGTATAGGTTGTCCAGCCGCCGCTGTCCAGATTGTATTCTGTGCTGGCAACCCCTGACCCTCCTGTATCCGTGGCAGACAGAGTCACAGTTACATCGGAGTTGTTCCAACCGTTAGCATTGGCTGGTGGACTGACAGCAGCTGTTGTCACCGGTGCGGTCTTGTCCAGCTTTATATCAAGTTCCTTGGCTGTCTCTACGTTGCCAGCCTTGTCGGTAGAGCGGTAGAGAAGGATGTGAGTTCCCTCAGTCGAGACGACAATGGGGATGGTATAGGTTGTCCAGCCGCCGCTGTCCAGATTGTATTCTGTGCTGGCAACCCCTGGCCAGCTATCCGTGGCAGACAGAGTCACAGTTACATCGGAGTTGTTCCAACCGTTAGCATTGGCTGGTGGACTGACGGAAGCTGTTGTCACTGGGGGAGTACTATCCGGGCTCACAAGTGGCGTGCAGTCGATGGGCTTAGTATACGTCTGGCTCGTTCCCTTGACCCGCCAGGTTATTGAGGCACCGATAGGCCAAAGGACCTTATCTCCATTTACATGCTTCTCGTTCCAAGGATAAATCTCAATCACGACACCCGTTGGCGCTTGTACCTCGGTAAAGCAGTACTTATCATTTCCAACCACCAGCGGTGTACAGTCAATATACTTTGTATATGAAAGCCCGGTTTGGCCATTCACTTTGAGTTTCCAAGTTATGGTCGGGCCGACAGGCATTATGATTTCCTGTCCATTAGACCAATAGGTATTCCAGGGATAGACATTGACCTGGGCATTAGCCGCAGCTAGCTCAGCCGTCATCTGAACCTGCATCGTGCAGTAGGCATCAGGCCCGACCGTGAGGGTGGCAGTATCGGCAGCAGGGACTTTGAAGTCAAACTGTTTACCGGTGAATCCGTCGATAATGAGTTTCCAAGATACTGTATCGCCCTGGTTCTTAGTGAAAGATTGCCCATCCGTGTAATAGCTGTTCCACGGATAGATGGAAATCTTTGCACCCACCGCATTCAACTCATCGGGTATGTCAACGGTGACATTGCACGTTCCCGCAGCAGATACCACCGGTGTATTAAGCAGCGTACCCGATGCCATAAGCGCTACACCCAGCAGCATGGCTGCCAACATATTCCATTTGTGATTATAGTTCGCTTTCATTTTCACTATTTGTCTCCTTAATTCCAAAGTGAATTGATTATGTCGTCGACTTTAACTCTATGTATAAAAACAAAAAACCGACCCTTGGAAAGGGTCGGTTTCATCATTGGCTCCCCCTTAACCTGATGACCAAATTAAGTTATGGGTTCTTTGCCCCCCCCTATGAATTACTACCTTTGATTGTTGCGGCAATCACACAGACTCTTAAAACCACCTCCAAAAGCTAGATTTTGCACAGTCCCCTTTGCCTTAACAAAACCCATAGGCAATAATTTAGTGCCCTCATAGTACTAAAGTACTTTCTGATACGATAATAACATGTGCAATTGAAGTTGTCAAGATACCTTATCCTAACTTAAACTCATCATCTTAACCTATTGTCCTGACTTATGGTGACGAAACCTTAGCATCTAAGACTATTTGAGGTTGTCATTCTAAGCCTTGCGGGTGGAGAATCTCACAAACTCTTGGTGGAGAGCATTCTGAGCCAGATTCTTCGGTCGCGGAGTTTACCCTGAGCGAGACCAGATTCTTCGCTATGCTCAGAATGACAAGGGGAAAAGCTCAGAATGACAAAAGAAGATTGGCTTAAGCCTCGACCTTTTAAGGTCGAGGTCACGAGGCTAAAGCCTCATGGCTACATGTTTGCCGCAAACCTATTTATCGACTTTTACCCACAGCCTATTGCCATCGGTTAGGAACTCGATGGTCCCGTGAGTTGAAGTCAGGTAGAGCCTGTCGCTTCCCACCCGCCCGGTCAGTCTGTCCACTATTTCGCTGTTTGGGAGACCGAATCTATTGTTGGCGCCCACTGAAATGGCGGCTACTTCAGGATTAACTACAGCCAGAAACTCCGGGGAGGTAGAAGTCTGGCTGCCGTGATGGGCGACCTTCAATACTGTGCTCTTGAGATTGGCTCGTTGTGCAACAAGATACCACTCGGCCTCATGGCCAATATCAGCAGTGAATAAGAAACTTATATCATTCCAGCTTAAGCGTAACACCATACCGTTGTTATCAATGTAATCAGAATTATCCTGGAGCAAAGACGACGAAGGGTGGAGCACCTCTATCTTTATTCCGCTTCCGAGGTTGACCTCCTGTCCGGCATACCCTATTTCGTGCTTGATTTCGCTGTCGTTAACCAAATTGAGCCACTGCTGATAAGTGACTGAGTTATAGGCTGTCCCTGGCTCCATGACCTGTGGCACGTTATATTTTTGGAGTACTTCTATAAGGCCGGTGACATGGTCGGCCTGGGGCTGGGTTAGAATCACCAAATCGATAGTCCTATCCCAGAAAGGTAATCTTTTGCCTAGTTCTAGACTTATTGCCTGCGGGCTTGGCCCGCCATCGATGAGTATGTCTTGGCGGTTTGGCGTCTGGATGAGGATGGCGTCTCCTTGTCCTACATCAAGTATGCTTACATGCAGCTTGTCATCGGGCATATTTAGAAAGGCAACCCAAACCAGGATGGTGGCAATTAGAAGTGGGTATATGAGCCATTTCTTGGGGAGTTTTAAGGCAAGTCCAGAAGCTCTGTTTACCGAAGGACTTATTTTGGAACCTGCCAGA
Organism: uncultured Chloroflexia bacterium; assembly: GCA_963754385.1. GTDB lineage: Bacteria > Chloroflexota > Dehalococcoidia > GIF9 > UBA5629 > 9FT-COMBO-48-23. The sequence goes on along the minus strand of CAVWGE010000003.1, from coordinate 104,582 downwards.
TGGAAAAAGTCAGCCAATTGCTTTCGATAATTGATGGCTGCCATGATTGCAGCCAGAAAAGCGTAGTAAATCCATATTTGCCAGATGTGGATACTGCTCAATTTAACTGATGAGAATGGCAGGGCATCGAAGGCACGCACTACAATCATGAAATAACTGAGGAAAAGCCACGATACCCAACCTAGAAACTGAGCCAATAAAGGTGCTAAAAGACCCATACCGGCGACCAGCGCTGAGGTGATAATGATTCCTGGCAAGGCCAGCACAGCGAAGAATGTAGCCGGCAGGCCGACGAAAGAGACAACACCGAAATAGTAGGCGATCACCGGCCAGGTAGCTAAGATGGCAGCTAAAGTAACTGCAAAGCTATCGGCGATAAAATTACATAAAGACGCTGCAGCTCCTTCTCTTCCTATGGTGACAGCTATCCCTTTCCTAGCCCAAGCTTGGAAGTAGGGCGAAATGAAAATGAGGCCTGCCATCGCCAGGAAGCTCAGTTGAAAGCTGGCATCCCATAAGACTTGAGGCTGTATTCCCACCATTACCGCTGCGGCGAAAGTCAGTGCGATTGATGCACTACTTTGCCTGCCCAGATATTCGGCTAGTAAGAACATACTTCCCATGACAGCGCCGCGGACAACGGGAGGATTCATGCCTGTAACCAGAGCATACAGCCAGATAATCAGAAGAGCCAGCCAAATATAAATGGAGTACCGCTTACCGAAAAGCCAGATTCCAGCGGCCAGAAGCATGCCTATGACGATGGTTATGTTTATGCCGGATATAGCCAGTACATGGGCAGTTCCGGTTCTTGAGAACGCTCGATTTAGAGAATATGGTATGTTGCCTCTTAAGCCGAGGAGAATGCCTTGAGCCAGCGAGGCTTGTGGTTCGGGTAAGGTAAGGGACAGACTCTGGGAAAGGCGGTTTCTCAGCGAGTAAATCCAGGCTAAAGGCTTAAAACCTCTGCCTGTATCGAGAGTTTCTATTTCAGGATAATTTATAACCGAATAAATTCCTTGACGTGCTAGATAGCCTTTGTAGTCGAAGTCGTCAAATTGCGGTGGTGTTTCCAGCTTGCCGGTAACTTTCAGTATATCGCCGTAATGATATTCTTGATATCCGGGAACGCGTATTAGGGCTTTCCCTGATATTTCTTTTTTTGCGCCGTTTATTTGTATCTCACTGGCTGAGAGCTGTATGGTAGAAGTTGTGTTTCCGGCCTCGGGTTCGGTGCATACCATGCCCTCAAGTTCGACCGTTCCCTTGTCGTTGTAGAATTGAAGATGCTGCTCATTTATTATGGGCAGGCTTGATTGGAGGCGGATGCAGCCGCCAAGTAAAGCAAAAAGGCAGAATCCAGCCAGGAATAGTTGCTTCTTATACCGCGATAGGAAAGGGATGAGACACAGGGGAAGAAAGCCTATAAAAATAATACCCCAGGGCAGGGCGATTTTCGAGCCCAGGTATATGCCTGCGACCCAGGCGGCGCTGAGGTAAATAAGCGTCACAGTTTTCAGTCCTCTAGAGCTATCAGGTTTCTCATCCTGTCTAAGGTGGATTGACCAATGCCCTCGACTTGCAATAAGTCCTCGATTCTGCGGAATGGGCCGTTTTGATTGCGGTAGTCGACAATGGCTTGAGCTCTGTCAGGTCCGATTCCGGGCAAAGCATCCAGCAGCCAGACTTCAGCCCGGTTCAGGTTTATTTTTTGCGGTTGAGAGACTTCGCCGGTCCTGGGCACATAAATCTTGATTTTGCCCGTATCTGCGTCTGATATAAGTCCGGCAGCTTGGACAAGTGCCTCTATGGTGTCATCTTGTTTAAAGGAATAGAAACCTGGGTTAGCCACAGCGCCGCCGATGTAAATTTCACCTTCGTACTGAATCGGCGCAGTTTGGGACAGGGAAATCTCGACAGACTTATGGCTGCTTTGCTTTACTGCCAGCACAATGCCGCCGCTGATGAGGCTGACCAGCAAAAAGGCGATAATGAATAGCCAATATTTATTTAAGTTACTTGACATAATAATCTCCTTGTCCTTACCTTATTATTATAATAGTGGTAAAATTCTAGCACATATGGTGGATTCAAAGTCGATAACAGTCAACCGCAAGGCCTATCACGATTATCTTATTCTGGAGAGCCTGGAAGCCGGCATCGTCCTTACCGGCACCGAGATAAAGTCGATTCGGGCAGGACAGGTGAATATTCGTGATGCCTATGCTAAGCCTGAAGGTGGTGAGCTGTGGCTGGTTAATGCTCATATCGCCGCCTATCAAGCTGGTAGCCGCTACAATCACGAGCCGAACCGGCCGCGTAAGCTCTTGTTGCATCGCCGTCAGATTGACGAGCTGGCAGGCATGGTGAATCAGAAAGGTTTGACTTTAGTGCCCTTGAAGTTATATATTAAAAGAGGAACTGCGAAGTTAGAGTTGGGTGTGGCTCGAGGCAAGAGACTTCACGATAAGCGTGAGGCGATGGCCCGTAGGGAGACGGAGAGGGAAATAGGGCGGGCGTTGAAGAGGAGGGGCTAATAGCACTTTAAAAACCTAATTTTGGGGGCGTGAGGCTTCGACAGTGGAAGGCCTACAGGATAGCAGGTCGAGGTGCCATCTACCTCGTAAAACAGGTGGCAAAATACAACTGCCGAAGCAGTTCCAATTGCAGCCTAATTAGGCTGCACATCCAACCCGACCTCACCCCGATGGGTCGGGATTGGGTGACGAAATGTCGGGGTGCTCCAGCCTTGATGTCGATGAAGGTTGGCTAAGAATTATCGACTGGCCTGGCTATTATCGGTCAGCAGAGCCTAGTCAGGTGAGATAAAAGAGCTGACTAAGCCTGTAGTAGGTTCTGGCAACCTTCTTCTGGACGGGGAGTTCAACCCTCCCCCGCCTCCACCAAGAAAATAATAACGGGCCCTGGCTCCTAGGCAGGGCTCGTTTGTTTTTCTAGAGCAGATTAAGGAACAAATTCGTCCGAGTCAGATGCCATTTCATCATCTCGAACTCTTTTTTGCGTTAAGACAGCAACTTTTGGGATAATGCTAAAGTTTAAAAGCTTGTAACGGTGGATATTTGAGAATACAATTGTAGGGCAATTCAGGCCAATTCCCAAGCACAGGGACTGAGATGAAAGGGACTGTTGAAATTTCTGGTGAACTTTGCAAAGGATGCGAGCTCTGCATTTCTTTTTGCCCCAAAGGTATTATTTTTGTCTCTGATAAATTGAACGCGAGTGGCTATATGCCGGCTGTTTTCAATGATAATGGCGAATGTACAGGGTGTGCTATCTGTGCCTTGGTTTGCCCGGAAGTGGCAATAGAGGTTTATCGTGGCTAAAGTTCTTATGACCGGGAATGCCGCCATAGGGGAGGCAGCCATCCGGGCAGGATGTCAAAGCTACTTTGGATATCCGATTACACCCCAGAATGAGCTGACCGAGTATATGGCTGCCAATCTGAGCCGAAGGAAGGGTTGTTCTTTTATTCAGGCAGAGAGTGAGATTGCCGCCATAAACATGGTTTACGGGGCCAGCGTGGTTGGGGTCAGAGCAATGACATCCTCTTCAAGTCCCGGTATTAGCCTGAAGCAGGAAGGGATTTCTTATCTAGCAGCTTGTGAGCTCCCAGCAGTTATCGTCAATATGTCCAGAGGTGGGCCAGGACTGGGAAGCATAGTGGCGGCGCAGTCAGATTATTTTCAGGCCACTCGAGGCGGCGGTCATGGAGATTACAGAACCATAGTTTTAGCGCCTTCATCAGTCCAGGAGCTAGCAAATCTCACCCACAAATCGTTTGACCTTGCTGATAAATATAAAATCCCCGTAATTATCCTCGGCGATGGTGTTCTGGGACAGATGATGGAGCCGGTAGAATTCAATCATGAAGCCCCGGCGGAATTGCCTGTCAGAGATGATGCATTAAGAGGCGCAAAAGGAAGGCCAAGCAGGTTCATTAAGACCTTTACTTCTGATCCGGCTGAGCTGGAAGAGATAAACTGGAGCCTATTCAGAAGGTACGAATTAATCAAGAGGGATGAGACCGCTTACGAAACATTTTTGGTTGATGATGCTGAATTAATAGTGGTTGCTTTTGGTATAGCAGCTCGAATTGCTAAAGGAGCCATCAGAACGGTAAGGGCTGAGGGTTTAAAAGTTGGGCTACTGAGGCCGATTACTCTTTGGCCGTTTCCCGATGAAGCAGTGAAAGAATTGGCGAAGACAGTGAAGCAATTTTTAGTGTTTGAGATGAATATGGGACAGATGATAGAGGATGTGCAGCTGGCTCTAGAAGGCAAAGGTGAAGTTTCCTTCTATGGGAGACCTGGGGGAGTAATTCCCACGCCAAGCGAGGTGGCTCGCGTAATCTCGCGTCTTTATTATCAGAAGGGTTTGAATAAGTGAAGAAAGTATTTACCAGGACTAAATCTCTAAAGAGAAATATATTCCACTATTGCCCGGGATGTGGGCACTCTATTGCTCACAGGCTTATCTGTGAAGTCATTGACGAGATGGACCTTCAAGATAAAGCCATCGGTATACCACCACCGGGCTGCTCTGTCTTTGCTTATTACTATTTCGATGTTGATATGGTGGAATCGGCGCATGGGAGGGGTGCTGCTGTGGCTACCGGCATAAAGCGTGCTTTCCCGGAGGCTGTAGTCTTTACTTATCAGGGTGACGGTGACCTTGCTGGCATTGGTACTGCCGAGACTATACATGCTGCCAACAGAGGAGAAAATATAACCTCCATTTTTATCAACAACGCCGTCTATGGAATGACTGGTGGACAGATGGCGCCAACTACTCTGGTTGGGCAAAAAACAACTACCACACCTTACGGAAGGGATACTATTTTGGAAGGACATCCCATAAAGATGAGCGAGATTTTAGCCTTGATTGAAGGCGTAGCATACATTGAGCGGGTGGCAGTGAACTCTCCAGCCAATATCAGGAAAACGAAAAAAGCTATTCAGAAGGCATTTCAGGTGCAACTTGATAAGCGCGGTTTCGCCATGGTGGAAATTCTCTCTCCCTGCCCAACTAACTGGAAAATGAGTCCTGTGGAAGCATGGCAATGGGTGGACAAGGAGATGACCAAGGTGTTTCCGTTAGGAGTAATCAAAGACGTAACGGGTGGAAAGGATGCTGATTAAGACGATAATTGCCGGTTTTGGAGGTCAGGGTGTTATGTCTATGGGGCTTAGTCTGGCTCAGGCAGCAATGCTTGAGGCTAAGAATGTAACTTATTTGCCGTCATACGGTGCCGAGGTTCGTGGTGGTACCGCCAATTGTACAGTGGTTATATCTGATGACGAGATTGCGTCTCCGGTCGCTTCGTCGCCGGAATTTGTTATTGCAATGAACCAGCCTTCTGTAGTTAGATTCCAGAATCAGATTCAATCAGGTGGCCTGTTCTTTATCAATTCCTCTTTGGTGGAATCCGAAATCTCAAGGGGTGATATTAACATTGTTAGTATACCTGCGAATAGCATTGCGGAAAACTTGGGAAGTCCCAGGTCTGCCAATATGGTAATGCTCGGTGCGTTTATCAAGAAGAGCGGCCTCGTTTCGCTTGACAGCGTGATTGATGCGCTAAAGTCCATCCTGGGTAGTAAGCAAAAACTGGTTGCTGTTAATGAAAAAGCCTTAAAGGTGGGATATGACCAGATCTGATATCTAGTATATTTAATTGGAGAGAGTTATGTGCGTGAAACAGATTTCATTAACCTTAGAGAATGTGCCGGGTAAGTTCCTGGCTGTGAGCGAATACTTGGGTAGGGAGGGGATAAACATCAGAGCTATTTCGGTGGCTGACACATCTGATTTTAGCACGGTGAGATTTGTTGCCGATAACCCGGAAAAAACGGTTAACGTGCTCAAAAGTCATGGCTATTCGGTACACGAAACCGATGTGATTGCAGTGGAAGTTCCTGACCATCCTGGTGGACTTCAGGCTGTATTGAAGCCTCTGCGTGAAGCAAATATAAATGTATGTTATTTTTATACCTACCTGGGTAAGGGGGAAAGTGGCCAGCCTGTAGTCATTATCGGCGTGGACAAGACCAAGGAAGCGATTGAGGTTCTGCAAAAGAACTGGGTCCACACCTTTGGCAAGGAAATCTATTCGCTATAGTTCACGCCTCGAAGTGATTTAGCCCTGTGGTTTGAGCCCACAATGGCCCACCAGCTAGGTAACGATATTACCAAAGATTAGCCACTATTAACCTAACCTACTTTTCTAAAAACGGACATTTTCGTTCAACGAGTCGGTAATTGTATTGCTAAGACCGAAAACTATAGGAATAAGGAAGCCCCCGCTATTAACCAGAACCCAGTAAAGGTGAGTAAGTTAACTTGATGTTCAATCTTTATACTATTTCGAGTGATACTTGGTCTTCTTTTGGTATTCTTGAGTAGTACCAACCAAGTTTTGCACGTAGGTCTTCCCTAGCTTCAACAGTGAGTTCAAGTAACCTACATTCTGATGGAGAATTGGATGGTGATACTATTCTATCACAATTCACTTTCACTATGTTCTTGAAATCAACCATGTAATAACCTGTGGTGATTTCTTGAGTCTCGCCACGTTTTCCGGACAGTTTGTATTTTAGTAGGATTTCGTGTTTATCGTATATAAAGAGATTTGCGTGAGCGTAAGTATTGCCTTCAGCGATGCGTCGCTGTTGTTCCTCGGCGCTCAATTGGCTCCATACTTGAGGTTGGACTGATTGCTGAGGACTCATAATTCGATTTATTCTGGTCAAGTCGTCAACCCAGTAGGGGTTGCCAAAAAAAGATATTTTGACTTGAATCAGTGCGGTCACAGCTATTGTTTTATCTTCTATAGAACAGCAAGGGGTCATCACAACGGAGAACTTAGGTGTTGAAACATTAATACCATAAGGCAGATTCGGTGTGTTCCAATGCGTTTTTGTGAGAACAGTATTAGTTAGAACAAATCCTTTTACTACGTCACCGAATCTTAGTTCATTACCTAAACCATTTTGATAAAACATACACATTAGTCCATTATTCTACATAAAATTGGTCAACATCGTGGTAACCTTTGAGGCTGATTTTCTGCTTTTGACTTAGAAAATCTTTGTTGACTCCCACTTCCACAATACCAAGGAACTCGTTACTCGGACTAACTTTTACCTTAATCTCATATTTGTCAAAAGGATATGAAATTACCTTATAATCCTCTTCTTTCCGTGTTTTGCCTGTAGAGTCTTGCGTAAAAGTAGTATAGTCATATCTATCCACGTCCAATTCCATTCTACTGCTCCTTTGGTTTCCTCATATATTCTTTTACTCGCTCGGTGATTGTGTTTTCATATTCGTCAGAAATAATTGTATGAAGGTCATCTGTAACTTGTAAGAAGTTTTGCGGATTTACATTGGTTTTAAAGCTATCGAAATCAAGGATTAGTTTATATTGATCTTCAACCTTCTTCAGAGACTCCACGTAATGTAAATAGTAATCCCCATGTTTAATCACAGTTTTAAAGTCCATTTCCTCAGCATCGACAAGATTGAATCTATCAATTGGAAACACCGAATTGTAATATGACTTAAATGTGTCATTGTCCTTTGAGAAAATGGGGCATTCGTCAATATACCTTAGACCAATGCGACTGATAATAGGTACTGAAACAACTTGGAAGAAATTACTTACCACAAGTTCTATTACATCTCTAAATTTATTTCCATTTTCCATGTTATAGGTCTTATGGTAATTTGAAGTTATATCTAATGAATTACTCAACACGTTCAATTGAAAATTCTTAGGAGATTTGAATTGCCATATTTTTTGGCCCGTAGATTCTTTTTCGAGTTTGCTCTCTATGTCAGTAAGTTTTACTTCGGGTCCTACATCTGCCCATGCAAATTGTCTTCTATATAATAAGACAGATTCTGGAAACTCATTCATTATTCTTAGCTGAAATTCACCAATCTTGTTTTCTATATAAAATAGATTAGGAAATATTATCTGAAATAATACTTGTTTTGCGGTTGGATTTTTAAAAACCTCGTTAATAGCCATATTCCAAACCTCCCCAAATTTCTAAATAAGAATGCTCGTTGTCGTAGTCTTTGGTAGCGACATTTCTAATATTATTACTATCCACTGTTTTTGGCAAGGGCGATATCTATTACTTTATTAGGAAAGCTTGATAGTATTGAACAGACATTAAAGACAATAAATAAGAAGTTGGGTGGTAAATAGATATATAAACTTGTCGTGTTACTTGTTCAGAGGGGGTAATTGCCTAATTTTATAATTGTGCTCTTTTTCACTCTACAAGTATCTTGCCCACTGGCTTGCTGATTGCCTCTCCGACGATGACTGCATCCAGTACACCGGCTTTATGCAGTTTTTTCACCAGCGGTTCTGCTTTTTCAGGAGCCAGTACAATCAGCAGACCGCCGGAGGTTTGAGGGTCAAAGAGTATGTCCTGAATGTAATCAGGTATCTGTTTAGAGAATTCCACCATTTTGCCGTAGAATTCTCTGTTTCTATGCAAGCCACCGGGACAAAGCCCTGCCCTGGCAAAGTCCTCCACCTCTGTGAAGACGGGGACTGAACTTGAATTGATTTTGATGCCTACTTGGCTGCTCCGGGCTAGCTGGCAGGCATGGCCGAGAAATCCGAAGCCGGTTATGTCGGTGCAGGCATGAACTCCCACCTCCTGCATCAGTTCTGAGGCCTTTTTATTCAAAGCCGCCATGTATTTTGTCACCTTGGCTGCTGTCTCTTTGCTGACCTTGCCGGCTTTTAGTGCAGTGCTTATGATTCCAGTGCCTAGGGGCTTGGTGAGTATGAGTTTGTCTCCCACTTTGGCTCCGGAATTGGTCACCAGGCGTTCAGGGTGCACCGTGCCGGTTACAGAAAGCCCGTATTTTAGCTCGGCATCGTCTATACTGTGTCCGCCGACAAGTGTCACGCCGGCTTCTTTCATCTTGTCTATGCCGCCCTTGAGTATATCTTTCAGGATGGAGATGTCCAGCTTATTTATCGGGAAACAGACTACATTCATGGCGGTCAGAGGCTTGCCGCCCATGGCGTAGACATCACTCAGTGCGTTGGCGACAGCAATCTGACCGAAATCGTAGGGGTCATCGACAATAGGCGTGAAGAAATCGATGGTCTGGATGATAGCCAGGTCATCGCTCAACTTGTAAACGCCGGCATCATCCAGGCTTTCCATACCTCGAATCACGTTCTTGTCAGGTATTAGAGGCAAGCCGCACAAGGCTTTTTCTAGGTCACCCGGACCTAACTTGGAGGCTCAGCCGGCTCCGGTGACGCTTTCAGTCAGGCGGGGTGGTATCTTATTGTCCATTTGTACGTATTGTAGCATTGGCTGAACCGAAGAGGCAAAGTGGCGTACCGGTCTTAAGGCATGTGCCTACGCTTGCTGTCATTGCGAGTCCTTTGCTACTGTCATTCTGAGGGAGCGAAGCGACCGAAGAATCTAACTCATGTGAAGGTTCGTGAATAGTCTATGAGAGATTCTTCGCTTCGCTCAGAATGACAGGACGTAGGCTCAGAATGACAGGACGTAGGCTGAGATCGCCCGTCGCTCACGCTCCTCGCGATGACAAAAGTTCGCATTTGGTTTTGAAACTGGCTCTGGGTATAGTAGAATATCTTTGCATTATGGATAGTGAACTTCGCCGTCTTCCCAGCGTGGATAAACTGATTTCCGAGGAGCGCATCAGGCAGCTTAGGGAAATCTATACGCATGAGCTGATTGTGGACGTGGTTCGCCAACGCCTTGAGGAAAGCCGCCTGGCTATCATGCGAGGCATTTCATGTCCTTCTTCGGATGAGATTGTGGACTCTATATGCTCTCGACTGCAAATGCTAGCACAATCCAGTCTACGCCCGGTTATCAATGCCAGCGGTGTGATACTTCATACTAATTTAGGTCGGGCGCCACTCAGCAAAGAGGCGACAACAGCTATGGAACTGGTTGCCGCAGACTATTGCAACCTGGAGTTTGACCTTGATAGCGGGGCAAGAGGCTCCCGGAATGTTCATATCGAACAGCTTCTGTGTCAGTTGACCGGAGCCGAGGCAGCTCTGGTAGTAAATAACAATGCTTCTGCTGTGCTGCTGGCTCTCACTGCTTTAGCCAAAAGAAAAGAGGTGATTGTCTCCCGAGGCCAGGCTGTGGAGATCGGTGGTGGCTTTCGTATACCTGACGTGATGAGACAGAGCGGGGCAAAACTGGTGGAGGTTGGCACTACGAACTGCACCTATATTCATGATTATGAGCAAGCCGTTAGCCCGCGTACAGCAGCCATCTTGCGCGTTCATACCAGCAATTTCAGGGTGGAAGGTTTCACTCATTCTGTTGTCCTTGAGGAGATGATGGCGCTTGGCAACGAGCATGGACTTCCTGTATTCGATGACCTGGGCAGCGGTTGTTTTCTAGACACGACTGCGTATGGGCTTGCTCCAGAGCCAATGGTGCAGCAGAGCATTGCGCTTGGTGTTGACCTGGCTTTCTTTTCCGGCGACAAGCTTGTGGGCGGCCCTCAAGCCGGGGTTATCGTTGGTAAGAAGCTATTCGTCGATAAGCTAAAAAGACACCCTCTGGCGCGAGCCATACGAATCGATAAAATAAGACTGGCTGGGTTAGCTGCTACATTGGTTCATTACCTGAAAGGGGAAGCATTGGAGAAGATACCGGTGTGGCGTATGATTTCGATGTCTCTGGATGATGTCGAGGAGCGTGCCAGAAGTTGGGCACAGGCTATCGGTGACTTGGCGCAAGTGATTGAAGGCGAGACAATGATAGGTGGCGGCAGCTTGCCCGGGAGTACACTTTCCACCAGACTTGTTGCCGTTGGTGAGAAGGGTAGTCGAAGAAACTTAGCTCAGTCCTTGGCTCGGAGGCTGCGGCATAATGAGCCACCAGTTATCGGGCGCATCAGCGGCGATGTTCTGCTTCTCGACCCGAGGACAGTTTTTCCTGAAGAGGATGACGTAGTGCTGAGGGCACTGAGCAACGCAGTTGCTGGTTTGAAGCAGTGATAATGCAACTTCTCTCTGTCATTGTGAGCGAAGCGTGGCAATCTCCGGGATTGCTTCGTCACTGGTGTTCCTCGCAATGACAAATAGACAGTCTTTTTGTCTGCTGTTCTACAATAGGAGTGGGGGACAGGTAACAGGATGTTTGTTATAGGTACTGCTGGGCACATAGACCACGGGAAATCGGTTTTGATACGAGCCTTGACCGGAATAGACCCTGACCGGCTTCCGGAAGAAAAAGAACGTGGCATGACCATTGACCTTGGTTTTGCCTGGATGAAGTTACCCAGCGGGCAGGAAGTTGGGATTGTGGATGTCCCCGGGCATGAGCGTTTCGTTAAGAATATGCTGGCTGGTGTAGGTGGCATCGATCTGGCTTTGCTTATCGTTGCTGCTGATGAGGGGCTAATGCCACAGACTAGGGAGCATCTGGCTATACTCGACTTACTTGACATAAGAAAAAGCATTGTGGTTATTACTAAGAAGGACCTGGTTGATAAAGAATTGTTGAGCCTGGTCAGGCTTGAGATCGATGAATTGATAAAGTCGACGGCTCTGGCTGAAGCTCCCGTTGTTGCTGTATCTGCGGTGACTGGTGAGGGGCTACCGGACCTGGTCTCAACTATCGACCGGCTTTTAATGTCTGCTGAGACAAGGAGGGATGTCGGCAGACCCAGGCTTTTAATAGACCGTGCCTTCACCATAGCTGGCTCCGGCACTGTAGTTACTGGAACATTGGTTGATGGCTCGCTATCGGTAGGGCAGGAAGTTGAGGTCGTTCCTTCGGGACTGAAAGCCAGGCTGCGAGGACTGCAAACTCATAAGACCCGCATTGATGCGGCTAAACCGGGCAGTCGTGTAGCAGCCAACTTAGCCGGAGTGGCTGTTTCTAAGCTGGAGCGCGGTGACGTGCTCACCTCTCCAGGCTGGTTGGTACCGACAGCGAGAATAGATGTAAAGCTTCGCATGCTTTCAGACCTCAAACATTCTCTGCGTCACGGTGCTGCCGTCAGCTTTTTCACAGGTACTGCCGAGGTGATGGCTAAAGTTCTCCTGTTGGAGAAAGAAAAACTGGATTCCGGAGACATTTCCTGGGCTCAACTCGCCTTGGCTAAACCAGTGGCATTGGTTAAAGGCGACCATTTCATTATCCGTTCACCTATGGATACGTTGGGAGGTGGTCAGATTGTTAATTCGCATGCTCCGAGACATCGCCGGTTCCGCCCGGCAATCATCCAAGCTCTGAAAATGAGGGGAGGGGGTAGTATAGAAGACGTTATAGTTGCTACTCTGGAGGCGAATCAACCCCTGGAGTTGGAGAGTCTGGTAGTTCAGTGTGGCCTGGCGGCTGATGAAGCCCATGGGATTGTTGATGAACTTATTAAAAAAGGAATGGTAGTGACAGTAGGTCAGGGGGGGCACAGTCTTCTTTTTACAAGTTCTGGTTGGGGGCGATTGGCTAAAAAAGCAGAAGCTGCAATAGAAAACTATCATCGAAAATTCCCGGCTCGGTTGGGGATGCCCAAGGGTGAACTGAGCAGCAAAATCGGCCTGCTGCCGCATTCACCTGTGTTACAGCGGCTTTTCGATGATGGCGTTCTAGTTGAAGAGGGGGCAGCCGTCCGCCTACCTTCTTACCGAATTAAACTTTCTCAGCAGCAGCAGGCAAAGATTGATGCCTTCCTCTGTGCTATTAACCAGAACCCTTATTCTCCGCCCGGCGATATAATGCTCGAACCTGACCTGCTCAATTTACTTCTCGAGCAGCAACAAGTAATAAAGGTAAGCGACGGTGTGGTATTTTCAGCCTCTGCGTATAATGAAATGGTGGCTAAAGTTACAGCCCATGCTAAGGAAAAAGGTAAAGTAACTCTCGCTGAAGTGCGGGATATGCTGGGCACCAGCCGGAAATATGCCCAGGCGCTTCTGGAATATATGGATGAGAAAAAGCTCACACGCCGCGTCGGTGACGAGCGGGTCCTGAGATAGCTAATCCTGTTTTATCAGTTGGTTGGTGTCCTCGTAGAAGTACCATAATCCGCTATATTCTGAGTTTATCGGGCAGGTTTTTACCACGCTCCACACCCCATCACTTAAATAGCTAGCAGTAAAAGTTGGCTCGGCGTCCTCATACTGAGGACAACTCGGGCTAACTCAGCCGGTTCGTCTGGTGGGCAGTCTACAATCAGGGCTTAGTTTCTTTGCTACAGCTATGACCTGGTCAGTGGTGTAGCGAGGTGAATCAATAGCTGGTTTTGGTGTAGGCTGGGTTTCTGTGTTGGATGGTGTTGAAGGTGGTGATTGTCCACCGAAGATAAAGTTGCCGCCAAACCAGTTAGACGGCTTACCTTGCGAACCTGTGCTAATAGCGTAGAGCATTGCTACGATGACGATTATAATGGCTATAAGGATAAGATAGCGACCAACCTGACTCATAGGCTGCGGTATTGCTGTTTTTTGTCCGGTTTTTTCCTTTTGGCTGGTCCCTATAATTCTCTTAGTTGAAGACCCTGTTGGTGGTTTTGTTTGCTGGTGTAGCTTTTTACCGCAATTGGCGCAAAACCCGGATAAGGTTTTAACAGCAGCACCGCAGTGTCCACATCTATATTCGAACTGTTCGCCACAAGTGCTGCAGAACTTTTGCCCCATTGGAATTTGGGTGCCACATTTTGGACATGCGAACGATTGTTGCAACTTATACTCCGGTTCTCCTTCTATATATACTAACGTGTTGTCTGAGTCTGTGGCATCGTCGTCTTAGAATGAATTATATACCTACCCCGAACTGAAATAAAACATCATGCAGATTGCTTACAGATGAACCTAGTACTTAGGTCGTCTCTAATTTATGGTACACAAGTGTCTATTTGAAATAGTACCAATTCATCATGTTTTGTCGCCTATGATGTGGGAAAATTAGACCATGAGGGCGAGTCGAGAGAAACAGCACGTTATGATGAGGAGGTAGAGATGGCAAGCAGTAAAAGATTTTTAGCTATTCTCAGAGGCGATAAGAAGTTGTTGGGGATGTTCGGTGGCATTGTTGTTGACGTTGCTGTTCTTGTGGCTATTCTAGTTATGGCCTGTGTTTGGTATTTGCCGTAACCACCGCATACTGGTAAGTTCGGAGCTACAGAATGGGCAAAGAACTTATGGGTGTCATCGGTGGCTTCTTATTAGTAGCTCTGCTTTTATGGGCCTATGCCTGGTATTTTCTGTGATGCCTGTTTAAGCCAGGAATGCTAAGTGCTTTGTTATCCTGTGTCCCCGAAGGTAAAAACCTGCCCCGGACTATAATATAACTCCGCTGGTATCTTTTCTGAAACTAGGACTTCTCTCCATATGCTCGTTGTTGGTATATATTAAAAAGGTGGCGGGAGCGTATGGGGGTCGAACCCACCGGAGACATTTCTGATGCCTCCCGACGGATTTGAAGTCCGCGAAGCCCACCGGGACTCAAACGCTCCCTCGGCTGTGTCTTAACTTCGCTTAAAGCAGGCCATTCCTTCTTGCCAGATCTGGCAGGTAACATCATACCAGATTCGCATTGAACAATGAAGAAATAAATGTATCGGCGGATTTTTGGCCTCAGGGCTACATAGTCTGAGAATCAAATTTGCTATAATTGCGATAAATTTATACTTAGCCAAGGGTTTTGTGAGAAACAAACATGTTTGAACTGGCATCCCATCCTGAAAGTGGTTCGTCAATCCGGTTAAAAAAGGCACGGCATATACAAGCTATGAGGAAGGCCTTTAATGTGGTCAGGAAAAGGCAACGGGCAAATATTCGCAGGATACCAGACCTCGAAGTCCGGAAGAAAAGGCTCAGGCAAGCTCGTGGAGAATCTGTTGGCAACGAGATACTTCTCAAACAAGCCATAGAGAATCTGAGACAAAATGGGATAAAAGTATACGTGGCGGACAGCAGGGAGGAGGCGATATCGCTGGTTATCAGTGAGATAGGCGATAACAGGCTGGTGGTCAAATCGAAGTCGAATTTGGTCAAGGAAATCGGGCTGACTGAGGCTCTGGAAGCAGTGGGCATCGATGTCATAGAGACTGACATCGGCGACAGGATAATTCAGCTTTGCGGTGATGCGCCATCGCATCCTACAGGCCCAGCCAGTCATCTCACCAGGTATGACATAGCTAAAATCCTCTCTGCTCATTTAGGCAAAACGGTAAAACCGACTGCCCGGGCGATAGTTGAGCTGATTAGAGATGAGATATCTGAATATATAGACAAGGCTACAATCGGCATCACCGGGGCCAATGCCATTGCTGCCGAAGACGGAGCTGTTCTGCTGCTGCATAATGAGGGTAATATCATTCAGGTGGCAATGCGTTCTGAAAAACATATAGTTCTGGCCGGGATAGACAAGATATACCCGAACATTGAGGAAGCCCTGAATATGTTGAAGCTCCAGACATTTTATGCTACGGGCGCTTTGGCGACCTCGTTCCTGAACATAATTGCCGGCTCAAGCCAGACTGCTGATATCGAAAAACAGCTAGTCAAAGGTGTTCACGGTCCTAAGGAGATATGTCTAATTCTGGTTGATAGTCACAGACGCGATATAGCCAAAAGCGAATATAAAGAGCTGCTCTATTGTATAGGCTGTGGGCAATGTCTCCTGGTCTGCCCGGCCTATGGCGTTTACGGTGACAGATTTAGCATTGATAGCCAGCTAGGTGGGAGGGGGTTAGTCTATTCTGTTCTGAGCCTGAAAGCCCCTGCCAGGGCTGATGCCGGGCTTGAGCTGTGTCTTACTTGCCGAAAGTGTCAGCAGCACTGCCCTTTAGCTATAGATATTCCCTCGATGGTCAATAAGTTGCGTTTGGAAAGGCGTACCGAGGCACTGGAGCCACACTTGCAGACCGCCTACGATTTTATACGTGCTCACATAGAGTGGGTGGGTAGCGCTATAAAGCTGGAGACCTTGTTGCTGCTTGCACGGCTGCTGCGGCTTTAGGTCGGTAATTGACCTTCAACGCAGTGACATAGTTTTATGATTGTTGTACAATCGAGTTTAGGATAAAGCGAGAGCAGGAGTGGGCTAAATGGAGTTATACGTCTTAACTCAATACGGTAGGAAAGCAATACCGGTGCTCAGGAAGGCGGGCAATGAGCTGGAAGCGAACATGCTTGAATACCTGCGCATGGCGGAGGGGGCAACGGTGGAACAATTTGCCGATGCAATGCAAATGGATGAGAAGACAGCCTACGATAAACTAAGGTCGTTCAGTGCTAATAGATTGGTTTGGCGCAAGACAACTAAGCTGGTGAGATTTTAATCTGGCAGGAGAGTCGGATTTTCATGCTAAGAGAGATTGTGGTCTAAGGAGTACGCAGATGATGTTGAGGAAGCGTTGTCCTTATTGTCATGGGCAAGGTTCAGCACCAGGTCCGGAAGGGCCTTCCGCACCTGAGCCGTGTCCGGTGTGCAACCAAAGAGGTTATAATCTGGTGCCGAGTGATGCCGGACTATGTTCTTGCTGTCAAGGTAACGGGCGTGTGCGAGCTGGTAGCGGAGGTTGGAGGCCATGTCCTGAGTGTAATGGTATAGGCTCAAAGTGGTGATGATTCTGGTGAGTTTATAAGAGTATAACTTATGGCAGAAGTGAAGATATTGTGCTGGAACGTTAATGGAATCAGAGCGGTGAGGGGTAGAGGGTTTCTGGAGTGGATGTATAAAGGATCTCCAGACATTCTTTGCCTTCAGGAGACGAAGGCGCATCCCGAACAGCTTGATAAAGAACTGCGTGAGCCACAAGGATATCACGCATACTGGAATCACCCGGAAAGAAAAGGCTATGGCGGTGTTGCCATATTCACAAAGACGGAGCCTGTCGCTGTAAGATATGGCTTTGAGGGTGCGGAGTTCGATTTAGAAGGCAGGGTCATAGTAACTGAATATACTGAGTTCTTTCTAATGAATGTGTATTTCCCGAATGGTAAAATGGGTGAGGAGCGGTTGAAGTACAAGATGGATTTTTACGAGGCTTTCCTCAAGTTTGTGGACTCTCTGAAGGCAAAGGGAAACAAATTGATTATCTGCGGCGATTTCAACACAGCTCATAAGGAAATAGATTTAGCCAGGCCGAAAGAGAATGCAAACACCTCAGGCTTCTTGCCCATTGAAAGAGCCTGGCTGGACAAGTTCGTGGCTCATGGTTATATCGACACCTTCCGGCACTTTAACAAGGAGCCGAACAATTACACATGGTGGGACATGAAAACGAGGGCCAGGGAAAGAAATGTGGGCTGGAGAATCGATTACTTTTTTGTAACAGAGAGTCTATTACCAATGGTTTCGAGTGCCTTTATAATGTCTGAAGTAACAGGTTCTGACCATTGTCCTGTGGGAATAATATTAAAAACGGCAAGCTAAAGTAGGTGACGGATGAAAACTGGCGTTGTGATTGCAATCATAGTGGTGCTGGTTATTCTGGCTATTGGAGGTGGGTTTGTCGCTTATAAGTAAGGCGACGCTGCTGGTTATCAAACCGGCTATGACAAGGGCACACAGGATGGAGAGAAGACAGGCTATGATAAGGGGTATAACGATGGTCAGTCAAAAGGTTATGCCGACGGACAAAAGGCTGGTTATGATGATGGGTATAACAAAGGCCAGATGGATGCCCATCAATCGTACCAATCAGGTGAGCAGGAAGGCGAACAGGCAGGCTACAACAAAGGCTACAATCAGGGGTGGTACAATGGATGGGTGTACGGCTGGCGGGATGGCTGGTGGGCAGGATGCAGCAATTGTTGGCAACAATGTGGACCACTTGTAACTGGTGGAGATACAGAGCAGCATGCCAGCGGTCCATCACAAGACTGGATGCCTGCTGTCCCTACACCACCTCCGCCTCAGCAATAGCAGACACAGAGAGATTTGAAGTTGCAGTGTCCGCGAGTGCGCTGCAGCTAGTCGTTTGTCGGTAGCTTAACGAATCTCCGGTGGGCTGTGCCTTGTGCTGAATATGTCCTGTAGAGGCTGTATGTATCTGGTTTATTGACAATCACTCATAGATACAGACAGCCTGGCCAGTTTATGTCAGGTGGACTCTATTTGACAACGACGGTGAGGTTGAATGTCCATTCTCCCTTCTCACCGCCTTCCCAGGGTCGGCTGTATTCCAGGGACACAGTGCTCGTGCCCTTCTTGAGCGCTTTAAAAGTCCATACTTCCTTGCCTGGAGCTCCTACAAACCCTGTGCCAGGAGACACAAATTTGTGGTCTGTTTGCTGTACTACAGTCGGGTCGCTGATTTGCGCTGACTCGGGCCACTGGAAGCCAGTTGTAGCATTGGAGCACAATGTCACTGCGAATGTATCGCCAACAGCAACATTGACTGCTTTGCTGACGTGCTGTTGCTTACCGAAGTCATCGCAGGAAACTTGTATAAATGCTGCTGCTAAGCAGGATGCGAGACACAATGACATGGTGAGCAAGACGGATAGTATAATTGTCTTTAGCTTCATTATGTTTACCTCCCTGCTTTTATTTAGCCTGTTGGTGCTCTATCATTATTATAACGCAGATGAACTCACTTTGTTTAGTTATGGTTTTTTGCCCAGTTTCTCCTTCAAGTTTATCAGATTGTAATTATATCTTCAGCTATCTAAAATAGAATAAGTGGTGCATTTTAACTTCTACTGCATATACAAACTTGTAATATCCGGTCATAAGCGAGGGAGAACCAAAAGAGGAGGTAAAAAAGATGAGAAGCCGGCGCTGGTCACTGCGCCGGCTTCTTCATGAGTATAGGGGGAGGGGGCAATGTGCTGCCCAATTAGTAAAACGCTGGAAATGACCAGAAGTTTAGTCTATGTAGGGCTTAGAGCAGAAAATTTGAAAATTTTTGCAGTGTAGCCTATGGCATAGGATGCCTGGAGGACACTAATGACTAGGCCGTGACTGGGTTGTCTTGAGCTTGAACTATGAGAGAAGAGGGAAACAACAGAGAAGGCAGACCGGCTAGTGCTAAGTTCTTAAGCAAACCACGTTTGGAAATGCTACAATATTGGCTGATTTTATATCTGGGGAAGTGTCGGAACTGGCAGACGAGCATGATTTAGGATCATGTGCCGCAAGGCGTAGGGGTTCGAGTCCCCTCTTCCCCATTGAAGATAGATAGCGGTTAAGCGACAGTAATATAAAATCAAGAATTTTAGCTTGTAGGTGACCTTGGTACTATTGACATTTTACTCGTGATGGTTTATTGTGTATCCCAAAAGGAGGTAGAAAATGCAAGCATACTGCATGAAGTGCCGCACCAAGAGGGAAATGAAAGATGCCAGAGGCATAAAGATGAAGAATGGCAAGCCGGCAACCCAGGGTGTATGCCCCGTGTGCGGGACCAAGATGTTCAGAATAGGTAAGAGCTAAGGTTGTAGGTAGTTAGGACTTTTGAAGGGCTGGGTGTCTTTGATATGGAGATGCTCAGCCCTTCAGTATTAAATTCAGCTGTTTGATGGGCTACTTGCTCTATAGGTTGATGTAGCCATGGGGAGACCATTGTGGTTCGTAGAACTCATTAAGTTGGGTTTTCCGGGCCGCTTTCTTTTTGCTAAGTTGACCAGGGTGCCGATAATCGGCAAGGCCATTGACCGCGGGTTTTTCGATGGTGACGATATAGTCTATCTGCCCAATGACCGGGTGATTCGGATAAACAAGCCGGTCAGTGTGCCAGACCAGATGGTATTACCCTCTCAGGTGGTGGAGCATTTTATTGAGAAAGCCAATTATCATTGGATTATGAACACCTGCCTCTGCCGCGATGCCTCTAAGTGCAAAGATTATCCGGTTACCCTGGGGTGTCTTTTTCTTGGAGAAGCGGCATTGGGCATCAATCCGAAGCTGGGGCGGCGTGTGACGAAGGAGGAGGCGCACGACCACGTGAAACGTTGTCGTGAAGCTGGTCTGGTTCATCTGATAGGTCGCAACAAGCTGGACCGAATCTGGCTCGGTGTCGGTCCGGGTAATAAGCTTCTTACCGTCTGCAACTGTTGCCCTTGCTGCTGTTTGTGGCGGATACTGCCGAACATTGCTCCTCAAATCGGCGATAGGACTACGAAGATGCCGGGCGTTAACATCACGGTTACCGAGAAGTGTGTGGGCTGTGGGACTTGTACTCAAGGCGTGTGCTTTGTAGATGCCATTTGTCTGGTTGGCAATCATGCTGTTAGAAGCGATGCCTGTCGGGGTTGTGGCAGGTGTGTTGATGCGTGTCCCCAGGGAGCCATTGAAATCTCAATTGACAATGGGGAAGCTGTAGAGAATACTATCGATCGCCTCTCTTCGCTAGTAGATGTTTCGTGATGGTAGGCTCACTAGGCGGGGAAAAGAGCTTTCATCCTAAGTTTTGGCCTCGCCATATCGCCTATCGTTTATCAGACCTCTGGCAATTAAGTAACCTCAAGTGCAGGGGTTCCTCTAGTTTCAGCCTGATCCTTCTGTAAGCTGGCCGTACTACGTGGTCTTGACATCAGGAATATAATATGTTAATATGGTATACGGTAAGTGGTTACCGTATACCATATAGAGGAATACGAAGATGAAGCGAGTGTACGTAAAAGAAGAGGCCTGCATGGGCTGTGGGCTTTGCCGGGTTTACTGCTTGACTGAGCATTCAGAGACGCGAGATATTATAAAAGCGTTTAAGAGAGAAATTCCCCGCTCTTTGCCCCGTATTCGTGTGGAAAGAAATGGTGAGGTGTCTTTTTCTCTTCAGTGTCGCCATTGCGATGAGCCCTGGTGTGTTTACTCTTGCCTTACTGGTGCCATGCATAGAGATGAAGCCACTGGAGCGATAGCTGTTGATGCTGAAAAGTGCATAGGTTGTTGGACATGTATAGTAGCCTGCCCTAATGGGGCACTGACTCGGGATAGGGATAGAAAGGTTGTGGCGAAGTGTGACCTGTGTCCCGGGAGTGACGTGCCAGCCTGTGTGGCTAATTGCCCAAATGAGGCGCTTGTATTTGCGGAGGATGGCAAAGCCGGGCAACTTGTTCGAAATTGATGTTTGATGTTCTAGGGAGAAAGAACTGAAATGATTGCCATAATCGACTACGGTGCAGGGAATCTGGGTAGTGTTGCTAATGCAATTACAAAGCTGGGCTATCAGCCGAATGTTACTGATAGACCAGGCGACGTACTCAGTTCTACTGCTGTTATCCTGCCAGGCGTTGGTGCTGCAGGCGATGTAATGGTGAATTTAGAGGCAACCGGTATGGTCGATGTGATTCGCCAGTTGATTTATGAGAAACGGCCGCTATTCGCTGTTTGTGTGGGGTTGCAGCTTCTCTTTTCCGGTACTGAGGAAGGTGGGTGGCACAGATGCTTGGGAATAGTCCCTGGAACTGTAAAGAGATTCCCCGGTGGACTTAAGGTTCCTCACATGGGTTGGAACCAGGTCAAACAGCAGGTCAGGCATCCTCTCTTTAAGGGGATACCGGATGAAGCCAACTTTTACTTTGTTCATAGCTACTATGTTGACCCGGAAGACATATCGGTTGTAGCTGGCACAACAGACTACGGCGTATCGATGTGTAGTGTAGCCATTAAAGATAATCTGGTGGCAACTCAGTTCCACCCTGAAAAAAGCGGCAACTGGGGTTTAAGGATGTACTCTAACTTTCTAGAAATGGCGCTCAGCAAGGAAGGATAATATGGGGAATAGAAAGGCAATTAGAACCGAATACTTAATTATAGGCAACTCAGCCGGTGGTATAGGAGCTGCTGAAGCTATACGCGAGGTAGATAAGACGAATTCCATAACAATAGTCTCTGATGAGCCTTATCAAGCATATTCTCGTCCTCTCATCTCGAAGTATTTGGCTGGTGAGCGCGGTATAGATGGCATGTTGTTTCGCCCGGCTGATTTCTACAGCCGAAACGACATTGACCTCCTGTTAGGTAGGAAGGTGGAGAGCCTGAAGCTGGATAGACGAATTGCCCAGCTAGAAGATGGCGAGCAAATTGTATGGAAGAAGCTATTGGTTGCCACAGGTGGGGTACCGATAGTTCCCAGGATGAAGGGAGTTGACAAGAAAGGTGTTTTCACATTCTTAACCATGAAAGATGCCATAGCAATCGATGAGTTTATGGAAAATGGCAGTCAGGCTTTGGTTATAGGTGGTGGGCTTATAGGCATTAGTGTGACCGAAGCACTAATCAAGCGAGGAGTTGCTGTCACAGCCGTCGAGATGAAGGACCGGGTGTTGAATACAATACTCGATGAAACGGCATCCGCCATCGTTGAAGAAACTCTTAAGCAAGCGGGCGTTAGAGTCATAACCAATCAAACTGTAACTGAGGTCACTGGTGAGGAATACGTGGATGGGGCAATCTTAGATAACGGCGAGAGAATTAGCTGCGACCTGGTAATTATAGCCATTGGTGTATTGCCGCGTACTGAACTTGTATCCGGTACCGATATAAAGGTAAACCGGGGCATAGTGGTAGACCGCTATATGTCTACAAGTTATCCCGGTGTCCATGCTTGTGGAGATGCAGCTGAAGCCTATGATTTCATTTACGGTGCAAACCGTCTTACGCCTATATGGCCAAATGCGTATATTGGAGGCAGAGTCGCTGGCTTTAACATGGCAGGCACCCGGACTGAATACCGTGGTGGTACAGCTATGAATTCGCTCAACTATTTTGGGCTTGATATTGCCACTGCCGGCGTAGTTGTTCCCCCGGACGATAGACACTGGGAAGTAGTTAGCCAGCGAAGTAATGGTGCATATCAGAAAATTGTCCTTGGTGATGACCTTGTGATGGGGATGGTTTTTGTTAAGGACATAGAGAAATCCGGCATGATTTTCAGTTTGATGAGAGACCGGGTTAATGTGAGCAATTTTAGGCAATCGCTTTTGGCTGATGACTTCGGTCTGGCATATCTGCCAAGGGAACTGTGGCAGGAACGCCTGGGAGCAGTGCCATCCGGTTCGGCATCTGCGTTTGGTATGCCCGCCAAGGCTGAAGAGCCTATATCCAGCGAATAAATGTACGGTTACGGAGAGTTGAGATGATAGACATTGTTAGGACTAATAACCCTCACTGTGATGGCAAGGTTATCGATGCCTGCTCAATTTTCGGGATGATGGACACTACGGGTAAGAGTTTCTCAGGAAGAGACGTGATAAGGGCTATCGCCAATATGCATGTTCGCGGTAATGGACTTGGCGGTGGATTTGCCATTTATGGATTATACCCAGAATATGCTGACCTCTACGCTTTCCATGTGATGTATCTGAGCCACGAGGGAAAGGCGGAAACAGAGGATTTTCTTAAACAGCGATTTCAAGTTGTTAGCGCCGAAGAAGTACCCACACGGCCGACGACGGCTATCGTGAATCCGCCTTTGGTGTGGCGCTATTTCTTGGAGGTAAACCGTCAGGAATCCGATAGACAATCAGATGATGACTATGTTGTGGATAGGGTCATGAATATTAACACTGGCATCAAAGATACCTTTGTTTTTTCCAGCGGCAAGAATATGGGTGTGTTTAAGGGAGTAGGCTATCCTGAGGAGATAGGTGAATATTTTTGCCTGCAAGACTATGAAGGATACTTGTGGACAGCACATGGCAGGTTTCCCACCAATACTCCTGGTTGGTGGGGTGGAGCGCATCCATTTAACATCCTTGACTGGACAGTAGTTCATAACGGTGAAATCTCATCCTACGGAATAAACCGGCGTTATCTGGAGCAATTCGGCTATCATTGTACTCTGCAGACTGATACTGAGGTGGTGGCCTATGCTGTCGACCTTTTAATTCGGAAACATGGTCTTCCCATTGAGGTGGTGGCTAAGATACTGGCACCTCCTTTTTGGGGTGATATAGAGCGCCGTCCTCTAAAAGAACAGGAGCTTCTCCGGGCTTTGCGGCAGGTGTATGGCAGCCTCTTGTTAAACGGGCCCTTCACCGTAATTATTGCCCATCAAGGTGAGATGATTGGGATTACCGACAGGATTAGGCTGCGTCCTCTGACTGCAGGTATAAAGAATCAGATGCTCTATCTCTCGTCAGAGGAATCGGCCATAAGGCTGATTTGTCCTGATTTAGATGAGACATGGATTCCGATGGGTGGTGAACCCATAATAGGTAGCTTAGAGAAACCGCTTCAAGCAGGAAAAGGTATGGTGGCAGAGAAAGTAATCAAAGTAAGCTAGTTTGCTAAAGAAGGGTTCAGAGCGATGCTGACAAAAAGAATTATACCTTGTCTTGATGTAACTGAAGGTCGTGTGGTAAAGGGTACAAGCTTTACCAATCTTCGTGATGCTGGTGACCCGGTGGAGCTTGCCGCATTTTACTATGCCGAAGGGGCTGACGAATTAGTCTTCTTGGATATCGGGGCTACTCCTGAGGGGCGCAATATTATGGTGGACGTAGTCGAGCATGTTTCGAAACAGGTTTTTATTCCGCTGACCGTCGGCGGAGGGCTGCGTGATATCAACGATATGCGACGTATGCTTGAGGCAGGTGCTGATAAGGTCAGTATAAACACTGCCGCTGTTTGCAGCCCTGCCCTTATTGCGGAGGGAGCGAGGAGATTTGGCTCTCAGTGTATTGTGGTAGCGATAGACGCCAAGCGGAGGATGGGTAAGGATATACCACCCGGATGGGAAATCTGTATTAATGGAGGTCGAGTACCGGCAGGTATAGATGCTGTCGGGTGGGCGAAGAGGGTTGTTGAGCTGGGAGCAGGGGAAATACTACTAACCAGTTGGGATGCGGATGGTCATAGAGCAGGCTATGATTTAGAGTTAACCAGCGCCATCAGCGAGACGGTGACTGTGCCGGTTATTGCCAGCGGCGGTGCTGGAGACCTGGAGCATTTATATCAGGCGCTTGTAGTTGGGAAAGCTGATGCTGTTCTCGCTGCTAGCATTTTTCACTATCAAACCTACTCTATCCGTCAAGCGAAAGCCTATCTAGCAGAAAAAGGGATTCCAGTAAGAACGGATCAATAGACTGGAGTATACAGATGAAGACTTATTTGCCATCAAAATTCATCATAGAAAGGGATTCAAATCGCTGCATACAGTGTCAGGTGTGTGTCAATCAGTGTAGTTTTGATGTGCACCATTATGATGCTCAGGACGATGAGGTAAGAAGCCGCGAGGAGAACTGTGTTGGCTGTCATCGGTGTGTGGTCTTCTGTCCTACTAACGCAGTGAGTATCAGGGAAAATACTCTCGCTTACAGAGAAAACTATAATTGGCGTCCTGATGTGATTGAAGACATTATAAAGCAAGCTGAGACAGGCGGCGTGCTTCTTACTGGCATGGGAAATGACAAAAGCTATCGCGTATATTGGGACCATCTGGTTTTGAACGCCAGCCAGGTGACAAATCCTTCAATCGACCCTTTACGTGAGCCTATGGAGTTAGTCACATATCTTGGTCGTAAGCCAGATAAGGTCGAGGTTAGTGAA
Source organism: uncultured Chloroflexia bacterium (assembly GCA_963754385.1). Classification (GTDB taxonomy): domain Bacteria; phylum Chloroflexota; class Dehalococcoidia; order GIF9; family UBA5629; genus 9FT-COMBO-48-23. Next base: position 79,074 of record CAVWGE010000003.1, on the reverse strand, counting down.
GGTGCCCTGAGCTTGAAGACGAAGCTGCCGCCTCAGGTCAAGTTAGATGTTCCGGTGATGTTTTCTGCTATGTCCTATGGTGCAGTAAGTATAAATGTCCAGGAATCTTTAGCTCGAGCAGCCACCGAAGCTGGCACCTTGTGGAATACTGGTGAGGGGGGGCTACATCCCAAACTGTATAAATATGGCAGAAATACCATAGTCCAGGTAGCTTCGGGGAGATTCGGCGTACATCCTGAATATCTTGATGCTGCTGCGGTAGTAGAGATTAAAATTGGACAAGGTGCCAAGCCTGGCATTGGTGGGCACCTTCCCGGGGAGAAGGTCAGTGCTGAGGTAGCCATGACTCGAATGATTCCTAAGGGAACAGACGCTCTATCTCCAGCACCACAACATGACATTTACTCCATCGAAGACCTAGCACAGCTAGTCTATGCGTTGAAAGAAGCTACGGACTATACCAAGCCGGTATCAGTGAAGATAGCTGCTGTTCATAATTCGGCAGCTATTGCCAGTGGCATGGTTAGGGCTGGAGCAGACATTGTAGTTCTCGATGGGTTGCGAGGTTCTACAGGCGCAGCCCCCAAAATCATCCGTGACAACGTAGGTATTCCCATTGAGATGGCTCTGGCCTCAGTAGATGCGCGTCTGAGGCAGGAGGGTATTCGTAACCAAGCATCCGTAGTAATTGCTGGTGGAATCAGGAATAGCGGTGATGTAGCTAAAGCAATTGCTCTGGGTGCTGATGCCGTCTATATTGCCACTGCAGCTCTGATGGCTTTGGGCTGCACCTGTTGTCAGCAGTGCCATACCGGTAAGTGTGCTTGGGGGATTTGTACCAGTGACCTGGCTTTAACCAAGAGGGTCAACCCTGACATCGGGGCTAGGCGTTTGGCAAACCTTCTTCGAGGTTGGAGCATTGAGTTGAAGGATATACTGGGCGGTATGGGCATCAATGCTGTGGAAAGCTTGCGAGGCAACAGGCTGGCTTTAAGAGGAGTCGGGCTCACCGATACGGAGCTAGAAATCTTAGGGGTAAGGATGGCAGGAGGTTAGAATGATACGAAATGCTGCAAAAGGAAAAACCAATTCAGTCGTGGAAATCGATGCCAGAGGCCTTTTGACCCGTGAACTGAATATGCGATTGAGGGAAGTTGTAGGTAACGGGACTAAGAAAATTGAGCTTAGGGAAGTTTATGGGCAGAGATATATCGGCACCGGCTTGGGCAAGCCTGTTGAGATTGAGATATTTGGCACTCCGGGCAACGACCTGGGAGCATTCATGGATGGGCCACGGATTATTGTCCGTGGCAATGCCCAGGACGGTTGCGGAAACACCATGAACGACGGGGAAATCATAGTCCACGGTCATGCCGGCGACATCACTGGTTTATCGGCTCGGGGGGGCAAGATTTTCGTAAAGGACGGTGTTGGCTATCGGGCAGGTATACACATGAAAGAATATGGAGACAAAAAACCGGCATTGGTCATTGGAGGAACTGCCCAGGACTTCCTGGGTGAGTATATGGCTGGTGGAATTTTGATCGTTCTCGGTTTGAGTCTGAGAGAAGGCGAAACGCATCGAGCTAACTACATAGGGACAGGCATGCACGGTGGTGTTATCTATCTCAGGGGAAGCGTCGCCGATTTTCAGTTAGGTAAAGAGGTAGGTGTGGCCGAGCTTGACGAAAAAGACTGTCTGAGTTTGGAGAAGTACGTCTGTGAGTTTGCTTCTCACTTCGGTTATAACGCGAAGGAGATACTGAAACATAAGTTCGTGAAGCTGTTTCCGCTTTATCTGCGACCATATGGCAGACTTTATGCCTATTAAATGAGGTTTTAGAAATGATAGGGCAAGAGAATCGTGAGGTGGAAAGGAAGATAAATGCGATCCTGAAGGTTCTTAGCGACTCCACGGAACCGCTGGGCGGCAGAGTTATATCACGGCGTCTTAAAGAATACGGCGTAGACCTTAGCGAGAGGACAGTCAGATACCATCTGAAAATAATGGATGAGCGAGGTCTTACCCGGTCTATAGGCTATAGAGATGGCAGGTCAATCACTCAGCCAGGGCTCGAGGAATTGAAGAGTGCCTTAGTCTGCGACAAAATCGGTTTTGTAACCGATAGAATTGAGCTTCTAGCTTATTTAACAACTTTTGATTTGACTGAGCACACCGGGGATGTTCCAATTGATGTATCCTTGTTCCCAAAGAGGGAATTCGCTCGGGCGCTGGAGGCGATGAAAGATGTTTTTGAAGCTGGCCTTTGTGCCAGTACCTTAGTGGCTGTGGCTTCTGAAGGTGAGAGGTTGGGTGAGACAAATGTCCCTCAAGACAAAATAGGTTTTGCCACAGTGTGTAATGCTATTGTCAACGGGTCATTACTTAAGGCCGGCATTCCAGTGGATTCTAGATTTGGAGGCATACTCCAAATGCGGAATCACATTCCGATGCGCTTTGTCGACCTTATTGAATACGAAGGTTCTACACTTGACCCCTTTGAGATATTCATCGCTGGTAGGATGACTTGTGTTATTGAGGCTGCAAGGAGAGGTGCGGGTAAGATACTTGCCAGCTTTCACGAGATTCTAATGCCCTCGAGATCGGCGGTTGAAGCAGTTGTGGAAAGGCTAGGGGCAACTAACCTCTGCAATTTAGTAACGGTGGGGAAGGCAAATGATCCGGTATGTGAGATTCCGGTAAGATTAAATAGGGTTGGATTGGTGCTTCCCAGTGGGCTTAACGCTGTGGCAGCAGCCGCAGAAATGGGCATCGATGTGACCAGTAAGGCCATGAACGGTGTCATTGGCGTTGCAAAATTAAGGAGCTTTTGGAGCTTTTGAATGGTTACTGATTGATGTTGACCGACATTGTAAGAGGGATTAGCTTTGTATAAAGTATTCATTGTAGCTAAAGAAGTCGCTGAGATTAGTGAGCTAGATTCAGGGCTTAACCGTATGGGTTTGGTTTGTTCGATTGCTAATAATAGCTCTAATTTTTCTGAAGAGCTTATAAAGCAAGCCTGCGATGTGTTGTTCGTGGACATGGATGGTTCACCAGCTTCAGCCCAGACACAGTCGACCTTGGAACAACTCCGGGAAATAAGGCGAAAGAGACATCTGCCCGTTCTCGCCCTTGTCTCTATTGAAGGAATAGGTTGTATCGGTTCGAACTTGGAGATAGATGATTTTGTGGTTAAACCTTGGGATTTAACCGAGCTGGTGACCAGGACAAGGAGAATTATTAATTTGACAGAAAATGCAGAAAACGAAGATTCAATAAAATGCGGTGATTTAGTGATAGACATAGCTAAATGCGAAGTATCCGTCGGCGGTAAATTACTTGCTTTGACGTTTAAGGAATACGAGCTACTTAAGTTCCTCGCCAAGAATAGAGGAAGGGTCTTTACCCGAGAGGCTTTGCTCAACGAGGTTTGGGGATATGACTACTATGGTGGTGATAGGACTGTGGACGTGCACATAAGAAGGCTCAGGAGCAAGATAGAAGACTCTACCCATACTTTTATTGAGACAGTTAGAAACATAGGTTATAAGTTCAGTGCTGAAGTGTAGTCCCACGTATGTTGTTTATTGCCGTCTGTGGGGAGTGCTTAACATTGAACTTCGTATATTGATAATTCCTTAATAAAGTAATTCAAGTCTCTTTTTGAGACATTCTGATACCCTGTCTTTTTGAGCGTAGCGAAGAATATTTCTTATGCCTCAGCTAAATACCCCTTTCCTTTTGTAACACGGATTTAACAAAGCTGTAATATCCCTGAAATACTTAGCTGCTATTCTTGTGGTTAGAATGGAGGTGAGTTATGGTAAATGTTCTAGCCCAGATGGCCAGAAGTAAGGGTATTTATCTAACTCTTAGCCTCTGGTCTATGCTTTCACCCAGGCTAGCTGGGAATGAAACCAGCAAATGTTTGTCAAAAGAGCATAGCGATAAAGCAGTTAAGCAGGGTGATGGAGAAGATGTTGAGGTGAAGGATGAATCCATAGTCTCGCCTAGATAGGAGGTATTTAGATGTCGGTCAATTCAGGTGATACTGCATGGTTGCTGATATCGACGGCGCTGGTTTTGCTCATGACGCCCGCCCTAGCTTTCTTCTATGGCGGTATGGTTAGAAGGAAGAACGTCCTTTCGACCATAATGATGAGCTTTGCCATCCTTGCCTTAGTATCTATTCTCTGGGTTATCTATGGCTACAGTATAAGCTTTGGTCCTGACAGAGGCGGCATTATCGGAGCACTCGACTGGATTGGTCTTACAGGTGTGGGTCAAGGCCCGTCATCGGTGTATGCTACGACCGTGCCCCATCTAGCCTTTATGATTTTTCAGGCTGCATTCGCCATAATCACCGTAGCTCTGTGGACCGGCGCTGTGGTAGAGCGCATTAAGTTCAGTGCGTTGTTAGTTTTTGCTACCTTATGGCTCACCTTAGTCTATTGCCCGATAGCCCACTGGGTATGGGGCAGCGGTGGCTGGCTGGCTAAATTAGGTGCTCTCGACTTTGCCGGCGGCGCTGTGGTTCACGTGAATGCTGGAATATCTGCCTTAGCCCTTGCTCTGGTGCTCGGACCGCGTCTGGGATTTAAAGAGAAGGAGACAATGGAGCCGAATAACATACCTTATGTTGTTCTCGGTGCTGCTCTGCTCTGGTTTGGCTGGTTCGGCTTCAACGCCGGAAGCGCAATTACTGCCGGCGGGTTAGCATCCAGCGCATTTGTCACTACCAACACCGCTGGTGCCTCGGCTGCTCTTACCTGGATGATGCTTGGTTGGATTAACCGCAGACCCTCCGTACTCGGCGCGGCGACTGGTGCCATTGTTGGTTTGGCAGCGATTACACCGGCTGCTGGCTTTGTTCAGCCCTGGGCTGCCATACCCATAGGGGCTATAGCTGCAGTACTCTCTTACTATGTCATGATTTGGCGCAATAAAGCTAACAAAATAGATGAATCTCTTGATGTTTTCGCCTGTCACGGTATCGGTGGGGCATGGGGGCTTTTAGCCACTGGCATTTTCGCCACGGCTGCCGTCAATTCGGCAGGCTCCGGTTTGATTGATGGAAATGCCAGGCAAATTTTAATACAGTTAGCTGCTATTGCTACCGTCATTGTCTATTCTTTTGGTGTTTCCTGGGTCCTGGCAAAACTTTTGAAGGTTACTATGGGGCTTCGAGTGAAGGAGGAGGAAGAGGTAGTAGGTCTCGACGTATCCCAGCATGGTGAACGTGCTTACGGAGGTGTATCCTGATGAAAAAAGTAGAAGCCATAATAAGATCGGAGAAACTTGGATCTGTCAAAGATGCCTTGGAAGACAAGGGTATTTTAGGCATGACAGTGACTCAGGTGAGCGGTAGAGGACGCCAAAAAGGTATAGCCTTGCAGTGGCGTGCCGGTGAATATCGCGTAGAGTTCTTGCCTAAAGTGAAACTAGAAATTGTGTTGAGCGATGAAGAATGCAAAACTGCTGTCGATGTTATCTGCAAATCAGCCAGAACCGGAAAGGAGGGAGATGGAATGATATTTGTCTTACCCGTAGAAAGTGCAGTACGGGTAAGAACCAGCGATTTCAGTGAGGCACATCCAAAAACGAAATAAAAGGTAAAGAAGGAGACATCATGAAACCGGAAGAGATTGCTAGTTTTATAAAGAAAAACTATATTGAGATTGTGGACCTCAAATTTAATGATTTGCCTGGGCTTTGGCAGCACTTTTCTATTCCAGTTAGCGAACTTACTCAAATTGACGACCCCACACGAGGCATCTGGGTTGATGGCATAGGTTTCGACGGCTCAAGCATTCGAGGTTTCCAGGCTATTCAGGAGAGCGATATGATACTTATTCCAGACCCTGATACCGCCGTTATTGACCCTATGTGTGAAGTCCCCACCTTAAGTATAATCTGTGATATTTATGACCCGCTGACTAAGAAAGCTTACACACGAGACCCAAGATATATAGCCAAAAAGGCGGAGAAATACCTCAAGTCCACAGGTATAGCCGATATTAGCTACTGGGGTCCGGAGATGGAGTTTTTCATTTTCGATGACATCCGTTTTCGTCAGAACCAACACTGCGGCTTTTATTACATTGATTCGATTGAAGCAGACTGGAACACAGGCAGGGAGGAAAACCCTAATTTGGGATATAAGCCTAGATACAAGGAAGGCTATTTCCCGGTGCCCCCACATGATTCGTTACAAGATTTGAGGTCGAAGATCATCCTGACTTTGATTAAGACAGGCATTCCGGTAGAGGTGCATCATCACGAGGTGGCTACAGCCGGGCAATGCGAAATCGATATGAAGTTCGATACTCTGACCCGGATGGGCGATAATATGATGTGGTATAAATACATCGTTAAGAACATGGCTAAAAAGCATAATAAAGTAGCCACATTTATGCCTAAGCCAATTTTTGAAGACAATGGGTCAGGCATGCATGTCCATCAAAGCTTATTCAAGGGCAAAGATAATGTTTTCTTTGATCCCAAAGGCTATGCTCTGATTAGTCAGACTGCTAAGTATTACATCGGTGGCTTACTGAAACACGCGGCTTCTTTGTCAGCCATAGTGGCGCCTACAACTAATTCTTATCGTCGGCTTGTTCCTGGGTTTGAAGCGCCGGTGAATTTGGTCTACTCTGCGCGGAATCGCAGTGCTTGCGTCCGCATCCCGGTTTATACCGACAATCCCAGAACAAAGCGAGTCGAGTACAGGCCTCCTGATAATTCTTCAAATGGCTATTTGGCTATGGCTGCAATGCTAATGGCCGGACTTGATGGCATTCGGAATAAGATTGACCCTGGTGAGCCTCTGGACAAGGATTCTTATCATTTAACTCTAAAGGATGCGGCTAGAATAAAAACAGTGCCATCCTCTCTGGAGGAAGCCTTGAATGCTTTGGAGAAAGACCATGAATATCTTCTGAAAGGTGATGTTTTTACTCCTGATGTGATTGAAGTATGGCTTGAGTACAAGAGAACCAAAGAAGTCGATGCTTTGAGGCTGAGGCCTCACCCTTACGAGTTCTACATGTACTTCGATATTTAGCCATTACGCTAAAGGATTGGGGGACTTGTGGTTGCTAAGAGTCGAACCGAGGCGTGCGAATATGTTCTTAAGATAGCCAAAGAGCAAGATGTTAAATTCATCAGGCTGTGGTTCACGGATATTTTAGGTTTCCTTAAGAGCTTCGCCATCACCTTTGAGGAACTGGAGGCTGCTTTGGAGGATGGTGTTGGTTTTGATGGCTCTTCTATAGAGGGGTTTGCTCGTATTGACGAGAGCGATATGGTGGCCATGCCAGACCCTGATACATTTCAGCTGCTTCCGTGGAGACCTAGCGAACATGCTGTATGCAGGATGTTCTGTGATATCGTTAAGCCTGGTGGCGAGCCTTTCGAGGGTGACCCTAGATATGTCTTGAAACAGAATCTAGAGCGGGCAGCAGACATGGGCTACACATTTTATGTCGGACCGGAGCTCGAATATTTTTACTTTCGGGATTCGAAGGGTACTGACATTCTGGATGAGGGAGGGTATTTTGATATGACTCCTCTAGATGCGGCTACTGACCTGAGAAGAGAAACAGTCCTTACCCTTGAGGAGATGGGTATCGGTGTTGAATTTTCACATCACGAGGTTGCACCTAGCCAGCATGAGATAGATATAAGGTACACCGATGCCCTTACCATGGCAGACAATGTTATGACCTATCGGCTTGTGGTTAAACAAGTGGCCATGAAGTATGGGTTATATGCCACCTTTATGCCCAAGCCTGTTCTGGGAGTAAATGGCAGCGGCATGCACATAAACCAATCTCTGTTTAGGTGTGACAAGAACGCCTTTTTCGACAAGAACGATGAATATCATCTTTCTGGTGTCGCCAAATGTTACATAGCTGGGCTGTTAAAGCATGCTCCTGAAATTACTGCTATTACCAACCAGTGGGTGAACTCTTATAAGCGTTTGGTACCTGGCTATGAGGCGCCGGTTTACCTTTCCTGGGCGCGGCGAAATCGAGCTGACCTGATAAGAGTGCCTGAGTATAAGCCAGAGCGGGAGAATGCGATGAGGATTGAATTTCGTTCTCCTGACCCAGCCTGCAACCCATATCTTGCTTTCAGTGTCATGCTAGCCGCTGGGCTGGAGGGGGTTGAGAAGGAATATGAGTTACCTCCACCTGTCCAAGAGAATGTATACGCGATGACTGATGAGGAAAGAAAGAAAAGGGGAATAGGGGCTCTGCCTGCTGACCTTCTTGAGGCTGTTCGTCTGACTAAAAAGAGCGAGCTGGTTCGCAGTGCCCTCGGTGAGCATACCTTTCATGCTTTCATCATGAATAAACTAATCGAATGGGAACAGTACCGTACTCAAGTGACTGAGTATGAACTTGGGAGATATTTGCCTATTTTATAAATAGCCTTATAATATTATAGTGAAGCTCAGTGATAGGCTAAAAATAATAATCTGAAAGGAGGAGATTATAGCATGTAATTGATGAGGTACCGATTAAAAGGAGTCTAATGGAAAAACTGAGTGGAGGTGAGCAGTATGTCATACAATTGGGGGCCGCATTATATCGTTCCAACGGAGGTTTTGAAGAGCTATTCCGGGGCGGTTGTTTTGCGGGAAGAATTCGATGAAGAGCTATTGCGTAAGGAGTTGGGGGTGTTGGGTATCACCGGACCTATAGTGGATATCACCAATCCCTGGTATTATCGTAGAAATGGTACGGATACCTGGATTAAGATCGGCGAGTCGGACGATGAACACCAAAATTTTCCGACCAGATGGGATACAACAAGCGTAGAGAACGGGCAGTACGAAGTTATGGGACTGATGCACGTCTTTGCTAAGAAGGGTAGTGAGAAGACAGCCATCGCTCGGCAGAACATAGTAGAAGTCACGGTTGAGAATTAGATTATTCAACATCTGCTACGGCTACACCTCTCATAGCCACGTTGCGATAGGAAAGACCGGGTATCACCATAAGGCTGAAGTAGCCGTGTATCAACTTGAAGTAAACCTGTCCATCCTCTAAAATTACTGCCAGTCGAGCCTCGTATAGGGGGTAAACATGCGTAAGCTGCGTATCGGCATGGCTCAAATCAATGTCACTGTAGGCGATTTTGCCGGTAATACCCAGAAGATTCTGGAAGCTATCGCCGAAGCCAGAGCTTTGGGGGTAGACCTTCTTACCTTCCCCGAGCTTGCTATCTGCGGCTACCCACCGGAAGATCTATTGTTTAAACCACAGTTTATTGAGGAAAACCTAAGGTGCCTGGAGAAAATTGCCAAGCAAGCATCTGAACTTACTGTTGTGGTTGGCTTTGTCGACGCTAAAGAAGATATTTATAACGCTGCTGCAATTATAAGCAACGGCAAGCTCGTTAGTATTTATCACAAGATATATTTGCCAAACTACGGAGTATTTGATGAGAACCGCTATTTTCAGGCTGGTAGGGAATGCCCTGTGTATATAATAGGTGGCGTTGGTGTCGGTGTTAATATCTGCGAAGACATCTGGTATGAAGCTGGACCAGCTACAGCTCAAGCGTATGCCGGGGCTGAAGTCATAGTGAACATAAGTTCGTCTCCTTACCATGCGGGTAAGCGCGATTTTAGGGAGCGGATGCTGGGAACTCGTGCCTCGGACAATGTGGCGATTGTCGCCTATAATAACCTAGTAGGCGGACAAGACGAGCTGGTTTTCGACGGCAACAGCATGGTGCTGAATGAAAAAGGGGAGCTTATAGCTAGAGGTAAGCAATTCGAGGAAGATTTGATTGTGGTTGACCTTGATGTTGAATCAGTTTTTCGCACCCGTCTACATGACCCCAGGTGGAGAAAGGAAGCATTAGTGTTAAGGGAACAACCTTGGCGCACAGCCAAAACCGTGGTGTCTGAGCTGCCATCTGCTGCTCCAAAGCCGGTGCTACCGATTAGGCAATCTGAGGTGCGCGGGCTCCCCGGTGAGGTCTATGATGCTTTGGTACTGGGGACTCATGACTATGTATTGAAGAACGGTTTTGAAAAAGTGCTGATAGGACTTTCCGGTGGCATCGATTCCAGCTTGGTTGCTGCTATAGCCGTTGATGCCTTAGGGCCGAACAATGTTATAGGAGTATTGATGCCTTCGAGGTATTCTTCTTCTGGGAGTATATCTGACGCTGAACTTCTAGCGAAGAATTTGGATATCAAGCATATCACTATTCCTATTGAGAAGGTGTTCAAAGCCTACCTAGACACACTGGCGGACCATTTTCATGATACTAAGCCCGACTTAACTGAGGAGAACATTCAAGCGCGCATCAGGGGCAATATCCTGATGGCTCTATCTAACAAGTTTGGCTGGCTTGTTTTTACTACGGGTAATAAGAGTGAGATAGCCACTGGCTATACCACTTTGTACGGAGATATGGCTGGCGGGTTTGCTGTGATTAAGGATGTGCCCAAGACCTTGGTTTATCAGCTTGCCAAGTACCGAAACTCAATAGCCGGTCGTGAGCTCATACCGTCCAGTGTGATAAACAAGGTACCGTCGGCTGAGTTAAGACCTGAACAGAAAGATACTGATAGCTTACCCCCCTATGATTTGCTCGACCCTGTCCTGACAGCCTATGTTGAAGAAGATAGAAGTGTTGAACAGATTATTGGTACAGGTTTTGAAGAGAAGGTAGTTAAGAGAGCAGCTCGATTGGTTGACGCCAGTGAATATAAGCGACGCCAGTCACCACCGGGCATTAAGATAACGCCTAGAGCTTTCGGTCGTGACAGGAGGTTGCCCATTACGAATCGGTTTAAAGGATGTTAGTGTATAATTTAACGACACGGCTGAACACATAGTGATGACAAAACTCACAGGTAAGTATGGGTAAACGCGCCTTTTTAGCCTTGGAAGATGGTTCGATCTATGAAGGCTATTCCTTTGGTGCTGAAGATACTACCTACGGCGAAGTCGTTTTTAACACCAGCATGTCTGGTTACCAGGAGATGCTGACCGACCCTTCCTACGCTGGCCAGATTTTGGTGCTCACATATCCTCTCATCGGCAACTATGGGGTTAATGACGCCTATTTTGAATCCAAGCAAGTGCAGGTGAGAGGCCTCGTTGTTCGAGAGCATTGCCCCGTGCCCAGCCACTGGCAAAGCACCGGCAGTTTGCCCGAATTCTTGCAGACCCATGGAATCCCTGGGATAAGTGGGGTGGATAGCCGAGCATTGACACGACGCCTTCGCTCATCTGGGGTGATGATGGGTATCCTGACCTCGGAGATGACACCGGAGTCAGCTCTACGAGAGCTAAATGCCTTACCACGCTATGATTCCATTGACTTCGTCAAGCGAGTCTCTAGCGATAAGAAATATAAGTGGAAATCGACTTCAGATTATGCTGCTCCCGCATACAATATAGTAATTATTGATATGGGCCTGAAATACAATATTGCCCGCATATTGACACGACTCGGCTGCTTGGTAACTGTTGTCCCCTGCACTATGGGGGTTAAGGAAATCTTGAATTTAAGGCCGGATGGTGTTGTCCTATCTCCCGGCCCCGGTGACCCGGCTCTACTTGACTACATGACAGAAACAGTTAGAGAACTTATGCATCAGAAGCCAGTGATGGGTATCTGTTTAGGTCACCAGTTGATAGGCACAGCTCTTGGTGCCAGGACATTCAAACTAAAATTTGGTCACCGCGGCGGCAATCACCCAGTCCATGACCTGGCAAGCGGCAGGGTCTATATTACTACCCAGAACCACGGTTATGCCGTAGATGCCGATAGTTTGAGGGGTGGGCTTGAGGTCAGCCAGATAAATCTGAATGATGGCACCGTTGAGGGGCTGAGTCATAAAGAGTTGCCGGTCATATCAATACAGTACCACTCCGAAGGCTCACCTGGCCCTCAAGATAATGTATATCTGTTTGACAGATTTTTGGAGATGGTGAAGGGAAAAAGAACGAATGTCTAAAATATCTAAGGTTCTGGTCATCGGCTCTGGCCCGATAATCATCGGGCAGGCGGCGGAGTTTGATTATGCCGGCACGCAGGCGTGTAAATCGCTACGTGAGGAGGGCATAACCACGGTACTTGTAAACTCGAACCCGGCGACAATTATGACCGATGAGGGCATTGCCGACATTGTCTATATAGAGCCGTTAACCATAGGTGTTGTAGCTCGTGTAATCGAGCGGGAACGCCCTGACGGACTGCTGCCTACGCTCGGCGGGCAAACCGGCCTGAATCTGGCTGTGGAACTTGCCGATGCCGGGATATTGGATAAATACGGTGTCAGGATGCTGGGCACACCGCTGGAGACAATTAAAAAGGCAGAGGAGAGGTCACTTTTTAAACAATTGATACTTGATATAGGCGAGCCGGTGCCAGAGAGTGTCACAGTGCATTCCGTTGATGAGGCTAGGGAATTTGCAGAATCAATTGGGTTACCGCTAATTGTTCGTCCCTCTTTTACCTTAGGTGGAACGGGTGGGGGGATATGCCATGCTATGGAGGAGCTTGAAATAATCGTATCCGGTGGGTTAGCCTCCAGCCTAAGCCACGAAGTTCTAGTTGAAAAATGCCTACTCGGTTGGAAAGAAATTGAATACGAGGTAATGCGTGATGCTGCTGATAATTGTATCACTGTCTGTAACATGGAGAATATCGACCCCATGGGGGTTCACACCGGTGATAGTATCGTAGTCGCCCCCAGTCAGACTCTGACGGACAAGGAATACCAGATGTTGCGGTCAGCCAGCCTGAAAATCATTAGAGCCTTAGGTATCGAAGGTGGCTGCAATATTCAATTCGCTTTGACCCCCAGCTATGTGGTAGCTGAAAAATGGGCACCAGACCAATTAAGTGTGAAAATGAGTGAATATTATGTGATAGAGGTAAATCCCCGTGTTAGCCGTAGTTCAGCCCTGGCTAGTAAAGCCACGGGTTATCCTATTGCCAGGGTGGCTGCTAAGATAGCTGTAGGTAAAAGATTGGATGAAATACCCAATCGGGTGACCGGCAAGACAATGGCAGCTTTTGAGCCGGCTTTGGACTACTGTGTGGTAAAGATTCCTCGCTGGCCTTTCGATAAGTTTGCCTTAGGTGACCGCAACACAGGGAGTCAGATGAAGGCTACCGGCGAGGTCATGGCGATTGACCGGTGCTTCGAAGCAGCCTTGCAGAAAGCAGTCAGATGCCTTGAGTTTGGGAAAAAATCTCTTCTCTGGGAAGATAGAAGCTGGAGCAATAATGGAAACCTTGATTCCTATCCTTTGCATTCCAACGACCTCAGGTTGTGGGCAGTAATGGCGGCACTCAGGCGTGGGGCAAACTGTGAACAACTTGCCCAACGTACCGGCATTGACCCCTGGTTTATCTATAAGTTTCTTAATATTGTACAGATGGAGAGAGAGCTTCTCTGCGAGCCGTTAACACCTGAGCTTATGTGGCAGGCAAAACGCCTCGGTTTTTCCGATGAGCAAATCAGCACCTTGTCTGACAGATTGCCTGAACAGGTGCGTCAGCTAAGACGTAACTGGCAAATATGCCCTGTATATAAGATGGTGGATACCTGCGCCGCTGAATTCGATGCCGAGACACCTTATTTCTACAGCGCTTATGAAAAAGAAAACGAAGCTGAACCGTTAAAGGACAAAAAGGCTGTGGTAATCGGCAGCGGACCCATTCGCATCGGACAGGGGATAGAATTTGATTACTGCTCTGTTCATTCTGCCTGGGCACTTCAGGAGGCAGGCATCAAGAGCATAATGGTCAATTCCAATCCAGAGACAGTCTCCACGGATTTCGACACCAGCAACCGCCTGTATTTCGAAGCTTTAGATGAAGAAAGTTTGAGAGATATCCTAGAAAATGAAAGTTTTCCATCTCAGAATAGCTCGGCTCCGCCTTCTATTGTCCAATTCGGCGGGCAGACTGCTATTAACCTGGCTGAGCCCCTAGCTCGTAGCAACATGACAATACTCGGTTCCACCTCCGATGCTATTGACATTGCTGAGGACCGTCGCCGCTTTGAGGATTTCCTCAATCGGCTGGGTATTCCACAGCCACCGGGAGCTGGAGTAACTTCCTTGAAAGAAGGTGTTAAAGTGGGCAATTCTCTCGGCTATCCGGTGCTGGTGCGCCCTAGTTACGTACTTGGCGGCAGAGCAATGGAAATCGTCCATAGTGAAGAGGAGTTAGTCCGCTATATGTCGCTAGCCCTGGAAATGGACAGTCAGCATCCCACTTTGATTGACAAGTATTTTGAAGGCAAAGAGGTTGAAGTCGATGCTGTCAGTGATGGACAGGATGTTCTTATCCCGGGAATAATGGAGCATATCGAGCGTGCCGGGGTGCATAGCGGTGATTCAATAGCTGTCTATCCTGCGTTGAATCTCACTAAAAGTGAAGTGGACACTATTGTCGATTTCGCAATACGAATCGGGCGGGCGCTCCAGGTGAAGGGACTGATGAATGTCCAGCTCGTCATCATGCGTGACGAAAGCCAATCATCGGTTTATGTAATCGAGGTGAATCCTCGTGCCAGCCGTACCATCCCATTTATCTCCAAAGTCACCGGTGTGCCCATGGTCCGTATTGCTACCAAGATAATGTTAGGTATGAGTTTAAAAGGGCAGGGCTACACCACAGGCTTGTGGAGAAGACAGAAACTCGTAGGTATAAAAGCTCCCGTATTCTCCATGTCTAAACTTGCCGGTGTAGATACGTACCTTGGTCCCGAAATGAAGTCAACGGGTGAAGTCATGGGAATTGACTACAACTATGAAGCTGCTTTGATAAAAGCACTTCTGGCTGCCGGTCTTATGTTACCATCTCGAGGTAATCTATTGTTTAGCATTGCTGACCAGAATAAGGGAGAAGCCTTACCTATAATCGAAGGCTTTTATTCTCTAGGCTACCAGCTTTACGCCACTGAAGGTACAGCAGCTATGATTGAAGCTGCTGGTATGAAAGTGAAAGAGATTGGCAAGAAGTTAGGCGAGGGCCATCCAAGTGTGGTTGACATTATTACTGATGGTTCTGTGTCTGGAGTGGTCAACACCATTACCGGCGGCCGCATTCCGCTCCGGGACGGTTTTCATATTCGGCGTGCCGCTGCCGAGAAGCGAATACCATGCTTTACATCGCTTGACACTGCTCTTGTAGCCTTGAAAGCACTAGCCAGTGGCAGCCAGATTTTTAATGTCAAGCCACTTCGAGAGTATTTAGTTTCTAATACCTAGCTCTGCATGCCCGGCTTTACATTACAGCTTTCCTGAGCATCCAGAATGTTGGATAATTCAAGCATTCTATTCTTGCATCGGAGATAGTATAATACGTGGTAATCTATATAAAGCGATGTTATAAAACATGATATCGAGTGCCAACTCTGATACAGAAAGAAAGATAATATCCATTTTAAAGGTGTTGAGTGAGTCTTCTGAGCCGTTAGGGTCCATCATAATCGCTCGGGAACTTGAAAAACGGGGGCTTTCACTTAGTGAGAGGGCCGTCAGATATCACCTAAAAATTGCGGATGAGAGAGGCTACACTCAGCCTCTGGGTAGAGACGGGCGGATGATTACGTCAAAAGGGCTTGAGGAACTGCGAATAGCTTTGGCGCCCGACCAACTCAGTTTTATATTGGAGAAACTCGAGTTACTGGCTTTCCGCACAACGTTTGACCTACGAAGCCGGACTGGCCATGTCCCTATAAACACTTCTCTCTTCAACAAGAACGAATTTCCCAGAGCTGTAGCGGTTATGAAAGGTGCATTTGAGGCAGGGTTATGTGTAAGCGAGCTGGTTTCCACGGCGTCTGAAGGGCAGAAGCTTGGCGATGTGGTTATTCCAAATGGTAAGATAGGTCTGGCCACAGTCTGCGGTGTAGTCGTAAACGGAGTGCTGTTAAAACACGGTGTCCCAATGGAATCCAAATTCGGAGGAGTGCTTGAGATAAGGGATTCGAAGCCAAGACGTTTCGTCGCTATAATCAACTATGGTGGCACATCTCTGGACCCTTCAGAACAATATATTCGTGCTGGAATGACCAGCGTCGGTGAAGCCGCCAAAACGGGCAATGGCAGGATACTGGCTAATTTCCGGGAGATACCAGCGCCTGCCAGGTTAATCGTCGAGGAAACCATTGCGGAGCTTAAAACGGCTAGCATCAATGGTGTCTTTGCTCTTGGTAATATCAGCGAGCCGGTTTGTCAAATCGCTGTCGGCATGAACCGGGTTGGCATGGTTTTACTCGGTGGACTGAATCCGGTAGCTGCAGCAGTAGAAGCGGGAATCGAGGTTGAAAATGTCGCTGAAAGCGGCATGATGGACTTTCAGCAGCTAGTCAGTTTTTGGCAACTCTAGTGCAACTGTCCAACAAAGCAATTCGGCTCGCTAACCTGCAGTGTTTTAATTGTGTACTGACTTGATTTCTTGACGATACCGAGCGGTGTGCGAATACAGCAAAATATACATCTTGGAAAACGTCAGGGAGGTAGGAAATGGATTTTGGATTTAGTCAGCATGAAGAATCTTTCCGGAAAGAAGTCCGTGAGTTTATACAAAAAGAATTCCCTTCGGAGATGAGATGGCATTCTCGAGTTACATTTGCCCCTTCGATCCATGGCCTTGATGAAGAAGCCTGGAAATTTATGAGAACAATGAGTCGGAAGCTGGGAGCTAAAGGTTGGTTATCTTTAAGCTGGCCTGAGGAATATGGGGGGCAGAATTCGTTATTCTTACAAAACATCGTTTATGAGGAAGTGCTATATCACAACTGCCCGGGGATAAACCATATGGGTGTTACTTTTCTTGCCACAACGCTTTTACACTTTGGCAGTGAGGAGCAGAAGAAAAAACATCTCCCCGGAATTGCTCGAGGAGAAGTATATTGGTGCGAATTGCTGAGTGAACCGGATAGCGGGTCAGACCTGGCTTCATTGAAAACCCAAGCAACCGAGGAAGGGAATTACTATGTGATTAATGGACAAAAAACCTGGAGTAGTGGGGCACACCTGTCAGATTGGGGATTTGTCTTAGTTAGAACGGAACCTAATCTTACAAGACATAAAGGGCTAAGTTACTTCTTGATAGATATGAAAACCCCTGGAATTACAGTCAATCCCATATTGGATATGCTTGGGGAGCATGAATTCGCTGAGGTCTTCTTTGACAATGTCCGTGTTACTAAGGAGAACTTGGTAGGAGGCAAAAATAAAGGATGGTATGTGACCATGGCGACGCTTGATTTTGAGCGTACCGCTCTAATGTTTTATCCTTCGGTCCGTGGCTATCTTGAGTATTTGTCAGAGTATATTAAGCAGATACAAAAGCCACTTAACCCGGTGCTGAGGAATCGCCTGGCTGAATTGCTCGCTGAATGTGAAATGGCAAGGTTGATTCATTATCGTGCAATTTGGATGATGGAGAGGGGAAGCATACCTACCTATGAGGCGGCGATGGATAAACTATATAACTGTGAGCTGGCTCAAAGAGCGGCTGAATTTGGCATGCAAGTCTTAGGAAATTATGGGGGGTTACTCCCGGGTTCCAAGTTTGCCTGCTTAAATGGTTGGCCGTTGTTTTCTTATCTTGATACCGTATCTTATTCGATAATGGCAGGTACGTCAGAAATTGATCGGAATGTTATAGCCGTAAAGGGGTTGGACCTACCTGCTGAATAGGCTCTTAATATGAGAAAAGGAGACACCCTTCAATGGATTTCAGCTTAACGGAAGAGCAGGAGATGTTACGTAAATCAGCCCGAGACTTTTTAACTGCCGAATGTCCTAAGAGTCTGGTTCGAGAGATGGTTAAAGATGAAAAAGGTTATCCTCACCAATTATGGCAGAGGGTGGGGGAGATGGGATGGATGGGTTTAATTATCCCGGAGGAATACGGTGGTGCTGGAGCAAGTTTTTTCGATTTAGTAGTGTTGCTTGAAGAGATGGGGCGGGCTTGCTTGCCCGGTCCTTTTTTCTCTACGGTAGTTCTTGGAGGATTGACTATCCTTGAAGCTGGAAGCGAGGGGCAAAAGAAAGAGATTCTGCCCAAATTGGCTGAAGGAAAACTGCTCCTTACTTTAGCATTAACTGAACCAAGCGCTATATATACTGCCGATGGAATCCAAACTAAAGCTATGCAAAGAGGCAAGGAATTTCTTGTTCAAGGGACAAAACTCTTTATCCCTGATGCCCATATAAGTGATTACCTTATCTGTGCTGCTAGGACTAAGGAGGCCGAGATACCTGAAGATGGAATCACTTTATTTTTGATTGATCCTAAGAGCCCAGGAGTAAGCTGTACTTTGCTCAAAACCATTGCTGGAGATAAGCAATGCGAGGTTATCTTTGATAACGTAAATGTGCCTGGCAGAAACATATTGGGCAGCCTTAATGAAGGCTGGCTTATTTTACATAAAGTACTGGAGAAAGCGGTAGTGGCTCAATGTGCTGAGATGGTTGGTGGCGCCAAGCAAGTTCTGGAGATGACAGTGGAATATGTTAAACAAAGGATGGCATTTGGTCACCATATTGGTAGTTTTCAGGCAATACAGCATTATTGTGCTAACATGCTAGTTGATGTTGATGGGTGCTCCCTCGTGATTTACAATGCTGCTTGGCGACTTAGCAAAGGTCTTCCGGCAGCTCAAGAAGTAGCCATGGCTAAGGCTTTGATTAATGAGAGGTTTAAGCGTATTGCTGCTTCAGGCATTCAGATTCATGGTGCTATTGGTTTTACGGAGGATCATGATTTACCTCTTTATTTTAAGCGCGCTAAAGCCTGGGAGATTAACTTGGGCGATACCAGCTTCCATTTGGGTAAAATAGCTAAGGCAGCACAAATCTAAATTGAGGAAGAATGGTAACAAATTGCTATTTGTTTGGTTAACAATCGCCTGGCTTTTTATTCCTAGATCGCGCCGATTGACTGATAGTCAAATAAATGTGGAATCTTCTAAGCTGGGTAAACAATTAGCTAACCTTTGTTAAACTTTTGCAAGCAGTTGGTGGGCCATTGTGGACTCGAACCACAGACCCCGGTCTTATCAGGACCGTGCTCTAACCAACTGAGCTAATGGCCCAACCCAGGAAGTATATCTTTTGCCACGAGTGAGTGTCAAGCTATTGTTCTATACTATCCACACTGCCTTGTTGACTTTGCGGCTCTCAAGAGTTTATTATACAGGGCGACTATGTCTAGAAAGGGGACAAATAATGGCAAGAGAGATCGTTGTGAGCCCGATGCCGGGGCTAATAAAAAGCGTTAATGTCGCTGTGGGTGACAAAATCAATGAAGGCGACACTTTGTGCATACTGGAGGCTATGAAGATGGAGAATCCCATAGTGGCTCCGGCAAGTGGCAAAATCAGCGAGGTAAATGTCTCCAGTGGTAAATCCGTCAAGGGTGGGGACATGTTGGTCGTAATAGAGACTTAAGACATGGTATGTGAGATAGGGGAATAGATATGGAGTGGGGTCTGGAAGAACTCATAAGTTTAGCCAGAAGGTACCTCGGATGGGGCAAAGCCGAAATAGACAGGCAACACCGGTGTGGTCACTTGACTGTTCGGGAGAGGATAGATAGGTTGCTCACCCCGGCAACTTTCTAATCAAGTAGCTCGTTAAGGCCGGTGTAGCTATCGGTCTGACGCCGAAGCTGGTAACCAAGCGCTCCTATAGTCACCTCGGCTGTAGAAAATACAGTTGCTTGGGCAAGGTGACCGCCTGAGCAGATATCCTGTCCTGACAATTGAATGTGTATGTGGATGATGGGTATGCCATCCTTTAGGGCTATTGAGCCCTGAGCACAGACAATTTCTAACGGACCGTGATAATCTACGCTGTCATATTTTCCCGGAAGTGCTTTTAGGAAGTTGAGCCGGGCATTTTCCACCGAGCCGATGATGCCGATGACTACACCTGAGAAAATTTGACGCTCGTGGCAATAACGTGCTATTACGTTAAGTAATTCTTGTCCCGGTTTGACCCTGAATACATGTATCTTCTTGAACAACAGGTTACCTCCTCTTTTTATTGTTTCTTCACTTTCTTAGTTTATCATAGCCTTAGCCTGGTCTTCCTGACATTCTGAATTTTTACTGACATTCTGTAGCGCTTGATTATGGTGAGGTCTTGGTCAGGTGGCTAGGCAGGTTAAAGTTGTTTAGGCCGTGTGCTATACTTATCGAGTATAAAGAACAGTGTAGAAGAAGTGAGGTAGTGATGGGTCTCAGACTCTATGAAGAACCGAAGCTTAATAAACCCGTTTTAATAGCTTGTTGGCCAGGAATTGGGAACATCGGAATCATAGCAGTCGACATTCTAAGAAGGACGGTGGGTGCAGAGGAGCTGGGTGAGATAGAACCGTGGGACTTTTTCTACCCGCGAAGGGTTTTAATCAGAGACGGGGAATTGAAAGATTTAGAGTTTCCGAGTAACAAATTTTATTTTAAGAGAACTGAGAAAAAAGATTTGTTGTTCTTTATTGGAGAGGAACAGCCTACTGATGGAGCGGGGGCTTATGCTGAAGGAACAAAAGCTTACAGGATGGCTAATCTTGTCTTAGATATGGCACTGAAGTTTGGGTGCCGTAAAGTTTATACTTCGGGAGCAGCTGTTGCACCAATTCATCACACCGCAAGGTCAAGAGTCTGGGTCGTGCCTAATAGGGAGGACTTAATTGACGAGGTAAAAGGCTACGAGAATACAGTTTTAATGTCAGACATAGAAGGCAGAGGTGGGCAAGGTAACATTACTGGATTAAATGGGTTACTGCTAGGCGTTGCTAAAAAGAGAGGCCTGGAGGCTATCTGCATGATGGGTGAGATACCGATTTACATTCATGGCTTTCCTATTCCCTATCCCAAAGGGTCGAAGGCGGTGATTGAAGTGTTGAGCACTACCTTAGGGATTGAAGTTCCGATGGATGAAATTAACGTTCTTGTTCAGCAAAGCGAGAGCGAGATTGAGAGCGTATATGGAAGGCTTCCTTCAGAGATAAAAGAACAACTGGATAAATTGAAATATGTGACTTATGCCAAGCCTAGCGAGCCAGGACCTATAACGGAAGAGGATAAGAAGAGAATCCTGCAAGAAATCGACAAATTGTTTAAAAAAGAACCTGGGGGTGACTAATTTTGGGTGAAGGGCAGCCATTTAAATTATTTTTTAAACCTGAGTTAGAGAGTTCGCCCTTGGTGGTAGCCTGGAATCAAGATGCCGGAAGAGTGGGGCCAAAGGTTGCTGATTATCTAAATAAGGAGCTGGCGAGCAGGGAGTTCGCCGAGATTACCCCCGAGAGCTTTTTCGCTTTGAGCGGAGTCTCAGTAGAAGATGATATAGCCCAGTTTCCAGAAAGTAAGTTCTACTGCTGTCGGGGAAAAAGCCTAGTGATTTTTAGGAGCGACGTACCCAGGTATGAGTGGTACGAGTTCCTGAGCTTGGTCTTAGACATAGCTGAGAAATATTGTAAGGTTAAGGAAATATACACTGTTGGTGGCATGGTTTCTCCAGGTGCTCATACTACACCACGAATGTTGTTGTCAGTAACCAATTCAACAGAGATGAAGCCGATGCTAAGGCAATATGACCTTATAAGCGATATGGATTATGAAACTCAGGATGGGCAAAGACCGACCTTCAGTTCCTTTCTCCTTTGGGCTGCTAAGAGGAGAAATATCGCTGGGATAAGTCTGTGGGTGCCAGTACCTTTCTATTTGTTGGCAGCCGAAGACCCGTGGGCCTGCAAGAAAGTTATGGAGTTTTTCGACAGGCGATTCGATTTGAATATTAATTTCGCCAGTATAGATGATGAGATTGCGAGGCAGGATAGGGAAATAGCTCAGGTGAGAAATCAGGTTCCTGAGCTTGATAGCTACATCAGCAAGCTGGAAAATAACCTTGGCCTGACCGTGGACGAAAGCGAAAAACTAGTTAAGGAACTGGAAGAATGGCTGCGGGGAGGATATTGAAGCTGAGCCATTGCGATGGTTTCGATTGTATAAGGACAAGCCCTATTTTGTTTTCTTAGCGATAGCGACTAAAGCTCCAGGACCGCCGTGTACTCCCAGTGTAGGACCTAGTCTTGATATCCGTGGTATCAAATTGGGAAAGAGGGAATGCGCATGGTCGGCAAGTGCTCGGGCATCATCGGGTGTAGAGCTATAGACTATGGCTAAGTCCTCTATGTGTGGTGGTGATGCGATGAACTCGTGCAGTCTGGCTATCCCTTTTACTCGGGTGCGTGTCAGTCCGGCTGGGCGGATTTCGCCGCCGTGCAGGGTGATCAAGGGCTTTACGTTTAGTAACGATTCTATTGCGAAGATTGTATTTCCAAGACGTCCACCTTTGACTGCATATCTTAGAGTGTCCAAAAGTGCCAGAGCACGCAGTTGGCTGATAGTTTCAAGTGCTTTGTTTACCACCTGTTTTAAGCTGTATCCGGCTTTGGCAGCATTCGCTGCGGCTATAGCAACGAGACCTTGCCACATTGTTACGCCTAGAGAGTCAATGACTTCTATGTGACATCCTTTCTTTTCACTAATCTCCTTGCCTACCAGAGCAGAATCGTACATGGCGCTATGCTTGCCGGTAACATGTACAGAGACAATCTCGTTGGTTTCTTTGGCTATCTCCTCATAGGCCTTGGCGAAATCTCCCGGCGATGCTGCTGCAGTAGAAGGATGAACATGGTTGGTTACTAGTTTGTGATAGAATTGGTCGCAGTCAATGTCGACTCCATCACGATAGACTTCGTCGCCAAAATGGACGTATGCCGGCACTACAGTGATGCCTAGCTCTTTAGCCTCCTCTTGTGTAATATCCGAGCAACTATCGGTAACAACTTTAATCGTCATAAATTAATGCCTTTCTGAGAACTATAGCTCGTGTGATATTAGCCCTAGAGTATACTGCATGGATGCGACTGTGTAAAACAGTTGACTGACAGAGAGCTTTTAAGGCTAAATCTTCCGGCAGTTACGTTTGACTTTCCAGGCTTATGGCTGCTGGCTTGAAGTATAGGCTGTGGCGGGTTAAAATGATACTGACGTTTTAGTATAAGCCTGAAGGTTCGGTGTTTAGGCTTAGTTTAGATAGAAGGCAGTAATATATATGCAACAGATTTTTTGCTGTCCTAAATGCGGTGCGCAAAATGTCGTAGGTCAAGAATTCTGCCAATCATGCGGACAACCTTTCCAATACAACTGTCCCTACTGCGGTGCTATTGTTGACTCTACATTAATAAATTGTCCGAGCTGCCGTGAAAGTCTAAATTGGCCAACGCCGCAGAAGGTAAAACCTTTCCCAAAGCAGCCGGTAGCCTATCAAAAGCGCGGAGGAGGTGGAGAAGTTGGAGAAGGGGAGGAGAAAGCAAAGAAGAAGTCTGACCCGTGGCTTACGGGCTGCCTTGGCTTGGTAATAATTGCATTCTTAGTGTTGGGTGCCTATTTTCTTTATGATTATTTCTTTAAAGAGAAGCCGTCAGCCGTTCCTCAATTGCCATCTTATTCAGGTGAAGAAATAGCTTTCAAGCCAATGCAGTTTCCAGGATTCGAGTCCCTATCTGACCCTAACGAAATTTACACCTAGATAGTGTAACCATAGTAGGAGGATTTATGGCACAGCAAATGCTTGCTTTCTTTGTAAATTTTTTCTCCGTTAACCCCAGTATCTTGGGAATTATTCTGGTTTGGATTCTGGCTTTGGTTTTCGGTGCAATCTGGCTTGCTTGCTATCGACCGCCGTTGATTACTAAACCATGGCTATGGGTAGTTCTCGCTGCCGGTGCTATCCTTGCACCCATTGCCATTGCTGTTACTGCATTTCTGCTTAGATCTGGGATTTCGTGGTTGTATAGCTCCTTTTGGAGCCAAGAAACTCTGGCGAAATGGGCTTTGCTTGCAAGCCTACCATCGATGTACCTTTTTGGACTGGTGCGAGAAGGGTTTAAGCTGTTACCCGTTGCTGTCTACTGGTGGCGTAATGGCAGAGACATCGAACCTAGATTAGGTCTTGCCGCTGGTGCTGTGTCCGGCGCTGGATTTGCTATACTTGAGGCGCAATGGACGCTCAATTATATCCTTGCCAACGGATGGAGTTGGGAGAATGTCCAAATGCAAGGGGTTATGGCTCTTGGTGGATTTTGGGAAACCTTTTTTGTCATCGGTGTTAATGTAGCCTCCTGTGCGCTGGCTGGTTGGGGACTAGCTAGAGGTCGGTGGTGGCAATTCTATCTCCTGGCTGCTTTAGTGTATCTCATCCCAGTTTACAACTATGTCTTGGTGAGCAAAGAGATTATTACAGGCGTGCAAGCAGAGTTTCTCATCGCTGCTTGGGCGTTGATAGCAACAGGAGTGGTTCTTTGGCTTCGTGAGAGAAAAGCAAAGGGAAAATCGAGGGGAAAATCAAGGGCTTAGGCTGAAGAAATATAGAAAAGGGGGTGTTGCTTATGGATATTGCATGGTTTAGGGATCTCGTTATTTGTATCTCGGGTTTGGTGGTAACAGTAGTTGTCATCTTCATTGCCGTGCTATCATACTTGTTGTATAGAAGAGCGAGGTCTGTACTGGATTCAGTGAAGGCTACCTCGGCAACCATAAACGAAATCTCTTCATCGGTGCGGGATGAGATAATCAGACCTGTACTTCAGTTGGTGGCCCTGGTTAAAGGTGTATTTCAGGGTATTGATATAGTCAGTAGATTCTTCGGAAAAAAGGAATCGGAAGGAGGCAGAGATGGCTGACGGTGATAGAGGTAGTGGATTTGCTATTGGACTTATCGTGGGTGCAGTTCTCGGTCTGGCTATTGGATTCCTCTTTGCTCCGCGACCGGGTGAGGAGACGAGGCGATTATTGAAGGAGAAGGCTGAGACGGCTCGAGAACGGGCAGCGGAGATAACCAAAAAAGTGAGGGAAACTGCCGGCGAGGCTGTCAAGAAAGCTCAAACGAAGGTCCAGGAAGCATAAACGAAGAAGTCCTGAGTACTAAATAGAGCTGTTGTTTCTGTAGTTTTGTCTGAATCTATCGGGATGTGGTTATTGGTTACGGGATTGATTTTAGCTGAAAGCTTTGTGTCTTTTCCCATTGAACTAATTCTGTTACCAGCATCACGTTTTCAAGTCCACACTTCTAGTGATTAGAACTATTGCTCTGACAAATTGAACTGATGAAAAAGATTAATCAGGACACAGCAGGTAGTATTTTCAGAAGGAACTGGCGACTGATAGCATTTGTAGTGGGCCTAATCATAATCTTCTGGCTTGTCTACGTTCTTAGGAGCGTCTTACTCCCATTTATTTGTGGCCTGGTACTGGCTTATCTTTTGTATCCTATTGTTTCCTGGCTTGAGAGGAAGCTGCCCGGTAAAAGCAGGTGGCTGTCAGCCAGACGAGGCTCTTTGATAGCGGGTCTCTTTATAATAATCCTGGTTGTTATTGGCGTGTTGGCTTTCTATATCGTTACAGGCGTGGCTAGTTCCTTTTCAGTTTTAATAAAAAATGCCCCTCAATATTTTTCTGAAGGTTTTCAGACCCTAAAGGGCTGGCTTGAAAGCTTTCAACGATGGTTACCTCCCGAAGTACAGCAGCAGGGAGGGACGGGCTTTCAGGATGTAGGTACAATATTGGGTAATGCTGTGCGAAGTGCCTTCGGGAAGGGTATTTCATACATATCGGGCACCTTTGGCTTAATAATCGGTTTTGTTGCCTTGCCTGTGTTCCTTTTCTATGTTCTAAAAGACTGGGAAAAACTGAGCAGCGGCTTTTATTCTGCGTTTTCACCACAGATGGCTGAGCATGTCAGGGGTGTTGTCGGGGTCGTAAATAAGGTGCTGGGGCGATGGATTCGTGCCCAGCTAGTGCTTTCCGCCACCGTGGCTGTTTTGTGTTTCATCGGATTGGCTGCTTTGGGGATAACGCTTGCCCCGGCGCTTGCTGTTCTGCAGGGGATAATGGAGTTTGTCCCCATATTAGGCCCCTGGATTGGCGGTGCTGTTGGTGTGATTGTCATACTGGCGATAGCACCACAAAAGATAATCTGGGCAATTGGTATCTACCTTGTTGTTCAGCTACTAGAGAATATATTACTTGTCCCTAGAATTCATGGAGGTTATCTACGGGTACACCCGGCCATTATTCTGGTTCTGCTTCCTTTGGGGGCTTATATTGCCGGGTTGTGGGGAATAATACTGATTATCCCTTTGACAGCCACTGCCGTGGAGATTTACAAATATGTACGTGATAGCCTTAAGGCGGATGAGATACAACAGCCTGCCGAGCAGTAAGTTGGTCATTCCTCTATAATTGAGCCTTGGGTACTGTTGTAGTTAGAAACCAGAAGAAAGCTTTGAGAAATATTCGTGAAGCCGTTGACATTAAGCATCAGGATTGCGAGGCTAAGGAGTACTCTCTTTGTTGTCTCTCCAATACATTGCGGAGATACTGTCCGGTAAATGATGTGTCTATTTGTGCCACCTCTTCAGGTGTGCCGGTGGCTATGATGTAGCCGCCTTCATCGCCGGCGCCGGGGCCTAGGTCTAAGATATAGTCAGCATTTTTAATTACGTCTAAGTGGTGTTCTATGATTACCACTGTGTTCCCGGAATCCACCAGCCGCTGAAGTACCTGAAGCAGGCAGGCTATGTCAGCAAAAGATAGGCCTGTGGTAGGTTCGTCGAGGATGTAAAGGGTCTTGCCTGTGGAACGCCGTGATAATTCAGTGGCTAGTTTGACCCTCTGGGCTTCACCACCGGAAAGAGTAGGTGCTGGCTGCCCCAAGCGTAGGTAGCCTAAACCAACATCACTCAGTGTCTCCAGTTTGTTTCTGACCTTGGGGAAGTGTTCAAAGAAGGTCAAGGCTTCATCCACGCTCATATCCAGAATATCAGCTATATTTTTGCCTTTGAAATAAATTTCTAATGCCTCGCGGTTGTAACGTTTACCTTTACATATTTCACAGGGCACAGTCACATCGGGGAGGAATTGCATCTCTATCTGAATGTAGCCTTCGCCTTGACAGGCTTCGCAGCGTCCCCCTCGGACGTTAAAGGAAAATCGCCCCGGCTGGTAGCCGCGCACGCGGGCTTCGGGGACAGTGGCAAAAAGCTCTCGAATGGGGGTAAAAGTTCCGGTATATGTAGCTGGATTGCTGCGCGGAGTGCGACCGATAGGCGATT
This sequence comes from uncultured Chloroflexia bacterium, assembly GCA_963754385.1. Taxonomy (GTDB): domain Bacteria; phylum Chloroflexota; class Dehalococcoidia; order GIF9; family UBA5629; genus 9FT-COMBO-48-23. The sequence goes on along the minus strand of CAVWGE010000003.1, from coordinate 51,878 downwards.
GGTCAATATTGATGACTTTGTCAATATGTTCGATGCCGATGATGCCGTCACACTTTCCAGGTTTATCCTTTGCTTTATAGAATATTTGGGCCAGCTTCTTGTACAACACCTCGTTGACAAGTGTGCTCTTGCCGCTGCCTGATACCCCGCTGATGCAGACAAATTTGCTCAAAGGTATGCTGACTTCGATATTTTTCAGGTTGTTTTCGCGAGCACCTTTGATTATTAATTCCTTACCTGAGCCTGGGCGTCGTCCTTGCGGCAAAGGAATTTGTTTTGTTAGGCTGAGGTATTGCCCGGTTATTGAGTTCGGGCAGTTCATGAGGTCTGTCAATGTTCCAGTGGCTACTATTTGCCCGCCATGTTCCCCGGCTCCGGGTCCCATGTCAATAATATAGTCAGCCGTTCGCATCATAGCTTCGTCGTGCTCTACAATGAGAATTGTATTGCCAAGGTCACGCAGCCTCTTCATCGTTTCTATTAGGCGATGAATGTCAGCCGGATGCAAACCGATTGTAGGCTCATCACAGATATAGAGAACTCCCATCAGACCGCTGCCGATTTGAGTTGCCAGACGTATTCTTTGGGCTTCACCACCGCTCAAGGTCGCTGAGGGACGGTCTAAGGTCAAGTAGCCCAGCCCGATGTCTATAAGGAAACCCAGGCGGGTGCTTATCTCCTTCAGGATCTGGTGAGCTATCTTCAGTTCGTGTGGTGTTAGACGGGGTTCGTTGTGGTCACCAGTGAGCAGTTGCATCCAGTGCAGTGTCTCCGAGGCGGATAGTTCCGTCACCTCGATTATATTCATGCCGTCTATTGTAATAGCTAGAGATTCAGGTTTAAGGCGTTTTCCATGACACGCCGGGCATGGTGAAGAAGCCATGTAGCGTTCAATATCAGCGCGGGTATTGCTAGACTCGGTATCGTGGTAAATTCGCTCCAGATAAGGGATTGCGCCTTCATAGTTAGTAAAGTATTCTCTGACTCGACCGTAGCGATTTCGGTATTTTACCAGTTCTCCGTCTTCGCCATAGAGGACAAGGTTTAGGTGCTCTTTGCTGAGATTGCTCACTGGTGTGCTAAGTGAAAAACCATAACGGCGAGCTAAATCCTGAAGTTCGCTGGCGTGCCAGGAGAACCATCCCCAGGCACGTATAGCACCTTGCGCCAGGCTAAGGTCCTTATCAGGTATAAGTAAGTCCGGGTCTATCTCTAGCTTTACGCCGAGTCCGCTGCATGCCGGACAAGCGCCGTGTGGGCTATTAAAGCTGAAGGTCCGAGGGGCAATTTCACCCAGACTCATACCGCAAAGCACACAGGCAAAGTGCTCGGAGAACAGTAGTTCATCCCCATCAATAATTGAGACGAGAACGACTCCAGTCCCGAGTTTCAGCGCTGTTTCCACCGAATCAGCGATGCGGCTTTTTTCGGCTTCGCCTATCCGGAGCCGGTCGATCACAGCTTCAATGGCATGTTTCTTGTTTTTATCTAGCTCGAACTCTTCGGAGAGGTCATGGATACGGCCGTCAATACGAACCCGGACAAATCCTGCCTTACGTAGGTCGTCAAAAACGGCCAGGTGCTCACCTTTCCGGTCTCTGATTAACGGGGCCAGTATCATAATTCTGCTGCCGGTTGGTATTTCTTTTACCGCGTCCACAATTTGCTGCACTGTCTGACGGCAGATTTCACGTCCGCATTTGGGACAGTGAGGATGACCGACTCGAGCAAAAAGGAGTCGCAAATAGTCATAAATTTCGGTTACCGTGCCTACTGTAGAGCGCGGATTGTGGGACGGCCCTTTTTGGTCGATTGATATAGCCGGGCTCAGGCCTTCTATGTAATCGACGTCAGGCTTTTCCATACGACCTAAGAACTGTCTGGCATAAGCAGAAAGCGATTCCACATAGCGGCGTTGTCCTTCGGCGTATATAGTATCGAAAGCCAATGAGCTCTTACCTGAGCCGGAGACGCCGGTGATTACCACCAGCTTATCTCGTGGTATAGATACGTCTATGTTCTTGAGATTGTGCTCTCGAGCCCCTTTTACAATTATATGTTCTGAAGGCATAGCATATCCTTGCGGTGTAAATTTACTATGTATTTTAGCACTACATCCGCCTAATTCCGAATTTCTAAGCTTTAGACAAGTTCAAAATCGCAAATATTAATGACCAAGGCTGGTTTTTGAACTTGGAGGATTCAAATTTCGCTATTGCTTAAAATTTAGAATTTCCCGATGGAGCTACTTAGGCGAGGCTGAAGATGGCACTACCTTTTCGCCCTGCTGGCGAGAAATGCGGCAGTGGGTATAGCAACGAGCAGAAAGGCAATTACAATCCATCCCCACAGGGGAATTTTCACTATCCAGGGTAAAGGTTCGTTTTCTTTTGCAGTACCATTTGATGGGGTTACCAGCGTAGGACCGGGTTGAGAAGTCTCCTCTGGTGGTGATGCCACGCTGAATGACATGACCTTTGACCAGTTACCATCCCCTCTTTCGCCTGTCGCTGCCTGGCTGACCCTTATTTTCCAGTAATACTCCTTGCCTTTTTCTAAGCTGACCGTCTCGGGCAATTCCCAGCCAGGTGATTGTCGGTTATCAGGCTCTATGGCTTGTTGTAATACTATCTGGTTGAAAGTCTCATCTTCGGACAGCCAGAGTTCATATTCTATAGCTGTTGTCGGGTGTTTCCATTTGAATACAATATCGCCGATGTCTCCGGTATCCAAATATACGGGTATTACCTCGCCTATCGTTGGTGAAGTGGGTGTTGGAGCCTGGAATAGCATTTCCCGGCTCGGTGGCGGCGGCGGCGTATATTGATGGCTAGGCGACAGGCAGTCGTAGAAATTCCACAGCCGACCTGTGGTTGCAGTGTAAGGCCTGTTATCGATTGCCCACAGGTTAATGCCTGCTGAGACTTTCAAAGAGACGGGCTCTCTGGTGAAAACAACTCCGGCATTTAATTCAGCGTTCAAGCTGTCCCATTCGATATAAGGAGGGCCGAGTTTTTCTGGTTCCAGGGTGCGGTCGACGGCGGTGATACCGCCACTGGACCAGGCGCCGTAGAGAGTTTCGAGCTGAGCAATACCGTAAAAGCCGCGACCGGGTGACCCCATCGCTGTCCAGCCTAGGTTCGAGCCTACGACCCAGTTATAAATTTCACTTCTGGCACTATCGCTGGCGGCATAGATAATTAAGGCATTCTTAAACCTGTAGTCGGCACTTACGTGCATTTTGCCCGGCTCTGGGATAGCTGTAGTTCGCTCGAAGGAAGCGCCGCCATCTAATGAGTAGGCAACCATGCCGTCAGCATCGTCGCCGACTACAACAGCACCTGTAGGTGTAGCGGTGATGTTGTGCCCGGTGTTTAAAGTTGTGGCAGTTTTTGGTGTCCACTGCCATGTTTCGCCATTGCTGACCCCTTGGCGAACGTAGTTGTTATCCATGATATACATGTGAGGTACATCGTTAATTCTGGTGACGGCAAAGTCGGTTACATTAACCCCCGGCGTAACGCTATCCCAGGTCTGGCCTCCATCCATTGATTGCCTTAAATCGCTTGTTAACCGGGAGGCGAAATATATAGTCGGGTTGTTACCGAAGTTGCTCGTGCGTAGTATCAGGTCGTTGCTTGTTGACAGGAGACATAAGACGCGTTCCCATGTATTTCCTGTAGGCGAGCCTGTCGTCCGCCAGATGCTGTCGAAGTTGTTTATCCCAGCATGGTTATTGACAGATGCCAGGTATATGATGTCCGAAGCCGGTGTTACTGCCACATCCGAGAGAAAGCTTATCTCGGTATCTATCAGGCTAAGCTGATTCCATGTTCTGCCGTTATCCGGGCTTAGGGACAATGCTGATTCATCCAGGGCGACGCCTGTCGAGTAGCCACCGGGCCAATCTGTCGGGTTGTTGAGTGTGGCAGAACCGGTGGCACAATAGGCTCGGCTGCCGTCAGGGCACCAGATTACCTGGGCATTGGCAAAACCTGAATTGCCGCCGCCGGTAGGCGCCTTTTGTGTTTGATACCAGCAGGGCTCCGGGCAGGTTATGGGAGCATCGGTAAACCAGATTATTACTGTGGCTGAGCCAGAATTGCCCCGAACCTCGCCAGCCAGCAGCTTGCCTGAGCTGTAGGTACCGTGATAAGCGATGCTGGAAATCCTCAAGGGAGCAGGAGTTGACATCAACAGATAGCCGACGGTGTCATCGAAGCGGTAGATGCCGGCATTGGCTGTCGTAGCGTCCAGGCTGACATATATACGGCGCAAGCTTGGAGCTTGACCCGAGAAGTCGGCGGGCAATTCCAGGTCAGCAGTTATAACCTGAGCTACAGTGGGTGAACTGCCGGCACCTGTGGTTGTAATTTCAACAGGGCCCCAGGTACCCCAGTTGGTGGTGTTGGCTGCCCTGTCGTGAATTCCAATGTTGATATAAGTACCAGTGGCATGTGTTGCGATAGTCACTATGCTGGAATCGGCTCGATAAGTGGGTGAGAATTTGAGTGCCAGTACATCGTTGGTAAAGCCTTGAGATGCCCAGTTGCCCTGGCCGGATGCCTGGGAAATATATATATCGCCGTTGCCGGCTTCGGTTCGTGTGCCTATGGCTATATCATAGCCGCCATAATTCGGAGAGATAGCAATGGCGCTGATGTTGCTGGTTGCCGGGCAGTTGGTATCCTGCCATTTGCCGCCGCCGTCAATCGAGACAAACACTTTTCCAGGTAAGCCTCCATTGCTGGTGACTGCAGCCACGAAGTTCGGGTTATCTGGAGCGATAGCTATATTCCAGGCGGGCAGAGCAGCGCCAGCATTTGCTATATAGCTGCTCATATCATTCCAGGTAATACCGCCATTAAGTGACTTATATACTTTGCTGTTAGGTATGTCGATGGCATATAAGGTTCTGCCGTCGCTGCCGATGGCGATGGCGTTGATTTCCGATGGGCTGACTATGACACTGCCCAGACTGCTTGGAGTATCGACAACGCTCCACTTCATTGTCCCCGCATAGACTGAAGGTGGTCTGGCGGGTATTATGAAACAGATGATTACAATCAGTGCCAGAGCAAGCCCAAGTCTTAGATGCTTGCCGGCGATATCCGGGCTTATCATGGTGTGGTTTCGTGGGGAAGCTTATCAGGGGGAACAATTTCAGTGGCAGCCACCTCTACTAGCGGCATGCCGTCGGTATAGTGGGGTACGGGTGGGTCGAGTTCCTGGCCGGGAGTGTAGATCTTTTCTTCGGTGATGGAATTGAGCCGGCTATAGGCTATCTCCACACTGCCTTCGTGGGGCTCTTTGTGCCCGCGTGGCAGCCAGCAGCTGAGTATTTCCCATTCCTGGTATATATCCCGTGCCCAGGTTATAGCCAGGCCGGTCGTGCCTTGGGTTGCCTTCTTACCGGTTGATGGCAAGGTGGTAGTCTTAGTCTCCACTTGTCTCCAGTTACTGACAACTGTTCTCAGAGGCTTTTTCGAAGTGAAGTTGCACGTTGTTGTTTCCTCTTCTTCCGGTGTGGCTTCTGCCTCATCTGTAGTTGGTGGAGTTGGTTTGGGTGCTGCCAGTCTTTTCTCTTTAGCTACAGGTTTGGCTGCAGGCAGTTCCTTTGCCCCAATTGTGGTTTTAATCTCATCTTCATATTTCTCGAGAAGCTCACCGAACTTCTCCATGAGCTGCTCTCTGGTTGTCGCCGGACCTAGCTTCGGTTTATCTCCACCTATCATGACTACCGTGGTTTGGGGTGGTGGTAGAGGTTGTGGTGGTGGCGGAGGTATGTAAGGGTAATATGGTGGGGGTGGTGGTACTGGTTTCGGTTGGAGGCTGCGCAGCAGCAGATACAGACCATAGCCGCCCAGGACGAGCAGGATAATCGTTAAGGGTATCATTATGAACGGCATGGTGTAGTCGGGCTCCCATTCTATAGTTATTGTCTTGGGGCTATCCATAGGTGTGCTGCCGCTGGAGTTGACGGCGTTTAGCTTGCCGCCGAAGATGCCTAAAATACCGGGCAGGCGGACTTGCGAATTGGTCATGTTCCATTCAGCCTGGGAGCCGGCCTTGTACCAGTCGCTGCCCTCTGCTTCGCCGTAGGGCGAGGTCAACGTTAATCTGTAGTAGGTGTCATAGTAGGCAGTGCAAGCTCCCGCTGCATCAACAACCAGGCTTAGTTCTTTGCCGGAAACTGTTTCACCGCTAGGCAGTTTCCAATAAGCGAAGCGGTATTGTGTGCCCGGGTCATTGGTATCGTTGACCTCGTCAGGGGCACTGGCTCTAAGGGTGTAGCCTTCTTTATACCAGCCGGTGCCTGATATCTGGCCGACTTTGGAAGGCTCGGTTTTGAGCTCAATAGAATACTCAGTGTAATAGGGAAATGTAGCATCAGGTGAAGATTCACTGACTGTTATTCTATCCACCTCGGCTTTGAACCTGACAGCGGGATCTGTCGGATGCTGGACGATTGAGTCTACACTTACCGACCGGGTTACGTCGACATCGAGGTTGAGCGTCGTCGACTCGCCGCCCCGTAGCGTAGCTATCGGGCTTCCCGACACATATACCTTTGTCTCGCCGACTTTTAGCCCGCTGTCGATGGTGATGACAGCTTGATAGCCGCCCTTTTCCACTGTGATACTGAAGCTTTGCTGACCGGTTATTGGTGTCGGCGAGCTATCGCTGATGCTGACCATAAAGCTGTAGCTGCCGACTGTACCTTTAGCTGGAATGCCTGAGAAGTATCCCGTGGTCGCACTTAGAGTTAGCCCTGTGGGTAATGAACCGCTGACGACAGACCATGTATATGGCGTTGTGCCACCGCTGACTGTTATCCTATCACTGTAGGACTCAAGCTCTTTTGCTGATGCCAGGGTGGTTGTGAGAAACTTTAATGGAGGTTGAACAATAGTGATAACAAATGCTTGGTTGGCAGTAACAGCCGTGCTGTCGGTAACTACAGCCGTGAAATTGAAGGTGCCGGCCATTGTTGGCATCCCTGAGATGACTCCTGATGCTGCCAGGCTTAGCCCCGGTGGCATGGAGCTAGGGGTGCTCCATGTAAAAGGAGGGTTATCGCCATTCGCCGTTAGCACTGTATAGTAGGAGCTGCCCACCTGGCCTTGTGGCAGAAGTGGTGAGGTGGTGATAAAAACCGATGCCTGGACGGGACTGGCAAAGAGTAGAAAAGCGCTGGAGATGGTGAGCAGGCAAATCAACGTCAGGCAGAGCCCTTGACATATGCCCCACTTCAGAGGGGGGCGTTTATTCAGGTGGATGGATTTCATCTGCTTACATCTATTATAGTAGTCCATCCGCTGTTTGTCGATACCTATTCCTTACTGACTTTGTAAAATTAGGCTCTAAAAGTTTGACTTTTGATTGAGGCTTATTCGCCACCCGGAATGCTCTGTTTCTGACCTTCTACAATCACTCTTCTGCGAGCAGTATAACGTTTATGTGCCCACACACCACTGAAAAAGCTCCGGTTTAGTAGATAACGATTATCGGCTACACTCAAGAGGTCCTTGGAGGCTCCACTCTCGAAGTAAGCCACCTCGACATGCTTGCCCATGTTTTTTACAGCTTGAAGAGCATAGGCAAAATCAGAGTCACCGCTCACAAGCACTGCCACATCATAGAAGTCGTTCCAGGCAAAATATAGCAGGTCTGTAGCCAGCATAATATCTATACCCTTCTCCACAGGGATACCCTGTGACACTTTGGTACCCCCCAGTCGAACCTCCAGATATGGCGTCTTGCGCAGGTTATCGAGGAATTCCTGTTGCTCTCTATAGCTATCAGGCCTTTGATTCGGGTCTTGTAAGACATTGTAGTAATATGTTCGGAACAAGCGCCTGGAGCCACATAGCTTACTGGCAAATTCAGAGAAGTTGAGGTTGTGACGCCCAAAGTTGTTTCTTAGACCATGGTACAAATTGCTTCCATCTATGAAGATTGCGACTCTATCGTCCATAATATCCCCCCTCGAGACCTGCTGATAGCCCTTTATGGTTGACATTATACCATCGTCTATGGCAGACGTATATAACGGAATCCGGCTGATTGTGAGCTTTTCCCATTTTTTCACTTAGTCTGACCTTGTGACGGCTGAGACAAAGAAAGTGTAGCCACGAGGCTTCATCCTCGCTCCTCTGGAGGGAGAGAGTTAGAGTGAGGGGGAAACAAAATCAAAAATTAAAATAACAGATAAAAATGCAAAATTCATTGCGGGAATTTTTGAGTCATTGAGATTTGGTGCTTGGGGTTTAGGATTTAAAATTCACCCTCACCCTAGCCCTCCCACCGACGTGGTATAATTGTAGCAGTGAATCACCAAAGGTAAACCAATTTGAGGGAAACACGGGGTACACCCCTGATGTACGAACATTTCCGGCAGCCGTTGATTTCCAGAGCTGAGTTTTTACTCCGCATTGCCTGGCATGTTCTTATTGCTCTGGGCATCGTCCTCGTTTCTCTGGCAATCGGCATCGTTGGCTATCATCAGTTCGAAGGCTTATCATGGATTGATGCCACGGTTAATGCCGCCATGATTCTCGGCGGCATGGGGCCTGTGAATGTGCTAAATACCAATGCCGGGAAGTTGTTTGCCTCGTTCTACGCACTGTTTTCCGGGATAATCTTCCTCGTCGCTATTGCCGTCCTGCTTGCCCCGGCCGTGCATCGATTCCTCCATCGATTCCATGTCGAGTTCGACTCTGAGAGTTCAACTAAAGGCTGACCCAGACCAGAGCTGCAACTGCACAATACGATGAATTGTTGACCAAACTTATCCAAGATTCCAGTCAACTATCGCTTTTTACGCTTTACTTTTAATGTCAGCCCATCCAATCCCACGATTTCCACATTCTCACCAACCCCTATACTGCCATCAACCGATTTAGCTTTCCAATGCTCCCCTTCAACGACAACAGTGCCGATCGGACTCAGCGTCTTCACTACGCTGCCTTGTGAGCCTATCATTCCCTCTTGTCCTGTAGCCGGCTTTCTTCGAAAATCAGGTATAATTGCTCGGTGTATTATGAAAAGAAGAGTACCAATCAGTATCGCTACGACGATGATAATGGGTAAAGGAATTTGTATTTTTAGAAATCGCAGTAGCAATATGATTAAGAGCAACGCAACAACATCGTCTAGTAAAAATACTATAACCTTGAGCCAGTCCGTGACAGTTCTCTTTATGAGTTGGGTATTTAGTTTTTTCACATCGAAATCCATTGCATATCGTCGGAAGGAAATGATCCCGAAATTCATAACTGATTATAGCCTATTACTATTTGACCTGGTCAAGGCTGAGCTTCTTTTTCCTTTCGAGAGGTATGGCATATCCTCAGGAAGGAATCTCTAAGTCACATTCTGGCTTTTTGTTAAGCAACGACAGTCATGAAGAGACCTGAAGAAAGTTTATTGATTTGTCCTATCTTTCGATGGCACTGTCAGGTAGGTCAATACAAGCTCGAGCAACTTGGGGCCCGATTGGCGGTTACTTATGATACTTTCGAGTCCCAATTCTTTTGCTAGCAACCTCTCAACGAGACCTTTAACTACACTCAATTCATTTGTGGCAACAAACCTTGCACTCCCGTGAAGAAGATCGTTCCTAATACGATTGAGCTTGGGAAATTCGCTACTTTCACGGGTTTTATGGACAAAGCGACTCCTCCAGTATTCCTCAAATTTGCTCGACAAGGGAAAGTCAGCTATGCGTCCTAGGGTAATTTCCTTTAATCTACGGTCAATACTCGGTCGCGCTACTGAGAAATATTTTTTGAGTTGATTGTATTCCTTTCTGACTAGTTTAGGGGTAATTGCTGCAAAGTATCCAGTGGCGAGAGCTTCAAGGCTAACAAAGTAAGAGATATATGCATCTATTAGTGAGCCACTGTTAAGTCCTGCCGCATACCAGCGTAGCGCTATACGAATTGATGGACTCATTGATGAACGGTACAAAGTTGATAAAGGTTCTTCAATAACAGAACCTAGATTTTGCTCAATAGACAATTCGATAAGATGCTTAACGGGAATATGAATATGCCCTTGCTCGCCTGCGGCACTACTAAAATAGTATTCAGCAAAAATAGGGTTACCCAGAATCTGTTCACCAAAACACAGGGCTAAAAGTCCAACAACCGACTCTACTTGATTTTTTGCTGCCTCCTTTGTTTGCTCTTTGCTATTTTCCGGATTTTCTGCGATAGTTGCGAGTATTTCCACTATGTCACCCTTCGCTTCAACCTCCTTGATGCTCCCCTCAATTGAAAGGGTATCATTTGGCCCAAGTTGGGCATCCTTAAAGCCGGATATGTCATGTCCTTTGAGGCCTCCTTTCCAAAACCTAATCCGCATGGTTTTACTTATAATCACGAAGGGATCTGGCCAAACTGCTCTCTTCGGCTGAAATACTAGACGATAAGAGATGCCATAATCTCTACCCAAACTCAATGGCCCTGGTGGTCCAACAAAGCCATTTTGGCCTGGCCAAATATATGTATTGCCATCACGCTCCCAACGCACCTTGGCAAGGACAGGTGTTTTGGTTGGGTCATCCCCACGTTTAAGCTGTACTTGAAGCTGCATATAAGGCTTTGGAAGAGCTAGAACTTTAGAGCCATCTGGTTTTGAATAGGGGCCAGTCCATTCAGAGTTCTCTTCTTGTGTATCGGCAGTTCTAGTCCAAAGCTCTATAATACAATCTTTTGGCAAGACCGCATCGAAGTCTATAAAACCCCTTGCATACTCCTCTGTTGTTAGAATCAAACCTCACACTTCTAAGTTCCATTATACCCTATGACGGTCAGTACACAATATGGCGTTTTGTTACTTTTCGCCCTGTTAATATCCTAATCCTGCCCTTTTACCTGGACCGGCAGGCAGGCGACCATGAGATAGACCTCGGTGGCGTGTTGGGCGAGTAGCTGGTTGGCTTTGCCCAGCAGGTCACGGTAGATGCGGCCTAATTTAGTCTCAGGTACCAGGCCCATGCCAACCTCGTTGGAGACGATGACGAAGCTGGCATCGAGCTTGTCCATGGTGGTGATAAGCTCGTTTATCTCAGACAGCATTCTTTTCTCCGCTTCGGAGTAGTCAGGCTCACCGTGGAGCAGGTTGGAAACGAGCAGGGTGAGGCAGTCTATGACTACCACTTCGGCATTGTCGATTCCTTTCTCTATTGCTTTGCCGATGCCGGTCGGTATCTCCAGCGTTCTCCAGCTTTTGGGACGGTTCTTTCTGTGCTCGGCAATACGAGTCTGCATCTCTTCATCGAGTGCCTCGCCGGTGGCGACAAAGAGAACTTTGCCACCGAGTTCTCCAGCCAGCTGCTGGGCGTAGCGGCTTTTGCCGCTGCGGGCACCGCCGAGCAGGAGGATGCTTTGCTTAGCCAAGGCTGTACTCCAAAGGTAATCTCTCCATTAAGACGAGTAGCAGGAGCACCAGAACTTCAGCCAGCTCGTTGATGGCTCCGTAATTATCGCCGGTGAGGCCGCCCAGGCGGGAGCGGAAATAGCTGGCTATGCTGAAGGCAATGAGCCACAAGGCAGCCATCAGCACCAGCCCCCACCACTTCAGCAGGGCTACGGCGACGATCAAGGCTATTATGGTGGCAATGGTCAACCTCTGCCAGTTGGCTCCCTGTTTGAAGGCAAGCCCCATGCCGTAGCGTTTGGCGTAGGGAAAGGTGAAGATGATGGAGACCATCGCCCAGCGGCTCAAGGTGGGCATGAGCAGCAAAGCCGGCAATATCGGCGCGGAGGACAGGGAAACATATTTGAGCAGCAGCAGGAGGATAGCGCCGACGATGCCGAAGGCACCGACCTTGCTGTCCGACATTATGGATAGCCTTTCCCTCTTCGATTTGCCGGCGATAACGCCATCGCAGGTGTCGATGAAGCCGTCGAGGTGATGGGCGCCGGTCAGGACAACTAAGGCTATGATAAGCAGGGCGTTTACTACTGAAGACGGCAGGATCAGAATCAAGCCGTAGTGAAGACCAAGCAGGATGGCGCCAAGTATTAAGCCGACCAGCGGGAAATAGGGCAGGGACTGGCCTGAGGTCTTAGCTGTGACCTTATGGTGTAGAGGTGTGGGGAATATGGTTAGAAATTGCAGTGCTGCCCAGAAATCCAAGGCTAAGCTCCTCCATGCGGTTCGAGCGGTTTGGCTTCGGAAACACCGGCTTCAGCGAAGGTAGCCATCTGGCTCAAGGTATTGACGGCAGCTTCGGCGAGAAAGATGCCTAAAACGGCGCCGGTGCCTTCACCCAGCCGCATGTTTAAATTAAGCAGCGGTTTTAGTCCCAGGAACTGGAGCAGAAGGTCATGGCCTGCCTCTGCCGAGAGATGGGCGGCGATGAGATAGTCTTTGGACTGAGGCGACAGGCCGGTGGCGATGAGCGCCGCAGCCCCGGAGATGAAGCCATCAATGACCACCGGCATTCTGTAGGCAGCACCGGCAAGTATCACTCCGGCCAGGCCGCCGATTTCGAAGCCGCCGACCTTGGCTAAGACGTCTATCGGGTCTTTGGAATTCGGCTTGTTTACCGATAAGGCTCTTTCTATCACTTTGATTTTGTGAGCCAGCTGTCTATCGCCGATGCCGGTACCGCGACCGGTGATTTTCTTGGGTGATTTGCCGCTGAGAGCAGCGAAGATGGCACTGCTGGCTGTGGTGTTGCCGATGCCCATATCTCCGGTGCCGATGATATCGAGTCTCTTGGCCATCTCAGCTTCAACCACCTGGATGCCAGCCTCTATGGTATCTACGGCTTGCTGACGGGTCATAGCCGGTCCCTGTGCCATGTTTTTGGTGCCGAAATCAATCATTTTACATAACAATCCGGGCAGCGGCTGAAAGCCGCCTTTTACTCCCATGTCTACTACTATAACACGGGCACCTATTTGTCCGGCCAGGACGTTTATAGCGGCACCGCCTTTGAGGAAGTTGAGTACCATCTGGCGGGTTACTTCCTGGGGGTAGAGGCTGACCGTTTCAGCAACGACACCGTGGTCGGCGACCATGGTTATTATGGTCTTGTGCTCCAGTTTAGGTTTAACCTGGCCTTTAATTCCAGCAATCTGAATCGACAGCTCCTCCAGCCTGCCCAGGCTGCCGTGCGGCTTGGTCAGGCTGTTCTGACGGCTCTGGGCGGCTGACATCGCCGAGCTATCCAGCGGTTTTATTTCTTTAAGTATGGTGTCTAAGGAAGTGGTCATTGTTTAAGCTCCTTGTTAATCAGTATTCGATGCCTCGCCTGGCACTTGTTCCCTCGGTGAAGGGGTGCTTAATCATTAGCATCTCGGTAACCAAATCAGCCCGCTGAACTATCTCTGGAGGCGCTTTACGTCCCGTCAAGACCAGTTCAACCGAGCCGGGCTTCGCATCCAGCAAGTCTAGCACCTGCTTAACGGTTATTAAGCCCTGGTTGGTAGCAATGAAAATCTCATCCAAAATGACCAGGTCATATTTGCCGCTGGCTATCTCCTGTTCAGCATAGGCTAGTGTCTGCTGGGCTTCCTGGCTTGATTGTTCTTTAGATTTCTTGAAGCTATCGCCGATGCTTATCTGGACTATTTCAAAAGGGTTATACTGTTTGACAAAAAAATGCTCGCCGCAGGGTTGCCGTTTTACGAATTGGATGAAGGCTACCTTCATGCCTTGTCCTATGGCTCTTATCGCCAGACCTAAGGCGGCTGTGGTCTTGCCTTTACCATCGCCTGTATAGACATGAACGAGACCCTTGGAGTTTTTTTCAACCATGATTCCTCCCGAAAGTTATTTTGTAAACCTGGGGCATATCGAGGTTCTGCCTGATTATACCGGCTAGTTTATCATATATTTCCTGCTTATTTGTTGATGGAGCTGAGATTATCGGTAAACCTCGTAGCTGACGCAGCCTGTTCAGTAGATGGTGTGTAAAACTGGCGTTGTGAAACAAGCCATGAATGTAGCTGCCGAATACAAAGCCGTCGCTGCTGACGGAACCATCGAAATAGTTGGCTTCCCCTTGAGGTGTTTCCAGAATCCGGAATGCCGGCCGGCATTTCTGGCTTCTAGTTTGCCCCATGTGTATTTCGTAGCCGGTGACTTCTATGTCTTTCAAGCCTTTGAGTAGCCCCTCATCGGCAGCCACCTGAGCTTTAACCTGGGTAGTTGTTTTGGCGCGATTAAAAATGGTCGTGCTGTTGAGCAGACCCAGCCCGGCGATGCTGCCATGCTTGGACTCGACTTTGTCAGGGTCGTGTATGTTCTTGCCCAGCATCTGATAGCCGCCGCAGATACCTATCACCGGGATGCCTGATTGCGCCCTGTGGATAATGGCTTGCGCCAGCCCTTGCTGCTGCAAGTAGATTAAGTCGGCGATAGTGCTTTTAGTACCCGGCAGGATAAGCAAGTCTGGATTTCCCAGTTCGGAAGCTCTGGTTATATAGCGGACGGTGCAACCTTGCTCTTCCAGGGGGTCGAAATCATCGTAGTTAGAAATGTGGGGTAAGCGTATCACGGCCACGTCAACAGTTCCTTTGGCTGAGCTTGCCTGTCTTTCATCAAGATAGACCGAGTCCTCCTGAGCGATGGCGATGTCTCGGAAATAGGGGATTACACCCAGAACCGGCTTGCCGGTGCGTTTCTCCAGCAGGTCCAGCCCTGGCTTCAGCAGCTTCAGGTCACCGCGAAATTTATTGATGACGAACCCTTTAATGAGGTCACGCTCTTGTTTGGTCAGCAGCTCCAGAGTGCCGATGATGGAAGCGAAGACACCGCCGCGGTCGATATCGCCGACGAGTAGGACAGGGGCATTAGCCATTTTAGCTACTCGCATGTTGACTATTTCCCTGTTTTTGAGGTTTATCTCTGCCGGACTGCCAGCTCCTTCGATGACTACGATATCATATATAGAACGTAATCGGTTTAGAGAGTCTTCAATTATCTTAAGCAGATTTGGGGTGTGCTTGTAGTATTGGCTGGCTTTCAGAGTTTTGTCCACCTTGCCCAGGACTATTACCTGTGAGCTGGCTTCGGCTTCTGGTTTAAGCAGGACCGGGTTCATGTAGACCGAAGGTTCGATGCCGGCTGCCTCAGCCTGTACTGCTTGAGCCCGTCCGATTTCGCCGCCTTCTTTAGTGACGAAGGAGTTTAAAGCCATATTCTGTGCCTTGAACGGTGCTACCTTAAAGCCATCCTGCCGGAAAATACGGCATAGTCCGGCTACAATGATGCTCTTGCCTACAGATGAGGCTGTACCCTGTATCATCAAAATTTTAGCTGGCATGGCTCAGGACTCCAACCTCTTTTATGGCTTCGATTAGTTTCTGGCATTCGGGCAAGGTACGTGGTGCCAGGCGTATGTATTGGGGCAGGCCGAAGGAGGTACAATCACGTACTAGAATACCCTTCTTTAATAGTGCTTGCCTGAAGGCTGTGGCATTGCCGACTTTGACCAGGAAGAAATTTGTTTGCGATGGCAGCGGCGGTAGCCCAAGTCGTCCTAGCTCTTTTATCAGAAAATCTCTGGCTTCCCGGATTTTGCCAGTGCACTCCTTTAGATAGCTGTCGGCATTCAGGGCAAGGATGCCGGCTTTCTGGGCTAGTGTGTTGACGTTCCAGGGCGGGCAGGCACGTTCCAGGGCAGTAATAATTGGCTCGGTAGCTATGGCGTAGCCGAGGCGCAGTCCGGCCAGGGCATAGTCCTTGGTCATTGACCGCAGGATAACCAAGCTGCCAAGATTTACCATGTCTTGAGACGACCACGCATTTTCAGTGAAGGCGATATAGGCTTCGTCAAGTATAAGCAGGCTCTCCTGTGCACTTGACATAATATGCTCAACTTGTAACTTTGACATATATTGCCCGGTAGGGTTGTTAGGATTGCATAGAAAAACGCCTTTAGGTCGGAATTTTTGAATCAACTTTATCGTTTCGGGTACATTTAGCTGGAAGTCTGGCTCTTTGAGGACCAGCTGTTTCAGTATTTGGGTATCGGCGAGGTTACAGGCGACTTCGTATTCACCATAGGTAGGTTGGGGAATAAGGACAAGGTCATTCGGTTCAAAATAGGTAAAAGCTATAAGCCTGATTAGCTCGGTGGAACCGCTACCTATGATGAGCTTATCCGGAGCTATGTTAAGCTTTACAGCCAGGGCTTGCTTTAGTTCACCGGCTTCAGAGTCAGGGTAGCGTTCCACCGATATGTCGGCTAAAGCTTCTCTGATGCCAGGTGGTGACCCGAACGGATTACAGCTAACGCTGAAGTCAAGGATAGTTTCCAGGGAAATGCCAAGCCTCTTTAACTCCGCGTAGTCTATGCCACCGTGAGTGCAGGGGGGAGCTTTGTTTATAGCAGGTCTAGGTTGCAACAAGATATGCCACCTCAGCTAAGATAGATATTGAGCACCAGATAATAGCTGTTACGAGAATAATTTGTCGAGAAGTGTCAATAGTATCAAGCGACAGGGGGAAATGGTTGTCACCCAGCTTGTAATGCCCCGCTTTTTCAAGTTGTACTCCTAGAGCGCCGGCGATGGCACCCATTGTCCAGCCGGCATTAGGGCTTTCCGTTTTCTTATGGTCGCGAATCATAATACGCCAGGCTTGCGACGTGTCTTTTCGGCATATCGGAGAAGCTAGAACTATTATTAAGGCGGTAATACGTGCCGGGATGAAATTGGCAACATCATCCAGTCGGGCAGCGAATCTACCCAGATATTCCAAGTGCCCGTGGTAGCCCACCATGGCATCGAAGGTATTTATTACCCGGTAGGCTACGGCACCGGGCACACCGAAGAGTAAGAAGTAAAATAGAGGAGCTACAAAGCTGTCACATATATTTTCAGCGGCTGACTCTACTGCAGCCGATATCATCTGGCTCTTGTTGAGTTCATCAGTGTCACGACTGACCAGAGATTTCAAGCTTATGCGTGCCTGGTTCAGATTATTTTTGGCTAGAAGCCCTCTAACCGCCTCAATGGCTTGCCTGAGTCCACGCAAAGAAAAGCTGAATTTCACTAAGAGCCCGGCGACGATGACGTAAACTATGAGGTTGAACTCTCTCAGATAGGCAAGCCAGAAGTAAACGGCTGTTACAATTAGTCCAAGTGTTATTAAAACCATGCTGACACCGTAGGCAAGCTGCCTGAGCTTGTCCCTTTTCGGAGCCAGTCTTGTTTCCATGGAGATGAGCTTCCCCAGCCAGGCTACGGGATGCCAGGCGTTGGGCATTTCACCAAAGGTAAGGTCAAGTGCGAGAGCTATGAGCAGGATAACAATGATTTCCATGATTTCTAAAACACTTTTAAATTAGCGGCAAAATAAAATCCCCTGCTCCGTAAGCAAGGGGATTAATTAAAGCAATAAATCCCACCCCCTTACTCCGCGGAGGCAGCCATACTTAGCAGGGCTGATGTTCTGACTATTACAGCAGGCGGGACTGTGCCGGAATTCCACCGGCTTGCATGCCAATTAAGCTCTCGGTCACCCTCGGGCACCCTACTACAGCTATTAAGTTTGCTAACAGAATAGCTCGTAATCGGTTTAAAGTCAATAGCCATTGTTCGGCTAGTCTTGCATTGCCTGCGAAGTGCGCTTATAATCTAGCTGGCGGCTGACTATGAACAAGCGCAGGTTTAACCAAGGGATTATCGCCGGCGTATTAGTGGCCTTGGTTTTCGGAGTCGCCTTATATATTCGAGTTGTTCCTCCCTATGACAAGGTCTTCGTTGGCGATTTGATTAAGTTCACTGGTAATGATGCTTATTTCTTCATGCGTCTGGTTGATAACCTTGTTCATAATTTCCCTCACCTTATCACATTCGACCCCTATTTCTTGTATCCCGGTGGCTCGGATCTTGGTATACGTCCCCTTTTTGTCTACCTTATTGCTGGCGTTACCTGGCTTATTGGTCTAGGCTCGCCGGCACAGCACACTATCGATGTCGTCGGTGTCTATTTTCCGGCTGTGCTGGGAGCTTTAACAACCATCCCCGTCTATTTCATAGGTAAAGCGCTGTTCAATCGTTGGGCTGGTGTAATAGCTGCTGGCTTAGTTGCAATTTTCCCCGGTGAATTTCTCGGCAGGTCAGTACTTGGCTTCACCGACTACCATGTTGCCGAAGTGCTATTCACCACCACTACTATGTTGTTCCTTATTTTGGCGGTAAAAAGCGCTAAACAAAGGGAATTGACTTTCCAATTTGTGAAAGTACGAGATTGGGAAGCTATGGCCAAACCATTTATTTATAGCCTGCTTGCCGGCATTTTTCTGGGAATTTATATTCTTACCTGGCCAGGCGCGCTGCTGTTTGTCTTTATCATCTTAACTTACCTCGTAATCCAGTTTCTGATTGACCATCTGAGAAAGAGATCAGTCGACTATCTCTGTTTCATCAGCACCATTACTTTCCTTGTCGCCCTACTGGTGTTTTTACCCGTCTCCCATGACATGATGTCTCTGGCTTCTTTGATTATTGCTATTGTTATTCCTATAGTCATGGCAGTGCTTTCACGCTTCATGGCCAGCCGCGATATGAAACCAATCATCTATCCGGCAACTCTTATTGGGCTTGGCTTGATAAGTTTGGTGATTTTCCGTATTGTCAGTCCGTCCCTTTTTAAAACTATGACAGAGAGTCTCAGCATCTTCGCTTGGCATAGTGAAACAACTGTCTATGAGATGCGCCCCCTGTTCCTCCCCTTTGGTGAGTTTTCATGGTCTATTGCCTGGGCTAATTTCACCACCAGCTTATTTCTCTGTTTCATCGCCTTAGGCATACTTATTTATTCTGTCATCAAGCGAGGCGAGCCTGACAAAACGTTGTTTGTTATCTGGAGTCTGGTGATACTGGCAGCTACGCTGTCTATGCGACGCTTCGCCTATTACTTTGTCGTCAATGTGGCTTTGCTTGCTGGCTATCTGTCATGGTTGATCCTCGAGTTCAGTGGCTTTAGGAGATTGATGACTGTGCCCTCAGAAGTACCCAAGGAAATGGAGAAGAAGGTTAAACATGAAAAGAAACGACATGATGAGCGTCGTCCTGCTGCCAATTGGGTAAATATGGCGCTGGGCGTAATTGTTGTCTTTGTTCTCGTCTTTTACCCGAACATTGGGCCTTTGCCTGGTGGAGCGAAGCCTGTGATAGACCTTGCCAGTAATCCTCAGTTTGCCCCTAGCGCTGCCTGGTGTGAATCCCTTTCCTGGATGAGAGATAACACCCCGGACCCGTTTGGCAATCCTGATTTCTACTACGACCTCTATGAGCCGCCACCTCAAGGTGAGGGCTATGATTATCCTCGAACGGCTTACGGTGTCACTGCCTGGTGGGACTATGGCTATTGGATAACGCGTATTGGTCATCGTATACCCACCTCTAACCCTGGTACTGGCCATGAGGGAGAATCTTTGGTCTTTGTTGCTCAAGACGAAGTCTCAGCCGACGCCATATTGGATAGCTGGGGCTCGAAATATGTCATTGTTGACTATGACATAGCTATGCCAATGGGCAAATTTTACGCCTTAGCAACATTGAGCGGCAGTAAGAAGGAAAATTTCTTCGATGTATATTATCAGACGCAGGACGGTAAGCTTAAGCCGGTTATACTGTTCTATCCTGAATACTACCGTTCATTAGTTATAAGATTGTATAATTTCGATGGCAGCCAGGTCATACCTAAAAGTTCTCCCGTTATTTCTTACGAGGAAAGAGTAGCCCCTGACGGTCAGCCCTACAAGGAAATCACTAGTGTAAAAGCTTTCTCCAGCTACGAGGAAGCTGAGGCCTATGTCACAAGTCAGAAATCGGGTAATTACAGAATAGTCAACTCTGACCCGTTTGCCAGCCCTGTACCTTTACAAGCCTTGGATCATTATAAGCTGGTTTACAGTTCCGAGGGCACCATGATGCAGCCCAGTGGCAAGCTGGTCTCCGAAGTGAAGATCTTTGAATATATCGAATAAGTAAGGCGTGCCACAAATCACCCACCGTAAATTACAAGCCAATTGCTTTTTGTGACATATAGTATGCCCGGGGCGTGTTTATCTGTTAAGTGAGTTGGCTGCGATTACCCGGGCATTTTCTAATAAGATTGTAGAGTAGCTAAAACCCCTATCCGAAGACAGTATTTTTTCGCTTGTCTTTCTTTGATTATGCATGGTATAATCCACGTTTGGCAAGATAAGGCTTGGAGATTTATGTGCAGGCGACCTTAGTTACTTACATTCTAAGCTCTGAGCTTACTATTGTAGCTACAGCTCGGTCTTTAATCTCTGAATCAAACATTCAAGAGCTTTGACATGAGCTGATTTTAAGTTCATACGTTACCGTCTCGGTTATTGTGACAAGCGAGAAACAAGAGTAAATAGGGGGTGAGAATTATTGTAATATGAGCTAAATCTGAATTTCAAGCTGAGTTAAATTAAGAAGCCTTCAGTAATTGGGAGGGAAGGAACGACATGACAGCAAAGATTATTAGCGGCACTGAGGTAGCTGCCCAAATACGCGAAGAACTAAAGGAAAGAGTAAAGAAGTTAAAGGAGAAAGGGGTAACTCCGGCACTAGCTGTGGTGCTAGTTGGAGAAGACCCGGCTTCTATATCCTATGTTACCGCCAAAGCTAAAGGTGCTGAAGAAATCGGAATGCACGAGGAGACCATCCGCCTGCCAGCCGATACGCCAGAGGAAAAGGTACTAAAGACAGTCGACAAATTGAACAAAGACCCTAAGTTCCATGGTATTCTGGTTCAGTTGCCCTTGCCCAAGCACATCAGCACTGACAAGGTGATTAGCTATATTTCCGCAGAAAAAGACGTGGATGGCTTTCACCCAGTGAATGTAGGTAAAGCACTCAGAGGTGAACCTTGCCCTTTGCCCTGTACACCTCATGGAGTTCAGGAGTTATTGATTAGAAGCGGTAATAACCCTGAGGGCAAATATGTTGTCATCTGTGGGCGAAGCAATCTCGTTGGCAAGCCTCTGGCAGCCATACTGATGCAAAAGAAGAAAGGCGCTAATGCTACCGTCACAATATGCCATACCGGAACTAAAGACATAGGCTACTTCGCCAGGCAAGCTGATATTGTTGTAGCAGCTATGGGCAGTCCCAAAGCCATCACGGCGGATATGGTCAGGGATGGTGCCGTGGTCATCGATGTCGGCGTCAACCGTATTGAGGATAAGACCAGAGAAAAAGGCTTTCGCCTTGTGGGTGATGTCGATTTCGAAGCTGTTAAAGAAAAGGCTGCAGCTATCACGCCGGTGCCGGGTGGTGTGGGCCCTATGACTGTGACTATGTTGTTGCTGAACACTGTAGAGGCAGCGGAGAGAAAGGCGGGGCTTGCCAAATAAAAAAAATATTGAGAAGCCAAAGCTTTAGGCTATCAAGCACGGGCTATAAATAAAAAATAATAAGGAGGTTAATATATGCCGTATGATGCTGTAAAAATGAAGGATTGGCAGATTTCAGAGGCAGCCGAAAAGAATATGCCGACACCGGACGAGTGGCGGGAGAAGCTCGGCCTGCAAAATGATGAGATAATCCCCTATGGGAGACTGTGTAAGCTCGATTTTATGAAAATCATCGAGCGCCTTAAGAAGAAGGCAGACGGTAAGTACATCGAGGTCACTGCCATTACTCCTACACCGTTAGGCGAAGGGAAAAGCACCACCTCAATGGGTCTCATGGAGGGCATGGGTAAACGAGGCAAGAATGTAGGTGGTTGTCTGCGCCAGCCATCCGGCGGCCCTACCATGAATATCAAGGGAACCGCTGCCGGCGGTGGCAACGCGCTTTTAATTCCCATGACTGAGTTTTCCATGGGTCTTACCGGAGATATCAATGACATAATGAACGCTCATAATCTGGCGATGGTGGCGCTCACTGCCAGGATGCAGCACGAGCGGAATTACGATGACGCAGAACTGGCTAAACGTAATCTGCGCCGATTGAATGTTGACCCTACCCGCGTAGAGATGGGCTGGATTATGGACTTCTGCGCCCAGAGCCTTAGGAATATCATTATAGGCATCGGTGGTCGCATGGATGGCTTCCTGATGCAATCCAAATTCGGCATTGCTGTAAGTTCTGAGCTTATGGCTATGTTATCCATAGTCAGAGACCTGGCAGACCTGCGGGAGAGGATGGGCAAAATTACCGTAGCCTTTGATGGGAAGGGTAAACCAGTAACCACAGGTGACCTGGAAGTGGGTGGTGCCATGACTGCCTGGATGCGCAATACCATTAATCCCACGCTGATGTGCACTGCTGAATACCAGCCCTGCATGGTGCATGCCGGACCCTTCGCCAACATTGCTGTGGGTCAATCATCCATTATTGCCGATCGTATTGGCCTAAAGATGTTTGACTACCATGTCACCGAGAGTGGTTTCGCTGCCGACATTGGCTTCGAGAAGTTCTGGAATGTGAAATGCCGTTTAAGTGGATTGATACCACATGTGTCGGTGCTCACCTCTACTATCAGGGCACTAAAGATGCACGGCGGTGGACCCAAAGTTGTGGCCGGGCTGCCCTTGCCTGATGCTTACACAAAAGAAGACCTTAAAACCCTGGAGAAGGGGCTACCCAACATGGTACATCACATTAACACCATCAGAACAGCTGGCATCAATCCGGTAGTCTGTATCAATGCCTTCCACACCGACACTAAAGATGAGATTGCCATGGTGCGCAAGGCAGCCGAGGCAGCTGGAGCCCGTTGTGCCTTGTCCACACACTGGGCAAATGGTGGCGATGGCGCCTTAGAGTTGGCCGATGTGGTTATGGACGCTTGCAAGGAGAAGAATGATTTTAAGTTCCTTTATCCCCTGGAAATGAAGCTGCGCGAGCGGGTGGATAAGATTGCTAAAGTGGTCTATGGAGCAGACAGTGTTTCATGGACTCCAGAGGCTGAAGCCAAAGCTAAGATGCTTGAAAGCGACCCGCAATACGGGGACTATATGACCATGATGGTCAAGACTCACCTCAGCCTGACACATGACCCGGCTATTAAAGGGACCCCTAAGGGTTGGACACTACCTATACGCGATGT
Organism: uncultured Chloroflexia bacterium; assembly: GCA_963754385.1. GTDB lineage: Bacteria > Chloroflexota > Dehalococcoidia > GIF9 > UBA5629 > 9FT-COMBO-48-23. The sequence continues at coordinate 28,829 of CAVWGE010000003.1, read as the reverse complement.
CTTAATCTATTCCGGGGCAAAATTCCTCTGCCCGTGTGCCGGAACTATCAGCCTGATGCCAGGCACCAGCTCCGACCCTGCCTACAGAAGGGTGGATATCGATGTTAAGACCGGCAAGGTAACAGGCCTGTTCTAAAGAAGACGAGGGAAATATCCTAAGGCTGGGCAGTGCTTTGCACTGCCCAGCCTTTTCAGTTAAAATCACTTTCGAGGCTAACGATATTCGGAGCCTTAGTAAGCATTTCCGTTTCAGGGTAAATGCAGCGAGCTAGGATATGGAAGGCATCGGCAAGATTCTGCTTATAGTCGGCGGCAGCATAGTACTCTTAGGACTAATACTGGTTTTCAGCCAGCATATACCGTTTTTAGGCAAGCTGCCCGGCGATATATTTGTAAAGAAAGACGGCTTTTCCTTTTATTTTCCCATCGTCACCTTCCTTATTGTGAGCGTGGTGATAACTATAATAGTTAACGTTGTCTTACACTTCATGAATAAATAAGAAGTCCCTTCTGATGAAGACCAGCGATTTCGACTATCAGTTACCTTCTGAACTCATAGCACAAACACCTGTCGAGCCGCGAGACCAGTCTCGCCTTATGATGCTTCGCCGGTCTGATGGCTCCATAGAACACCATTACTTTTATGAGATTGTCGACTATTTTCACAGTGGTGATACTGTAGTCCTTAACAACAGCCGCGTTATACCGGCTAGAGTTTTGGGGCAAAAAAGCGATAGCGACACGAAGGTCGAGATTCTACTGTTGCGCCGTGTGGATGACAGCCTTTGGGAGATACTTATCCGACCTGGCAGAAAAGTTGGTGTTGGCGCAAAAATCAGGATAACAAGTGAATCTGCTGGCACTGCTCAGGAAATCATAGCTGAAGTAGTTGAACGGGGTGAAGGCGGTGCCAGAATTATTCACCTTCAGGATGAGAGCCTGCTCGAGAAATTCGGTCAGGTTCCTTTACCTCCTTATATACATACTCCACTGGCTGAACCAGAGCGTTATCAAACGGTGTACGCCAAAATTAATGGAAGTGTAGCAGCACCGACTGCCGGACTACACTTTACTCCGAAGTTACTCAATGAATTACAGAAGAAAGGCGTTCGGCTCGCTTTTATTACCCTACATATCGGGCTTGACACATTCCGCCCGGTTAGAGTTGATAACCCTAGCCAACATCCAATCCACAAGGAATATGGGGAATTAAGCTCGGAAGTCGCTGCTACACTTAATCAAACCAAAAAGCAAGGCAAGAGGATAATAGCCGTGGGCACCAGCACAGTGAGGCTTGTCGAGGCAGCAGCTCAAGCTGGTAAAATTCAACCTTTTGCTGGATGGGTTGACTTGTTTATCCTGCCTGGGCATAGATTTTGTGCAACAGATGTCATGGTCACCAACTTCCACTTACCCAAGTCGACGCTGCTGATGCTTGTTTCAGCCTTTGCCGGTAGAGATTTCATCCTGCGGGCTTATGAGCAGGCTAAGAGCCTTGGCTACCACTTTTACAGCTTCGGCGACGCCATGTTGATCGTTTAACAGCGAATGCGATTTGTGATTGTTTATCAAAGATGTGGCGGCGAGGCTTTAGCCTCTCTGGTCTCGACCTTTTATGGTGGAGACTACATTGAGAAAAACTTTGCTAAGCGTTCTCAATACAATTGCGAAATTGACAATTGAGGTGAAATAGTACAACAATATTGACTTATATTGAAGATGTAGTATAAAGATGTGCGGCATTATTGGTTATTGCGGCAAACAAGCAGCAGCCCCACTTGCTTTTGAGTGTTTGAGGCGTGTTGAATACCGAGGCTATGACTCGGCAGGCATGGCTACCCTGTCCGATGGACAGCTGTTTGTGAAAAAGGATGTCGGCAAACTTGAGGAGATTGAGAAAAAGCACAATCTAAGTTTGTTACCAGGGAATATAGCAATTGGTCATACTCGCTGGGCAACTCATGGCGGTGTTACACCGGCCAATGCCCATCCACATTGTGCGGCTACCGGCACAATAGCCGTCGTTCACAATGGCATAATTGAGAACTATCAAGAGCTTCGCGAACACCTCGTAAGCAATGGGCATCGCTTTACTTCAGATACCGATACTGAAGTCATACCTCACCTAATTGAAGAAGAGATGGAAAATGGGCATTCTCTCGAAGCGGCAGTTTTAGCCGTGGCACCGAAGCTTGAAGGCTCCTACGCTTTCCTTGTTGTATCATCCCGAGACCCGGATAAAATTGTCGGCACTAGAAAAGATAGTCCGCTGGCTATTGGAGTAGGCGAACATGGCTACTTCGTTGCCAGTGATGCCCTGGCTTTCTCCGGGTTGGCTAATCAGCTGATACCCTTGGCTGATACTGAGGTAGCAGTGCTGAGGGCAGAGGGAGCTGAATTCTTCGATGCTGCTGGCAAAAAGCTAGTAAAAGAAGCGAGATACATTGACTTGAAATGGTGCGATAGCGATAAACAAGGCTACCAGTTTTTCATGCTCAAAGAGATTATGGAGCAACCGCAGACCATTGAGGCAGCTACCAATCAGGACAAAGAGGCCTTTACCAAGGTGGCCATGGATATTCTCAGAGCCGGTCAAGTGATAGTCACTGCTTGCGGTACTTCCAGATATGCTGCGCTGGTTGGCAGATACCTCTTCTCCAAAGTCGGCAGGAAGTTTTGTGATGTGGTTATGGGCTCTGAATTTCATTATTTCGCCGATTCTGTGGATAAGAATACTGTGGTCTTGGCTGTCTCTCAGAGTGGCGAAACGGCTGATATCATTGAAGGTGTGAAAAGGGCTAGAGCCGCCGGTGCCCAAATTGTTTCTATTGTTAATAGGCCATATTCTCAGTTAGCTGAGATGAGCCACCATGTTATTTATCTTAATTGTGGTCCTGAGCTATGTGTCGCAGCTACTAAGTCTTTCATTAGTCAGCTAGTGGTTTTCTATCTCCTGGCGTTTTCCATGGTCAACTCCTTTGATAAGGCTGTTACCGACCTTAAAAGCATCACTGATAAGGTGGCTAAGGCAATTGAATGGAACAATGACAAACTTAAGGGACTAAGCCACGAATTAAAGACCAAGAATGATTTTTACTATATAGCCAGGGGAATAAACTTTGCCATCGCCTCCGAAGGTGCCCTGAAACTTAAAGAAATTTCTTATATTCATGCCGAAGGCATGCCAGCCGGTGAACTGAAACACGGCACTTTAGCCCTGATTGAGCCGGGCATACCCGTAGCTGTAATTTGTCCTGATGATTACACTTACCGTGAGACGTTAAGCAATGCCATGGAGGCTAAGTCGCGTGGTGCTTATATTATTGCCATCTCCGACAAAAAGAATGAAATTTATGATTTCTGGGTCAAGATTCCCAAAGTCGATGAACTTCTATACCCCATAGTCGCTGTAGTCCCACTTCAGCTTCTGGCATACTATCTGGCGGTTAGCCGGGGATACGACCCAGATAGGCCAAGGAACCTGGCAAAGTCAGTAACGGTCAAATAACGTTGATGGGAGTAAAGACTCAACCGGCCACATCGAGGATCATTGCTGTCATCTTCAGTCTCTACGAAGAACAGTTTATTGGGCACCTAGGTATCGAAGCCCAAAATAGCAAATCAATAAACAGTCAAAACAGCGTACATTGGTAGCGCGTTATTTTTAGAGTGAAGGGAGGGAAAATGAAAAAAATTTTGATAACAGGTGGCGCTGGCTTTTTGGGTAGACATTTGACAAAAGGTTTACTTGACAAATACATTGATATCGAGATTAAGACAATTTCTCGGCATGAAAATGAAATCGTAGAAATGATAGTAGCCTGCAATAACGATAAGAGGCTGAAACCTATCATAGGCGACATACGAGAAGTTGATACAGCTAAATATGCTCTCACTAACGTTGACACGCTGATACACTTAGCAGCCATGAAGCACATTGATTTTTGTGAACTATATCCTTCGGAAGCTATCTCCGTTAACATAATCGCTACAATGAATTTATTAAAGCTATTCACGGGAAACACTTGCATAGGAATGTCGACGGACAAGGCTGTTGAGGCCACAGGTTGCTATGGGGCTACCAAGCTTCTTTTAGAGCAATTGGTCTTGGAGCAAGCGAGGAGAAATCCCGACCGTAGATACATGGTGGTCAGGAGTGGTAACATTTTTGGCTCGAGCGGTAGCGTAATTCACAGGTGGAAGCAACAGATAAAACAAAACAACAAAGTGATGGTCACAAATTTAGAAATGACAAGGTTTTATATCGATGTAAACACGTTAGTAGGTTTTATCATACGAATTATTGAGCAAGGTGAAAGCGGAAAAATATATATACCTTTCCAGAAGGTAGCAAGGTTGGGAGATTTGGCAAAAGCCATGATTGAGCTTTATGGAAATGCAAAAACAAAAATAGAAGTTGTAGGATTAAGAGAGGGAGAAAAGATGCACGAGCGTTTGTTCTCACCACCCCGGAAAGACGTTGTCACTGATTTAACGACTGAATGCTCAGAGCACGGGGAGAACTTAAGCATGGATGAGCTTAAAGATTGGCTGAAAAGTTGTTAGGGTTTTAGGAGTGGCGATATTGAAGGAGAAGCTGAGTGTAATTATACCTGCAAAGGATGAGGCAAATTCCGTTGGTGAGCTTATTGCAAGGGTCAAGTCAAGCCTTTCCGGCCGTAACTTTGAGGTGGTCGTTGTTGATGATGGCTCGAAGGATAGTACCAAAGAAATCGCTGAGAGTAGCGGCGCGATAGCAATCTCACATGTTAAGACACTGGGCAAAGGTGCCGCTATGAAAAGCGGAGCACTTGCTGCCACCGGGGATATACTTGTATTTCTTGATGGCGACGGGGCCCATAATCCGGAAGATATACCGAACGTGATTGCTCCTGTCCTTCAAAACAGGGCTGATTTAACTATCGGTTCAAGGGATTTCCGTGGTTCCAGGACTCTTGGCTCTTATCTGCCGAGGCGAATTACTAACAAACTAGCTTCCTTTGTTACTTCCATTATTATTTCCTTCTTTTTGCCGCTGGCAGCCTCATTTAAATGTCCTATGAAATGGATTAGGGTAGAAGATGCCGAGTGTGGCTTCAAAGCAATAAGCAAGGAGGAATGGAGTAAACTTAATCTGGTTTCGCAGGGATTTGAGATCGAGAGTGAGATAATATATGAAGCAGCTAAAAACAGGCTAACCATCCATAACGCCCCTATAAGCTGTAACTGGGATAGCAAGGTTTCCCGTCTTTCCATACTTCGGGATGGCTTAAAAACCCTTAGGCTTTTATTCAGCAAGCTCATTCATGATATGAGCGAAAGACAAAGTGTTCAATCGAAGTCAAAGTGATTTTTTTAGTTACTAGAGAGAATCGAAGATGCGTTTAAAGAATAAAAATGTATTCATCACCGGAATAAGCGGATTTGTCGGCTCACACATGGGAAAGCATCTCCTCAATAAAGGAGCCAATGTTTTCGGATTAGTCAGGAGACGAGCCGATGGCACTATTCCACAAAACCTCAAATACTTGGGGATTGAGAAGGAGACCAGACTGCTGGAGGGTGATGTACGGGATGTTTCTAGTATTGCTTCCGCATTGGACATCAGCAAGCCGGACATTATCTTTCACTTTGCCGCCCAATCTTTCATCCCCAGGTCATTTTCCTGTCCCGGGGAGACCATGGAAATAAATTGCCTGGGCACAGCTAATCTTCTTGAAGCAGTTAGAAGCAAAGAACTGAACCCGGTCATAGTATTTGCTGGAAGCAGTGAGGAATACGGGCTGGTCTTTTTTTCAGATTCACAATATAAGCAAGCCAAGAATAAATATGGCACAATCTTCCCGGAGCCGATTCATATTCCGGAGTTGCCAATTACTGAAAACAATCCTCTTCGTCCTATGTCTCCCTATGCCGTCAGTAAGGTTTATGCCGATTATCTGATGAGGAACTATTATACTTGCTACGGTCTGAAGACGGTGGTTTCAAGAGGTTTTAACCACGAGGGCGCCGGCAGAGGAAAGATTTTCGTGACCTCATCGATAACTCGCCAGGTAATGCAATATAAGCGTGGTGAAATCGACAAGCTGGTCATAGGCAATGTCAATGCCTTCAGGGATTGGTCTCATATTAATGATATATTGAAAGGTTACTGTTTGCTAGCCGAGAAAGGGAAATATGGAGATGTTTATAACCAGGGCTCACAGAGGACTAACTCAATACTGACCTACCTTTTATTGACTCTTGAAGGCGCTGGATACGCTGTTGATAAAATTGAAACATTGGCCGGAGGTAAGGTTATCGATAATCCTAATGAGTTAGATAATTCAGAGATGTTTGGACTTCGCTTTGAAAAAACTAAAGTAGACAAGCTGATTTTAGAAGGCAAACTGGAATTCCAACTTGCGGATAAGGGAGTTGTTGCTATTACTGATAAAGGAAGAATAACTATAGAATTTGACGCTGAAAAATTTCGTCCTGCGGAAGTACCAATATTACTAACAAAGACGACAAAAATCGAACGACTCGGCTTTCAGGTACAGCGAAGTCTGAAAGACATAATTGGGGACCAATTGAACTATTTCTTGGATCCGGCTCGATAGCAGGGCAAATGTTTGTTCGTATGAACTACCAGCCTCGCCTCATTATGTTACAGCGTTGAAACACGGTTGGTACTCAGTGAGGCATTAGTGTAGTATAAGATTATGCAGATGAAGGTTGCTGTAATTGTGGGTACTCGCCCTGAAATAATCAAGATGGCTCCGGTAGTAAGAGGGCTTGAGAGCAATAGAGTAAGCTACTTTATCCTTCATACCGGTCAACATTATTCGTATAACTTGGATAGGGTCTTTTTTGAACAGCTAAGATTACAAGATGCTAAATGCAACTTGGAGGTCGGCTCTGGCTCTCACGCGGAACAAACAGGGAAAATACTTATCGGCATAGGAAAAGTTCTTGAAATTGAAAAACCTGACATTGTCTTAGTCGAGGGTGACACTAACTCTGTGTTTGCGGGTGCACTGGCAGCAGTTAAGCTTCATATATCGGTTGGGCATGTCGAAGCTGGTCTAAGAAGTTATGATAAGCAGATGCCAGAGGAAATTAACCGCATTCTGACTGACCACTGCTCTGATTACTTGTTTGCTCCTACCCCAAAAGCCAAGCAAATCCTGCTCGGTGAAGGTATTGTTGAAGAGAAGGTATTTGTGACCGGTAATACCATTGTTGACGCCGTCTACCAAAACCTAGAAATAGCCAGAGAGGCAGGGAATTTCCTCAACACCCTGCATCTTACCCCGGGGAAATATTTCCTATTGACTCTTCACAGGCAAGAGAACGTTGATAACCCCGCAAGATTTGCTCCAATCTTAGAGGGGTTAGACAGAGTGGCTTCTGAGTTTCGTCTGCCCGTAATCTATCCCATCCATCCCCGCTCTCAGAAAATGATGACAAAGTTTGACCTCAAGCCCCAAAATATTAAGCTAATTGAGCCCGTTGACTTCCTGGGTTTTCTCCAGCTTGAGAGCAATGCCAGACTTATACTAACCGATTCTGGCGGAGTTCAAGAAGAGGCTTGCATACTCAAAGTCCCCTGTGTTACCTTGAGAGATAATACTGAGAGGCCAGAAACCATTGAGGTTGGCGCTAACATCTTGGCTGGCGCATCTTCAGATAAAATAATCGATTGTGTTAGGTTCATGCTTAGCAGGGAGAACAACTGGACGAATCCGTTTGGTGATGGCAAGGCAGGAGAAAGAATAGTAAATATAATAGTGGGAGATGAACATGGCTAAAATCCTAGTGACCGGTGGCCTGGGTGTTGTAGGCAAACCTTTGTCGAAAGAACTGAGGCAGAGAGGGCACGAAGTCTGGATTTCAGACAGGGTGCACCATCATGAGCCATGCTACATTAGATGCGACATCGGTGAATTTCATCAGGTGGAAAATCTTTTTGCCAAAGCGAAGTTTGATTATGTCTACCATCTGGCTGCCGAGTTTGGGCGGAGGAACGGGGAAGATTTTTACGAGAGCCTATGGAAGGCTAATGCCATCGGGACAAAGAACATTATAAGGATGCAGGAACGGCTTAAATTCAGGATGATTTTCACCAGTAGCTCGGAGGTCTATGGAGATTACGGAGGCGTGATGGCCGAGGATGTAATGGGAAAAGTGTCGATAAAACAGTTAAACGATTATGCCATGAGCAAATGGGTGAACGAGATGCAGATCTTGAATTCTGCTGAAAGATTTGGCACTGAAACTGTGAGGGTCAGACTGTTCAACACTTACGGTCCCGGCGAGTATTACTCAGAATACAGGAGTGCTATCTGTGTTTTCATATATAGGGCATTACATAACTTATCTTACACAGTTTATACAAAACACAAACGGACATCTTCTTATATTGATGATACTGTACGCACAATGACTAATGTCCTCGATAATTTCAAGAGTGGTGAAGTCTATAATATAGCTGGGAACAATCTTCATGACATGAAGCAAGTTTCCGATATTATTCTCGACTATTTGGGAAAACATGATAGTTTGGTTGAATATCGCGATACCGAAGAAGCAACCACTTTAGAAAAAAGGGTTGACATTTCTAAGGCAACCCGTGACTTGGGGCATCAAAATACCATTAGCCTTGAAGATGGCATAGCTAGAACTATCGAATGGCAGAAAGAGGTTTACGGCGGTGGCTAAGAAGATCGTAGTAATCGGTACAGGTTATGTGGGGCTACCTCTAGCTATAATGCTGGCACGCTCAGGCTATGAGGTTATTGGAGTTGATGTCGAGGAAGGTGTGGTTGATAGCATTAACAAGGGTGTTTTGCATCTTGCTGAAGAGGAAGCCAGGCAAATCTTTCAAGAAGCTAAGGTTAGGAGAAACCTTCATGCTCAAAAGACCCCCTGTGAGGCAGATGTGTTTATTATCTCTGTGCCTACACCTTTGGATGAGAAGAAAAGGATTGCCGACCTTACCCAGGTTATGGCAGGGATGGAATCTATTTTACCTCACCTGCATCGCGGTAATTTAGTCATTATTGAAAGCACTATCCCTCCCCTCACCTGTAGAAAGACCATCGCCCCTCTCATTGAAAAGACTGGCTTGAAAGTCGGTGAAGATATTTTCCTGTGTCATTGCCCAGAGAGGATTCTACCTGGGGATGTATTTAAGGAGATTGTACATAATGACCGTGTTATCGGCGGGCTTGATGATAGAGCTAGTCAAATGGCAAGGGAAATCTATGCATCCTTTGTCCAGGGCAACCTTTATCTTACTGATGATGTCACTGCTGAATTGGTAAAGCTGATGGAAAATACTTATAGAGATGTGAATATCGCTTTAGCTAACGAATTAGCTGCTGTAGCTGAGGGGCTTGGAGTTGACATTATGCAAGCTATTGAACTGGCTAATAAACATCCCAGGGTGGATATCCTCGTACCTGGCATCGGCACTGGAGGACATTGTATTCCTGTCGACCCTTGGTTTATTAAGCAGGTTGACCCAGTTAACTCGCGCCTTATCCATACTGCCCGACTCATTAATGATGAAGTGCCACATAAGATTGCTGCCAAGATTAGACATGCGTTGCGAGATATAAAGAATCCTCGAATAGTAGCACTAGGCATCACTTACAAGCCGGATACCTATGATGTGAGAAACAGTCCGGCACTTAGGATTATCGAACTGCTTAGAGCCGATGGCTACCAGGTTGAGGCCTATGATCCATTAGCTGAAGGTTATCAATATTCCTCTGCTAGGGACATAGCCAAAGATGCAGACTGCTTAGTTGTGCTAGTGGGACACCGGATAATTAAGGAAGAGCTTACCCAAAATGAGTCTGAAATTAAGAGTGTAATGCGCCATCCCATTATATTGAGATTCTATCAATGACTGGAGAACACATAGGGTTGGGCATAAATAAATTGGCATGAACATTCTTATTGTACAGGAAACTGATTGGCTAGTGCGCGGACCTCACCAACAGCATCATTTGGCAGAAAAGCTCGCACTTGAGGGACACAAAATCCGTGTCATTGACTACGAGATCCTATGGAGAAGCCAAGGCAAAAGAGCGCTTTACTCCAAACGGCGAGTCTTTTACAATGTATCGAAGATTTACCAGGGTGCCAAGATTACACTCATTAGACCCGGAATTATCAGAATCCCATGGTTGGATTATATTTCCCTGACAGTTGCTCATAGAAAGGAAATCAACCGCCAAATAAGAGAGTTCTCTCCTGACGTAATCATTGGACTCGGCATATTAAACAGTTACTTAGCAGTGAAAGCTGCCAGGTATAATGTCATTCCCTTCGTCTATTATTGGATAGATGTATTGCACAGGCTTGTACCATTCAAAGTTCTTCAGCCTGTTGCCAAAATGCTGGAAGCAAAGACTCTTAGATTGTCAGACAGAGTCTTAGTCATTAACGAAAAACTTAGAGATTGCGTGCTAGAATTGGGAGCTCCGCCCAAATACACCCATGTACTCAAAGCTGGCATAGATATTGAGCAATTTAGCCGGATGGATAATGGTAATGCTATAAGAAAACAATACGGCCTTAAACAAGCCGACATCGTCCTTTTCTTTATGGGCTGGCTCTATAATTTCTCAGGTTTGAAAGAAGTTGCTGTAAAGTTAGCAGAGGTAAGGAACGACAGGTTCAAACTTCTCATTGTAGGCGAAGGTGACGCCTATGAGAAACTTAAACAAATACAGCAGAAATACACTTTGCAGGATAGAGTTATCCTCACCGGCAAAAAACCTTACCACGAAATCCCTGCTTTCATCGCTGCCTCAGATATTTGTCTTTTGCCAGCATACCCCACAGAGAAAATCATGCAGGACATCGTGCCTATTAAAATGTATGAATACATGGTAATGGCAAAACCGGTCATCTCAACCAGATTACCCGGTATAATGAAAGAATTTGGCGAGGACAACGGAGTAGTGTATGTCAAAAAACCAGAAAATGTTGTTAAAAAGGCCGTCGAGTTAGTCGACGAAGGTAAATTACAGGAACTTGGGGTTAGAGGCAGGGACTTCGTCAAAAGATATAGCTGGGACAATATCGCCAACGAATTCGAACAAGTTCTTCAAGAAGTTGTACACGAGAAACGAAAAAACTAGAATATTACCACGAGATAGAATTCTGGAAATAGAGAGGTGGAAACGGACGCTTTAGCAGGAGACTAGCTAAGGGGAAATGAAGATTGCTCGCATTATGGGTGGTACAGAAAAGGGGGCATCTCCACCATGGGCAACGCTAACTTAAGAAGTGGTACAATCGCTGGGGGCAGGTCAGAGTCCTGCAAGAGTACCTTTTTCAGACATTCCACCAACGTGAATCTACTGTGTAGCAGAACTCCTGTTAGAACGGGGGATAGACGTTGACCCCGCCGAACGATTGGGATATTAAAAAGTTACTGGCAGTCAGCCTAAGCATGCTGCCGGCCTTTTGGGGACTAGTCTGGCTTGACATCCCCATAATTAGACAACTCGTTGGCTTCGTCTTCCTCAGCTTAGTCCCGGGCATACTCATCCTCAAAATATTGCGGGTTCACAATATACATTTAATCGAGAGTTTGCTCTATTCGGTGGGGCTGAGCCTGGCATTTGTCATGGCAATGGGTGTGATAGCCAACTTTGCCCTGCCACCTCTGGGCATCTCAAAACCCATTACTCTGTTGCCATTTTTATTAATAATCACCCCCGTTTTCCTGGTACTCTGCCTGCTAGCCTACATACGGGATAAAGACTTCCATCTCTCCAGCCAGAGTGATTGTCAGATTTTGGCACCCACAGGCCAAAGTTTCTGGGCTAAACTCAATCCCTATCTGTTGGCTATCCTGCTGCCTCTACTCGCTGTCCTGGGAGCTAACCTGGTCAATGCCTATCATAGCAATATACTGATTTACGCTCTCGTCTTTACGATTATCCTTATCATCGGATTGGTTGCCTTCAATAAGTTCATACCTACCCGGGTCTACCCCTTCATGATATTCATGATGGCGCTGGCGCTCCTGTACCAGACTACTCTTATATCTGACTACCTGGTGGGCAGTGATATCCACCTCGAGCGCTACTGGGCCTCGCTGGTGCTGGAAAACGGCTACTGGAATGCCGCCATGCTTTCCAGGTTGAACTCCTGCTTGAGTATAGTTATGCTGGCGCCCGTCTATTCCCTATTGCTTAATATGGATATTACCTGGCTGTTCAAGATAGTTTATCCCCTTCTGTTCGCCCTGATGCCCCTGGCGCTTTTCCGCATCTTCAGGCTTCAAATCAAACCCCAGTACGCCTTCCTGGCTGTCGTCTTTTTTATCGCCATGCCCATGTTCACCATGGACATGACCCAGTTGGTCAGGCAGCAAGTTTCTGAGCTTTTCTTTATCCTGGTTATATTGCTGCTTGTGGACCGCAGGCTCACTATGACACCGAGAGCCTTCATGGTCATTATTTTTGGTTGTGGCGTGGTGGTGTCTTACTACGGGCTGGGGACCGGCTACACTATCGGCTTTCTGGCCATTGGCGCCCTGGTGCTCCTTTTCATCAAGAGCCGGTTTGGTCGAAAAATATGGCAGCGGCTTATAGGCAAATCACACCCTTTGCCTGCTGATTTAGCCGCCCCCGGCGCCTTTAACAAGAGAACACTGGCCATCGTGGTCGCAGTCAGCCTGATTTTTATGCTGGTTTATTATAAAATCGCCGCCTCTGGCGCAGCGATGAGCGGTCCCCAAAGAGCTTCTGAGATAGCTTCTGAGACAGTTTCTGGAAGGTTTTTGTGGTTGAACCCTCTCTCCAAGGAACCTTTAACTCAGACTGCCCTGGGGCTTGATTTTGCCTGGGCATCGGTGGGCGGCAAGGTGTGGCGTATCTTCCAGTACCTCGTCGAGCTCTGCCTCATCATTGGCTTCATCCGTCTCGTCTTTCGCCCGTCAGCACTGGGTAAAGTGAAAGCCGAGTACCTGGCGCTCAGCATTGTCGCTGTGCTAATTCTACTGGGCATTTTTGTCCTTCCAACTTTAGGTTGGGGCCTGGGCTCCGTCCGAATATGGCAAATCACCTTGCTCCTCATGGCACCACTGTTTATATTCGGTAGTGAAGCCATCGCTAGCGGGATAGCTAAATTAGCCAGGACTTTCCGAAAGGGCGTTGCGTCTTCTAAAACAAGATTTAATAATCAAAGTCTCACCTGGTTTCCAGTAGTCTTTATATTGATTCCCTACTTCATCTTCAACAGCGGGCTGGTTTTCGAGCTCAGCAAAAGCCAGACCACCCGCTTCATTGACATGCCCTACTCCATTGCGTTATCCAGCTATCGGCTAGACTTAAACACTGTTTTTACCAAGCAAGATGTCACGGCTGCGAACTGGCTTTCCTCAACGGTTCCAACAGGCCACCAGGTCTATGCCGACATTCACGGCAGCTACTTGTTTCTACAATTATCGGAAAACAACGATAATAAAGAGACAAATTCATACTGCTATGCTTTCTTCAGGACTTGGAACGTACAGATGAAAGCGCTGACCTTTGGCACATCTTATGGGGCCAGGCAAAGCATCAGCTTTGAGGATTTAAACTTGCCCTGGCTTGTACAAGCACTGCATCTAGGTGATAAAATATACGATAACGGTGGTGCACAGATTTATGGATGGACAACTAGCGAGCCATAAGTCCGTTATAATATCAGGATTCCACTCAAATAACACAACGGTGGAGGTAAGACAATAAACATAGCAACGGTACTTACAGGAAGCAGGGACCACGACCTGTCTATAAAGTTAGCTTGGGCAAAGCCCCTGGTAACCGATTATGGGTATAAAGTATTCATTATAGGGCGAGTTAAGAAAGCATGGCAGGTTTCGGATAGCTGCAGCATGGTTTCATTAGTGTCTATGTATGACTATGAAAACCTGGACGTGGATTATGATATTTCAAAACAGAAGGCTTTGGAGAGTTGGCTTAACGTATCCTTTAGGTATTTGAGTTCACTTGACTGGAGGAGTTTTAACAAGAGAAATTGCGCAGACTCCAGGGACATCGGAGAGACTTATCGCTATCTGTCATATTTAATAGGCTTCTTCAGAGATTTTTTCGTGAAGAATTCAATAGACATTGTCACCATTTCTCTGGAATGCTTTCTATGGAATCTTGTAGCATATTATGTAGCCAGGAGATTGGGTATACCGGTTATCAACATGGTGTCTTCAAGATTCCCCAAAAGGGGCTTGATGTTTGGCACCGAGGATTCCACAGCTTTTTGGTGCTGGAATGAAGACGCAAAAGAGGTCCACTGGGACGAAATCTACTCGTTTTATGCTGGTAGAACTGAGGTAAGATACGAAAACGCAGGGTTAGCAAGTTACTGGCATCCCAAAAGCATGTTCGACAACCTCAACAAGGCACGCAAGTACTTAGCGACTAGAGGGTTTATGGCTCGAACATACAAATACGAGAAAGTTGCACTGTTACCTGTTACAACAGAGGTAACCAGAGCTATCTGGGCAACGATAAGAGGAATAATTAATCGGGCGTTCTTTCAGCAGCCAGTCTGTGACGAACAGTTCTTTTTCTTGCCCCTGCATTATGAAGACGACGCCAACATCACCATGATGGAGCCTTTTACCAATCAATTTGAATTGGTTGGTAGCATATCAAGATGTCTGCCCCAAGGAGTCAAGCTATATGTGAAACCTCATCCTGGGTATATGGGGACAGACATCAGATTTCGTGATTTCCTGCGGATATCAAAATTGAAAAATGTAAGAATACTGCACCCGCTTGTTTCCCCTATATCTCTGATAAAGGACAGCATAGGCGTGATCACACTGAACAACACAACGGGCTTTGAGGCGATGATTTTTGATAAACCAGTCATATCCCTGGGGCACGACTTTTACTGCAGGCCGGACTTGTGCTATATGGTTAAAGCGTGGGATGAACTTCCAGATATTATATTCAAGGTTTTTAGAGAAAGGACACCCAGGTCGAGTCCCGGACATTTCAGGAACTTCGCCAAATTGGTCTATCGGAACACGGTATTCACCAAGGGTGATATCTATTTTGCTGATGACCCGCTGACAGATGAAGACGGAACTAACGTGGCATATGCGCTGGACAAAATATTCAGAAAGATCGAGATGCAGAATAAATAGTCCCGCATTTGTTACTGCTAATAGCAAAGGAGATGCTAATGCCGTTGACAGGTAAAGTGATATTAGTAACCGGTGGCACCGGCTCTTTTGGTCATAAATTCGTTGAAGTAGTTTTGCGAGACCACAATCCAGCGGTTGTCAGGATTTTCTCTCGGGGAGAATTGCTTCAGCAAGAAATGCGGCAAAAATTCAACAATGATGAAAGGCTTCGCTTTTTTATCGGTGATGTTAGGGATAGAGATAGAGTGTACCGAGCTATGAACGGGGTTGACATTGTAGTGCATGCGGCAGCTTTGAAACAGGTCCCCACCTGCGAATATAACCCTATAGAGGCGGTAAGGACAAATATCGATGGTGCTGTCAATGTTATTGACGCTGCCATTGATAACGGAGTTGAAAAAGCAATAGCCATAAGCAGCGATAAGGCAGTTCAGCCGGTTAACCTTTATGGAGCAACTAAACTGGTCATGGAGCGTCTATTTGTTCAGGCTAATGTTTACACCGGGGGGCAGGGGATTCGGTTTAGCTGTGTAAGATATGGCAATGTCATTGGCAGTAGGGGCAGTGTGATTCCCTTGTTCCTTGAGCAGAGAAAGAACGGCAAGGTCACCATTACTGACGAGCGGATGACCAGATTTTGGATTACACTTGAGCAAGGTGTGCGCTTTGTTATTGATTGCATTGACAGTATGCGTGGTGGTGAGGTATTTGTCCCTAAAATCCCCAGTATGAATATCATGGATCTGGCAGATGTGATCGCACCAGAAGCCCAGAGGGAAGTTATAGGAATACGCCCTGGAGAGAAGGTAAATGAAATTCTCTTGACTGAGGAAGAAAGTGGTCATACCTTGGAGTTTGATAAGTATTTTGTTATTGCTCCGGAGCATGATTTCTGGGAAAGAGATAGTCTTAAAGGTGGCAAGCCTCTGCCGAGGGACTTCAAATATACCAGTGGTAACAATAGTTGGTGGTTGACTTCGGAAGAACTGCAGAGAATGATTGGAGAGCTTTGAGTGGAGAAGCTGGCAATCGAAGGTGGAAAGCCTGTAAGGGATATGATGCTTCCTTACGGGCATCAATGGATAGACGATGAGGATATTGCCGCAGTTGTTGAAGTACTTAAAAGCGATTGGGTTACTCAAGGTCCAAAAGTTGACGAGTTTGAGACAAAGGTAGCCGCGTACTGCGGAGCTAAATACTCTGTAGCCGTATCCAGCGGCACCGCAGCTTTACATGCTGCCTGTGCTGTAGCTGGCATTGCACCTGGCGATGAGGCGATAACTACTCCCATCACCTTTGCTGCTACTGCTAATGCCATAATATATTGCGGTGCCAAGCCTGTATTTGCCGACATAAAAGCAGACACTTTGAACATTGATGCCGGGGAAGTCCTTAAAAAGATTTCACCTAAAACCAAGGCAATTCTTCCCGTAGATTTCGCTGGCCACCCTGCTGACCTTGACGAAATAATGACCATTGCGGGAAAGAAGGGCTTGCTAGTAATTGAGGACACATCTCATGCTTTGGGTGCTGAATATAAAGGACAAAAGATAGGCAGCTTAGCTAATATGACTATCTTCAGTTTCCACCCGGTAAAGCATATTACCACCGGCGAGGGCGGTATGATTTTGACTGATAATAAAGAATTTTATGAAAAGCTCAAAATCTTCAGACATCATGGTATAGTGAAGGATAGCCCGGGCAAGGGCTATTGGTACTATGAAATATATAATCCAGGTTATAACTTCAGGCTTACTGATTTTCAGTGTGCTTTAGGTATTAGCCAATTGAAGAAATTAGACCGCTTTATCCAGAGGAGAAGGGAAATAGCCGCCAGGTATAATGAATCTTTTGCTGACATGGAGGAGATCGTAACTCCTATTGAAGATAAGAATGTTAAGGCAGTATACCATATCTATGTTATTCAGCTACTAACTGAGTTATTGAAGGTGGGGAGGAAGGAAGTCTTTGATGCTCTACGCGCCGAAAACATAGGGGTGAATGTCCACTACATGCCGTTACATCTACATCCCTTCTATCAAAAGCGATTTGGCTATAAGAAAGGCGATTACCCTGTGGCAGAGAAATATTATGATAGGGCAACCACGTTGCCACTTTTCCCCAGAATGAGCGATGATGACGTTGAAGACGTGATAAAGGCAATGCGCAAAGTCATCAGTTTCTACAGAAAATGACTAGGGAGATATTGTTGGGATGAGCAATTTTACGAAGCAGATGGAAATGTGGGCGAATAGATTTGGCAAACAATATACCGACAGGAATCCACGCTCACTGCAAGAGCTGGAATCGGTATACAAAGAGATGTATGGGATTAGCCGCGCTGAAATGAATGCCAGATTTATTGGTGAGTTTGACAAAGATGTTCGAGTCCTAGAAATTGGGGCGGGTACAGGAATGCAGCTTCTCTGCCTGCAGGAAGCCGGATTTAAGAACTTGTACTACATTGAATTACAGCCTTATGCAGTGGAATTGGCAAAAAGCAATACTAAGGGCATAAATATAATTCAGGGCTCCGCCTTTTATGTTCCTTTCCGGGATGGTTTCTTTGACCTTGTCTTTACCTCCGGCTTACTGATACACATAGCTCCGGAAGATATTGGAGGAGTCCTGGACGAAATCTATCGGTGTACAAAATCGTATATATGGTGTCTCGAATATTACTCGCCGGTATGTACTTCTATCCCTTATTGGGGGCATGAAAATCTGCTTTGGAAAACAGACTTTGCCAAGCTTTTTCTCAATCGCTTTCAGGATTTGCGACTGGTAAAAGAAGAGTATTTCAAATGGTTGGACAATAGTAATAACATAGACGCTATGTTTCTACTTCGAAAAGTATGACTGATGAACGGTGGATCTCATATTCAAAGGAGACAGAAGTAATACATGAAAATCGTCTCGACTATTGAAGCCAGAATGGCCTCTACCCGACTTCCGGGAAAGATAATGAAGGAAATCCTGGGCAGACCCATGCTGGAACTATTAATTGAAAGGCTAAAAAGAGCGAAAAAAGTCGATGAAATTATCGTGGCGACCACAGTCAACCCCGAGGACGAGGTCGTTACCAGACTGGCGGAAAGGGTTGGGGTTAAATGGTTCCGGGGAAGCTCCGAAGATGTCCTTGACCGTGTTCTCCAGGCAGCTAAATTTTGCAAGGCGGATGTCATCGTCGAGATGACGGGTGATTGCCCCCTGCTTGACCCTGAAATAGTGGATATGATGGTGTCGAAGTTTTTGGCCGGGAAGGGGAAGTATGATTATGTGGCTAATGTCATCAAGCGCACTTATCCCCGTGGTCTCGATACTCAGGTGTTCCCCGTGGCCGTTCTGCAAGAGGTATCCCGAATGACGCAGGACCCGGCCGATAGAGAAAATGTCTCCCTTTACATCTATGAGCACCCCGAAAAGTACCGCCTCCTCAATGTGGAGGCACCGCCTGAAATTGCCCGTCCCGATTTAAGGCTAACCGTCGATACCGAGGATGACCTGAGACTAGTCCGAGAGATTTTTGCTACCATCTACCCCAAGAAACAAAACTTTACCAGTCTGGATGTCATTAAACTGATTGACGCCAACCCTGCTTTGAAGATGGTAAATGTCCATATACAGCAGAAGAAAATTAGAGGGCAGATAAAGTGATGAAGTATCGGGCCGGGATAGTCGGCTGCGGCCGCATCGGCAGCGAGTTCGACGACGACCCCAAACGAAAGACAATTTCTACTCACGCCGGTGCTTATTCCGTTGCTAACGGTGTCAAATTAGTCGCCGCCTCAGATTTAAACGGAGAGAGGCTACGCAAGTGTGGTCAAAGATGGAGCATAACCTCTCTCTATCAAGATTACAAAAAAATGCTCGGAGAGCAAGACCTTGATATTCTCAGCATATGCACCTGGAATTCAACCCACCTGGATATTGTGAAAGAAGCCGTCTGTAGTGGTGTAAAGGCTGTCTTCTGTGAAAAACCCATCGCTGATTCCCTGAAAAACGCCGATGAAATGATAAAACTGTGCAATGAAAAAAAGGTGATACTGCAAATAGACCATCAAAGGAGATTTGACAAGTTTCACCAGGATATAAGGACGTTCCTTCAGGATGGGAAATTGGGTAGAATTCAGCAGGTTAGCTTTTATTATACTGCAGGCATCGCCAATACAGGCAGTCACATGTTTGACTTGCTCCGCTTCTTCTTTGGGGATATCGATTGTGTTCGAGCCACTTACAGCCAGAATAAATCCCCTAACCCGAATGACCCTAATATTGATGGCGTGATGAGATTCAAGAATGGCACTTTTTGTGCCATTCAAGCCTGCGATGCCCAGGAGTTTCTAACTTTCGAGATGGACTGTATCGGAACAAAAGGAAGGCTGAATATAACTCACAGCGGCTTCGATGTAGAATTTTACAAGGTGAGAGAGAGCGAATTATTTTCAGGCTACAAGGAGCTATTCAAGAGTGAATCTCCCATTAAAGAAGACGCTCCGAGGGAATTCATGGTGAGCGCTGTAAGGCACTTGGTGGAATGTTTGAAAGAAGGGCAAAAGCCGATATGCAGCGGCGAAGATGGTAGAGCATCTTTAGAGTTGGTGTGCGCCTTCCATGAATCTGCTAGGGCTGACGGCAACAAAATATCGCTTCCATTGATGGATAGCGAGGTAAAAATAGAGTCTAAGTAGGGAGTAGAAATGAACAGAAGGTTGGCTCTGTTAGGTGGGAAAAAGGTTCGAGAAAAACCCTTTCCACCCCATCCTATCATAGGCGAAGAGGAAAAAAGAGCCGTTCTGGAAGTCCTTGAAAGCGGCAAACTATCTACATTCATAGCCCAGCCCGGGAAATATTTTCTGGGCGGCGAAAAGATAAGGCAATTCGAACAGGACTTTGCCAGTTACAATAGCACAAAATATGCCGTAGCTTTTAATTCAGCTACATCAGCTTTACATGCAGCGGTTGTAGCCTGTGGCACTAAAGCAGGGGAGGAGGTACTCGTTCCACCATACACGTTCACCTCAACAGCTACATGTGCCTTGATGAACAATTCCATACCTGTATTTGTCGATATCCAATCTGATATCTTTTGTATGAACCCAGCCAAAATCGAACAAGCCCTAACGCCGCAGACTCGGGCTATTATCCCCGTCCATCTTTTCGGTCACCCAGCAGATATGGACAAAATCATGGAAATCGCCAAAAGGCACAAACTCAAAGTTATTGAAGATTGTGCTCAAGCCCCCGGCGCAATTTATAAGGGACGACTTGTCGGCACTATTGGCGATTGCGGCGTCTTCTCTTTCCAGGAGACTAAAAATATGATGACCGGGGAGGGGGGAATGCTCATAACCAATGATGACGACATTGCCGGGATAGCACGCATGGTGAGAAACCATGGAGAGGTAGTACTAGAAGGTCAGAAACAGCGCACTTATAGAGCAGACATGCTTGGCTGGGGCTACAGGATGACAGAATTAGAAGCGGCGTTGGGTATAGAGCAATTAAAGAAGCTTGACAAACTTAATCAAAAACGGATTGACCTGGCAAATTATTTATCCAGTAGATTAAGCGATATAGATGGACTAACACCTCCGATAGTTTATCCCAATGCTAAGCATGTTTATTATGTCTTCCCCATCAGATATGACGAGTCTAAAACTGGTATTTCTAGAGACCTTTTTGTGAAAGCTCTGGTTGCAGAAGGCATTCCCTTTGGCGCAGGTTATGTCAGGCCTCTATATTTGAACCCGATTTATCACGAGGCTAAGCCTTTTATTTACAACTACTTCGGCAAGGGAATCAACTATGATAAGGGTATCTGCCCTGTAGCAGAAAGGCTTTATGAGAAGGAGCTGATGCTAACAGCAGTATGCAGACCTCCAGCGACACAAGAGGATATGGCTGATATTATCAGGGCGATAAATAAGATTTTAGAGAATAGAGGGGAATTAAAAACATAGGTTATGGAGCCTCTAGTGATTCGAGCCGATGCCGGCACCCGGATAGGCATAGGGCATTTAATGCGCTGCCTGGCACTGGCACAAGCTTGGAAGGACATCGGTGGACAGGTGATTTTCATCACCGCCTGCCAGAGTGAAGAACTCCTCCAGCGGCTTCGGGAGGAAGGATTTGATATACACTTACTGGGTCGTCCGTATTCTGACCCCAGCGATTGGGACCGGACAAAGGAAGTTTTAGCTTCCCATCCCAACGCCTGGGTTGTGCTGGATGGCTATCATTTCGACGAGACATATCAGCAACGGCTGAAAGAAGCAGGTCACCGACTGCTTGTAATAGATGACATGGCTCATCTGAAGCACTATTATGCTGACATCGTGCTTAACCAGAACCTGCATGCGGAACAATTGCATTACTCCTGTGAGCCTTACACCCGCCTTTTGCTCGGCACGCATTATGCACTCCTCAGGAGAGAGTTTCTTGCCTGGAAGGAATGGAAACGAGAGATTCCAGAGGTAGCACGGCGGGTACTGGTGACTCTAGGAGGTAGCGACCCTGAGAATCACACACTTAAAGTGATTCAGGCGGTCCAGAAAGTAGATGTAACTGATTTGGAGGCAATAGTTATTGTTGGTGCGAGCAATACCTACGTTGATGTGCTGGAATCGGCAATCAGGCAAAGTCAAATTCCTATTCGCTTGATCCGCAATGCGGGGAATATGCCGGAGTTGATGTCTTGGGCAGACGTGGTGGTTTCAGGAGCTGGAAGCACAACTTGGGAACTGGTGTACATGGGAGTTCCAATGCTCGCTATGGTACTGGCACCAAATCAAGAGGCGATTGCTAGATTACTCAAAGAAAGAAATATTGCCGTTGGCCTCAATTTCAAATCCACTTACCATTCGAAACCAATAAATCAGTTAATTGAAGAACTCTTAGTCAATAAGAAAGCACGCATAACCATGAGCCAAATGGGAAAGACTCTGGTTGATGGACAGGGAGCAAAGCGCATTACCTCTATAATACTAGACCAGTTGGGAGAATCTACAAATGTCGGACAGTGAGGCATTTATTCAAGATGTCCGTGCATTCTGGAATAGCCGTGCTGGATTAGGCCGCTGGGCTGGCACTAGGGATGTGATCGCCAAGCAGTTAGAGATTGAGGCGATTTCTGCATATATTCACGATGGTATGCACATTCTGGAAGTGGGATGTGGTAATGGTGTTACAGCAATTGAATTAGCACGACGATTTAACGTAGATATAATAGGCATAGACTTTGCGGAGGAAATGATTACGGCGGCAAAGTCTATGGCGATAGGTCAGCATCTTATAGGTGCCGTGAGATTCCAAGTAGGAGACGTCCACAACCTGTCAGGCTTTTTAAAAAAGTTTGATCTAATTTATACCGAGCGTACTTTAATTAATCTCCCTGACTGGTCAGCGCAAAGACAGGCTATCGTTAGTATCATTTCCCTGCTGGTTGATGGAGGGTTATATGTAATGTGCGAGAGCAGTCAAGATGGCCTGGATAAGATTAATTCGCTCCGTGAATTAGTTGGGCTATCCCGAATAACCGCACCCTGGCACAATCGCTATTTCCGTGACGTCGAACTTCAAGCAACTGCTTTCCCAGGGGTCAAATTGGAGGGCATTAGTTATTATAGTTCGACCTACTACTTATTGAGCCGGGTAGTGAATGCCTGGCTGGCGGCCCAAGATGGACAGGAACCCCAATATGAAGCACCAGTCAATCAACTTGCTCTGCAATTACCGCCGATCGGAGAACTGGGGCAAGGCAGAATTTGGTTATGGCGGAAAATTGGTGAGACTACTCCGCCTATTGCGGCAAGCCAGGACTGATATGAGCCAATACGCACGGTTCATGAAATTACAGTTAGGAGCAACATCGTGGCAACCATGAGCAAATATATTGAAATTGGCAGTCAACGTATCGATCGGTCTAGCCCGGTTTACCTCGTAGCCGAGATATCTGCCAATCATCGCCAGCAGTTCGATGAGGCGGCGAAATTAATTGAAGCCTCCAAAAAGGCCGGCGCCGATGCCGTCAAACTGCAGACCTATACACCTGATACTCTCACCATCAAATGCAATGCGCCGGAATTCCAAATTGGCGGGGGCACGCCTTGGGATGGAAAGACCCTTCATGACCTCTACAGCGAAGCCTATATGCCCTGGGAGTGGCAGCCAAAACTCAAGAGGGTAGCGGATGACCTGAGGATAGATTTATTCTCATCGCCTTTTGATAAAACAGCAGTGGATTTTCTGGAAGAGATGGGTGTGCCGGCTTATAAGGTCGCCTCGTTTGAGATTGTAGACATTCCGTTGATTGAATATATCGCCAGCAAGGGTAAACCGATAATTATATCAACCGGCATGGCTACGCAAGATGAAATCGGTGAGGCCATACATGCAGCACAAAGAGGGGGTGCCAGGCAGATAGCACTGCTGAAATGCACCAGCGCCTATCCTGCACCACCAGACGAAGTGAATTTGAGAACCATCCCGGACATGGCTAAGAAATTCAAGGTTCCTGTCGGACTTTCCGACCACACATTGGGAATTGCTGTACCTGTAGCAGCCGTGGCTTTAGGGGCTTGCATTATAGAAAAGCACTTCACTCTTTCACGAAGCACCCTGAGCCCTGACAGTGCCTTCTCCTTGGAGCCTGCGGAGTTTAAGGCGATGGTAGAAGCGATTCGCATTGCAGAGAAAGCGCTTGGCAAAATTAACTACAAGGTAAGCGAACAAGAGGCTAAAAGCCGTGTTTTCCGCCGTTCACTCTTTGTGGTAAAATATGTGAAAAAAGGTGAGCTATTCACCGAGAAAAATGTGCGCTCCATCCGCCCAGGGCTTGGGCTTGCCCCCAAGCATCTTAGAGAGATACTGGGACAGCGAGCAACCCAGGATATTAGGCGGGGGACGCCACTGAGTTGGGAGATGGTGGCTAGTAAGTGAGGTATCGCTAGCATAACGCCATGGCAAAATCATCGGACATAAAGACTAAACGACTTTTAATCACGCCGTTCTCTGAACGACACCTGACCCTGCGCTATGTAGGATGGCTTAATGACCCTGAGGTGGTTCGCTTCAGCGAACAGCGTCACCGCAAGCACACTCTCGAATCGTGCCGAGCCTATTGGCAATCCTTTGAAGGGACGCCCCACTACTTCTGGGCAATCGAGCTACAAAAAACTCGAGAACACATTGGTAATATAAATGCTTATGTTGACCCTAATAATCGGCTAGGCGATGTCGGCATTTTAATAGGTGAAAAAGAGACTTGGGGAAAGGGCTATGGCTTTGAGGCTTTTGATGCGGTATGTCATTTTCTGCTGCATGAAGCCGGCCTGCGCAAAGTAACGGCAGGCACCCTGGCCGTAAACACACCCATGCTCAGGATTATGGCACGCATGAACATGAGAGAGGATGGCCGACGGATAAGACATTACCTCTGTGAAGGTCAGGAAGTTGACCTTGTCCACCAGGCTTTATTCAAAGAAGAATAGTACTTGACACTAAAGTGCAGGCAGGAGCAACACTGTGAGTAAAACCAAGAGTAAGAAGGGACAACCCCTATTCCGCAATATGGCATATTGTGTGCGCTGCTGTATACCGGAAACCGAGGAAGGGCATCAACGCGATGAACTCGGCATTTGCCGGGCATGCCGGTCATCGGAACAGAAAATGCATATTGATTGGCACAGTCGTGAAAACGATCTCAGGAGAATATTGGAGGCGTCCAGAGCCAAAGCAGGTAATAATTACGACTGTCTCCTACCCATCAGTGGCGGAAAGGATAGCATGTTTCAGGCCCATGTCCTCGTCAATGTCTATAACATGAAGCCATTGGCCGTCACTTTCAACCACAACTGGTACAGCGAAACCGGCTGGTACAACCTGATGAATCTACTAGAGACTTTCAAAATTGATCATATAATGTTTACGCCGAACCGAGACCTGGTAAACCGCATGGCAAAGCGTTCGCTGCATACCATAGGGGATACGTGTTGGCATTGCCACAGCGGTTGCGGCGCTTTCCCGCTGCAAGTGGCAGTGAAATTCAAAATTCCATTAATCGTTTACGGCGAATCAGTTGCTGAAAGCCAGGGGCGGGCATCTTACTACGAACCAATCAAGTTTGACCGGGAGTATTTTACCAAGGTTTCGGCTAAAAAGACCCCGAACCAAATGGTCTGTGACTATATCACACCGAAGGATGTTCATCCGTTCCAGCTACCGACTGAGCAAGAATGTGAAGAGGCTGGCGTGATGGGGATCCATCTCGGCACTTACATCTTTTGGGACGGTGAGCGACAAACCGAGTTTGTTCGGGACGAATACGGCTGGCGGGAAACCGAGATAGAAAATAGCTACAAACGTTACAAGAGTGCGGAATGTGTGATGCCAGGCATGCATGACTTCACCTGCTATTTGAAACGGGGTTTTGGACGGGCTACGGACCAGGCATGCATCGATGTCCGTAATGGCTTACTCACCCGGGAGGAGGGCTTAAGGCTGATTAGTCAAATTGACCCTATACGTCCGGAGGCGCTGGACTATTTTCTCGGCATCGCCAATATGAATGAAGATGAGTTCTATAAGGCCATGGAAAGTCAGCGGATGCCGCAGCTCAAAGGTGTGGACATGCCTGTCCTGCCAAAAGAGAAATCAAACGAGGAACGAATTCTGCCATTCACCCTGCAACTGATAGAAAGACTGAAGAGTAAAGAAATACCACATTATGATACCGGTAGACAAATCTCCCGCGAAATGAAGGAGCGCCATGACCTGTCAGCTAATATCTTCACGCAATGGAGCATCAAGCAAATTCTTGAAGGATATCTCAACAAGGCAGTGACACCGGTTGACATTGCCGAGGCGTGCATCAGCCGCATCCAAGAGGTTGACCCCCACATCCAAGCCTTTCAAGCCTTCAATCCCGAGTTACTGCTTGAGGGAGCTCATGAAATCGAGAAACGCCTCGCCTCAGAAAAGTCCATGCGGCTTTTGGAGGGGATTCCAGTGGGAATAAAAGATATATTCAATACCAAGGATTTTCTCACGGAGATGGGCAGTCCCATCTGGAAAGGGTTTAACCCAGGCAATGATGCTAGAGTAGTATTTCATATCAAACGGGCTGGTGGGTTGTTGGCGGGAAAGACTGTTACCGCAGAATTCGCCGTTCACGCCCTCGGCAAAACGCTTAATCCGCATGATCTTTCCAGAAACCCCGGCACTTCTTCATCTGGTTCGGCTGTTGCTGTGGCGACTGGCATGGTTCCTGTTGCTCTAGGTTCACAAACTGCCGGCTCTATCATCCGCCCTGCAAGCTATTGTGGCGTGTACGGCTTCAAACCTTCGTTTGGCCTTATACCTCGTACGGGCACCCTCAAAACCACCGACAGCCTTGATACTCTAGGTTTTTTTACCGCTTACTTCGAAGATCTAGAGACCGTGTTCAATGTGCTTCGAGTGCATGGCCGGGACTACCCCATCAGCAACACTATTCTGACCAATAAACAGCGGCAAAACAAGCCCGATAATCGGCCGTGGCGAGTTGCACTTTTCCCCAACAGTGCCTGGGAATTTATCCATCCTTATGCTGAGGAGGCATTCCTCAGCTGGATTAACACCCTAATGAGAGATAAGAATATTGAGATTGTAGGGGTTAAATTGCCAAAACCAATGAAACGGTGCCATGAGATTCACGCCATGATCTACGACTCAACATTGGCGTATTACTTTAAGGACGAGGCAAAAAGAAAAGAACTAGTGTCTCCCATCATGTATGAACTTATTGAACATGGGAGGTCCATTACGAAGGAGCAATATCAGCAGGCTTTGAACGATCAGGAAGAGCTTATCATCATTATGGATGAATTGATGAGCGATTTTGATGCAGGTTTGTGCCTCAGCACAGTGGGCGAAGCGCCATTGCGGGAGGAAAGAGAGAAGCGTGACCAAGCGCTAATGTGGACTTTAACCCATCTTCCTGCTATCAGCGCGCCCGTCTTTGTGTCACCCGGGGGTCTGCCCTTTGGTGCCCAGCTCTTCGCCCGCAAGTATAATGACTTGCTGCTACTCAAATTCGCCGCCTATTTGCGATCTCGCGCCTATATTCCAGAAAAGATGCACCCGCAGGCGCAGTTGTAAGAAGATGTTAGAACTTGAACTTTTGGTAAGCCGAATATCACCCAGTTCTATCATCAGTATTCATAACATTGGCGCCTTCCCTAAGTAACTTTCTAAAGAAACCGACCTCTTCCCTCGAGAAACCTCTAAGCAGGACAAGAGTTATCCCATATATTGTTAATCCGGCTAGGATCATTATACCTGTATGCAAAATAGTCTTCGGATATGCTATCCAGATGATCACAGACATTATCACCGAAGCGGCCAGGCTCTTTATTATGAAGCGCCAGTCAATTGTAAATGTAAACTCCTTGAAACAATAGTAGGTTCCTATACTCAGTGCCAGAGAGTAGGCAATTAAAGCATTGAGAGCTGCACCCAGAATCCCCAAGTGAGGCACTAATGCTATATTAAGTCCGAGGTTGGCTACAGCAGCAATTACCCAGATAAGGGCCATTATTTTTGTTTTTTTAACTAGCACTAAAATATGACTTATCACCCAGTAAGCGCCCCAGAACAAAACGCTTAGAGCAACCAAAGGGACAACAAAATACCCCTGGGAAGCTATTTCAGAGTTCGAGAGAATCCTCAATACTGGCTTAGCAAGAACTAGTGTTCCAAAGACAAAAGGGATAGTCAATGCCAGAAAATACTTCAAAGAGTAGCTCAAGTGCGTTTTTACCTCACTAATTTTGCCCTCGTCATAAAGCTTGGATAATGTAGGAGACAGGACAGAGGCCAATACTACGGCAAGCGTGATTGGAATTACTCCCAGTGCATAACCTGCAGAATAAACACCAACAGATGCCGCTCCTAGAAAGTATCCAATGACATATCTGTCGCTAGAGGAAACTAACCAGGCAAAAACATTGTTGGGGACGGTTGGTAGACTAAAGCTCAAGTATTCCCTAGCGTTGCAAAAACGTGGCCTTTTGATACCAATCTGAGATTTTACAAGGAAGAACAGAATTAGCAATATCAGAGTTCTAATTGCCAAAACACAAAGCACTACACTCAGTATCCCGTGACCATTTAAGACAAAATAAGCAATCAAGCCAATCTCACCGAACTTCGTGGCAATCGTGAAAAGACCATAGGTTAGCATTTGAAGCTTTGCATTAAATAGATTAAGAAACATCGTGTCTAAAGACCAGACTAGAATAATAAGACTGGTTATTAGCACTATTTGTGTGGCACCCGCAAAAAAGGCTTTGGCAATAGGTTCGGCAAGAACAATCAATAAAATGGAGGCAGCTAAGGTAACCAAGGTAACTATGGTGAGTGCTGAGTAAAACCCGTCTTGCAAATTCCCTTTGTCTGTTTCCGCAGCCAGGAATCTCGACAAGGCAAACGGCAAGCCTAGCCCAGCAATGACTAGGGCTAGCTGAACGGTCACATCTACTTGGACCCATATTCCGTAGTCGCCAGCCCCTAATGTTTTAGTAAGCAGAAACACTAGGATTAACCCACCTAGAAAGTATAGGAGGTTGGTAATCCCTATTATTGCGACATTTTTAGCAAATTTCTGATATGAGTTTTCCACGTA